>NZ_FWZU01000001.1:0-600000 GCF_900177375.1 Desulfovibrio gilichinskyi | reverse complement strand
TGTGCGGCGGCGCAACCGGTAATAATTTGAAGCTCTGAATCTTCTTCGACAATAATTATGTTGTGAATATTCTGGCCTGACTGCTCTGCTTTAAGAAACAGACACGACTGAACAGGAGCTTTAACTTTTGCGCCCTTTTTAGTGCGTACAAAGTAACCGCCATGAAGATTCTCAGCAGCTGATTTTGTAAATTCATCTTTATCTTTATCAATCAGCTTGAAATAATATTCAGGAAGGCCGTCATATTTCTCCAGTGCTTTTTTGATGTCCATAACTTCAACGTCTTTGTCGGTAGAACCGCAATGAACGTTGGAATGGTCAACCTGCAAAAAAGTTCCGCTGGTTTCTGCTGAATCAACATCGACACCGGCCATAAGCAACTGTTCTTTATCTTCCGCATTTAAAGTTGAAAGATCAGCTACAGCAGCATGCTCAAGGCCACTAAATTTATATAAATTGAGATCAACTTTTTTCATAATTTTCTCCGTGGAGTTTATGCTTCTACTTCAAGCATTTAACGCATTCTTGATAACCATATTGACGAATATGTTCCAGAATGTCGCGAGGTCTGGCTTCACAGCAGAGGTGCCCGTTGTAAAGGACCTGTCCACGGTCAGCGTTAATATAGTCGAGAATATGCCCTGTATGCGTGATGATAAGTCCACATGATCTAGGACTTCTTGCTTTCTGTTCTTTCATGCTGAGATCCACAGCAGGCTGTATTTCGCCGTCAAGGAGGGTGCGGACCATTTTACCGATAAGGTGCATGTTTTCAAGATCGACACCGGATTCAGGTTCATCGAAAAGAAGCATATCAGGGTTCTGAGCCATCAGTTGAAGCAGCTCTGATCTTTTAATTTCACCACCGGAAAAACCGGCGTTGATATCACGATCAAGAAAAGTCTGCATATTCACTTTTTCGGCAAGCATTTCAACATCAACATTCGAACCGTTTCCACACATTTTAACTAAATGTCTGGTTTTAAGACCGTGAATGGTAGGCGGACGCTGGAAAGACATGCCGACTCCAAGGCGGGCGCGTTCATAAATAGGGGCGTATGTAATATCTTTGCCCTTAAAAATAATTTTACCGGAAGTTACTTTATAATTACTAAAACCCATAAGAGTCATTAATAAAGAGGTCTTACCAGATCCGTTAGGTCCAAAAAGAATAAAGGTTTCCCCTTCTTTTATATGTAAGTCCAGGCCGTTGATGACCGTCTTGTCGCCAATCTTGACGTGCAAGTCTTCTATCTTAAGCATTGAGTTCCCTCACTTTACAAGCGATATGTCAAAAGCATTATCATTTAGTTAAATTAAAAACGCTTTCAAGAGCTAATAAATTAAACTTTTCAAGTCCAGAATTAAAAAGCATTTTTTTCACAATAAGAATAAACTGGAAAATTATATTTAAAAGGAATATTTATCACACTGGAAAGATGTAAAACATAATTAAAAAGTTTCCAGATTTGATTCGTAGCTTACAAAAAATGTACACGAGAATGAAAATGTCAAGCAGACAACTAACAAAAACTTATATTTTAGACATAGATTGATTTACTTAAGCTTAAATTATGACTAGTTTACATCTTCTATTTTTCAGGAGAAACAATATGGCTGATAAAAGAATGAAATCGTTTACAGACTTAAAGTCTATGAAGTTTAAAGATAACAATAAAAATATAAAAACTGACCCCAAAATGCCAAAATCTGTTCAGAAAGTTCTTGAATCATTAAATAAAAAAAAAGAACAGGTTAAACTGGAAGATAACAATTCGCAGGAAGATGCTCCTATTGAAGAAGAGATGGCCTTTTTGAATGCCATGGCAGGTGTTAAAAAAATGGACAACTCAACTGTTAAAGTTAAACGTGTTAAGCCTGAAGTACCTGTCCCCTGCTCTGAAGATACAGACAATGAACATTTAAGCAATCTGATTTCAGGAAATATTGATTTTGATCTGGAATATTCAGATGAATTCATGTTCGGACATGTTTGCGGAATTGATTCAAAAATATATCAAAAACTGAAATCAGGTGCATACAGCTATGAGGCTCACATAGATCTTCATGGCATGACGGCCGAACAGGCTTTCGATAACCTCATGTTTTTCATCAGAGAATCATTTCTCCAAGACCACAGGTGTTTGCTTGCAGTTACCGGTAAGGGCAAAAATTCTCCAGGCGGTTTCCCCATTTTAAAGAGAGAAATTTACGACTGGCTTACGCGTGACCCTTTCCGGAGAGTTGTTTTAGCTTTTTGCACGGCGCAACCTAAAGACGGAGGTTCCGGAGCTATCTACATTCTGTTGCGCAGGCAAAAAAAGATTAAAGGAAAGGTAAAGTGGGATAAAGGAATCAATTGGGATGAATAACTTCATTGAATCCAGTCAAATCAGGATTGCTTTTGGAATCCCATTTGACAGTTTGGACTTCCATGAACTTTTAGTTGCAGTGGGCGAACTTGCTGCGTCCGGAAAAAAACATTTTATTTTTGCAGCTTCCTTTCCGTGGATTTTGGAGTACGGCCGAAATCCACTTAACAGGCTGAACGAAACAGACATATTTATTGCTGCTGATTCAAATATAATCGGATTAGCCGAAAAACTTGGGCAGACAATAAAAATGCCCATAGAATACTTTGAATTCCCTGAACAAATTGCTCTGATTTGCGCTCATTACGGATTTAGGCTGCTTCATGTTTCCAGCACCGCGCTAAAAACGGATATACTTGTTCGCGACGGGTATGTGCCTTTATCGTGGGATTTATTTACCAATTTTAAAATTTCAGACTGCTTAGATGAAAAACATAAAGATTCAATAATCTCAAGTGCCGTCAGTTCAAAACCTGATATTATCTTAATATCCGCATCTCCTGACAATTTAAGAACATATATCCCTGAAATTCATAAAAACATTCCAAATTGTTTACTGATCTGCACTCCGAAAGACGAAACAAGATCCACACTGAGTGATAGAATCAGAAATATAATTTCACCATTAATTCTAGCCCGCCAAGAAACCTGTTTACTGAGGCACATGACTGAATCATGTGCAAATTCAATCCAAAGTTCCGTCAGCTATGATGACAAATCCGAACAATCTGTAATCAGAGTTTCAGGAGTTTTAAGTTCCAGAGTCGTTTCAGATCTTAGAAGAATTGGTAAAAAAGTATTTAGAACAGGTAAGAATCTTGAGCTTGATTTATCAAGCACTACGGCAGTTTCCATTAAAGGATTAGAAGAAATATTTTATCTGCATCGCCTGTTTAAAAACGCAGGGAAAAAGTTTTTTATTCGAGAAATCTCTCCAGAAGCCCTGACTCTTTTTCATCAATCCGGAATAGCTTCATTTTTTGATAACATACCCGGAATAGCTGATGACATGGACATTGAGAACATGGACATTGATACTATAGATATTAATGACCAGAACTAAAGCATATTAACCGGATCAAGATCGAGAGTAATTCGTATATTTTTTGCATCCGGATTACTCCTCATCATTTCAGCATATAAATCACGGGTTTTAACCCAATCTCCAGATTTAATCAGGCAATTAAACCGTTTGCGCCCTCTAAGCTGAGAAAGCGGCGCCGGAACAGGTCCCAGAGCCATCAGCCCTATTTTCATGGCAGATTCTCTTATCTGCTTGAAAAAAGGAGTACACAGTTCATCTCCATCCCAGCTGAGAGGATAACTGATTCTGATCAGTGCTAATTTAGTAAACGGCGGATATTTGAATTTACGTCTCTTCTCAATTTCATGTTCAAAAAAAGTTTTATAATCTGCGGAAGTAACAGAACTCCAGATCGGATTTTCCGGGTTTCTGGTTTGAATAATAACCTCACCTGGTTTATCTCCTCTGCCTGCCCTGCCTGAAACCTGAACCAACAACTGGAATGTCCGCTCCGCAGACCTGTAGTCAGGAAGATTGAGCCCCAAGTCGCCTTCAGAGACAACAACAAGGGTAACTCCGGGGAAGTTATGCCCCTTTGATAACATTTGCGTCCCAACAAGAACCTGAGCGTCTCCTCTGGCGAAACTTTTAAGAATCTCCTCCAGCCTTTCCTGTCTGCGGGTACTGTCCCTGTCCATACGTAAAATTTTTGTTTCAGAAGGCAACGCCTTTGCAACTTGCTCCTCCAGTCTTTCCGTGCCGCCGCCGAGCGGAAGCAAATGGCTGCCGCCGCACATAGGACAAGGAAGCGGAAAAGAATGTGCATTTCCGCAATAATGGCAAATCAGCCGTTCTCTGCCTTTATGATATGTCATGCTGACATTACAGTGCGGACATTTAATCGGCTCTTCGCAGTCAGTGCAATAAATCAATGGCGAAAAACCACGGCGATTCAGCATAATAACAGCCTGTTCGCCTCGTGCAATGACTTCTTTCAGCCTGTCCTCAGTCTCAAAAGCAAATGGCTGTTCAGGATTTTTTATCTTGCTTGTATCAACTATCCGCACTTCCGGCAGCATGCTTTTCCCGACACGATTCTCCATAGAGATCATGCTGAAAGCTCCTTGCTGTGCTGCATAAAAAGTCTTTAAATCAGGTGTTGCGGAACCTAAAATTAATAAACTGTTTGTTTTCTGAGCTAGAAAATACGCTACTTCTTTAGCCTGATAAGGAAGACGTTCTTCTTGTTTATATGATTCGTCGTGCTCTTCATCCACAATAAACAAACCCGGATTTTGAATCGGCAAAAAAAGCGCAGACCGTGTTCCGATTATTAAAACAGGATTATTCGAGGATGAAACGGCTCGGAAAATAGCTTCCTTGCGCACCGGAGTCTGATAGCCATGATATAAATATTTTTCTGAATCTGGAAAAAGTGGGCAAATACTGTTCCACAGAGAATATGCAAGAGCTATTTCAGGCACAAGGATTACCGCAGAACGGCCTTGCTCCATACATTTACGGGCAGCTGTCATATATACAAGAGTCTTTCCGCTGCCGGTAATTCCATGCAGCAGTTTTACTTCCATCTTATCACTGTCAAGTGCAGATTCTATTTCGACTATAGCAGATTCCTGCTGCTCTGTAGGAACAAAATCCCAATCATCGGAGCTGACCGTACATTTCTCGGACGGGTCCAATTCTTCGGCAGGAGGCGGCCCTACTCTCAAAAGTAAATCCGACTGTAACTTATTAATAACCCCGGTCGTCCAATCGCCCATCACTATTTTCAAAAAACCTTTTTCGCGAGGACCGTTTTCATAGATATATTCTAAAATCTGCAACTGACGCGCTGCATTAGGCCGAACAGGCCACGGAGGATCAGCCGTCAAACTTACATATTCTTCCTTTTCAATAGCCGTGGGCAAGCAAACATTCATCCTGTCTTCATTATAAATGTGAACAAGTTGCATTCTTGAATTAAACGACATGCGTGCGAGATCAACACCTTTCAAACGTGTTGGAAAATCTTTATCAGCTATTTTAAACGATAGTTTAGCACTTCTAAATCGCTTGGGTACAACATTTTCCAGAACTTTACCAAGCGGTTGCAACTGTCTGGAAGCAATATTTCTGTATAAATGAAAATGCGTTACATTTAGAAGCGGCTTCTTTTCAAGAGGCCAGATTATCGATTTTAACTCAATATTCTGTGGTGGTTCCGGCTGAGTTTCGATTAAAAAAGCAACTCGGATTGATTTGCCGAGCGGAACAAGCACACGCTGACCTTCCTGAAGATCAGGAAGGTCAGCAGGGGCTGAATAAGTATAGATAGAATAAGGAGGGCTGGCGAGGCAGGCCTGCCAGAGTATAGGCATTTTGTTTCCGACTAATGTTTAAGGCTGAGACAACTTTTCAAAATACTGAAAACAAAACCATTAGGTTCAACGCAACCTGATTCCTTTTTAATAGCAGATTCTGAAAAAAATAACGGAGATGTCTTTTGTCTGATCCCGCGCCATTCAATTTTAAATTCAACTGTATCTTCACCAGATTTTATAGTTCCTGAATGAGGAAGCATAAATCCGGCAAATTTCATATAAGATCCAAAAGTAATTACATTTGATGAACTTAGTACAATTTTTATGGGAGCAAAATTTTCATTATCAAGCCATATTTGCGGCGAAGAATCATCGCCCTGCTCTGCGCCGTAAACAAATGAGGGCATGTCCTCATCGGTGAAACCGAAGCTCCGGGTAGAATTACTGACCCCGAGACTTTTCCACTCACTTGTCGGATTATCCGGAATCCAAAACTGTAGCAACGAAACCGGCAAATCTCCATTAACCGGACATTGAGCGAAGGTCTTAAAATGTTGCCCGACAGACTTTGCAGTTGAAGTTCCATTCGTTACAGAATTACATGTAAAAGTCTGCTGCCAATGATTATCCCCGCGAGTAATAGTTAGCACTGTCCCTGGTTCAGATGGAAAAGTGATAACAGCTTCATAAGATGTTAACGCACCATATTTCTGGATCAATGTATCATCTATAGCTATATCAGAAGGGAAAAAAGCCCTTGCCGATCTGCACCAAAGCAGACTTACGGCAAGGACCATTATAAGCATTGAAATGGATTTATTTTTTACGAACAAGACAAAAGCTCCCTCAATCTCTTTACCAAGTCATCACGCAGCTCTTCATCCTGAAGAGCAAAATAAATATTGGCTGTAAGATAATCAACCCAGTCACCGGCGTCAAATCTTTGCCCGCGAAGTTTTACAGCAAGAAGCTTGTTATCCTGAGCAAGACACTGCAAAGCATCAGTAAGCTGAATTTCTCCGCCGACACCGGGTTCAAGATTTTCAAGATGGTCAAAAATCTCCGGCAGCAAGACATATCGTCCGACTATTGCCAGTCTGGAAGGAGCCGTACCTATAGCTGGTTTTTCAACAAGACTGCGCACCCTGTACCTACCTGGCGCAAACTCTTCGCCCTGAATAATTCCGTAACGATTAACCTTGTTTTCAGGAACTTCAATGACCCCGACAACAGCCATATTTTCGGTTCTTGCCGCATCAATAAGCTGTTTGATGCCAGGTTCACCACCGAACATAAGGTCGTCACCGACCATTACGGCAAAAGGATCATTCTTGCATACTTCTTTAGCACACAGAACAGCATGGCCGAGACCGAGCTGTTTTTTCTGCCGAACTGAAATGATATTGACCATTTCAGCTACTTTTCTGACTTCTTCTAAAATATCATCTTTACCGGCTCGTTTAAGCACATCTTCAAGATTCAAGTTATAATCAAAATGATCTTCGATAATTTTTTTATTCTGGTTGGTAATGAAAACAACATCTGTAAGCCCACTGGTCATAGCTTCTTCAACAACATGCTGTATTACTGGTTTTTTAAAAATAGGAAGCATTTCCTTCGGAATATTTTTAGTGGCAGGCAATGATCTTGTACCCCAACCAGCAACCGGAACAATAACTTTTTTGATGACCATTGATCGGACTCCTTGAATATATTCAGCGTTCTTTCACACTGAATCATTATTTAACGTAAATGCTTTTCCAAGATTTCTGCAAGTTCAGCAGTGTAAAGCTCTACTTTGGAACTGTCTTCGGCTTCAACCATAACTCTGGCGACAGGCTCAGTACCAGAGTACCTGAGCAGAACGCGCCCTTTATCTCCAAGATCTTCTTCAACTTTTTTCAACGCTTTTTGTACAGCAGGCACATCTTCAAAAGGAATCTTACGCTTAACATGTACATTTATTAAAGCTTGCGGATATAATTTCAATTGCCTTGAAAGTTCAGATAACGGTCTGTTCTTTTCGCAAAGTATACGTAATAACTGAAGCGCGGCAAGTAGTCCGTCACCGGTTGTACTGTATTCTCTGAAAATAAGATGACCGGACTGTTCGCCGCCGAGCATTGCTCCCTCGCGCCGCATCGCTTCCATAACATAGCGGTCACCGACCGGAGTTCTAAGAAGCGTTCCGCCATGCTCTTTCATAAAATTTTCAAGAGCCATATTGCTCATAACAGTTGCAACGAGCATATTTTTAGGAAGCTTTCCCCGTTCAAGCAGATCCGCAGCGCACATAGCCATCAGCTGATCACCATCCAGAATCTGTCCTTTTTCATCGACAACAATCAACCGATCGCCGTCACCATCAAGAGCAAGTCCGATATCGGCACTTTCTTCTACAACTCTTTGCCCGACTATTTCCGGATAAAGTGATCCGCATTTATCATTAATATTAAGACCGTTAGGTTTATTACCAATAGTGACGACTTCAGCGCCGAGTTCTTCAAACATTTGACCGAGGCTGTATGTAGCACCATTGGCGCAGTCTAGAACAAGTTTAACGCCTTTAAGAGTCATCTCCTGCGGAAAACTGTATTTCAAATATACAATATATCGTCCTCTGGCATCATCAATTTTAAAAGCTCTGCCAACTTTTTCAGACTGCGGATAAGCCCATTGCGGACTACTCGAAAGTACCATTTCAGATATCTGATCTTCGAGTTCATCAGGTAATTTAAAACCATGTTTATCAAAAAGCTTAATACCGTTATCCATAAACGGATTGTGGGAAGCAGATATAACGATGCCCAAATCTGCGCGCATATTGCGGGTCAGAAAAGATATTGCAGGAGTAGGCATCGGCCCTACCTGAAAAACATCCATACCCATCGCACAAAGCCCTGCCGTCAAAGCTGATTCAAAAACATACCCTGAAAGCCTTGTGTCTTTACCGATAATTACTTTGTGACGCTGATTGCCGTTTCTAAAGAAATGCCCACACGCAAGGCCAAGTTTCAAAGCTATATCAGGAGTCATAGGGAATATATTAACCTGACCTCTCAGGCCGTCAGTTCCGAATAAACGTTTACTCATCCAAAATCTCCCAAGACAGACAACATCATATACTAATGACCGTTTGGATTCTGTCTCGATATTGTTACAGTTATTTCTTCAGGGTTCTTTTTAGTTACTATGCACCCTGATGGTACACTTACATCGTAAGGTACAGTGTTTTTACCGACTGGAATAGTTCCATTAATATCTATAGATGCAGTAATTTCATTTCGAAAGCCGCTCTTTCTGAAGAAAGGTTTCGGCCCTTCCACATAAAGTCTGACAAAATTCTGGCTGGCAGTAAATTCTACTTCTTCCGGTCCAAGTATATATAGCGGAACCTTGACCCACATTTTTGCATTTCTCACCGCAAAATCCAAAGAAACGGATACAGTGCCGGGCGTTGCGTCAACTTCATCAGGAAGTTCCAGCGGAACATCCCCCTTCCAATTCTGGGGAGTATCAGAATCAAGCGTTATAGTCTGCGTGCGCACTTGAGTGATCTTTTTAAGAATAGATGCCGGCCCGCGTAAAGTGATTTCAGCAGGATCAGCCACTTTATTTTCAAGTGTGTAATCGCGGTCAAGCTCTCCTTTCCACGTAGGGATTACCTCAACCTGCTTTTTAACATACATATCAACATCAAGCTTGATAACCGACGGGTTAACTTCTACGACTTCTAACGCACTGCCGAGTGAAAGTTTATCAGCAGAAATCGCAATCGGATTAATGCCGACAGTTAAGCTGCTGGTATCAAGTGAATAAGCCGTTTTTTTAGTATCTAAATTGCGGATTAAACCTTTTGGTCCCCTGACTCGCGCAGAAACTTTGGAAATCATACCGCTGCGTATAATCATCCCTTGAGGAGGATTAACTATTTCCAGCGGAAATTCGACCCAAGTTTCTACCAGATCACGCCCTGTGACCAAGTACCATGTCAAAATAGACATTAATAATGCCAAAATGGCTATTTTCCAGCGCGTGTTTACCATAATACTAACTCAAAGTGTTTTTGAGTACACGTTTAAGCCTGACAATATCCAGACTTGTGGTAAGTTTACCACCTATTGCGACAGAAATAGTGCCTCGTTCCTCGGAAACAATGATTACAACAACGTCTGTCTCTTCACTTATCCCGAGAGCAGCTCTATGCCTTGTGCCGATGGAACTCTGCTGAGTAGAAACCTGTGCCAGCGGCAAAATGCATGATGCGGCAACAATCCTGTTTGAGCTGATGATAACAGCCCCGTCATGGAGCGGAGTATCGGGCCAAAAAATATTTATGAGAATCTGTTTTGTTATTTTAGAATCTATTTCGACGCCTTTTTCAATGATATCACCCAAAGGCACATTCTTTTGGATTACCACTAACGCGCCTATTTTACGACGTGCCATGGAGTCCATGGCTGAACAGATCTCATCAATGACTGCAATTTTAAAATCATTTTTATGCCAGAGACGGCCGGCGCCCATCTGCGCCAGACCTTTACGAATATCTCGCTGGAATAAAATAACAATGATAAGAAAAATGGAGCTAAGAAAATTAGTGAGCAGCCAGTTTAAGGTATAAAGACCGAAAACATCAGATATGTAATAGACGAGTAATATAACCAGAAGACCCCAGATGATTGCAGCAGCACGAGTTCCACGCACTAAAAGAATCACATAGAAATAGACCACTGCAACGAGTGCTATATCAAGCAATTCCTTCCATGAGATCTGAAATCCTAAAAATCCAAACATTAACGGCCCTCGGTTATAGCCTTCACAACCTTTAAAGTCTGACAGGTCAACTCAACTTCATGAACCCTGTGAATAGGAACTCCGCGAGCTGCAAGTACTGCCGTAGCGGCCTGAGTTGCATTTTGACGCTTATCAGATTCAAGCCCCAGTAACTTTCCCCATAAAGACTTGTTTGAAAGCCCCATGTAAACTGGAAAACCTAAATTCATCAGCTGATCAATATTTTTTAATATCTCAAAATTATGTTCAAGAGTCTTACCAAACCCTATGCCTGGGTCAATTACTATGTTTTGCTCTGGTAAGCCAGCTTTTAGGAGTTTCTCAAGACTTTTTTTAAAAAAAGATAAAAGATCTTCCATAACATCGTCATACTGCGGAGATAACTGCATCTTTTCAGGGGTCCCCTGACTATGCATTAACACATAACCGGGCTTTCTGTCCGCTACAATTTCAAGCAAAGCTGGATCAAAACTAAAAGCTGAAACATCATTTATTATTGACGCACCAGCTTCGATTGCTGCAAGGGCAACCTGCGATTTTACAGTATCCACTGAAACAATATAATCTCTGGCGAGCTCTTTAATTACAGGGATAACACGATTTAATTCATCTTCAACAGAAACCGGCTCCGAAAAAGGTCTAGTGCTTTCTCCGCCTACATCTAAAATATCCGCCCCTTTGGCAGCGAGCATCCGTCCATTAGCAATAGCATTTTGATGGTCATAGTTTTTGCCTCCGTCATAAAAAGAATCAGGAGTGACATTTACAATTCCAGCAATAAAAAAAGGGGCAGGGCCTAATACCCTGCCCCCTTCTATGGTCCATGTGTAGGTCCGGTTCATTTATCTCTTCCGGCTATTTGGAGTCTTTCTTATCCTCTGAAGAGTCTACTTCAGCGGAATTATTTTCTGAGTCATCGCTTTCAATTGACCCGTCAAAAGAAAAATCTTTCTTTTCTTCTTCAGAATCAGTTATATTTTCTTCTGCTTTTTCTTCAACAGGAGTGTATCCTGTTTTTGCAGTAGAGGCATATGCCTTTGCAGCAGTAGAAGGTTTTGCAGTCGAAGTAACTTTTTCAAGCGGAGGCAATTTTCCACCATTAATAAGTGTATCAATCTCATCACCAGAGATTGTTTCACGTTCAAGCAATGCTGCTGCCAGCTTATGAAGCGAATCTTTATTTTCGCCGAGCAGCGTCTTAGCCTGTTCATGAGCGGTATCTATAATTCTTCTTACTTCGGAATCTATAAGGCGTGAAGTATCTTCACTGAAGTCCTTACTGTGACCGAATTCCTTGCCTAAGAAGACCTGATCATTAGTTTCACCAAAAGTCATAGGTCCGAGTTTATCACTCATACCCCATTGGCAAACCATACTGCGCGCCATTTTGGTAGCACGTTCAATATCGTTGCTTGCTCCGGTTGTCATCTGATTAAGAATCAATTCCTCAGCGACTCGTCCGCCGAGCAGCATAACCAGAGTATCTTCAAGATATCTCTTAGAGTAATTGTGACGGTCATCAACAGGAAGCTGCTGGGTTACACCAAGAGCTCTACCGCGAGGAATGATCGTAACTTTATGAACAGGATCAGTATCAACAAGAAGTTTGGCAATAAGAGCATGCCCTGCTTCATGGTAAGCTGTAGTTTCTTTTTCTTTGTCATTAATGATGAGACTGCGACGTTCTCTACCCATAAGGACTTTATCTTTAGCTTCTTCAAAATCGATCATATTTACGTAATCTTGATTATTCTTCGCTGCGTAAAGAGCAGCCTCGTTAACAAGGTTCTCAAGATCTGCTCCGGAGAATCCGGGAGTCCCGCGAGCGATAACATCAAGGTCAACTTCTTCCGCAAGAGGAGTCTTACGTGTATGAACACTTAGGATATGAGCACGCCCTCTTACATCCGGAGTCGGCACAACAACCTGTCTGTCGAATCGTCCGGGTCTAAGCAACGCAGGGTCTAAAACATCAGGTCTGTTTGTCGCGGCAATAAGAATAACACCTTCGTTAGACTCAAAACCATCCATTTCGACAAGCAGCTGGTTAAGAGTCTGCTCACGTTCGTCATGTCCGCCGCCTAGTCCTGCTCCGCGCTGACGCCCTACTGCATCGATTTCATCAATAAAAATCAAACAAGGTGCATTCTTTTTACCCTGAGCAAAAAGATCGCGAACACGTGAAGCACCGACACCGACAAACATTTCAACAAAATCCGAACCGGAAATTGAAAAGAAAGGTACGCCTGCTTCACCGGCAACAGCCCGTGCAAGTAAAGTTTTACCTGTTCCGGGAGAACCGATAAGAAGTACGCCTTTAGGAATACGACCGCCAAGGCGGGTAAACTTTTTAGGTTCACTCAAAAACTGAACTATTTCAGAGAGTTCTTCTTTAGCTTCATCAACACCGGCAACATCTTGAAATGTAACCTTAGCAGTTTCTTCATTAAGCATGCGAGCTTTGGACCGACCGAAAGACATGGCTCCGCCACGACCTCCACTGCCGCCTCCACCTTGCATTTGACGCATGAAAAAGATCCATACACCAACTAATAGAAGCATCGGGAACCACGAAATAAACAGAGTCATATACCACGGAGAGTCTTCTTCCGGCTCAGCAACTACTTCAATTTTATTATTGATCAGCTTCTGAACAAGAGTTGGATCATTTGGACTGTAAGTTACAAACCTCTTATCTCCGACCAGAACTCCACTTATTTTATGTCCCTGAATCTTGACCTGTAAGATTTCTCCCTGATCAACTTTCATAAGGAAATCAGTATATGAAACTTTGAGCTGAGGCGCGGCAGGTTGGTTAAAAAGATTGAATAAAACAATCATCACCAACATAATGGTTACCCAGACCAAGAGATTCTTGGCAAAACTGTTCAAAATTAATCTCCTTCATATTTGTCCGGCTTATTTCTGCAAAATGCAGACTGTCAGCTTATGGACCAAAATCAGTTCTTAGTTTAGTTTCAGTCAGTATTAGTAAGACTAATTACGAAAAAGGCAAGTGGAATAAGAAAGATTATTAATGCTTGCCCTTACCTATTAAAATTGGTAGCTGATTTTCTTCATTAACGGAAGTGTTTCGTCACCGGTGTGGCGCCTGGACTTCAAATCCAGTGGACGGGCTAACCC
The DNA here is from genome assembly GCF_900177375.1 of Desulfovibrio gilichinskyi. Classification (NCBI taxonomy): domain Bacteria; kingdom Pseudomonadati; phylum Thermodesulfobacteriota; class Desulfovibrionia; order Desulfovibrionales; family Desulfovibrionaceae; genus Maridesulfovibrio; species Maridesulfovibrio gilichinskyi. The sequence goes on along the minus strand of NZ_FWZU01000001.1, from coordinate 586,342 downwards.
TCGTCGGTAGGTTCGACTCCTATACACTTCCGCCATTTACCGCAAACATTATCCGCATATCACTGCCTCTTTATCATTATCCGCTTGCCGTCAGTTTATAAATATGTATTTAATAAAAAATGTTTTTTGTTTCACGTATATCCTTAAAAGAGGAGATTCTTCATGGCTTCTAACTGTATTAATGGGAAATTTTTATGCACCGGATTTGGACTTGTAGACAGCCAGCACAATAATTTCATTAAATTACTCGAAAGAATCCGGTCGCAAATACCTTCAGCAAATAAAGGCGAAATTGACTTAATTCTCGATGAGCTTTTTTTATACAGTCTTTATCATTTTGAAACAGAAGAGCGACTGCTTGAAAAGTATAATTTAGAAAGTTTCCCAAAACACCTTGAACAACATCGCGAATACACTGAAAAAATGGAACAATTTAAAATTGATTGCCTGCTTGAAAAGGCAGAACTAACTCTTGAAATAATAGAATTTTTAGAGCAATGGCTTATCAACCACATTAAAGAAACTGATGTTATAGATTTCCAAGCTGCTCAAAAAATTGATGATGCGAAAATGTAAAAAGCTCTATTCACTTTCATTAATAGAGCTTTTTACAGCTGGTAATAAACATGTACAAATATTATTTCAGCCAGTTCTTTAATTCTGCAATCTGAGATCTAACTGATTCAGGTCCAGTACCACCAGGGGAAACTCTGCGCCTGACTGCGGCCTCGTATGCTAAAACCTCAAAGACGTCGTCTTCTATTTTTTCCGAAAAAGACTTAAGTTCCGCAAGAGTCATATCCTCAAGACCTTTTGCTGCCTTTTCAGCATAAGCAACAGCTGATCCGGTAATGTGGTGAGCTTCACGGAAAGGAATGCCTTTACCTACAAGATAATCTGCAAGTTCAGTCGCATTCAAGAAACCTTTTTTAAGTGCTTTTTCCATATTTTCTGCATTAAAACCCATTGCTTCCATCATATCACCCATAATGGAAGCAGATGCATAGACTGTTTTATGTGCATCAAAGAAAGGTTCTTTATCTTCCTGCATATCTCTGTTGTAAGCCAGTGGAAGACCTTTCACAGTAGTAAGAAGAGACATTAAATCACCATATACTCTTCCAGTTTTACCACGCATAAGCTCGCAAACATCAGGATTTTTCTTTTGCGGCATAATGGATGAACCGGTAGAAAAAGCATCTGGTAATTTTATAAAACCGAAACACGGATTAGCCCAAATGATAAGCTCTTCGCAAATCCTGCTCAGGTGAGTCATAACAAGGCTACCAGTAAAAATTGCTTCCAAAACAAAATCACGATCCGAAACAGCATCTAAACTGTTACGGAATGTATCATTCATCCCGAGCTTTTCAGCAGAGCTGGCCGGTTTCAAAGGATAAGTTGTTCCTGCAAGGGCGGCCGCGCCAAGCGGGCAGACATTCGCTCTTTTTATGCAATCACACACGCGGCTATGATCTCTTTTAAACATCCACGCGTAAGCAAGCATGTGATGAGCAAGACTGACAGGCTGCGCAGGCTGTAAATGAGTGTACCCCGGAAGAAGAACATCGGTATGAGCTTCAGCTTTTTTTGTGAAAACTAAAATCAATTTTTCAAGAGCGGTTTTCCAGGCTTCTAAGCTGTGGACAACATACAGGCGAAAATCAAGAGCAACCTGATCATTACGACTGCGCCCTGTATGCAGCTTTCCGCCGACAGCACCTACTATCTCAGTAAGCCTGCTTTCAATATTCATGTGGAGATCTTCCATCTCCTTTTTCCATTCAAACTTGCCGGACTCAATTTCTTCAAGAACGGTATCTAAACCTTTGACCAAAGTCATGGCTTCCTGCTCTGTCAATACACCCTGCTCTGCGAGCATTTGCGCATGCGCTTTGGAACCTGCAATATCTTCATGATAAAGGTTTTTATCAAAGCTTACAGACTGCGTGTAGTCTTCTACAGATGCAGCAGTTTTTTGAGCAAATCTACCACCCCATAATTTTGCTTCAGCCATAAGTAATACCTCGTTATCTCAATGTTTACTAAAACGTAAAATATTTTTTAAATAAAAATCCTGCCATGGATCAGATATCAGTCCAAATAATTGAAATGAATCGACACCGGCAGGATTAAAAAGCTCAGGCAGAAAGTATCTGCCTGAGCGATACTGTTTAACTATTTATCACCGGACTCGCCGTCTTTCAGCCAGTTGCTTCCAGATTCTGCAGTTTTACCCTTCAATCTTAAACCGATAAGTTTGATGAAACCTGCAGCATCTTTCTGATCATAAACATCATCTTCTTCAAATGTTGCAAGATCAGAACGATAGAGAGAATAAGGCGACTTACGCCCTTCAGGAACGACATTACCTTTGTAGAGTTTAACTCTTACTGTTCCGGTAATTTTTTCCTGAGTCTTATCAATCATTGCCTGCAAAGCTATACGCTCCGGAGCATACCAGTATCCGTTATATACCATTTCGGCATATTTAGGAATAAGGCTGTCACGAAGATGCATAACTTCGCGGTCCATGCAAAGACCTTCAAGATCACGATGAGCAACATGAATAATAGTTCCACCCGGTGTTTCGTAAACACCGCGGGATTTCATACCTACAAAACGGTTCTCAACCATATCAACCCGTCCGATACCATGCTTTCCGCCGATTTCGTTGAGCTTTTCAACTAAAGCCGCAGGAGAATGGCTGACTCCGTTAATGGCGACAGGATCACCGCATTCAAAATCTATAGTAATAATTTCAGCTTCATCAGGAGCTTTTTCAATTGGAGTACAATATCTGTAAGATTCAGGAGACGGAGCATTCCAAGGATCTTCAAGCTCAGAACCTTCAAAGCTTACATGTAGAAGATTGGCATCCATTGACCAAGGTTTGCTGCGCGAAACCGGGATATCAATTCCATTTTCCTCAGCAAACTTAATGAGGTCGGTACGGGATTTAAGATCCCATTCACGCCATGGAGCAATTGTCTTAAGTCTAGGATTCATACCCATTGCACCAAGTTCGAAGCGAACCTGATCATTACCTTTTCCTGTAGCTCCGTGCGCAACGGCCTGAGCACCTTCTCTTTCAGCAATTTCAACCATTCTTTTGGCGATAAGCGGACGGGCAATGGATGTACCTAAAAGGTAACGGCCTTCGTAGATTGCGCCGGCACGGAAACATGGAAAAATAAAATCACGCGCAAATTCTTCACGCAAATCTTCAATAAAAGCCTTGCTGGCTCCGGTTGAAAGAGCTTTCTGCTCTATTCCGTCCAGCTCTTCGCCCTGTCCGAGGTCAGCGGTAAGAGTGATAACTTCGCAGTCATACTCCTGTTTGATCCATTTTAATATAATAGAGGTATCGAGACCTCCTGAATACGCCAATACTACTTTTTCAATTTTTTCTGTTTTACTCATTATTTATACCTTCTAAATTTTTATTCTACAGCATGAATATTTGGAAGAACCTGCACTGGTCCAAGAAGTTTCTCAACGGCTTCAAGATCAACTTCAAGGCCGTTTACAGCCCATTCCAAGATAGCTTTCTGCATATGTAATCTGTTTTCAGCCTGATCAAAGATAATAGATCTAGGTCCGTCAAGAACATCAGCGGTGACTTCCTCCCCCCTGTGGGCAGGAAGACAATGCATAATTTTACAATCAGGATCAGCGTAAGCAAGAAGCTCTTCATTAACCTGATAAGGCAGAAAAGATTTCATACGTTCTTCCTGTTCTTTTTCCTGACCCATAGAGGCAAAAACATCAGTATTCACATAATGAGCCCCTTTAACGGCTTCAATAGGATCATAGCTCATGTTGATTTTTGCTCCCATAGCAAGAGCACGGGCAAGAACGTCTGAATTAGGTTCATAACCTTTCGGGAAAGCCAATGTGAGATAAATCGGGAAATATATTGCTGCATTAATCCATGAATGAGCCATGTTGTTGCCATCACCGACCCATGCAACATGAACATTCTCAAGATCAGGAGTTCTTTCATAAATTGTCAGCATATCACTCAAGACCTGGCAAGGATGATACTTGTCAGTCAGAGCATTAATAACCGGGATAGAAGCGTTTTCTGCAAGAGTGCGAACCTTCTGCTGCTCAAAAGTTCTTACAACAAGAGCGTCAGCATAGCGGGACAATACATAAGCTGTATCTTCGAGAGGTTCACTTCTTCCAAGTTGTGATTCAGTAGGAGTCATAAAAATTGAATGACCGCCAAGCTGTTCGACCGCAACATCAAAAGAGACTCTGGTTCTTGTAGAAGCTTTTTCAAAAATCAGAATAACAGTCTTACCTTCAAGAGAGTTATTTCTGATCTTGTTATCTTTAAGTTCTTTTGCCCTGAGTAAAATCTGTCCGAGTTCAGAACGCGGAACATCATTTATTTTAAGTAAATGTCTGATCATTTTTAAACTCCAAATAGTATGTAAATAGGCTCTTAAAACAATGACTGAAAATTATTGCTCATAAAAGCTGCTATTGTAAACCATATTTTATAGTGAAATTTAAGCGGATAGCATTAAATCGGCGAAATAAACAAAAACAGTTCAAACTGTATTTATAAATCACTTAGCTGTAAAAAAACGGGCTGGCGCGCTATCATTGCCAACCCACCATTCGCTGTCTGAAAATAGGAGCTACTGATTCAACGGCAGTATCTGTAAGCGCGTACATTTCCGGCCCATGATCATAGCCGGCCAGATGAAGTAAAGCATGAGCCAAAAGCCTGATCATATGTTCTTCAGGGGCTTGAGCATAAAGTCGTGTTTCACGTGCTAATGTATCTACAGACAAAACTATTTCGCCAAGATATTTGTTCGTGGCAAGATCAGGTGTTTCAGAAAAAGGAAAACTCAAAACATTGGTAGGACCTACGCAACCTAAAAAATCCTGATTAATCTCGGCAATCGCTGAATCATCAGTTATTTTTAAATCAAAGTCGAACCCTTCAATATTTAAAGACTTGAGCAGAAGTTCAGCCATAAACATCACTTCCCTCTTGCTCAAAGGAAAATTGGAATCAGGTCTGCATTCATATGTCAGTGATAGCGTCATATTTTACCGCCACTGCATTCATATGAATCATAAGCCTTTACTATTCTTGAAACAAGAGGATGCCTTACAACATCACTGTCTTCAAATTTAACAAAGCTTATCCCTTCAACATCCTTAAGTATATTGCTCGCAACACTCAAACCTGAGGCAATATTTATCGGCAGATCAATTTGAGTAATATCACCTGTAATTACGGCCTTAGACCCAAATCCAAGACGGGTAATAAACATCTTCATTTGTTCAGGAGTGGTATTTTGTGCTTCGTCAAGAATAACGAATGCATTACTAAGTGTTCTACCGCGCATAAAAGCTAAGGGAGCTATTTCAATGATGTTTTCTTCAATCATATCCTGAACTTTTGCAAAATCCAGCAAATCATAAAGAGCATCGTAAAGCGGACGCATATATGGGTTAACCTTATCCACAAGATCACCGGGTAAAAACCCAAGTTTTTCACCTGCTTCTACAGCTGGTCTGGTCAGGATAATTTTTTTAACTTCTTTGCGTGTGTAAGCATAAACAGCCATAGCAACAGCAAGATATGTCTTACCCGTTCCGGCCGGACCAATAGAAAATACCATATCATTTTCACGAATGGCGGAAAAATAGGCACGCTGCGTAAGAGTTCGCGGGGAAATTGTTTTTTTAGGAGAGACTGAAAACAATTCGTCTCTAAATATTTTTATAAGGTCCGCAGCGGGATTACGGCATAAAATTTTATATGCAGCTTCAACGTCTTCCGGAAAAACCTTTTTACCGGATTTAAGCACTGAATAAAGTTGGCTGAATGACTTGGCGACAGGATCAATAAGCTCATGACTGTCAGCTATCAATTGCAGAGAGTTACCCCTGCTGTTGATTTGCACACCGGAAAGGTTTGAAATTGCATCAAGATTTGAATTTTGAGCACCAAAAAGCGTACTCGACAACCCTGCATCATCAAATTCCAATTTTACACGTATTTTTTCTTGTTCTGACATTTAAACACTACTCTTCTAAGATTTGTCAGGAAGAAATACGGCAGGTTTTGATAATATGCAACAGAATGCTTCAGCAGGAGCGTCCAAAGCAAATTTATTCAGATAAAAGGTCATCGATAGCCGAGATAATTGCTTTTGAATTAAAAGGCTTAGTGAAGGTATACTTCACTCCGAACATCTTTATCCAATCAAGCGAATCATAGTTTGCCGATGAACTGCCGCCGGAAACGGCAATAATCTTAACATCAGGATTTTCTTTAATAAGTTCCCTGACAGTTTGAACACCTTCTTTTTCAGGCATAAAGATATCAGTTATGACAAGATCAACTGAACCTTTATCATAGTTATTAAGCGCCTTAACACCATCTTCTGCTTCTGAAACAACGTGCCCTTCTTTCTCCAGCATTGCTCGAAGAATTTGACGTGAAATAGGATCATCATCAACTACGAGAATCCGCGACATAACTGCACCTCTTAACAATTATAATATATGCTACTTAGACCCCATAAACATAGAAAAATCTAAGTAGCATATCTGAAAATAAAATCCAATTAATATCTTCTTTTAGCACTACCGGCAAAGATTTCATATTCGAGCAGCCTGCACTCAATCTTTGCATTATAAAAAAGGAGTCTTCGTGAGGTCTTAAGACCTATAAACTTTGCCAGATCTGAATTCCCGGTAAAAACATACCCTTTATAGCCTTGGCATTTATTCTTCAAGAAATCGCCTATAGCCGTATAAATTTTTTCCAGCAGAGTAGAAGTTCCAAGCCTTTCGCCATATTCTGGATTGAAAAAGATTATACCCTTACCTTCAGGAATTTCTGTTTCACGAAAATCACAAACTTCAAACTCTATGTGATGTTCAACACCGGCGGCACGGGCATTTTTACGGGCAGCTTCTACCGCTTCCGGGTCAAGGTCTGTTGCTATAATTCTTCCGTCAATCGCATTACGTTCTCTGTCTTCAGCCTCAATACACAAATTATCCCAGTACGCTTCATTATACCCCGGAAGATTCATAAAAGCATATGTCTCGCGAATCAATCCAGGAGCTCCTGAAAGAGCGATTAAAGCTGCCTCAATAGCGAGAGTTCCGCTACCGCACATAGGCGAAATAAAATTACCGCGCCCATTCCACCCGGAAGCTTTAATTAAAGTTGCAGCCAGAGTTTCCTGCAGTGGAGCTTTGTGCGGAAGCTTTCTATATCCTCTTTTAGAAAGCGGTACGCCGGATGTATCAAGATAAATTGTACAATCATCATCTCTCCAGTGGAGAAAAACAATAATCCCGGTCATATCCGGACCTGAAGAAGGACGACGACCTAATTTCTCGCGAACCTTATCAACAATAGCGTCTTTAACCTTCACATTTGCAAAGCGGGTATCATTAATAGTTTCAGTTATAACTGAAGATGTGATAGTCAAATAATCATCGGGAGAAATGATTCGTTCCCATTCCATTTCTCTGACTTCGTCATACATCTGATCAGGAGTTGCAGCCTTAAACTTCTTAAGCTGGTACAACACGCGATGCCCGCACCGACTCCAAAGATTAAGCCGCATACATTCGTTAAGAGATGCTTTGGTTTCGACCCCGGCAAAAAATTCATTTCTTATTTCAAAACCCATCTTCGAAATTTCTTCCGCGAGATAAGGTGAAAAACCTTTAGGACAAGTGACCATAACTACACTTTTACGTTCAAAATCTAACATTATATCCTCACTGAGCGTGATTTTTGTAATTGACTATTTAAAATTGTTTGTAACGGATATACAGAAAAATTGAAATTCACAAATCTTTTATAGCACAGAAAAAAAATCTCAAAAGCCATTTGATTAATCTATCGATGTCCATTTTTAGATCATTTTTATAATGATATAAAATAACTATTGAAATCAACTTAAAGAAAATATAATTGAAAGACATGTATTCTTATAACACTATAATCTTTTTAATTTTAGGGAGATTGGAATGAGAGTTTTAAAAATTCTATTAATTTCTTGTTTTATGCTAGTCGCGGCTCAATCATTTGCTTTTGCTGGTAGTGGTAAGGCTATAATCCCTCACTGGCTTTCATTGGGGGGGGGGGGGCAGATGGGGGCAATGGATATCATTTATATTTCTAATATTTCAACCCATGACTTAGTTGTAAAAATAACGCTATACAAAGAAGATTCATCGACTGTTACATCAGGTCCTCAATACAGCAACTTCAAGGACAACAATACAGTAATAGGTGCTGGCGAAACAGCATCTTTTTCAACATCAACAGAGACAGATAGTAACGGTTATGGAATAATAGAGTGGAAAAATAAAGATGGGGAAGACGATACTGTAGGACTCATATCAACTATGCCCAAACTTCTTATCAACAATGGTATGCCTTTCTAAATATTCCTAGCAAACAAATACTCCGCTTAATAAGCGGAGTATTTGTACAATCTACTTATGTTTTTTTAAATAAGCCTTAATGCGATCCTGAACGTTTTTCTCAATGTTTCGATACCAGAAGGCATAATCAAACTTATGCAAAACGCCTTTCGGGAAATGTCCAATCTCCATTTTATCCGGCGGAATGGTAATAAGAGCTCCGCTTTTCTTATCAACACGTGCTCCGGTATATTGTGGGACTTCCCGTATAACGGTACCATTAAAATCATCAAAGAATACGGCCCCTAAGTTGAGGCTCTTGTCGGCCGGAGTTTCGTCAGTAGTCCACGTCAATGGATTGATGCAGGTTGCTCCGGAACGCAGCACCGGTGAACCTGTTGCGCCGGGTTCCTGTGTGTTCCAAGAGATAACCACTCCAGTGTCATCCGCCTTTTGGGCTGGCTTTATCCAAGGGTAATTTTTCAAATCTTTATCCGTGACGGAATAGCCAATGAGATAGGCTGCCACAAGTGCATTCTGTAGTTTAGGATCTTTGAACCGGCTTCGAATCAGATCGAGCAGAACCACAGATCCCTGACTGTGTGCTGCCAGAATAAATGGACGGCCGTTATTCAAAAAATTCAGGTAGTAATCAAAAGCCCTGTGCACGTCGTCAGCCCCGATGCGGAAATACGAATTAAGCATCATATCCTGATTCTGATCAAGGCATGCGAATGTTACCTGACGGTAGTAGGGAGCGAACAAGTTGGCCGATCCGGAAAAAACACCCGCCTGTGCTTTGAGTAAACCTTGCACATCTGCGCGTAAGGACTTATCGAAAACATCCATATTTTTCGGAAATGTCTCGGGGTAGATAGTTGGATATACATAAAAAACATCCACATTTTTTTGTGGATTTATGGGTTTTGATGCCCAGCTGATATCTTTACTGTAATCCGGACAAGCCGGTATGCATTCTAGCGAAGGTTGTGATTTTTCAATATTGCCTTCCACAGCCCAGACGGGCAAAGCAAAACAGAGGCTGAAAAATGAAAAAAGAATTGCGGTTAAAAAGTATTGCATTAGCTGTCTCCTGGAAAATATTTGCTGATTGCATATAATATATCACTATATATTTAATCAGTCACCCACCCTCCATACATCTTTAATCACATCTAGAAAAATTGAAATGCTATGGTTCATTTTCCGTTGCTTAAGGCAAAGAATATAAAGTTTTAGTCTTTTATTCAATTTTGCAACAGAAAACACCCCATACTGGTGCTCTAAGTTTTTTACTTTATTTGAGGGCATTACAGACAGACCAACACCATCAGAAACCAATTTCAAAATAGCTGCCTCCTGATCAACAACAATTGCTTTGACAGGCTGTTCTTTGATACTTTCAAAAAATTCAGTGAGAATCATATTCAGAGGACAATGCTCACTTGTCCATACCCACGGGAACGCGGCAAGATCTTTCTCAGTTTTTCCGTCCAAAAGACTCCGCCATGCTTCCGGTCCAACAACTGTTAAATCTATTTCTCCAAGTAGTTGCGCATCAATTCTATCATCATGCGGAACAATATAAGAAAAGCCTAAATCAATTTTTTTTGAATTCAACTTTCCAACCACATCCCAACTCATCGACTCCTGCACAGTCAAGGAGATATCAGGATATTGGTCCGTTAACTTTTTGTAGATATCTTTCAAACGTAAAAGTCCCGGATCTGTGTTAACTCCAAGAGTAATTTTGCTAAAGGCATTTCCTCGCATTTTTTCTACTTCATTATTGAGATCATCAACATCACGCAGCACAATATCAACCTTTGTCTTCAGTATTACCCCTTCCTGCGTAAGCTTCATACCTTTCGATGTTCTTTGAAAAAGAGGAAAACATAACTCTTCCTCTAAAGATTTAACCTGAGCACTAACTGCTGGCTGACTCAAATTCAAACGAGTTGCAGCACGGGTCATATTCCCCTCTTCTGCCACTACAACAAATGAAACAAGCTGATACAACTCCATTCGTTCATCCCCACTAAAATTATCTATATCACCTGAAAACAATAAATGCTGTTTATGAGTCCAATCAAATCATTTAATTGGACCAAAATAAAACTCACTCGTAGTTTAAATATATCTTTATTTAACAATATCAAAAAGGAAACAACATGTTTACACTAATTACCGCTATGTGCATTTTCTCTCTTACAATGTCCATTACCCCGGGACCAGTCAACATGGTCATCGTAGCTTCCGGCGCAAGCTACGGGTTTCGAAGAACACTACCGTTCATATCTGGTGCTACTATAGGATTTATTTTATTACTGATCACTCTTGGACTCGGGCTTATGCAATTTGTAACAGCCTACCCGACTTTTTTAAATTATATGTCAATAGCAGGATCTTCATTCATCATATATATTGGCTACAAAATAGGCACAGCAAAACCTGAACTTACTATCGAAGACAACAATTGTCCTAACTTTAAACAAGGTTTCATCATGCAATGGCTCAACCCTAAAGCATGGTTAGCATGCATAGCAGGTCTTTCAATGTTTATGGATGAAAAGTCACATGATCCTCTAATATTATTTTCAACTCTCTATTTTGCAATATGCTACCTGTCTCTTTCCCTGTGGGCAATTTTGGGAAGCAAGGTCGGAATCATACTGAGTACACCAAATAAAATAAGAATCTTTAACGTTTCCATGGGAAGTCTGCTCTGTACCTGCGCAGCCTATCTATTCTTTGAATCTGTATACTAACAACAGAGCACCACCATAGCATATCGATACTATTCTTATTTAAACTCAATGGATTTATCATATTCTCTTTTAATGAGTACAAACGATACGCTAATAATATTATGGATTGCAAATTGAGGGACAGACAAAGGACAGAGAGGAGCAGTTATGAAATGGATAGGTAATCATCCCATTTTTAATAGTTCTTTCAAGTAGAAGCTATGCAGCCATTCTCAGTTTTGCATCGGGGTGATTACCCGACCAAGGCAGTACCCGCCATCTTAAAAACCATGCACCAGAAAGCACGGCGACCTTCGAGCATAAGACCGACAGCCTTGTGATGTTCCCGCATGGCTTCAATGCCATTGGAATGTTTACTGCCGCCGATATCCCGAACCATGCCCATAAAATGACCAACCTCTTGTGCAGCATCAGCTGAAAGATTGCAGGAACACTTATCGTATTCCTTCATAGCAAGAGCCACACCTTCAGCAACCACCAAGGCTATTTCTTTTCTAAGTTCTGGATCGATAATCTGATTCACAGCAAACTCCGGTTTGCCGTCCGTACCCAGAGTTAAGGATACGGACGGCACGAGGATAGAAGGAAAACAAAGTTTCCACGCTTATGAAATCAGTAACATGGGTTTTTGGAGTGAGGACGTGAGAGATCGCCACAGATCGTCACAGATCAGTGGAGGGGGGGTTGACAGGGGTATGAGGATGGAGAAATTTCAGGCAAAAGAATACCCCGCTAGGCGGGGTATTCTATTTTGTCTTTACAATTTAAATGATCACAATCAGCTATAGCGTATGTCTTAAATTAAAAACTAGGGAGTTTCGAATTCTTTAGGGTATTTAGTGATGTTGCCATGAAGAAGTTCGTCAAAACTCATCTTTGCCATTTTACTGCCGACAGGAGAAAAGAAACTGATACACAAAGACTTTTGCGCAGAAATCATTTTTATTCGCATATTATGATCATACTTGCCCTTTGGAAAAACAGGAAGAATAGCCCCCCATCGGTTCCGAAGGGATAAATCCACATCAAAATCTACAACTTTTTTTTGAGAATTATTCACATCTTCTTTTGTATAAAAATAACGTTGGTCTAATTCCGATTGAGTTATTATAATAAAGGAGAGAGGGTCACCCTTATCAGTATTAGCATAAATATAACATGCGACCAATCCAGGAGACTCTAGGTTCGGACTTTCGTCGATCCCTGCGAACATGTACTCATCTGAAACTTTAATAGGGAAAGCCTTTTTTTGACTTTTTGTTAATAGATTATACGGAATAATATTACTATCTATCAACCCACGCCATGAATATAGAATCACCCTAGCCCCTGCCTCTATCCGAGCATCTTCCTGTGTACGAACCTTTGTTTCACCCTCGGACCATTGCCCGCTTTCCATAAGTTTTATAGCCTGATTTATATCCTTTCTGGCTCCGACAGTATTCCCAAGGTGAAAATTTGCTACAGCCTTATTCAAAAGAAACATGACTCGCTTAGGATCTATTTTTAACCCTTCGTTTGCATCTACAAGCATCCCTTCAAAATTTCTGGCACTATGATTTTCACTTGCAGATTGAAGTAGCTGCATTGTTTTAATAACTTCACGATTACGCTGCTCTTGAGTTTTTAACGCACATCCCGACAAGCTCAACCCTACTATCAATAAAATCAGTACACCTATTTTTTTCATAATAACCCCTTTTATTGGGCTGACCTATCTTATACAGAAAATTTTCTCAAGACCAACTAAGGTTCACCTTATACGCCCCTCCTCCCCTAAATCTAAAATCTTATTGAAAATCATTTAGATACAATATAACGACGAATCATGCGTCTTATAATATTGTAAACATTTTATTTTAAAGGAGATTTTACGATGAAAGTTTTTAAAATCTTACTGACTTCATGCTTTATGCTGATTGCGGCTCAATCATTTGCTTTTGCGGGTAGTGGTAAGGCAATCGTTCCCTACTGGTATGCATTTGATAACGGCGGAACAAACTACCAATCTTCACATATAAGAATTTCAAACTTTACCGACCACGATCTTATTGTAAAAATATCTATCTACAATAAAGACGCAACAATCTACGCAGGAAACGTTGAATATGAGAACTTACAAGCCGGAGATACAGAAATTGGTGCAGGGAAAAGCGCAGGCTGTATTATTAGAGGATATCCTTTGAATACAGTCTTCACAGGATATGCTATAATAGAGTGGAAAAACAAAGACGGTGATAACGATGCTGTAGGGTTAGTATCATGGGCAGATTGGGCACAAAAGACTCCCTCGAGGGGCTTCAGTATCCCCGTAAACAACGGAATGCCATTTTAATATACCTGAACATAACAAAAGCACCCCGCTCGCGCGGGGTTTACTATTTTCATATTCCAAACCATTAACAATTCCTACTTCCCTACTCCCTTAACCTTTCCCCATCTGGCCTGCGCTGCTTTTTTAGCATTATCTGATCTTAGTTGTGCGGCTTTAATCTCTTTTAGCGACTTCACAGGAGCTGCCGGAGCACGCTAGGGAATAAAGGTATGTTGAAGCACCTGAACAAATAAAGCCAGAAAATGGTGGTTGTTAACAACAGTACTTTCTTCTCGAACAGCATGAAAAAAATATTAACGGTAGTAATATAAACAGCACAATGTTAGCCTAGAAATAGATACAACCTATAGGAGGGTTAGCAATGACAAAAAAAATCACTCTGTTTTCGTGTATGATGTTTATGCTCCTTTTCTCTTCAGCTGCCTTTGGGCAGATGATGGGATCAGGTGGGGGAATGGGATATGGTGGAGGAATGAGATCTAACAGCATGTGGAATAACTACCAACCGACGCCCGAGCAGGAGAAGACCTTTCAGGAAATTACCAGTAAGTATCAACCTTCCTTCGCAAAGCTCAAAGACGCAATGTGGGCAAAGCGAGTGCAGCTGAATGGAATTCTTGCTCAGGATAAAATCAACAGAAAGCAGACAACAGCTCTCGCCAAGGAAGTTGGAGCTCTAATAGCTCAGTGTTATGAGCTTCAAGTGGAAATGCAGGCTGACATGCGCGAAAAAGGAATATCCTACTACGGCATGGGCATGATGCATGGCGGAATGATGGATATGATGGACATGATGATGGACGGCGGCCGATATTCTCCACGCGGCGCTCAACAAGGATACGGAAATCGCGGTATGATGCAGTAATATAATTGAAAATGTTTTTCTTGCATCTGCGCCCTCTCCATATTTAACGGAGGGGGCGGATTTTGTTATGAGCACTAATTTTGTGTTATCTTCATACTTAAGACTTTAATACGTGTCCGTTGCAAAAGGAGAGACATGAAGATTTTTTTTACATTGTGGCATGAAGCGGCTGTGACATCCCTGGGTCTGTTCTGGATGGCATTCTGGGCTTTTGGACTTGGTTATCTGGTCAGTAGCATGATCCAGGTGTTCATGACCCGCAAGAGGATGAAACAGGGTATGGGAGAAACCTCAGTAGGCAGCGTAACGCTGGGGACTTTTTTTGGTTTTATCTCCAGCTCATGCAGTTTTGCAGCCCTTTCCACCACCCGTTCGCTTTTTGTCAAAGGAGCAGGGTTGGTGCCCGCGTTGGCGTTCATGCTGGCCTCCACCAATCTTGTCGTGGAGCTCGGAATCATCATTGGTGTTTTTCTGTCTTGGCAGTTCGTGGCTGGAGAATATATCGGAGGTATCCTTCTTATACTTATCATGTGGATTGTGGTGCGACTCACTCTTCCAAAGGGACTTGAGAGTCAGGCTCGTGAACATGCCCGGGAGCAGACTGGGGACGAGGAAGAGGACGAAGAGCAGGACTGGCGCAAGCTCATAACCTCCAGCGAAGGATGGCATCGGGTCGCCCACCGTTATGTCATGGAGTGGGATATGGTCTGGAAGGACGTGACCATCGGTTTTACCGTGGCCGGTATTATTTCCGCCTTTGTGCCGAGGGCGTTCTTTCAGGTGCTTTTCATCAGTTCGGACGTAGCCGATCCGGCCTTCTGGCAGGTACTGGCCCAAGCAGTGGTCGGGCCGATTGCCGCTTTTTTTACCTTCATAGGCTCCATGGGCAATATCCCCCTGGCAGCGGTGCTGTTCAACAATGGCGTCAGTTTTGCTGGAGTCATGGCCTTCATCTTCAGCGATTTAGTAGTTTTTCCAATACTCCGTATACAGGCTCGCTATTATGGCTGGAAGATGGCCATGTACTTGATGGCAGTACTGCTTTTCGTGCTCGTTTCCACCTCGGTGATACTGCACTATGGTTTTGCCGCCTTCGACCTGTTGCCGGGCGGTGCTCCCGCGCGTATGATTTCGGACCGGACCTTTTTTGCCGTTGACTTAACTCTGGCACTGAATCTGGCGTTCATCACGCTTTCAGTCGTTTTCTGGGGCTGGAAGCGACTGGCCGGGCACGCCGAAATGTCACATGGATCTGCTACAATAGGTGACCGAATCCTCCTGGGGGTTTCCCTGGCTGCCTATGGCTGGCTTGTTGTAGGAGTATTTCTTCCTCTGTAATGTTTTTCTGCGGTTCTGCGCCGCCGCTCATCCAATTTCTCAATTCGGGAGTTTTCCATAGACAACCAGCATGTCTCCCGGGCGCAACATTATTTCATCCTTGGGTGCTCCAAGGAATGTTCCATCGTTACGAGTTATAGTCACAAAACGACCACACTAAAATCAAGATTGGTTAAATTAACAAACATGATAATCCCCAACCCAAGTATTCTCCTTACTCCACTCCCAAAGCACATGCGTCTTCGCACAAAAACATCTTGCCGTTATGGCAAATTTACCATGATTAAACCCATGAGTGTAAATCAACGTCAGCTGTTCTGGGTCGGAACCAGCCTTAAAGATCTTCTCGGGCAACCTGTAGAAGTAAGGCAATGTGTAGGATACGCTCTGCATGTAGTTCAGGACGGAAGAACGCCGGAGAACGCTAAAGCGTTTAAACAAGGCGGCTCCGGTGTAATTGAAATCAGCATAGACCATGACACGGATACATTTAGAACCATGTACGTGGCTAAGCTCGATAAAGGAGTATATGTCTTGCAGTCATTTCAAATGAAATCAAAAAGCGGCAAAGCTACCCCGAAAGCCGATATTGATAAGATTCAAGCCAGATACAAAGAAACTTTGAAAGCAGATAAAGAATAAACAGAATAATTAGAGGTATCCACTATGACAATAGAAGCTGGATCAGGAAATGTGTTTGCAGACCTTGGCTTAGAACAACCGGAAGAGTTAACCTACAAGGCTAATATCATCATGGAAATTCAAAATGCCATCAAGGTTCGTGGAATCACCCAGACCATGGCGGCAGAGATTTGCGGCACAGATCAGCCGACCTTATCGAAAATATTAAGAGGAAATATTACCCTCGCAACAACAGATAGACTTTTTACTTGGCTGGTCAGACTCGGGTATATCGTTAAGATTACTTAGGTGCGCCCTTGTCCTTCTGCCAAATCCGTACAGTGTTGCGCCCCACTCCGAACAGCTTGCCGATGTTCTCCAGCCCCGTAACAATTTCAACCGGCCTGACAACCATACCATAACCGCCCCGCTTTTCCAGATCCTCAAGATACTTTACATATCCACGTATGATCTCGGACGGCTTCTGCGCGGTCACATCAATGCGCCCTTCCAGAACAGAATCAATTACACCTTGAGCAGACACAGCGAACTCAGCCGGATCCGCGTCACCTGAATAAGCATGTTCAATAAGATTCTGCCCAAGCTGCGCCACAAGCATCTGATCGACCGTTTTTAATAAGCCGATCATTAAGCGTTACTATATCTACGGGGATCTGGTCACGATGCATGGCCAGAATAGTCCGCCATAGATCCTGGTGAACTGGACTGTAAAAATGATCAGGTGATTTTAAGATAGGAAGCAGCGAATCAATATTTTGTCCACTGCTACGTAAAACAGCACCAAGAGCAGCCCTTTCAAGCTCAAGATTATTGGGAGGCGCAAGCGTACTCATTTAAGCCCCAAGCTACAGGACCTGATTTGACCGTAGCAACACGAGCTTAAACCACAATTTTTCACCTTCAAATATAACCAACAAACTCTTGAGGGGGAGAAATAAGGGCAAAACCCATAAAAAAAGCTCCCAAGACTGATGTACTAAACATCTATCTAAGGAGCTGTTTTTATTCTGGTTGGTGCGAAAGGAGAGACTCGAACTCTCACGGACTAGCCGCTGGATCCTAAATCCAGTGCGTCTACCAATTCCGCCACTCTCGCAACCAGTTTTGTCTATTATTACACGGTAATTACACTTAATCAATAAGATTGAGTTTAGAACCGCGGCGACAGAAGATGGTTAATATAGAGACCGTTAAACATTGTCAACCAAAATTACACTTTATGTTAACATTTCCTACGTTTTTGTACTTAGTTTTTCAAAAATCCGATTAAACGCTTAAGTTTTTCTTCAAGGTCTTGAAAATCCTTTCCTAAAATTCTTACAAAAGGCTCAACCCCAATATCCCCGGGATCGCAGACAACATCCACTTTGGTTACATCATCATGATGTGCAAGAGCCTCACATGTTCCCCATTCAAGATGACTTCCGATCTCTCTATTCAAGTTGTCAGGTTTATCTGCAAGATCAAACCATGCTTCAACGAAGCCGCACTTTGCAACAGCGGCTAAAATTTGATCATCATACTTAATGCCGACAGCACAGTTAATCTCGGGGTTATGTTTCCTGGCGCAAAGAACAACTTTTGCCATATGTGCTGATGCTCCGAAAGCCGGAGAACCGCCTACAATAATTTCCCCCTTGCGGGTGCATCCAATACGCCCGGTAAATGCTGCGACATCATCTATCTCAGAAGCGCAAGGAAGGGCCGCGGCAACATTCATCCGGCTCTCTGGAATTAACTTATAAAGTCCGTCCATTTTAGTCAGCCGTAATCCACATTCATGCAGATCTGACAAAACGCTCTCTTTCATACCAGTAATCAACATAGGTGCAAGGTGATTTGGAGGCCCGCCGCCTTCACCAAGGTTAAACCCGGCACGGAGGGCAAGATTCAGATATTTTTGAGCTCCTAAAATTGCGGTAACAAGATTCTGCCCTTTTGCCAGACCGGAAGCTATCGCAGCGGAAAGAGTGCATCCTGTGCCATGAGTATTTTTAGTTTTAACCCGCTGCTGCATGAAAGGAATCGGTTTTTGACCTTTAATACCAAGCCAATCCGTTGCCGCAACAGAATCAAAATGCCCGCCTTTAATCAAAACGGCTTTCGGTCCCGTTTCAAGGAGAATTTCAATTGCTTTGAATACGTCTTCACGGGTTTTAATTTCCATATCCGCAAAAAGCTCTGCTTCCGGTATGTTAGGAGTAATTAGATCAGCTAATGGAAACAATCTCTTCATTGCTTCCACTGCATCTTCCTTAAGAAGTCTTGCACCGCTGGTTGCAACGCAGACAGGATCAACAACAAGTGGAAAAGATTTGCCGGCTAAAGCCGTTGCGACAGATTTTATTATCGAAGCAGAAAACAACATACCAGTCTTTGCAGCTTTAACATTAATATCGGCACAAACCGTTTCAATCTGTAATGCGACAAATTCCGGAGTTACAGGCTCAATACCGGACACTGTAACTGTATTCTGAGCAGTAATGGCCGTAATGGCACTTGCTCCGTAACAGCCTAACATGGATATTGTTTTAAGGTCAGCTTGAATCCCGGCACCACCGCCGGAATCCGACCCGGCTATCGTTAATACACATGGAAGCGAATTCATTTTGCCTCCTTAGGCAACATATATATTTTATATAACATTTTTTTACTGCCGACTAAATTTTAATCACCTTTTAGCTGTCGACCTTCTTTCGGTCAACTGCGATGATCTGCTAATTCTAAGCCGATATGTTCAACTGAATGACGCACAATTACTAGACATAAATTTTGTAGCATGATTTAATATTACTTAACTATCCGTATAAAATTAACAACATTTAAATAAATCAGCAGTCATCTACAAGAGTCCTTTATGGCTAAACCAATTGATAAAAATCATTATGCAACCCCTGAAAATGAAGAGGCTCCTAAGCTGTTATTCAAAGATTTAATTAAATTTGATGAACTTCAGAAAATGCTTGAAGTAAGTTATAGTGCGACAGGAATGCCATCCGGAATAATAGATGCAATCACGGGGGAAGTATACGCAGATGCCGGATGGCAAAAGATATGTACAGATTTTCATAGAGTTCATCCAGAAACAAATGCCAAATGTATTGCGAGCGATACAGCCATCACTGATAAAATTAAACATGGCCAATACTTCGCTAATAAATGTCGCAATGGGCTATGGGATATAGGTGTACCGGTACATTGCATGGGCACACACATAGCCACTTTTTTTCTTGGACAATTTTTTTATATAAATGAAGAACCAGATATAAGCTTTTTTATTAATCAGGCAGAAAGATTAGGATTCGACAAAGAAAAATACCTTGAAGCTCTCGCTGAAATTCCAAGATTTACAAGAGAACAAGTACAACAAACATTAAAATACAACACTGCTCTGGCTGATTTCTTATCAGAATTAGCCTCCAGCAGTATGAAATACAAACAAGAAATTTCGCAAAGAAAGATTGCAGAAAAAGAACTTCGTAACTTACAAAACTACCTTTCCAACATAATCGATTCAATGCCCTCTGCTCTGATCGGTGTTAATCTTGATGGAATAATTACCCAATGGAACAAGGGAGCCGAACAGGTATCAAGTTTGGCATCTAAGCAGGCTGTCGGGCAGCCCTTGGAAAAAGTTCTTCCCCGACTATCCTCGGAAATGGATAAAATAAAACTTGCCATAGCAACTAGACAAAAAAAACTGGAAAGTGCCAAGCCCTGTATCATTAATAACGAAACAAAATACGAAGACCTCACTATCTATCCTTTAGTCGAAAACGGAGTTAGCGGAGCGGTAATTCGCATTGATGATGTCACGGATCGGATAAATCTGGAAAAGATGATGATTCAATCAGAAAAGATGATGTCAATTGGCGGCCTTGCGGCCGGGATGGCCCACGAAATCAATAACCCGTTAGCCGGTATTATAGGATATGCATACAATATTAAAAACCGTCTCTTTGGTGACCTTGAAAAAAACAGTGATACAGCTCAAAAGTGTAATATATCTTTGCCAAATTTACAAGAATACCTCACCCGGCGCGAAATACCACGCATGGTTGACGGTATAATCAACGCCGGGCATCGAGCGTCTTTAATCATCAGCAACGTTTTAAATTTCAGTCGTAAAAGTGAATCAAATTTTACCGAGCATAGTTTAATTGATCTTTTAGATAATACTCTGGAACTGATTGAAAACGATTACAATTTGAACAAAAAATATGATTTTAAAAAAATTGAAATTATTAAAGACTATGACCGGAACATACCTGCTATCAAATGCGAAGGTAATGAAATTCAGCAAGTACTTCTTAATATATTAAAGAACGGAGCTGAATCTATGTCGGGAAAAGAATATTCTGACGATAAGCCACGCTTTATATGCAGGATAAGTCAACAAAATGAGATAGCTATTATTGAGATAGAAGATAGTGGCACAGGTATTGGCGAACAAGATCGAAAAAGAATTTTTGAACCTTTTTATACCACAAAAGAAATTGGCAAAGGTACGGGACTGGGCCTTTCTATCTCATATTTCATTATAGTCAACCAGCATAATGGATCTCTGGAAGTACAATCAAAACCCGGTTCTTGGACTAAATTCACCATTAAACTGCCCTTTGCCGATCGAACATAGAAAGGCGTTATAAACCGACAACACTATGCTCTGCTCTTGCCAGCCTCACATCTCCTCTATATGAACAGCGGATGACAAACACAATTATCGCTTCAAAAACAAAGCAACCTGATTTTCTGCCCATGACAAGAAGAGAAATGGACAGGCTCGGATGGGATGAGCCTGATATTCTTCTCGTGTCAGGCGATAGCTATATAGATCATCCAAGTTTCGGAATCCCGCTGTTAGGCAGAGTTTTGACTGCTCATGGATATAAAGTTGCGCTTATCTGTCAACCTGACTGGAATGATACTAAACAGATCGAAGCCCTCGGCCGCCCGCGTTTATATGCCGGAGTCTCTGCCGGAGCACTTGATTCTATGGTTTCGCACTATACATCATTCCGTAAAAAAAGAAGTGATGATGCTTACACGCCCGGTGGAAAAGCCGGAGCCAGACCAAACCGTGCATGTATAATTTATACAAATCTTTTAAAAAAAGCTTTCAAAGGACTGCCTGTAATCTTAGGCGGAATTGAAGCTTCCCTGCGCCGGGTTTCGCATTTCGATTTCTGGACCGATAAAGTCCGCAAAACAATTCTTATGGACAGCAAAGCTGACCTTTTGATTTACGGCATGGGCGAACGGGCTATGCTTGAAGCTGCGGACCGACTTTCACAAGCAGCTGAACCTTCAAACAAAGTACTGCGAAATATTAACGGTACGGCGTTCATGGGTAATATTGAAGATGTTCCTGCGGATGCGGAAGTAATAAACCTACCGTCACATCAAGAGATTATCGACAATCCGCAAATGTTAATGAAAGCAACACTTCTGCTGGAAGAACAAGTTCACCACGGTAAGTCATGGGCAATTCAAAAAACAGACAACAGGCATGTCGTCATAACACCCCCGTCGCCTTACCTCACCACCGCTGAACTGGATTGGCTTTATACACTGCCGTTTGCAAGACTGCCCCACCCTACCTATGAAGGAAAGGGAAGAATCCCCGCTGCGGATATGATTGAATTCAGCATAACATCTCACCGCGGATGCGGCGGAGGATGTTCTTTCTGCTCTATTGCTATGCACCAAGGAAGGCACATTCGTTCCCGCAGTAAAAAGTCCATTTTAAATGAAGCTGCTGAAATGAATTCACATGTTGATTTCAGAGGTTCCATCTCAGACATAGGCGGCCCAAGTGCCAATATGTGGAACGCAAAATGCTCGCTTGAAAGAGATATCTGCAAGCGTAAAAGCTGCCTTGTACCAAATGTCTGTCCTAATTTTAAGTATGATCAAAAAGCGAACCTTGATCTCTTGAAACAGGTTAAAAATATTGAAGGAATAAAACATGTACGTGTTGCCAGCGGAGTAAGGTTCGATCTTGGACTTAAAGACCGCACCAGTTTGCGTGAAATATTTAAAGAATTTGTCGGAGGACAGTTAAAAGTTGCTCCCGAGCATATATCACCAGCCGTTCTGAAACATATGCGCAAACCGGATCTTCCTGTATTCGAAAGCTTTCTTGAACTTTTTAAGGCCGAATCTAGCAAAGCAGGCAAAGATCAATATGTCATTCCTTATTTGATGAGTGCATTCCCCGGCTGCACTGATGCGGATATGCGCATGCTTGCCGACTGGCTTAAATCAAAGGGCTGGTCACCTAAACAGGTACAATGCTTTATCCCGACTCCCGGGACTGTTGCCGCAGCTATGTATTACACAGGCACATCACCGGAAGGGGAACGGATCTTTGTTGCAAGGACAGATGCCCAACGTTTGAAACAGCATGGCATTCTCATTCCGGACTCAGGGCGTGACCCGAGAAGTATCCGCCATAAAGATAAACAGGATAAACCGGAAAAAACCGATTCAAAAACTAAACAAAAAGATTTTAAAGGAAATAAAAAGTTTAAAGGGAAAGGTAAAACAGAACCATTTTTCAAAAAAACTAAAAAAAATTAATCATTACCATTGGAAATGATTAATAATTAATATAATAAATAAGTGAAGAATTCATCCAAACTATTACTGCAGGTAGTATCCAATGAGCTCAGACTCTTTCGCTAATCTGTGCATCTTCCATATAATGGACGGATTGCGTGACGGACTTTCACACTTCTCACAGATAAGCCGGACAGCATTACTATACGCAATAAACCCCGGTGATCCTTTGCGTATTTATGACCCGCACGATTTATTGAGAGATCACGAACCGAAGCTGAAAGAAGTTTACATAGACTCAGATGAATGGAAAGCCGGAAGCAGACATGACGACACCTCGCGGCTTATTGAGCTAATCAGAACAAAAGATCTGACACTTGCCGGATTAATAACATGCAGTGCACGCTCCAGCAGTATATTTTACCAATGCTGGTTCACAGAACAACATCCCAACATGTGTTCAATCGGACCGACTCAAAGTTGGATGGAATATGCGGCTATGATACTTTCTCAGGATTATGCGGCGCAGAACATTTTGCGTCTTGATAGTTCTGGCCACCTTTTGCGCGAATATTCAACCCATGCTGTAAGAGATTACATTGTTGATCAGCGCAATCGAATCATGGGATGGGATACGCAACTGAGAGTTTACCCGATTCTTGATGCAGTTCTAGGGATATCCAAAACAAAGGAAGAAGGCGCATGGGCCCGCGGGGATCTTATTTTTATTGAACCGTCAGAGCTGGAAGCATTAAATTATCTGGCAAAATTCCCGGAAAATGAAAGACCGGCACTAAAAAACCATAAGCATGTCAGAAAGCTTCTGCAATCTGTAGAAAATTCCAGCAGAAAGCTGGTATCTGACGGGAAATGTGTTGTCGGTATCTCATCGTGCATACCTACAAACACCTCTATTTCCGCTAATTTCAAAGGAGAAAGAGGGATTCTGCAACTTGGACCGGAATCAGTGTGCAGTTTCGCAGATGCAACTTTTTCATCAACAAATTTCAAGCCTAATTTAGTCCAGCTCGAAGAGACTCTCCTTGAAATTCCACTTGATGCCAATGACAGACACGATTTATTTCAATTTGCAAATAAAATGGTAGCAAGCGCAACTAATCAAAGCCACGGATGCACACTGGTTTTAGATTTTAATGAAATTCCTGTAAAAATAGCCGGGCAGACTCTCGAAGAACCGCTTGATTTGCGAGATCCTGAAATTCGCGGTTTAGCCCGGTCCCTGACAAAATTGGACGGGGCAGTACATATCGGAAAAGATGTAAAAGTTTACGGGTTTGCATGCCTGCTGGACGGGAAAGCTGTTTCAGGTGAAAACAGAGGAAGAGGAGCACGGTTTAATTCTGCCCTACGCTTTACCGCGGAACATCCGAATATAATTGTAATTGTAGTTTCTTCCGACAAACCGGTTTCAATTATTCAACGCGGAGCGGAACTGACGGCAAGTTGTGATTGGACGCAGCATTTTGCCTGTGTAAGTACTCCGCCCACTCTAGAAGATTGGATTGAAGAATAAGATGAGGAGAACATTATGAATAAGCTGCTAAAATTAATATCTGTTACAGCTCTTTCCCTGCTGATTTGTGCTTCAGCTGCAACGGCAGGAGAACCTCTATTCAAAACTTATGATTTTTCAAACAAGAAAATTTCATCTGACTGGTCTACAAAAAAAACATATATTATTGCCGGCAACAGAGTTCTTGGACTATTTAATAACCGCAATAAACGATATCCGGCTCAAACGGTGCTGACGTTACAGAACATTCCAAAAAACTCCGCGGTTACAGTTAAATTTGATATGTTTTATGTAGGAAGTTGGGATTCAGAAGGAAAACTGGCTGACAGCTTTTCAGTAACCATCCCTGAAGGGGCTGAAATCATGAAACTCACCAAATTTCCATGCATTCTTGAAAATGACGATGACGAAAAACCTGTGAATAACACAGGGTTTGTAAAAGTAGGCGAAAGAGATAGAGCCTACTGGGTTGCACCGCTTTCATTCACAGTTGACCATTCAATGGTTTTAAACGGGGAACTTAAGCTTGAGTTCAAAGGTTCTCTGACAGGTCGTAAAACAGAGTTCTGGGCTTTAGATAACGTTAAAGTTTTTATAAACTGAAACAATCTAGTCAAACTTTTTAAAAATCCTGTAAGTTATCTTATAACAATAACTTACAGGATTTTTTATATTCAACAATCAAAGTTTCTCTAATATTTTAGTAAAAGGATGATCTTCTACTCTTTTAACTTCAAGGACGTCATACAATTTTTCAAGTTGCAAAACTATCTGTTCAAGCTTGCTGTCATCTTTAACAGTCAGCACCATGCGGCTCTCCTCTCCATTCCCTACAGGACCGCAGACAATTCCCTCAAGGTTAAAATTCCTCCGCGCAAAAAGCCCGGTAATCTGACTCATAACTCCGGCATGATTCCTAACCAGTAAATCTACACCATATTTACACATATCTCAGCCTCCTATCATTTCTATATTAGCGCATTCAGGTGGAACCATGGGAAGAACTTTATTTTCAATCTCTATAGGAATATTTATGACGCACGGACCGTCCTGACCAAGAATTTTACGTAAAAACAGTGACGGATTCTCCGCTTCTCCAAGATCAAAAGCAGGAACGCCGAAACCTTTTGCAATAGCTGTAAAATCAGGACTGCTTTCAAACGTGGAGGCAATATATCTTTCTCCGAAGAAAAGTTCCTGCTGCTGCCTTACAAGCCCAAGCCTATTGTTATTCATAATCAGAACTTTAACATTCAGATGATGCTCAGCAAGCGTTGCAAGTTCCTGTATATTCATTAAAAAAGAGCCATCGCCGCTGACACATACAATCCGGCTTTCAGGATTGGATAACGCCGCTCCGATTGCTGTAGGTAAGCCGAATCCCATTGTGCCGAGTCCGCCGGACGTAAGCAAAGTACGCGGTTTTCTAAATGGATATCCTTTCGCCACCCACATCTGATGCTGCCCTACATCTGTTGTGATAATAGAATTTTCGGAAAGTGATTCGCTGACAACCCGCAGCAGATTCATAGGATGGAAGGTATCATCCATATCCGGCAATATTTCGGGATTCATCAACTTTAACGAAGCAATTCGAGCACTCCATTCCATACGGATTGCTGATTCCACGCGCTCGGCAAAAACTTTAAGGGCGTGTCCGACATCACCTACAATTGCAAGGTTGGAAGACTTAATTTTATCAATTTCAGATTTATCGATATCTACATGCAAGATATCGGCATGTTTGCAGAATTCACATGTTTTTCCGACAGCTCTATCATCAAAACGCACTCCGAGAGCTATAATCAAATCGGCTTCATTCATTATCATATTAGTTGCACGCTCTCCGTGCATACCGAGCATTCCAAGACAATGAGCATCACCATGCGGATACACTCCAAGCCCCATCAAAGAAGTAACAACCGGAATTGAATTTTTATGAGCAAACCGAATTAAATTTTGTGATCCTTCAGCCGCAACAACTCCCCCGCCTGCATAAATAACGGGTCTGCGTGAATTGTTGATCATTTCAACAGCCTGACTAAGTAAATTGTCATCACACAATGAAGGTTTGCTTTTAACTCCGGCTTCAGGAAAATCATCCAGCTCAAGAATCTCACTCTGAACATTTTTCGGGATATCAATGACGACAGGGCCAGGTCGGCCGGATTCAGCAAGGCGAAAGGCTTCAGGAATAATTTGGAGTAAATCTTTAGCGGATTGAACCAGAAAATTATGTTTGGTAATAGGAATTGTCAGACCGTAAGTATCAACTTCCTGAAAAGCATCAGTACCGATTAATGAACTTGAAACCTGTCCCGTTATGGCAACAATCGGGATTGAATCAAGACTCGCATCAGCTATTGCTGTCAGCATGTTTGTAACCCCCGGACCTGAAGTCGCCATACAGACAGCAGCCTTTCCTGTCGTTCTGGCCATACCGTGAGACATAAAACCCGCCCCTTGCTCATGTCTTGCCAGAATATGTTTGATAGAACTGTTTCTGAGTGCATCATAAATTGGCAGATTAGACCCGCCCGGTATTCCGCATATGATATCTATACCCTGCCTCTCCAAAAGCCTGATAAGCAATTGCGCTCCACTGATTTCCATTTACTCACCCTCACTTGTCATAATGTCAAAAAAAAACCCCTGCAGGCATAGCCGGCAGGGGTTAGAACAACATGTGTGCGTAAACTGAAATTTACAGCATTCCCTCCGGCTTGATTATGCCTGTCACTAGGACCACAGAAATCACCACCATCACCACTAGGGTGAGGGTTGCAACGACTGATAGATTGTGATTTAGGGAAAATAAATTCATTTCAGTTTTTCTCAAATTTTCTTAAATTTATAAGTACTGGAGGAAATGTATGACAGCAGATTATCATAATCAAGTCTTTTTTATAAAAAAAATACAAACTATGATTTCAACTTGAACAAACCCACCCATCCGGTCTTATAACCGATTACATTAAACGAAAACTTAAACAAACCTGCGCAAAACAAATTAAACAGAAGCATCGGAATATCATTGTACTTAAGAAGTAGATTCCGGTCATTTTTGACTCTAAAAGGACTTTTCCTGAACCTGATATCCTGTAACTTCAATTCATATTCAGAACTGAAACCGACCTGTTCTGAACTGCCGCTGTAAAAATTTTTAATACCTTGAGGGTAATACGGTTTCTCATGATCCAGATCAAGCCAGAAATGAGGATGAACCATAGGAGTTGCAATAAGTATCAATCCATCCGGCTTTAAATATTTCAGATATCCATCGATAAATCTGATTAAATCTTCGAACTTAAAATGCTCAATAATGTGGGATAATACTAAAAAATCAAATTTAGTATCAGTATACCCTGCATCAAACTCTTCTAAAGAAACTACATTTAATCCTCGTTTATTACACTCATCAACCTGATAAATATTCTTTTCAACTCCAAGAATATTTTTAAAACCTTGCGATCGTAAAAAATCAGTCTTCCCGCCTCGGCCGCACCCGACTTCAAGAATACTCATTTCACGGTCAAGATCAGATAAAACCAATTCCCACTGAGACATTTCATGACGAGAAAAATCTTTGGTGATTTTCCGGATAGTTTTACGCAGCTCGTTACTAGCCGTTAGCATCACGAACTCCAGCAAGTTCAGCCAGATACCTGGCCGCATTCGCCGCACCGTCAAGGGAGATAGCAAACGGATCAATATTCGTTTTGAAGCATTTTTCAAGAGAACTGCGGAGCCCGTCAACAGTAACATCATCTTCAGGGAATATATCCACGACAGCCGATAGAGACTTACTTAAAGCTGCAGCATGCTCTTCCTGTTCCCCGTCTTTCATTCCACGCAGCAGCACTACAGATGGGACTCCTGCCCCCATTACATCCGTCAGGCTGTTATATCCACCGTAAATAACGGCAGACCGTGAATTTGCTAAATCTGTCAGAAAAGACGGCCCCAGCTGTTCCAGACAAATATTGGGATAGCTCTCAAAAAACTTTTTCACATCACAGACTCGCGGTTCGCGATGATTCATATAAACTTTCCATATCCCTTCCGATATATCGAAACTGCCCAAGGCTTCTGCAACCTTTTCAAGAAGAGCAAAAGTCCCGTCCCCTGACCACGGGACAGAAACAACCCCGGCAAGTTTCTTGAGTGAACAAACATCAGTTACAATCTTTTGCAATTCCTTGAACCTAGAAACATATCCTGTTTCAAACGGAATTTTATGAAAATGGCTTGAAAGTCTATCGAGTTCTAGACGGCCTGTTACGGAAGAATCGCCATACCACAATATATCCGAATATTTTTTAGTAAAAATACTTGCGGAAAGTTCAGACCAGACTTTATCAACCTCTCCTACTACAGCCCGCACTCCAAGTACCCACTTGCTATAAGTTGAACCTTCTACAGCAGGAAGTAACTCTCTGTGTTTACCTTGAGGAGTATGATCCGCCAAAATAACTTTAGGTCTATAAACATCTACCAGATCACTGATATTCTCTGCCCGGATACTACCCAGAACTTTATCTTCGATATTTGAAGGACCGAGATCGCCACAGGATTCTCCGCTTAAAATTTTAGTTTTATACGACGGCAACTTAATCCAATCCAGTTCTCCGTCACCTATAAGCTCAGCTGTAGAGCCGCATCCGGTTACCAGCAAAACTGACAAGTGCGGGAAAAGCCTGCGTACGGCCAGACCTATTGCAACACTGCGACTGACATGCCCGAGACCTCTTCCATCATGCGCATAAATCAGTATGTCTATTATTGAGCTCATCTTTTCCCCCTGTGTCTACATGTCAAAATCAACTAACAACCTTTAATATATATAAAAACCATAAACAACAAAAGACATGAAAATGGATTGCATCCAACCGGAAAACATACTAGAAAACAGCAAAGACTTGGTTGAACAATTTTAAGAAGTTACAGAATAACTTTTTTTAGTTAGATATTCCAACGATCACGGATATGCAACGCCAAATCAACTTAGTAGCTTATAAACCATGTACATTCGGTATAATTAATGAGTAAGACCTACAACATTTTGATGTATTCCCACGACACTTACGGTCTTGGACACATCCGCCGTACAATGGCAATCGCCTCACAACTTAAATGCCATGGGGTAAACATCCTGATAATTACAGGATCTCCAATAGTCGGAAGATTTGAATTCCCCGAACAGATAGATTTTGTCCGTGTTCCGGGAATGATCAAACAATCAAACGACAATTACATACCTCATTCAATAAAAATAGACCCTATTCACGCAATGTCTATCCGTCAGTCTATAATTGATGCCACTGCAAAAAGTTTTCAACCGGATCTTTTCATAGTTGATAAAGCTCCGCGCGGCCTCAAACACGAAATAATGCCGACTCTGGAATGGATGAAGCAGTACGGTAAAACCCGCACCATTCTTGGACTTCGAGACATCATGGATGATTCCAAAAGCACTACTGCGGATTGGCAGGATAAAGGTATTTATGATGTTCTTGAGAACCTTTATTCTGAAATATGGGTTTACGGACACCGTGAATATTACGACCCGATTAAAGAATACAGCATTCCAGAGTCTATCAGTAAAAAAATGGTCTTCACAGGTTATATTCCGCGAGAAATCCACGAAAGATCCTGCCCTGACACACGTAAAAACGGCAAAAAACTCGTCGTCATAACCGCCGGCGGCGGTGGTGACGGATACCCCATGATGGACGCGTATTTAAAAGCACTTGAAAAATACGGACCGCAGAATTTCCGGACAGTCATGGTTACAGGCCCTTTTATGCCGGCAGACCTGAGACATGACCTTTCTGAGCGTGCAAAAAAACTTTCAGTTACCTTCTATCATTTTTACAGAAGAATGGAAAAACTATTCAGTAATGCTGATCTTGTTGTAAGCATGGGCGGATACAATACTATTTGCGAAATTCTTTCACACAAACAGATCAGTTTGATCGTTCCTCGTGAAACCCCGAGACTTGAGCAAACCATCAGGGCCGAAGTCCTTAAAGAGCAAAACCTTGCAGACTTTATCCCCTGGCATGATTTAGGACCGGATACGATGATGGAAAAAGTAAATAATTTACTTAACAATTCCAAAATCATCCGAGAAGCTGTCTCAAATTTTAAATTCACCGGCCTTGATGTTATGCATCAACGTGTAAACGCATTCAAAGATATTTGCTAATGATAAATACAAATCAACCAGTTCTGGCTATGATCCTGAAAGGATACCCGCGTATTTCCGAAACATTCATATCCAATGAAATTCGCTTACTCGAAAAACGCGGCGTAAAAATTCATATTATCTCCATGCGTAAACCGCGTGAAGATTTTACACATAAATCTATTTCAGAGATTAAAGCCGAAGTGTCTTATCTGCCGTCAACGCTTGAGGGCTGCCTTGAAGAACTTTTCGGTTCATCAGATCAGGACGCAGGTTTAAAAGATCCGCGTTATAAAGTTGATCCTGATTTTACGGCTCGAATCGATAAAATATGGGACAACTTTAACGAAACCGGTAGTGAAGCTTCTTTTAAGCATATGCTTCAAGCTGAGTATATCGTTGAAAAGATTCTGCCCGGGTCTAATATTTTTCACATCCACGCACACTTTGCCCATTCTCCGACTTCAGTTGCGAGAAATACAAGCAGGCTTTCAGGGCTTCCGTTCAGTTTCACAGCTCACGCCAAAGATATTTATACTCAGGCTCCTGAAAAAATAACCGCTAAAATTTCTGAAGCTAAGTTTGCGGTAACGTGCACCGGATACAACTGCAAATATCTTGAGGAGATAGCTCCTAAAGGTAAACCCATTCATAAAGTCTATCATGGCATTGATCTGCGTCTTTTCACTTCAGATAAAGATTATTCATCAACTGCGCCTTATGAAATTTTCACTGTAGCAAGGTTCACTCCTAAAAAAGGTCTCCCGACAGTATTTAAGGCATTAAAAGTGCTGGCTGATAAAGGAATAGATTTTTCTTATAAAATTGTCGGTGACGGCGATGACAGAGAATCCGCACTGGCAATGATTGAAGATCTTGGTTTATCGAAGCGGTGCACATGGCTCGGAACAAAACCGCACGAAGAAGTTCTTGAACTATACCGATCAGCAGACTTGTTCGCACTGGGATGTGAAATAGCCGCCAACGGCGACAGGGACGGAATCCCTAATGTTCTTGCAGAAAGCATGGCCATGTCGGTTCCTGTAGTGGCAACCACAATATCCGGTATTCCTGAACTGATTGATAACGGCAAAACAGGGATGCTTGTTGAGCCGGGTGATTACTTGGCAATGGCTGATGCCATGGAAAAGATATTAACCGATCAAGCACTCAGACACGCCATGATTCCAGCGGCTAAACAGAAAGTTCATGATATTTTTGACAACCGTTACTGGATCAACGTATTGGCTGATGTATATGAATTATATGGGATAAAGGCCGGCGACTAGCATTTACATTACAAGGACACGCCCATATGCGAATCGCCTTTTTCGCCCCGCATAAACCTATCGATGATAAAACTCCTTCCGGAGATTTAATTATCGGTAAAAGTCTGCATGACTATCTATGTGCACATGGGCATGAAATCCTGATTGCAAGTCGCATGCGGCTTAGAAATATTACAACATCACCATCCAAATGGCCGATGCTCTACTTTGAATATAATAAAACTTTGAAGAGAGTTAAAAGTTTCAACCCTGATGTATGGCTTACATACCACAGTTACTACAAATCTCCTGACTTATTCGGTCCGGAAATTTCTACTGAATTAGGTATCCCCTACCTGATATATCAAGGTGTATTTTCCACAAAACATAGGCGTAACCTCAAGACATGGTTAGGTTTTATGGCAAACAAAACGGCTTTACTGCATGCCGATCATGTCTTTGCAAATAAAGAAATCGACCATGAAAATCTTTCCCGCATAATTCTTCCTGAAAAATTGACCAGAACACGTCCGGGGATAAATCCTGACGAATTTAAATTCTGCTTAAAAAGCAGAACCGCCATCAGGAAGACTCTTAACATAGAGAATAAACCTGTGCTTATGAGCACGGCTATGTTCCGCAGCGGAGTAAAAGAACAAAGTTTAAGAGACTTGATCCTTGCTTTTGCAAATGTTCTCAAAATAATCCCTGAAGCCAGACTGCTTATTGCCGGAGATGGCGAAGCCCGTGAGCGACTGATATCTTTGGCAAAGCAAAAAGCCGGAGATCAGATTATTTTTTTAGGTAGGATAAACCGCGAAGACCTTTTTAAATACTACAGTGCCGCTGATATTTTCGTATACCCCGGGTACAATGAAGCTCTCGGAATGGTTTATCTGGAAGCTCAAAGCATAGGATTACCAGTTATTGCATATTCGACGCGAGGCCCTAGAGAAGCTGTTGCACATGATAAAACCGGACTTTTATCTCCAGAAGGAGATATCAACTCACTTGCAAATAACATTATCAATCTTTTTAAAGATAAATCAAAACTGCAAAAAATGAATGAGTTGGCTCCCATACGTATTAAAGAACTGTTTGATCAAAACTTGAACCTGCGACATATAGAAGAAAAAATCCGACACTCAATAGTAAGGAGGTCATATTGAAACAGGTAAGAATTGCGTTAATCAGACATTCAGTTACAATCTGGAATGAAGAAAACAGAATTCAAGGCCACATGGACTCTCCGCTTACAAAGCACGGAAGGAAATTAGCTGATAAATGGAGAAAAACTCTTTCGCCTGAAACTTTTGATGCAGTAATAACAAGTGATCTGGGACGGGCGAT
Organism: Desulfovibrio gilichinskyi; assembly: GCF_900177375.1. Lineage (NCBI taxonomy): Bacteria > Pseudomonadati > Thermodesulfobacteriota > Desulfovibrionia > Desulfovibrionales > Desulfovibrionaceae > Maridesulfovibrio > Maridesulfovibrio gilichinskyi. The sequence goes on along the minus strand of NZ_FWZU01000001.1, from coordinate 553,067 downwards.
TGAAACTGCCGAAATAATTACTCAAGGCCTTAACATACCGATCATAAAAATTCCGGGCCTGCGTGAGCAGGATTGGGGTGAGTGGTCCGGTTTAACATACAAAGAACTTGACCAAAAATGGCCCGGCATACTTTCAGCGGAAGAAGCTAAGGGATGGAACTTTCGGCCTGTCGGTGGTGAGAGTCGTGAAGAAATATCAAAAAGAGCACTGAAAGCTCTTGAAGAAGGTATTTCAAAGATAATTGATATAATTGACAATGAAACGCTCAAAGTGCTTGCTGTCATTCACGAAGGGACATTGAAATCAATCACATACAAATTGGCGGATCACGATTTTATGCCGGGAACTCCGAAACTGATCAAACGCCGAAGATTACACTGGATAAAATGGGATGGAAACTTATCCATTGATAGGCTGAACGATATTTTATGAAAATAATTCATTACTGCCAGCATGTCTTAGGCATGGGGCACTTTTTTCGCAGCCTTGAAATTTCACGGGCACTTCAAAATGAACAAGTAATTTTTGTTTCCGGCGGAACGAAACCTGCCCAACAATTACCTGATCATGTTGAATACTTTCAACTTCCCGGACTTTGCATGGATGAAAGCTTCGGCGGCCTGACTCCAACTGATGAAGGACGGGCTATAGACGAAGTAAAAGCTGACAGAATAGAAAAAATTAAGATTCTGTTTGAGCAGAAACAGCCTGACATCTTTTTAATTGAGCTGTTCCCTTTCGGACGAAAAGCATTCAGATTTGAGCTCTTACCGATTTTAGACTCAATTAAAGCCGGTCTTTATGGTAATGTAAAGGTTATCTGCTCTCTTAGAGATATTCTTGTAGAGAAAAATGACGGCGGAAAACACGAAAAACGTTGTGTAGAGACCCTGAATAAGTACTTTGATCTTTTGCTTATTCACTCTGACCCGCAGATAGCAAAACTTGATGAAACTTTTCAAGCAATGAATGATATAGCTATCCCCTATTTATACACAGGATTTGTCGCCCGCAAACCGAATAAAAATATCCGCGGTGTAATTAGAAAACAACTGGGAATCAGCACCGACGAGAAATTACTGGTTGTAAGTGCCGGCGGTGGGAAGGTAGGAGAATCATTGTTAAAAGCCGTATTTGACAGTTTTGCAGAACTCAATATTGAAAAAACTAAACTGTTAATGCTGACAGGACCATTTTTTGACAACGATAAATATGACCTTATGAAAACAGCCTCTTTATCTTTACCGAATATAACTGTAGAAAAATTTGCACCGGACTTCCCGAACCTGTTGACTGGCGCAGATGCCATGATATCTATGGCAGGCTATAACACCTGTATGGATATACTTACTACAAACATACCAAGCGCAGTTCTCCCATTTGCACAAAATAGAGAGCAGCGGATGAGAGCGGAAAAATTGGCTGAACATATTTCTCTTAAAATTATGAATGTTAACGATCTCAACAATACAAATATGAAAACGATAATCACCGATCTTTTAACCTCTGAACACTCCTCTTCAGACCATAGTATAAACCTAGACGGAGCACTTAATTCTGCCCGAGAGATACTGATGGCTGGTAAAAGATAATGTCATACCGCCCTATATCTTCTATTTGGAAAAATAATATTTCGGACCTCGTTGATACGTTTGAATCATGGTGGGAAGAACTGGAAATGCTGATTCCGGAAAAGGGATGTGACGTTTTCTTCAGAGCTGATGATATCGGGTACCCCGGGAAACAATTTTCAATGATGATCGATGTTTTCAAAAAAAACAAAGTTCCACTTGCTCTGGCAGTTGTTCCTTCATGGCTCAACGAGGACAGAGTGCAAAAAATATTTGAAAAACTAGGCCCGGACGACTTATCTCTCTGGTGTATGCACCAGCACGGCTACCGTCACACTAACCGTGAAAAAATCGGTAAAAAATTTGAATTCGGACCTTCGCGAGATTACAATAAACTTACAGCGGAAATTACTAAGGGAAAGCAAAAGCTTAATAAACTACTCGGCAACAATATGTGCCCCATATTCACTCCGCCTTGGAACCGCTGTACAAGTGAGACTATGACCTGTCTGGCAGAATTAGGTTTCATTGCTATCTCACGCTGCATTAATGTAGCCCCCTACCCTGTAGAAGGGCTCCCTGACCTTCCTATTAATATTGACCTCCACACTATTAAAGAAGAAAACCCTAAGGCTTGTATTAAAGCTTTAATGAATCAAATCGAACATGCAGTGCAAACAGATTATGCAGGTTTTATGCTGCACCACCAGCGTATGAACAAAACATCTATTAAATTTTTAGATTTTCTTTTAGCTAGAATTTCCGAAACGCCTCGACTTCGCATCCAAGATATCCGTGATATACTTCACAAATAATTTTTAGATAAATTAATACTATACATTTAATACGCTACAGTTATTCATAATTTGTATAATATTAATATATCGGCATCTTTCTATAATCAGACATTCATAACTCTTACTCATTTTCTTATACAAAATTTTATGTCAAACACCCTCTCTTAAATGTATTTTTGCTTTGCATTTAATAGAGTTTAAGGTACGAATTAAATGTATAAAATTTAAAAATGATAACTGCGAAAATTATAAGAAAGATTGATAAATATATTAATTTTCTAAATTCACAGCAGTCATATTTAATATAAACAGATTCACCAGAGACTGATAAAATGTCAAAACTTAAAAGAATCCCCTTTCAGACCCCTGGCGAGTCAACTGATATTCTGGCTCAGGTGGTATTGCCGTTCAATAAATCTTTGGAAATAAGCCTCAAAAGCATAAAATCCAGATTTTTACGAAATATGGTAACTGTGACCAGTCTTGTTCTTGCAGTATCCTTCCTCGCCTATGTTCTTATAGGTAGCGATATTTCAAACGGAATTTATAATTCTGGGCAAGCCTATCTCGTTAAAATTCTTGATAAAGCCGGTTACCAGCCAGACGGAAGTGCGAAAGAACGCTGGATTGTAATTCTTTCACTTCTCGTATGTACTGTCGGAATCATTAATGCTCAGCTTATGGCGGTCACCGAACGATTTCGTGAAATAGGTACAATGAAATGCCTCGGAGCCCTTGATAGTTTTGTCTTAAGATTATTTATACTTGAAGCTTCAATGCAAGGCGTTGTAGGATCGGTTCTCGGAGCAGTTTTCGGAGCAATCATAGCTATATTGCTCGCGATGACCAGTTATGGATGGAACGCTATTAAATATCTGCCAATCGCAGACGTCGGACTGTCAATACTGTATTCCATAGGTGTAGGTTTTGCGCTGAGCCTGATAGGTGTTTTATACCCGGCCTTGATTGCTGCACGCATGCGCCCCATTGAAGCGATGAGAGTTGAAGAATAAACCATTTTGAATTTGACTTTATAAAACTAATTAAGACAAAGGCGACATAATATGCCCGAATCACATACCATAGTCAGAGTTACCGGAGTTACTAAAAAATTCAAACTCGGATCCGTAGACGTACAGGCTCTTAAAGGTGTTGATTTAGAAATTTTCGCGGGAGAATACCTTTCGATTATGGGACCGTCAGGGTCAGGAAAATCCACCCTCTTTAATATGATAGGAGGACTTGATAAACCTACGGAAGGAAAAGTATTTATTGATGAAGTTGATATTGCACAACTGGATGCCTTTGAACTTGCGTGGCTCCGCAACCGCAAGATAGGATATATATTCCAGACATTTAACCTGATTCAGGTAATGACAGCTTTAGAAAACATCACCTTGCCGATGATTTTTGCAGGCGTTCATAACGACGCGGCTGTTACAAAAGGTATTGCACTGCTTGATCTGGTAGGACTGCATAAAAGATACAATCACAAACCGCAGGAACTTTCCGGAGGACAGCAGCAGCGCGTTGCAATCGCAAGATCTCTTGCCAACGACCCTGCTATTATTCTTGCAGACGAACCTACAGGCAACCTTGACCTTTCAACTGGTGAAGAAATTATCAAACTGATGAGTGACTTAAGCAAAGAGCGCGGTGTAACCATCATCACTGCAACCCATGACTATAAAATGCTTAATGCTTCCGACAGAGTTGTCTGGATTGAAGACGGACTGATTAAAAAAATTGAAAACAGAGACCAGCTTAATATTGAGGTTGGCCGCATCTGCACGGTATAATTTCCGGAGACCGCAATTAATGTCCACCATCAGATTAAAGATAAATCTCACACTTTGGTCAACCAGAAAATTACTGGGTGTTCTTACTGTATTATTTACCATTTCAGCTCTGGTAATCCCCGCCCCGGCTTACAGTGCATATGAACCGTTAAAGCAGACTATTACGGAATTATCTTCTTTGGGTGATCGCTCATTCGGCTCCGAGGGTGAACAAAAAGCCTCCGATTATATCGCCGCAAAATTTAAAGAATTAGGTGATGTAAAAGTAGGTAAGCACGTTTTTATTGCTCCCACTATGGTCAATTCTGCTGCGGAATTAACTATCGATAAAACCGGGGCGAAAATACAGATACGCCCTGCCAAGTTTAATGCTGTCTCACCGCCTGCAACTCCTCAAAACGGTCTTTCAGGTCCTATTATCTATGTAGGAAAAGGACGACTAGTTGATTTTACAGGGCTTCCAGTTAAGAATGCCATAGTTATCATGGACATTGAATCCGGTAAAAACTGGCTTAACGCAGCAAGTTTAGGAGCATCCGCTCTTATTTACGTGGATTCAGGCCCGACAATGAAAGGTTTTTTTGAAGAAAAACTTGAACTGTCGCCTCTTGATTTCCCGCGTTATTATATGAGCGCAACTGACGCTGAAAAGAAACTCGGCATAATCAGAGGTGGCCCGCAGACGGTTGTTGCAGATTCTGCTACCGTAAAATCCTCGGCTAAGTGGAAACGTATTACAGCAGAAAACGTCTACTGCATGATTGAAGGAACTGACCCAAAGCTCTCCGAAGAACTGGTTATTATTGAATCTTTCTATGACAGCTCATCATACATAATGGGGAACTCTCCCGGCGCGGACGAAGCTCTCTCAATAGCATCACTTATTAAAATAGGTAAAGATTTAGCTGCCAATCCTCCCAAACGCTCCATACTGCTTCTTGCCACAAGCGGACACGGTCAGTCCCTGCGCGGTATGCGTGAATTTTTCAAAGCAATCTCCGGTAAAAGCATAAGTCTGAAAAGAATTAAAGCGACGCTTAGCACCAAAAAAGACAACGCTGCTAAGATTTTGGAAGGCCTTGAATTGGACAATCCGCTTGCCACTGAAGTGGCTGCCAAAAATCCAGAACTTTTCGATCTGATGTATAAGGCTTTAAAAAATCAAGTTAAAGACGAAGTTGATATTCTTAACAAAAACCTCATGCTTATGCGCATGCAGCAAGATATTAAAAAAGAAGATATCGAAAAGGTTGATCAAAAACGCAAATTATTACGTCGCATATCATGGAAAACTGATTATTCAACTTTGCCGGCCGATGAACTTGCGGCTCTGCGTAATTTATTTCCGAAAGTTAAACAAAATGTTCAAGCAATAAAAAATGATATTAAACAGCAACTTGATTCTGCCAGAAGCGCGAGGGGCCTTCGTACAACAGTCCGATCAAAAGACCCTGTATGTTTGATATCACTTCACCTGTCCAGTCACGGTCAAGGCGTAGGCGCATTCGGGCGCGGGTGGTTTTACGATCTAAGACCCAGAGTAAATCTTTCCAGAACATTTTCTCAGGTTAACGAAATTTTAAATGACACCGCTCCAGCTGTTGAAAAAAAAATAGGAACTCACGGACTGTTTGCGGATACACTTCGACCTAACAGCTCAAAACCTTGGCAGACGTGGTTGCTTGATAAGCCTCAATTCGGAAGTGAAATCGCGACCATGGCAGGCATGTTAGGCTTTACACTTGCAACCGTTAACGATGATCGTGCGTACTGGGGAACACCTTTTGATACTATCCAGAATATAAACTGGGACGGAGTCGGTAAACAGGCTGAGCTTGTTGAAGGGCTTGTCAAAGGCATTTCAAATTCACCGGAAGTTTTAACAACAAAACCGCCTCGCAAAGGCTTTGCTCTTGTAAATGGGAAAGCCCGTTTTGTCAGACAGGGTGAACTGTTTGCTGACCAACCTGCTCCGAACGCTATTTTTATGGCATTTCAAGGCAATACAAGATTTTATTCTCTTGCTGACACTGAAGGCGACTTTAAATTCACAGGAGTTGCTTCAAGTAAACTTGTCCAGCCTAAATTGATTATTGAAGGATACAAATATAATCCAGACGGAAGGATTGTCTGGGCTATCGACAAAAAAAAGACAGGTATAAACGCATATAGACTCAAAATGATTCGTCTGGACATGGAAACAAAAGTTATCATGTTCGGTTGCACGCAAACTACCCTGTTCGATCTGCTTACTCCAAGAACCTTCAGATACATGACCAAAGTTGAAGTGCTCGACGGTTCCCGTGATGCTGCTCCCATGCATTTTTGGTACAGCCGCATCGACACCCGTTCTTCAACAATCACCAGTGTTTTTCTTGAGCCGAATGTTCCGTTAAAAATGACGCTGTCTGATTCTGTACTCAACAGGAAAATGATCCTCATCCATTCAACGCCTGCAGATCCAGCCGGAGACGGGTATAACCTGAAAGAATGGCCGATTATTCCCGCAACCGACTACAGAGCGGCCGCGGATATGTGGAATCTTCTGAAACCTAGAATTGAAAACCTCGAATCACATGGAATCATAAACCAGAGAATAAGAACGCTGGAGCAAAAGGGAACAGAAGCCCTTTCAAAAGCCAAAACAGCTTGGCAAGAACGCCGCTATAACGATTTCATGGAGAACTCACGCACGTCCTGGGCTCTGGCATCAAGAGTTTATCTGGATGTAGATCAGACTCAAAAAGATGTTCTTGTCGGAGTACTTTTCTACATCGCTCTGTTCATACCGTTTGCATACTGTATGGAACGGGTGCTCTTTTCTTTTGCCGATATCCACAAAAGAATTTTGGGATTTCTGGCGATTCTTATGGCTGTCATTGCTGTCATATATATGGTTCATCCGGCATTTCAGCTTACTTACAGTCCGGTTGTCGTTATTTTAGCCTTTTTCATTCTTGCTCTGTCCGTCATGGTCTCTTTAATTATATTTTTCCGCTTTGAAAAAGAGATGATACTGCTTCAGCAACGGGCACATAAAACCAGCACCTCTGAAATCAGTAAATGGAAAGCTTTTACTGCCGCATTTGTAATTGGTGTCAGTAACTTAAGACGCAGAAAAATCAGAACATTTCTTACATGCCTTACGCTTACAATTCTTACGTTCACTATCATGAGTTTTACAGCTGTAAAATCTCTCAGAGAGCATACTTATGTGCTTTTCAGTGACAGCAATCCTTATTCCGGCATTTTTATGAAAAATATCGGCTGGAAAGACCTGCCTAGAGAGACTCTCGGAATTGTCAGAAACGACTTCGAAGCAAACGGCATTGTCGCTCCGAGAGGATGGCTGGAACTCGAAGATAAAACCATTTCTGCTTCTACCCCTGTAAGCTTCAGGGGGAATAATGAAGAAGTTAAAGGACTGATCGGGCTAAGCTATATTGAACCGCAACTCAGCGGAATCAATCAAATTTTGGTGTCCGGTCATTGGCTGGAACCAGATAAGTCCAGACAAATTATATTGTCTAAAAAAATGGCTGACAGACTCGGAGCAAAAACAGGTGATACTCTGAATGTATGGGGAAGCCCTTTTACATTAGTAGGAATTTTTGACGGCAAGAAATTTAATGAACACACGGATCTCGACGGCGAACCGATGACTCCGGTAGTTTTCCCTTCCGCTGCGGCACAGGAATTAAGCGAAGTTGAAGCTGACGCTATTGAAGCAGGCGAAGATATTGATACCTTCCAAGGGCGATATTCACACATTCCCGGAGAAGTTACTGCAATTATTCCATATGATACTTTGATGGCAATGGGCGGTAAATTAAAAGCCGTAGCTATTGCACCTGTCGCAGGTGTTTTCTCAACCGAGACCATAAACAATCTTGTTGACCGCTACGGTCTTCCTATTTTCAGCTGTGATAATACCGGGACGTATATTTGTCAGGCTGCTGACAGCATGAACTATTCAGGGGTTTCTAACATTTTGATTCCGCTGATAATTTCAGCACTTATTGTACTGAATACTATGATTACAAGTGTATACGAGCGTAAAAAAGAAATAGCTGTATATACATCAATAGGCATGGCCCCGACTCATGTATCATTTTTATTTATTGCAGAAGCTATTGCCTTTGCCGTGATCAGTGTTGTCGCCGGTTATCTTATAGCTCAAACCGCCTCCGGTCTTTTTGCCGGAACACCTTTATGGGCAGGTATGACCGCAAACTATTCTTCCATGGCGGGAGTAGCTGCAATGGTTCTGGTTATTGCGGTAACGTTGATCTCTGTTATTTACCCCTCAAGAGTTGCTGCAAATATTGCTATTCCCGACGTAAACAGGTCATGGAAAATACCTGATTCAGGAACAGATTCAATTGAAACAACGCTTCCTTTCCTCCTCAAACACGCAGAGCAGAAAGATGCAGGCGGATTCCTGCTTGAATACCTTGAAGCTCATACCGATGTGTCGCATGGCCTGTTTTCAACTTCAGAAATTGAAGTTAACTTCAGCAACCAGAAGTTACCGGAATCGCTAAAAGAAATATCACCCGACTTTCCGGATCATATAGCGTGCTTTCAGTTTGATGTTCGTGTTTGGCTTGCACCCTTTGATTTCGGCGTAAAACAAATGATCAAACTGGAATTCAGACCATCTAAAGAATATCCGCAATTTCTTGAAACCGCGCTCATTATCAACAGAGAATCAGGTGAATCCGGGGCATGGAAAAGATTAAATAAAGACTTCATTAACGCGATAAGAAAACAATTCCTTGTCTGGCGTTCCCTTGATCCTGAAAAACAGAAAACATTTCGTGAGAAAATCCCAGAGTTGATGGCTTATGGATTTACAGGGCTCAACTTGAAGAAAACGCTTGAAGATATTTAAATTATTTAGGAAATTATCAGATGCATGGAAACATACGGAAACGGGCTATCGCACTTGGGATTATATTCGGATTACTGATTTGCGCCTTTACGCCCTTTAATAATGCCTATTTAAATGCAACACCGCTGGCAGGGGGACATTTTCCACTGGCTCCGTTCTTTATACTGGCATGGCTTACAGCAATCTCGGCATTGCACCATAAAATATTCCGTTCAGCTCCGCTTTTGACTGGACTGGATCTGATGACCATGTGGATACTGACAGTTATTGTTTCCGGCATAGCGTTTACAGGTCTGGCAAGAACTTTTTTCATCAACCTTACCGCACCTATCCATTTTGCAACCATCGGCAACAGGTGGAAAGAGCTGCTTCAGCCTGTACTCCCGCCATCATTGCACCCGACAGACCCAAAAGTTGTCGAGAGCCTCTACAACGGAATTAAAGGCGGCTCATTCATGGATACAACAGACCTCATCAGGGCCATCCCCTGGTCTGCATGGATTACTCCGCTTTTATGGTGGGCTGCTTTTATACTGCTCTGCTATTTCATGATGCTCTGCCTGACAAATATTTTCAGCAGGCAATGGGTGGAAAACGAGCGCATTAACTTTCCACTTCTTCAACTACCTAAATTTATGGAAGAAGCTCTTGATCAAGGATTATACGGTTCATTTTTAACCAATAAATTTTTCCTAATCGGGTTATTTTTCTGCATTGCGTTGCACACAATGAACGGACTTCATTTTTATATTCCGTCAGTTCCTGAAATGCCTACATTAATACTTGCAGGTAAATATTTCGCCAAAACTGGCTTGTTTTCAGGCTTTACCAAAATGAAAATTTATTTCTATCCGGCGTTTGTAGGGTTTGCGTTCCTTGCGTCACGCCAGATTTCCTTCAGCTTCTGGTTCTTCTTTCTGATTGGAGGTCTTTTTTACGGAATCCTGAATATCGCGGGATTAAATATTCCTGCCTCATCACTTGGCGTAACTTTCGGACCTACTTTGACCCGTCCGGAAGAAACTCAAATGATCGGCGCATATCTGATTTTCTTTTTGTTTATCGTATGGCTCGCCAGACAGCATCTCAGGCAAGTTCTGCGTGAAGCCTTCGGAGGCAAGCAAACTAAAGGAGATTCCGAATGGATGTCCCTGCGGTTTTCATTCTGGGGACTGATGATTTCAGGCTCGCTGCTGGTAGCATGGTGCGTTAATTTCGGTGTACCGATGCTTATGGCTCTGCTGGTCCTTACGGCCTTCTTTGTCTTCACCGTAGTCGCTTCAAAAGCCATCTGTCAGGGTGGTATTGCGTATTTCACATTGACTGCCGCCCCTATTGACGGCGTTACCGCAATATTTGGAACCAAGTTTTTCGGAGCTGTAGGAATTGCAGTTACGGCCATGTGCCAAAAGATTCTTTTTGTCGACCTTAGAGAATCTTTAATGCCGTCCCTTGTTCATGGATCAAAAATTAATGAATGGATTAAAAATAAACGACTTTTTCTTTCAGGAATAATAATAATCCTGCTAGCCGGGGTTGCTGTGTCTTTCGCAGCTATGCTCTTTATCTGCTATAAATACGGCATTCGTGAACTTCAGCTTGATTGGGCAACAAGTACATCGATGACAGTTTACGATAACGTAGTACGGGTCATTCAAGAACCTGCTGCTGCTTCCGAGTGGGTAACAACTTTCGCGACAATCGGGGCAATTGTCATGCTGATACTGGTTCTTGCCTACAACAGGCTCCCATGGTGGCCTCTCCATCCAATCGGATATCTTACAGCATACAGTTCGGCTATGAAAATTCTCTGGTTCAGCTTTTTTCTGGGGTGGATGTTTAATCAGCTCACCTTACGCTACGGCGGAGTCGGATTATTTAAAAAAGTCCGGTACTTATTTTTCGGTTTGATAATGGGCGATTTTTTAATGGGCGGAGCATGGGCATTATATGGACTATGGGCGGGACAAAGCTATCAGGTACTTCCGGGTTAAAGCTATTGACTAATTTTATGCCAATAAAAGTAGCGGAAATTTAAAAATGAATAACGATAAAGAATTACAAGAATACCGGGACCTACTCAAAGCACCTGACCATTTTGAAGAGGGTTTTGACTGGAAAACGATTGTCGGCGCGGTTTTCATCGGCTTTCTGATGATGCCGGGCAGTATGTATTTGCAACTTGTCATCGGTCAGGGAATCGGCCCAGCCGCCAGATGGGTTACAATTATTCTTTTTGCCGAAATAGCCAAACGCTCATACACTGAACTCAAACAGCAGGAAATATTTCTGCTCTACTATATGGCGGGTGCGGCATTAGCCTCACCTTTCTCCGGATTACTGTGGCAACAGTACCTTGTGCAATCCGATGCGGCCAGAATGCTGGGACTGACAGAGTTTATCCCGACATGGATTGCTCCGCAACCCGGTTCTGAATCATTATTGCAAAGAACTTTTTTCCATCGCGACTGGCTTATCCCCATATTGTTATTGATCGGTTCGCAAATAGTTCAACGAATTGACCATTTCGGACTTGGTTACGCCTTGTATCGCATTACATCCGATGTTGAAAAACTGCCTTTCCCTATGGCCCCTGTAGGAGCTTTAGGAACAATGGCTCTTGCAGAATCAACAGAAGAAAAGGCTGCCAGTTGGAAATGGCGCGTATTCTCGATAGGAGGAGTCATAGGGCTGGCTTTCGGTTCAATCTATGTACTCTTGCCTGCAGTATCCGGACTGATTTTTACAGAGCCGATACGATTGATTCCGATTCCATGGATTGAACTAACACCCTACACGGAAAAAATTCTTCCAGCGGTTGCGACCGGTATTCAGTTTGATCTGGGACTGTTTTTCATAGGAATGGTTTTACCATTCTGGGCTGTAATCGGTGGATTAATCGGAATTATCATCACCTTTGCTGCCAACCCTGTTCTTTTCGAGCATGGAATTCTCCATAGATGGCATCCGGGCATGGAAACGGTTGAAACGGTTTTTGCCAATAACTTCGATTTTTATATGAGCTTTTCCATAGGTCTTGGACTGGCCATAGGAATAATAGGAATATGCTCGGTAGTGTCATCCTTCAGAGGTGAACATGCCAAAAGCCGTTCATCATGGAGCAATCTCTTTACACCTCCAGAAGGTAGAGGTGACATCAATTTCTGGTTTTCAATTGCAATTTATTTATTTTCAACACTTGCTTATGTCGGCATGTGCTTGTTTCTTGTTCCTAATTTTCCGTGGATATTTTTCTTGCTGTACGGGTTCATTTATACACCGATAATTTCGTATATTTCAGCTAGAATGGAAGGTATAGCAGGACAGTTTGTCAGTCTGCCGCTGGTTCGAGAGGCAAGCTTCATTGCCGGTGCAAAGTTTTTCGGATATCAAGGAATTGAAATATGGTATGCTCCTATACCTATCCATAACTATGGAGAGGCAACTGTTCATTTCCGCGAAATTGAACTGACAGGAACATCAATCCGCGGAATCATTAAAGCAGAGCTTGTTGTATTCCCTGTGGTTATGATTGCCAGCCTATTGTTTTCACAATTTATATGGCAGTTAGCTCCTATTCCTTCATCCAACTATCCTTACGCCCAGGAATTATGGCATCTGCAAGCTTTAAACACTCTGCTGATGCAAACGTCAACACTTGACGGAAACTCGCTATTCTTCCAAGCTTTAAGCGGAACAGTTATCTTCTCCGGGATTGGACTTGGTTTAGTTCTTTACGGTATTTTAAATATTCTAGGACTTCCGATCATGCTTATTTACGGAGTTGTTCGAGGACTTGGACAAAGCACTCCGCACGCATTCATTCTGGAAGTAATCGGTGCTCTTATCGGGCGGTACTTCTTTCAAAAGAAGTATGGAACCATGTGGAGACAATATGCGCCGGTGTTGCTGGCAGGTTTTTCATGCGGCATGGGATTAACAGGTATGTTTGCAATGGGATGTACCTTAATTCTAAAATCACTGGGTAAAATGGCCTATTGACGAAAAGTTAAAGCTATGATGTTTTGTCTTCCCCGAGTCACAAGACTTGAATACATAGAAAATAATAAATATTTAGTAAATTAAATGATATAGATTGATTCCATACGCCTTTCTATTCTCAAAAGGAAAATTTAATGGTTAAGAAAAATATTGCATGGGACGGTATAAGCTTTGAAATATCGTCTAAATTTGAAGTTAGCGGTATAGATAAAAAATTTATACAGCTCGATAACGGCGAACATCCCTGCATTGAAATCAGATGGTATGATTCAGGAAAATCATATAAAGAACAGAATTATTTTAGACAATTAGCAAAAAAAATAGAAACATCTTCCGGAATTAAAATTGAATCCTCAGTTTTACCTTCGTCTTGGAAAAAACCATTAGAGAGATTCAATTCAACCGCTTTCTATTGGCAGTCAGACCTTTCCACAGGACGCGGGGTGATGTTCTATTGTCAGAAATCAGCTAAAGTTATGTTGATTCAATTCATCGGCAAAGCTGGAGACGAATTAGAAGATGCGGCTATTTCAATATTCAACAGTATTAAGTTTTATAATACCGAAGAATTCACGCCTTGGCGCATATATGACATGGAAGCAACTCTTCCGGCATCTTACAAGCTTGATTCGTTTGAATTCAAACCTGGACGATTCAAAATATGCTTATGTGATGACACTGAATCCATTTCTCTATACAGAATCAGCCCGGCAGATACTATTTTAAAAGATCGCTCTCTTGGTAATTTTTCAAAAGAATTTTTTAAAAATGAAATTGCAAAACTGAACCTTCGCATTGCAGAACTTGAATTCGGCGAAGGAGCCACATGCATGTTCGGACAAGAGAAAAAACCTTCTACTGCCAAAATAACCATGTCCAAATTAAGTTCTAAACACCGCCCGTTCGGGCGAATCGAAGCAAGGTACACAAAAGAAGCTAATCGTATTCAAGCGGTACTTATAAACTCTCGCACAAGCATCCCTGAAAGTAGAATGCAAAACATTTTCGAGAATTACTCAATTGTTCGGTAGAAAAAAGAAAAGAATTATTCCAGAGATGACCAGAGGTGAAGCTTTGGCCTGCAAACCTGTCAAAAATCTCGATATTGAAGAGACTAGAACAGACCACAATAAGGTTATTCTTGCATATCCCTTACGGCTGAAACCTATTTTTTCCGGTATCGCGAAAAAGTACGGCTTATGGAAAGAAGGCCGTTCCCCAATGAAAAGGCTTGAGCTGGATGACATGGGTACAATGGTATGGGATATGATCGACGGTAAAAACAGCGTAAAAAAAATATCAGCGGCTTTTGCTGAAAAATATACTGTCCTCCCGCGCGAAGCAGAAGTTGCGACAGCTTCGTTCTTGAAAGACTTAGGAAAGCGTGGGCTTATCGCATTCGATATAAAATGAAATATTCAGTGCAAAATTCAGGACGAACTAACTAGCTGATTTATAAGATTACTATAAATTAACTAAAGCTCAGATTAATTACAGGTTAGTTTAATATATTCCTCAAAACTGACACCGTTCCAAACTTTACTGACCCAATAAGCAGTGGCCCAAATCATAAGAGCAGTGCACTGCACATCTGACAATCTTCTCAACTTAGCTTCAAGATTAGCCTTACTGACTCCATGCGTCACATGCACACTATCAATCTCACATGCTTCCTCAATCCGCAAAAAAAGATAAGCACCTTTGCATTGATTGGGCAAAATTTTTACACCACTATATGCTTCTAAAACAGTTTTAAGCTCCGCAACATTAAGTTCCGTAGCTGTCTCCCGCATAGATTTAAAAAACATATCAACAGCCCATGGGAGAATAAATTCAGCACCGGCACTTTTGGTTTTGAAGTAATTCTTAAGCCATTGTTCATGGTCATGTGTAATTCTCGCAGCGACTTGCGGCATTTAGTCCTCCTGATACTCACATTATACTTATTATTTTAGTATCTTTATTCACCGTGAATATCAAGACTTTTTCTAGATTTTTCAAACATATTCCTACCGAACAAAACTATCTCTTATCTGCTTAAAAAGACTGAATAAAAGTGCATCAGGAACGTTTTTATCATTGATATTCATAGTTACAATACGAACAACGGTATTATTGTTTGGAGTTACATTCTCTTCAGTTACCAAAACAATAGACTTTTCATCACCCGATACATCTTCATGAGCAGTAATAACTAAAACCCAGCTTGAATCTTTCTTTTCCCACTTCAAGTCTACACTGCGATGGGAATTTACACTGTTCTCGAGAAGCTTGACAAAATCTTCTAAAGAAAAATGCTTCCGCCCTTTTCCGGCAACACCTAAATATTCACCTTCTGAATTTCTAATAACCAGCGGACGCTCAAGATAGGCAGTAGAAGGAAATGAAGATTCATCAGGACCTGAAGAAACACCACCCTTTCGCAACAGCCTAAAGAGTTCGACTCTGTCACGTTTAAGCTGACCAATTTCCATAGCAAGATCAAGAACGCGTTCATTAACCTGCGCTTCAAGCTTATGCTTCTCACTCCGTAGACTGGCAACTTCGTCTCGCAGGTCTCGGATCTCTGACTGAAACAATACCTGACTGGAAAGAAGGTCTGAAACTTTTTCTATAACGGAAGCAAGCCCCTGAATAACAGTTTGCATATCACTACCGGCATTAAGTCCTGCATCACTGATCACTTGTTGTTCATTTTTGATATGGTTTATTAACATACCAAATTTGATAGATAATTCATTTTCAATTTGTTCAGTTGACCAATTCATTCCATACATTTCGCGTATCCTCCTAAAAATTTCTAAAACATTTACAGAATACTTTTGCCGACGAGAACCATTGCCTGTTGAGGGTATAAACTTAGAATACTTATCTTTATAATATACAATAGTAGAAGGAGGGATTCCAAGTCTCCTGCTGACTTCCCTAAGACTTAAATTTTGACTAGACATGACACCTGCACACTTGTTGTTTATTTCTAATTTGAACATACGATAAACTACTATATAATAGACGTCAACACGTTTTGATCAATTAATGTACAACTGAACAACAATTGTTTATTCAAATGACAACTGAAAATTTTCCTGAATTGGTGGACAATTGGTAATTGATGATTACTTAATAATCAGAAGGGAATTAAAACCTTAAAGGAGGGTGAGAAAAAATAGAATTTAATATTAAAAATATACGCGAATTGAGTCGCGACAAAAAATTAGGTGCGTGAACATGGGGAGTATTCCCACAGCCACACAATGTGGCAAAACGCACTTTTCTCTTGCCTTATCATATCTGTCGAGCTTATCAAAATGTTGTAATTCATATACGACACCCACTCTACTTATTGTATTTATTAGTCACATAACGCACTTTGAATTGATTATTTAAATACTAAAAAATTATTAATGAAATGTTAGAAAAGATTCAAACTGAAAATATTCAAAAAGGGATGTATATTGTTTGCTCTGCAAACAACTACCCGCCCCTTCCATCCAAAATTGCCAACACCTATGTAACTACTAAAGATGTAATTCTAACACTTCTACGTTGTGACATTAAAGAAGTGCTTATTGACTCTTACAAAAGCTCTATCCGTGAATCTATTCAACAAACTCCCTATTCCGACGAAATACTCTTCGCACGCGAAACGTATGCACAGATTATAAAACTAGTTCAAAATATATTCAAAACAGTTGAAGAAAGAAGAGATATTGATATAGACGAGTACAAAAAAAAGGTTACTCCTTTGCTTGACTCAATTGAACGTAACAGCAACGCCGCAGCAAGTTTAACAATTCTACTTCAAAGTGACCAATATATATTTGCACACAGCCTGAACACAGCAATCTTAAGTGCTGTCCTTGGTAGATTTCTAGGACACTCGACGGAATCACTGAAAGACCTGATTGTTTCCGCCTTACTGATGAATATCGGTGAAATATGGATTCCAGATAACATTTTAAAAAAACATGGGAAGCTTATACAGAAAGAGTTTTCAATTATTAAACAACATCCGGCACTCGCCTGCGAATACTTAAATACACAAGATAATATTCCTCAGAATATAATAGAGACAATCTACTCTCATCATGAGCGTGAAGATTGCTCAGGATATCCTGAAGGATCAGCCGGAAATAAAATACCAAAATTTGCACGGATTATTTCTATCTGCGATTCATATGATGCGATGACTTCAAGCCGTCCGTACAGAGAAGCTATGACTCCAAACATGGCAATAAAACACCTATACTCCATGAAAGACTCATCTTTCCATACGCCCTACCTAGAAAGTTTTATCAAATGTATTGGGATTTATCCTACGGGGTGCTTTGTCAAATTATCTGACGGACGTTACGGAGTTGTTATGAAAAACACTCCATCAGCCCCTCTTTTACCAGAAATTAAAATAGTATTCGACAGTAGACTTAGAGCAATTCTCCCTGAATATATTAATCTGCTACAGGAGGACGCCGGGAATACAGACTCAAGCTTGGAAATAATTGAATGCATTCATCCTAAAACATTCAAATTGGAATTGGATCGTTTTTTGTGGTAATAAAATTTAATCTTCTTCAAATTCAATCTCAACGCATACAACGTAGTCTTTAAGGCATAAAAGCAACCGCTCAATATTTTCTACGTCTTCATCTGCTCCAGCTTTTTCAATACTTCTGCCAATCTCAGCAAGATGTTTGAATCCGTAATTAAGCGCAGTACCTTTAATGTTATGACCAATCCTATTAATGGCTAAAAAATCTGACTTCTTAAAAGCTGCAACAAGCGTAGCAATCTCCAAATCAGTATTTCTCATAAACCGGCCTACAAGCCTTTCCAGTTCACTATTAATAGTCTCCTTAATTTTATTCGCCATGAAACGCTCCCATTTAAATTAAAGTAATTTCAATTTTATAAATTACATAATTTATTTTTTCAATGAAAGCTGCAGCATGAATCAAAAAAAAGGGCATTGCCGTTAGGCAATGCCCTGATTATTAAACAAGTCAGTTCTTAATCTTCAAGCTGCTGCAATCCATCAAGCTTCCACATTGCAGAGTTTGTGTTTTCTTTAGTAAAAGTCCAAACTTCACGCACCTGAGCAGGTTGTGACTGATTCGCATCTTCCCTGAGAAGCACGTCATAATATACTGTTGCCGAAGTACTTGAACCTTCGTCTTTCACTTCAAGCAGCCTGGCATTAATCAACATAATATCAGTTTTTGAAGGGGCAGGATCTTCAGCCGCCTGCCGTTTTATTTCATCAACAACGCCTTTAGTGGCAAAGTATTCAATATCAGCAAGATCACGGGCATCCCAAGATTTTTGAAGTCTGGTGTACATAGCTTTTGCACCTTCAAGAAAATCTTCAGTATCAAAACCGGCAGGCACTCCAATTTCCGGGCTGACTTGGTCATGGCTTACAGGCTCTACACGCGGCGCAGAAGCAGGTTTTGAGGAGAGATGATCCCATGCACTTTTCGAGTTCTGCTCTCTACGCGCAAACGGATCAACGTTGTATGGTTGATTTGGAGGAGTCTGTTGCTGATTGGAGCTGGTCTGGCCGAAGACAGAGCTTGAACCTCCACTACGCGACTTCAAAAATTTGAATCCAAAATAAATCAACGCGCCGATAATTAAAATATTAAAAATACCGCCGCCTCCGCCCATTCCGCCACCTAACATAGATCCGAGAAAGGTTCCTGCAAGCAATCCGCCCATAAGGCCCATTCCAGGACGAGCAAAGCCGCCCTGCTGGCTCGGAGCACCGGCAGCGGAACTTTGCTTTGAATTTGAAAACGAAGAGGTAGTCGGTTTACTAAAGGAACGAGAAAAAGATGGTTTACTGCCGAAAGAGCTACCACCACCGAATCTCTTTGCATTTGCATCACCGGTCATAGCAACAAGTAGACAAATTGTTATTAGCGGCAGAACCATGTATCCGAGTAGTTTCATCTAAGACCCCATAGTATTTAAATTAAAAAAATCTGCGACAAACGCCGCAGATTAGATATTAATACACAATTCACATCTGTCCAGCACAGTTAAGGCCTATTCACTTAATCACTTTGAGTCAAGAATATCAGCCATAATATTTTTAATCTTGTCAGTTGAAATAGGTTTCACAAGGTAGTAAGTAGCCCCTCCCTTATAATAAGCCTCCAGCACTGTCTTCGGATCAGATAAAGCGGTTGTCATTATGACCTTAGCCTCATCTTTGGGAAGGATTGAATGCTTCTTTTCTATCTCACGCATTTTTTTCAGAGCTTCCTGCCCGTCCATTTCCGGCATCATAATATCCATGCAAATCAAATCATATTTTTCGCCGTTAAGCATGGACTCTTCAAACATTATCACGCCCTTAATTCCATCAACGGCAATATCGCAATGTCCATAGGCTTCCATCATATGTGTGATGAATTTCCTACTTGCAAGTTCATCTTCTACTACCAATATTTTTAACATTGGAACTCCATTACTCAAGTTACGATATAAACAAAAATTTTTGCAACATCATATAATCAAATTTTATAGCAACACGCAATATTTACTATCTCAAATTAGGATTTAATAATCTTGCAGATAGTCAAAATGAAAGGTACTTACACAGCAAAACTTAACAGGAACTCAGCATGATCAAAACTATTTTATCCATACCTTCTTCTGTAACCGAGCTGTTCGGCACAGGCCCTCAATGGGACCATTGGCCGTTCGGCCCCGGCTACGGCAATTTAAATGCATCACTTTTAAAACTGGCTTTTGTCGGATTAATTTTAGGGTCTATATGTCTCTTCTTAAGAGTTTTATTCGGCCCCAAAGGAATATTCAGAGATAAAGAACTTGATAGAGAAGCCGCGGAGATGCGTGAAAAAGCACTAAAGGACCTTGAAGCGGAACTGGCATCAGGTGAAATTTCAGAACTGGATTACAAATTTAAGAAGAAAAGATTACTCTAGCTCCTCAGATTATGAAAACTTTCAAAAAAATATTCACTGATTTCAGTACTACTTATATTGAAAATGCTGATAAAAATGAACTGCAGGCCTACACCTTAAAATATGAACATTCTTTGCGGGTACTCGAAAATTGCCAAGGAATTTGTCAATCTTTAAATTTGGACAAAAATTTAACTTTAACCGCTAATATTGCAGCTCTTTTTCATGATACAGGAAGATTTCCACAATATCTGAAATACAAAACTTTTAATGATGCGAATTCCTGCAATCATGCGCTATTGGGTGTGAAACATATCCTGCGCAAACAATTACTAGCCAATTTGCCTAAATCTCAACTTCGTATCATACTGGGATCTATTGCTCTGCATAACCGAAATGAACTTCCCGCACGCTTACCGGAACAACTTAGAATAACAACAGAAATAATTCGTGACTCTGACAAAATAGATATTATGGGAATCCTTCTTGCCCATATGAAAAATGTAAAACCTTCAAGCTCTGTTCCTCTTATGGATTTAAAAGAAATTCCGGGGCAGCTGACTGAATCTGTTTTATCCTCTCTTGAAAAAGGTAAGCAAGTCTCATACGGCGAAATGAGATGTTTAAACGATTTCAGACTATTACTTTTGAGCTGGGCATATGGACTTAATTTTGAATGGTCAAAAAAACAAATGGTAGAACGGGGAATTGTTGAAACACTTTTTTCTCAGCTTCCTAAAACTACAAGGGTGGAAAAACTCTTTTTTCCAATAATGTGCCGGTTAAAAAATTAGTAAGCAGTATTTTTTTAATAAATGAAAACCGATTATTGCCTTTTGGTGTTTGATACTTATTTTTACGTAATAGATTTGTTAAGAAAAAGTTAACCAATTAAAATGGGTAAATGACATGAGCGAAGCGATTCAAGATATCGTCATATTAGGAACCGGACCGGCGGGCCTGCAGGCAGCAATTCATTCTGCGCGAAAAGGACTTAATGTTCTTGTTTTAGGTAAAAACGACAAAAGCAGCCTCTGGTGGGCACATATTGAAAACTTCTGCTGTACACTTGAAATTTCCGGTGAACAGATTCTGAAAACAGGAAAACAGCAGGCCGAAAGCTTCGGAGCTGTCTTTGTAAATGAAGATGTTCTCAACATAACTCCACCGGATTTGATGACTCCTGACGGAAATGTGTACACCATCACCACCGAAACAAAAGTTTTTAAAACCAGATCTATAATTATCTGTACCGGAACTACCCGTAATAAACTCGGTGTCCCTGGTGAAAAAGACCTTTTCGGGAAAGGTGTCAGTTACTGCGTAGAATGCGACGGAAACTTTTTCAGAGGTGAAGAAGTTGTTGTTGTAGGCGGCGAAAGCGCAGCAGCAGGCGGAGCACTCCATCTGGCTCATCTTGCTTCTAAAACACACCTGGTCGCAAAAGAATTCTCATTTGCGCCTGAACTTATGCAGCGACTCAAAGACGCGGGCATTATTATTCACGAAGGTGTTGAAGTTAAGGAAATCACAGGCAAAAGCGGCGTAGACGGACTGGTCCTCGACGACGGCAGTAAACTTGATGTTACCGGCGTATTTATCGAGCTTGGCGCCAAAGGTGTTATGTCTTTAGGAGCTGAACTTGGAATCACACTTGATGAATCCATGAAATTCATTGAAACTGACAAACAGCAGCGCACCAATGTTCCGGGTATTTTTGCAGCCGGTGATATATGCGGACCTCCACTCCAGATGGCAAAAGCTGTCGGTGAAGGATGTGTTGCAGGTCTTGCCGCAGCAAAATTTGTTAAAAAAATCTAACAGTATTAACAGTATTTTTTGAACAGGTAGAATTAAAATATCTGCCGACTCATATGTCAAAAAAAAGCCCGCATTTGTAAAGTCTTAACAGACCTTATAAATGCGGGCTTTAAAATTTATAAATTAATGGGCAGAATAAATATAATTTGGATACAAAACAGGAGTTCCTGCCTGTTCCCCGGCTACCTCAAAAGGCAAAACTCCAATTGTTGCTACGATATTATATCCGGTCCTATGAAGTCCCTTACGAATTTCCTCATAAAATTTTTTTGAGTCAGCTTGCTGATTCGGAGCCAGCAGATAAAGACCTTTCCAACCTGAATATCCGGACCCGGCGAGGTTTTCCAAAACAGAAACTCTTAAACTCTCCGGCCTATATGAAACTATAAAAACTGTAACTTTACGCGACAAAAGATATTCAAACATATTCAATGACGGTTTAATAACAGGTAAAATTCCGAGGATTACATTTGAATCAAGCTCCTTACGAGCGCAGCTATTATCAGAAAATCCCTGTTTTTTTCTAACATCATAAGTTGATACCAATACGTCTTCCACAGAGATAACGACAGCCGGATATTTAACTCCGGAGGCAATAGCTTTATCAGCAGCAGCAATTACTTCGCGAGCTTTAGCTTCAACATCCCGGCTGTATTTTCCACTTTCATGATAGTCAATAATGCGCTGCTGAGCAGCTGGAATTGATATCAACTGAGCTGATTCATTAACATGCTTAACAGATGACGATACGCAGCCTGCTGCGCTGCAAAAAAATAAAACAATTAAAAAACGTGTAAGCAAAATAATCACCCCTAAGAACAAGTTGAATATTTAATAAACATTTACAACATGTTTGATGATTATCATAAGAAACTTGCGGACCACAAGAGCTTCACGCTTCCGTTTATTTTTTAAATTTTGTAAAAATAAATGATCCTACAATCGCAGTAAAAGGCGCAACGGTAACAAGTCCGAAACTGCCTACGATTGTTTTTAATACCTCTGCTGAAACATAAACAAAGTTGAAAGTATTAATAAGCGGCACTCCCTGCGCCATAAAGGCCATTAGAAGAGTTATGAACCCTCCTGAATACGCAAGAAGCAAAGTTGTTGTCATGGTGCCTACAACAGCCCTTCCTACACGCAGACCGGATGCAAGAGCTTCTAAGCGGGTTATGTCCGGATGGATTCTGACAACCTCATCCAAACTGGCAGACACGTCCATAGCCAGATCCATAACAGCTCCGGAACAAGCAAGAAAAACCGCAGCAATATAAATCTTCGTTAAATCAAGATGCCCGAATCCGGAATAAAGCAAAGTTTCTGCAAACGGCATCACCGCACCTTGCAGGTGCAGATCTCCAGTATAATATATTGCCATAAGGCAACTGGTAAGCACTCCTAAAAATGACCCGATAAACGCGACAAGCCCTTTTTTGTTGATTCCTGCAACCATGAAAATTATTACCGCACATAAAGCTGTAACGATTGCAAGCGTCAAAATTACCGGGTCGAATCCTAAAAGAAGCCCCGGGATAAGAAGTTTCCAAATAGCCAGAGCTGTAAAAAGAAAAGAGAACAATGCCTTAGCTCCGGTCCACCCGCCGAAAACAAGCAAAAGAAATGTAAACAGCCCTACCAGAACAAGCTCTTTACCAATCCTGTAATGATCTTGAGGATTTACAAATATAACATCACCTTCTGGACTTAACGACAGAACAACCAGCGCAGAATCTCCGACTCTAAAAATTTTATCTTTATCCATCTGTCCAAGCAGTTCATTTGTTCCCTTCATGATCTGATCTTTAAATTTACCTTCAACCATCTTCAAAGAAACTAATTGTGTTCCGGTTTTAACCATGCCGAATTGATGAATCTCAGAATTATTAACTTCAACAACTTCTGCTTTACAGCGAACTGCATTATCAGCAATACGATCATCAAATTTTGTAGGAATTATGCAGAGTACAGCTGTAAGTATGGCAAAGACCAGAACTAGAACAAACTCATGATTTTTAAATAATTTTAGCATATTATGACCACTTATTAAATGTGATATTATTCCTGTCGACTAAGTAATAAGGCGGAGCGGTAAATAGCCCGCTCCGCCAGTTAGATTTTCTAAATGATATTTATCAATTATTTAGCAGCAATCTTAACGTGTTCACTTCTTGAATAAACGCGTGGAGAAACACCCATTACTGACATAATTTTCAGAGCTATATCAGTATTGTCATAGTAACCGTTAAATGAAGTAGCTCCTAAGCCCATTGCAGAAGTTGCAATCGGAATTCCGGTATGCTGAAAGGAAGTCCATCCAAGTCCGGCATTATTATCCAGAACATGTGTGATTGTAGTGGTTAATGGATCATAACCGCCATACATATTATAAAGTTCGGGGCTACTGGAATCATCATCTTTCATAGTACGGACGTAAGCATCTTTAAGCATTGCAAGCTGGTAAGGTTTAACAACCATAGGATCTTTTTTGTAATCACCTTCAAACTTAAGTCCGAAGTAATTCGTAATGGTCGGTTTAATGTCATCAAAATTCACGTCGCCCTTATGCTCACTCTTCCAAAGTTTAACAACTTCATCGGTAAACTTCTGAAATGATACATCCTGCTTGTTAAGAGAATCATAGTAAGAACCGTATTTAGTTCCGGCAAAACCGAGAGTCAAACCACCGCATTCATGGTCACCGGTAATAACAATAAGAGTATCTGAAGGATGTTTTTTCGCAAATTCAACAGCTTTTTCGATTGAATCATCAAAAGAAACAGTGTTGCGGATAAATGCTGCAGCATCGTTAGCATGACATGCCCAGTCGATTTTTCCGCCTTCAACCATCAGGAAAAACCCTTTAGAGTTATCAAGCATTTCAATCGCTTTCTGGGTGAACTCAGGAAGAGTAATATCTTCAGGACGCATATCCATTACATAAGGAAGAGCTTTTGCGTCCTGCAACCATGCATTCCATGCAACAACTTTGCCGTCAGAAGGCTTAAGAGCCATAAAATCATTTTTATCGGTTATAACTTTATACCCGGCATCTTTGATCATTTTAAGAGCATCGCCCTTGAAATTTTTAGAATTATTTTTCTTGTTAGATGGATCTTTAAGTCCGCCGCCTGCAAAAAAATCAAAATTGCTTTCAGCAAGAGCTACATCAATATCGTAATACTGACCGCGGGTAGGAACATGAGCATAAAATGCTGCCGGAGTCGCATGGTCTATTGAAACACTTGAAACAATACCGACTTTCATTCCTTTATCACGAGCAACTTCTGCAATGGATTTAACATCTTTCTGGCTTGGGTTCATACCGAGCATTCCGATGTTGGTTTTCTGTCCACTCGCAATAGCAGTTCCGGCTGCGGCGGAACCTGTGATAAATCTGTCAGCAGCATAGGTTGTTGTCATTCCCTGTGCCGGAAAACTGTTCATAACTAACTGTTTACCCAAAAAGGCTTCAGCAGCAGCTCTCTGCGGGATTCCCATTCCGTCACCGATGAAGAGAAATACATATTTAGCAGGAGCACCTTTATAAACCGCTACTGATTTGGTTTTAGCATGTGCCGGAATTGCTGTAAGAAGAACAGCACAGACGAACAACAACATTAAATGTCTACCTTTACGATAAAAAGTCATCAGAGCCTCCGAATTTAAAGAAATTAATTGTTAAAAATAAATTCATCTTAAGCAGAGACTCATCTATCAGTCCCAAATGACTGTTGTGTCACAACCTAGCAACAATATGATAACTAATATGATTATCTTTCTTTTTTGATCATGCAAAAGTTTAAACTGGACAAAGCCACCACGTTTACCTATATAATTTATAGGAAAATTCCCTTTTAAAACGAGGAACAGTCGGTGCAAAAAAAGTTCTTTCCTATCATAATTATTACTGTGCTGTTGCTGGGACTTGCTGCTACCGGATACATGACTTCAACGCAGAAACAAAAAGTTCCGGTTAGAATTTTATTCAAAAACAGTGGCGGGAAAGTAATCTTCAAACATCTAAAGCACCACCGGCTTTACGAAATATCATGCGATAAATGCCACCACGAGCGTAAAACAGCTAACAACGAACCTCTTCCCTGCGGCTCATGCCATCCTGAATCTTTTGACAAAGACTTCGTTCGCAATCACATAAATTCCTTTCCGGACAACACCTACTGCGTAAAATGCCACCATGCAGAGCTTGGCAAACTTAATTTCGATCACGAAGCTCACGAAGAACGTGCTGACGACAACTGTCAGGCTTGCCACCATGGGCAGGAAATAGAAGATGAACTTCAGAAATGTTCGAATTGCCATACCAACGCGGGAACCAAAGAAATTCCGAGTATAAGAAATGCGGCGCACGCCCGCTGCGTGAAATGTCACGCAGATCAGTTCAAAGACGGTCTTAAAGGGTGTAATCCATGTCATAAAATGAAAGACATGACCCATTACAAAGGCGACACCACTGCATGTGCACAGTGCCACCAAAAACCGGGGAAAGATTTAGTTATGAATCGTATGAGTGCATTCCATGATCAATGTATGGTATGCCACGGGGAACTTAAAAAAGGCCCGTATAAAGATAATGATTGTGACAAGTGTCATTTAAGATAAAGGCGGATACATCGATTATGAATCCTATTTTTTCACTTATTCCATCAGAACGCGGTCCGGTGCTGAAAATAAGAGAGCAGCTCTTAAATTCCGCGTTGCTGATATCTCTGGAAATAACTGGGCTGGAACCGCTTACCACGGCGGGGGAACTTGTCGCAAAAGGACAAAAAATTGCTTTTGATCCTTATAATAAACTCCCATCAGTTCACTCTTCAGTGTCTGGTAAAGTACTTGAAGTAAAAAAAGATTTTATCCTCATTGAAGAGCATGGCGACCTTGTTGCAGAACCGTTAGCGTTTAACACCACCGACAGCTCTTCCATGCTCGCAGATCTTAGAAATGCAGGAATTGACGTCAGTCGTTTTAAACAAGGATGCACTCTGATCATCAACACCGTTCCGGCAGAAACCGGAATAGACGGGCATAGATTTTTAATCGAAGAATTTAATCACATAATGTGTGAAGGGTTGGATTTTCTTAAGAAAGCCCTTTCGCCGAAAGCTTCAGCCATCGCCGTACCGCAGGGCATGGCATGGACTCTGCCCGGTTGCACCGCGCATGAAATAAAGCCGGTCTATCCCAACGGATTACCTGCTATGATCATTAAAACTGTAACCGGAAAAGAAATGCCTGCCGGAGTTTGCGTTGTAGACGCTGCGACTCTTTACAGAATAGGGAGGACCGTTCACGGCAAACAGCCGGTAACTGAAATTATGATCAAAGTCGGCAACACCCTCTTCCAGACTCCAGTCGGCACAACCGTCGGGCTATTGGTAAGTAAAGCCGGATATACGCTATCAGAAGGTGATAGAGTTGTTCTAGGCGGTCCTTTATCAGGAAGAGCTGTCTACTCACTAAACCACGGAATTTCAGCGGATACGCAGGGAATAACAGTTATTGCAGGTGACAAAGAGCCCGTAACTAAAGACTCACCATGTGTAGGATGCGGAGAATGTGTAATCAGATGTCCGGCTAGACTTATGCCTAATATGATCTCCAGACACGCTGAATTCGGACTTTTTGAAAATACTAAAGCGTATTTCATCGGTTCATGTTTTGAATGCGGGCTTTGCGCTTATTGGTGCACGGCTAAGCGTCCCTTGCTGCAATATATAAGACTGGCCAAAAAAGAACTTTTCAGCAAACCGATACTTGAAGACCTTCGGAAATAAATATGAAACCCATAAGCGGATCTCCAGTTTTAACTGTTTCAAGTTCTCCACACATTCACTGCGGGCGGACTATTAAAGGAACTTCTTTCGAAATACTGCTGGCTCTACTCCCCGCAGCCGGATTCGCTATCTGGCACAGCAATATACTTGCAATGAGAGTTCTTGCGCTGTCATGCGTGGTTGCGGTCCTGACAGAAGCTATCTGCCTGCGAATAATGAAACGTGAAATTGAATCCGACAACTACACAGCTCTGCTCTGCGGCCTGATGTTCGGATTTCTCATAGCTCCAAGTTCCCCGTGGTGGCTTGTAACAGTCGGCAGTTCATTTTCAATGATACTTGGAAGAATGGTATTCGGAGGTCTTGGAGGTTCCCCGTTATGCGCTCCGCTGGTAGGCTGGGCCATCTGCAAAGTTTCATGGCCTGATCTGATGGATTTTGACATGACAATGCTGGGATCTGAGCTGACCTACCCGCTAAGTCAGCTCAAAAATTTCGGTCCTGAAACACTAAGTGAGTATTCCTTAAAATCATTATTATTAGGATTCCAGCTCGGCGGATCAGGAGCGGCGCAATCAGGTCCTATTCTTCTCGGCGGGTTATATCTGTTGAGCCGCAAAATTATCCGGCCCGACATTCCTTTCGCATTTATTGCAGGGGTAACTTTCACCGCAGCAACTTTTTATGCAATATCCCCTCTTGATTACTGCTCACCGATTTATCACCTGCTAT
Source organism: Desulfovibrio gilichinskyi (assembly GCF_900177375.1). NCBI lineage: Bacteria > Pseudomonadati > Thermodesulfobacteriota > Desulfovibrionia > Desulfovibrionales > Desulfovibrionaceae > Maridesulfovibrio > Maridesulfovibrio gilichinskyi. The sequence continues at coordinate 524,726 of NZ_FWZU01000001.1, read as the reverse complement.
GCGGGAGCACATTATTCGGAGCTTTCTTTCTTGCAACCGACGGTTCCTCTTCCCCTGTGGGGCATATCCCGATGATTGCTTTCGGATTTATTGCCGGAGTTCTGGTCATAATCATAAGAATTTACGGAATCTATCCTGACGGAGTTCCGTTCGCCATACTGCTTGCGAACCTTGCAACGCCACTGCTCGAAAAAATCAGACCCAAGCCCTTCGGCGGAATAACCAATGTACACTTGCAGAGGTAAATTATGAATGAAACCTTTAAAATGATCGTAGTTCTTTCACTCTTATGCGGGTTGTCAGGGTTTACCCTTGCAACCCTGAAAGATGCTACTGAAAATAAAATTGAAGAACAGGTCATGACCTATGTGCAAGGACCTGCAATCGATAAAGTTCTAAAAGGATTTAGTAATTCTCCGGTTAAAGATCGCAAAAAATTTGAGATTCCCGGGACAGATAAACAGATAACTGTTTTCCCTGCGATTAAAGATAATAAACTTTTCGGTGTGGCTCTTGAAACCTCTGCAAAAGGTTTCGGCGGAGATGTCGGTGTAATGGTAGGCTTTAATATTGATAAACTTAATCTTTTAGGCATCGGCATTACTACCATGAAAGAAACTCCCGGCATTGGTGCAAGAGTTGCTACTCATGGATTTACGGATCAGTTCAACGGTCACTCAGCATCAGTTGAGCTCTCTTCAAAGGGGGGGACCATTAACGGCATTGCAGGGGCAACTATTTCGTCAACTGCGTCGGTTGAAGCAGTAAAAAAAGCAATTAATATTTTCAACCAAATCAAACCGCAAATCAATACGGCATGGACAAAGGGGTCTTGATCATGAGCAGATTATGGAAAGAATTTTCTAAAGGATTATGGACCGATCTTGCTCCGTTTAAAATAGTTCTCGGTCTGTGTCCTATTCTGGCTGTTACTAAAAGTGCCGACAACGGATTCGGAATGGGAATAGCTGTAATTTTCGTACTGACACTTTCAAATATCTTTGTGTCCGCTGTCAGAAAAATTATTCCTCCGAAAGTCCGTATAGCCTGTTTCATTGTTATCGCCGCTTCATTAGTTGTTGCGGTTGAATTGCTGATGCAGGCATATGCATATCCGCTCTATCAGCAACTGGGTATTTTTGTTCCGCTCATTGTTGTTAACTGTATTATTCTCGGGCGCGCGGAAGCCTTTGCATCTAAAAACACCATACTTCTTTCAGCTGCTGACGGACTGGGAATAGGAATAGGGTACACCATGTCTCTTACAGTTCTCGGAAGCCTGCGTGAACTTTTAGGATATGGAACTCTTTTCGGAATTCAAATCATGCCTGAAACATTTAAACCGTTCAAATTTATGATCGAGGCTCCGGGAGCATTCGTATGTTTAGGAATTCTTCTAGCAGCCATGAACGCTTTTACAAACAGTCAAAGACGCAAAAAAGGACAGGCCGTGCTCGATAATCCCACTCATGACTGCAAAACATGCGGCATATGCGGACAGTAATTTCATAACTCAGCATCAAGAGATAAGCATATGAAAGAATATTTTCTCCTTTTCATATCAGCCATATTTATAAATAACATTGTTCTGGCCCAATACCTCGGCAACTGTCCGTTTATCGGGACATCCAAAAAAATTTCTGTGGCAATAGGCATGGGCAGCGCAGTTGTTTTTGTTGCCACACTGGCGGCTTCAATAACATGGGCAGTCCAGCAATATCTGCTGACTCCACTAGGGCTTGAATATCTGCAAACTTTAACCTTTATTCTGGTAATTGCCGCGCTGGTACAATTCGTTGAAATGTTTTTAAAAAAAGCTGTCCCCCCGCTATACAAAGCACTCGGAATATTTCTACCGCTGATCACAACAAACTGCGCAGTTATGGGTATAGCCATCATTTGTCAGCGCGAAGAATTTACTTTCGTTAAAACGGTAGCTTTTTCTTTTGCATCAGGAATCGGTTTCATGGTCGCACTGATTGTACTATCCGCAATACGTGAAAAAATTGAGGTTTCCAGAGTGCCTAAAGCACTTAAAGGAACCCCTGTTGCTCTAATTATGGTAGGTCTCATGTCTTTAGCGTTTTTTGCGTTCAAAGGAATGATCTGATGACCACAACCGCAGACACAGGCGGAACGAAATGATTACATCATCAATACTTGTTCTTTTCGGATTAGGCTTTTTCGCGGCTGTGATTCTTGCTGTGGCTTCCAAAATTCTATTCGTAAAAGAAGATCCGCGCATAGCACTGCTTGAAAATGCTCTCCCCGGGGTAAACTGCGGAGGATGTGGATACGCCGGTTGCAGCGGAGCTGCCAACGCTGTTGTCGATGGTAAATCCGGCTCCAATGTCTGTGTAATCGGCGGGCTTGAAGCCGCCAAGGCCGTTGCGGCAGTTATGGGACTTGAAGTTGTAGAAATGGAACCGGAACTTGCCTTCAGAGACTGCACCGGAGGCAAGCGAGCTGAAGAATTGTACCGTTATGAAGGAGCTAAGGATTGCCGCGCGCAGGCTCTACTCTACAACGGAAGCAAAACATGCCCCGAAGGATGCTTAGGGTTCGGCACATGCGTATCCGTCTGCCCGTTTGATGCGATTCATATGGGTCCGGAAGGCTTACCTGTTGTTGATCCACTTGCTTGCAGATCATGCCGGAAATGCGTTGATGCCTGCCCGCGGAATGTCCTTTCAATTATTTCTATGAGTGAAAGACTCCTGCATCAGGAAGAAGTTAACGATTGCCTTGCGCCGTGTCGTCAAAAATGTCCGGGACAGATTAATATTCCAAAATACATCGAGCTGGCCGGAAAAGGAGATTACGCCGGAGCAGTGAATACAATCCGTGAACGCAATCCATTACTTCTTGTATGTGGACGAATATGTCCCCGCCCCTGTGAAGCCGCTTGCCGCAGGACACATGTTGATGAGCCTGTCGGAATCAATATGATCAAAAGATTTGTTGCAGACTGGGAAATGAAAAACAATCTTCGCCTCGAAATCCCCTGTGCTAAAGAGACAGGTCATAGAGTTGCAGTTATCGGCGGCGGGCCAGCCGGACTTTCATGCGCGTACTTCCTGCGCAGGCTCGGACACAGCCCTACAATTTTTGAATCCATGCCAGCACTCGGCGGGCAGCTCCGCTACGGCATACCTGAATACAGACTGCCTAAAAAAGATTTAGACTGGGAAATTCAAGGAATTCTTGATTTAGGAATGGAAGTCCGCACAGATATAAAATTCGGAATTGATTTCACTATTCAAGGTCTCCAAAAAGAAGGTTTTGAAGCCTTCTTTATGGGACTTGGTGCATGGTCAAGCGGCAACCTCAGAATTGAAGGAGAAGAGGCAGAAGGAGTCCTCAGCGGAATAGACATGCTCACAGCGATCGGCCTTAATAAACCTCCTGAGGTCGGCCCGAAAGTTTTAGTTGTCGGAGGCGGCAGCACTGCAATTGATACGGCAAGAACAAGCATAAGACTCGGCTGTGACGTAACTATCATCTATCGCCGTACGCAAAATGAAATGCCGGCCCATGTTGACGAAATTAATGATGCGCAGGAAGAAGGCGTTAAGTTTGTATTTTTAACAGCTCCTACCAGGGTAATTATCGGTGAAGACGGTCACGCCACTCACCTCGAATGTATAAAGATGAAACTTGGCGAACCTGATGATTCAGGACGCTGTAGACCTATTCCGATAGAGGGGACGGAGGTCAGGTACCCTGCCGATACTATTATCTCGGCGATTGGGCAAAAACCTTCTCTTTCATGCTTTTACTCGGAAGACTCGGAAGAATGTCCGATCGACTTCACCCGTTGGAAAACTGTAAACGCCGATCCTGACACCCTGCAAACATCTGTCCCTAATGTTTTTGCAGGAGGAGACCTGTTCAGCGGCCCCGATCTTGTTATTTCAGCAGTAGGGGCAGGACGCCGGGCTGCGCGATCTATCCACTTTTTATTAACAAAAGGTGAAATACCTGTAGCCGATAATATTATGCGGAAATTAATTCCCTATACACTTTTTAAAGATGTGGACGGGGTTGATAATAAATGTCGTGCCACAATGCCTCATCTTTGCGAGGGTTCTTACAGGATTTCAACGTTTAGTGAAGTGGAAGGAGCTTTGTCTGAAGAACAGCTTAAGCTGGAAGCATCACGCTGCCTACGCTGCGGTTTGATATGCTATGACAGAGATGTTCCCCTTGCTGAGATTGTGACTGCAAGAGTTGGTGAAAAAGTAGAATAAAATGAAATAAGATTCTCGAACATAATCGCCAGGCATAAAAAAAGGCGCGAAGAGTAACCACTCTTCGCGCCTAATATTTTTAAATCAAAATCTTTATTTCTGGAGACCGGACTGAACGTCTTTGAGTAAATCCTGAACCTGAGCAAGTTTAGCCTGCTCTTCAGGAGTGAGCTGCTGGCTGATATAGTTGGCTTTCTGAGTCATCTCGTCAATCATACCGTCCATAATAATATTTCTTGTTCTGATCGGAAGTTTTTCAAGTTCAACAAGTCTGTTATCAACAGTTGTCATCTGAGTATTTAGAGTTTCGACCTGTCCGCGAACGCCCTGAAGATCTTTAACTTCAGTAGCCAGGTTACTTAAATTCTGGTTTAGACCATAGAAAAATACTACGAGAAGAACAATCGCCATGAAAGATATGATGACTGCTACTTTACCCATATCTTTCTGAGCTGATTCGCCGATTCCCTCTGCGAAATTCTGCCCTTCTGTTTCCCCTTTTTTCTGATAATCTTCGATCTGATGTACTTTTTCAGATGCTGCGCTCATTTTTATTTCCTCCTGACTAGTCATGTTTAAAACAGATAAAAAGAATAAGTGAAGGATGATTTCAAAGCAAGAAAATATCCATATTTAAAAAGATCCTTATAACCATAGGACCCATAATTCCTTGCATAAAAGATCATGTTTTGCAACTCCTTATCAACTATTTTTTTATGACTACCTCAAATTAACTACAATTTTAACCGTTTAAACCACCCTTCAGCTTTACATATATTCCTGCAATCATAATATTCATTAATACAACTTTATCAAAACTAAATATTTGGTTTGTGAATTGCATATCCCCCACCATACAAATCAATGCGGAAAATATTTCTCGAATAAAAATTTCAGGAGCATGACATGATTAACTCTGCAAGTATGCTAACAAGCGGAACAGCTGGAAGTTATTTCTCAAACATTGCAAATGAGTCTGCTAAAACATCCACCCCTCAAATTACAAAAGAAATGACTCCAAGCCAAATCCGCAGGCAGCTTCAAATGCAATTTGCATCTCAAAGTTTTGGACTTACTTCTGATGAACAGCAACAAGTCGGTTCATACTTTTCACAGATAAATAATATTTATGGTGTGGATGACAGTAAGCTTCGTAAAGAGGAAGAAGCACAGTTCAAAGCGCTGAAAACACAACTGGACGATCTTTACGGACTTTCCGGAGAACCTAAAAAATTGACGGTTGAAGAACAAGCCAAGGTAGATGAAATTCAAAGTAAGTTAGATAAACTCTACGACATTTTACCAACAAAAGAGCCAACTGGTTCTGATCTCAAACGAGCTGAGAGCCTTAAATGGGAACTGCGCAAGCTCTACTACCCTGACGGGAAAGTTTTAACCGCTGCAGAAAAAAAAGTTGAATCATCTATTCAGTCCGAACTTAAAGAATTATTCGGCATTCACGGCCCTAAAACTCTCACAGAAGAAGAACAGACCACGGCGGATGAACTGCGAAAGCAAATGGACGAAATAAATGGCACAACTAAAAAAGAGTTGACCGCTGACGAAAAAGAAAAAGCTGACGACATCATCAAAAAGATGGAAGAACTTGCCGGGAAAATTGTTACTCATGGACTTAGTAACATAGAAAAAACTCTTTATAACAGATTTGATGAACGCTTAGACGAACTTACAAAGTTATCAAAAGAAAGATCCTTGACGGAAAAAGAACAGGCAGAACTGAAGAAGACCAATGAAAATATAAACACTCTTCTTGATAAAGCAGCTAAAATTCAAGATCAGCAGGATGCACAGGCCAACCAAGTATATTCTCAAATGAACGGATTCTTCTCACAGATGGGAATGGGATATAGCGGCGGCGGAACACTACTTTCTACACGTGTTTAAGTAGAAATGAGTTTTCTATGATTTTACTTGATAAGCTTGCTTTTTTTTCTTAACTCTGACCCTGTTAAACAGACAGGAGTTAATGCTCCATTATATAAATTTATAGAACGAAAGGAGCACAGATGCCCATTTATGAATTCAAATGTGATAAGTGCGGAAAAGAATTTGATGAACTGGTCATGCCTGGCAAAGATATAAAAGCTGTTTGCCCGGAATGCGGAAAAAATGAATGTGAAAAGCTGCTTTCCAAAGGAAATGTCAGACCTCACGGTATCCCTAAAGGTAAAGGTGGGTATAAATTGTCACCATGCCATGAGTGTAAATCTCAAAAATAACTAATTTTTAGTTTGGTAAAAAAAACGCCCTCTGTCATACAATTAAACAGAGGGCGTTTTTACATTCAAAATATTTGAAAAAAGAATTAAAATCTTAACCTCTTTCGAACAGGGTGGCGGAAGGAGTTACTTTAAAAGTACAGCAATCCCCGGGCCTGCGATAATTAAAGTATCGGCATGGCTTAATTCCAAGGCGTTCGTGCAACCCTTCAAGCCACTCTGTCCGCCCTAAAGCATGAGTCGGCACAAAAATATGAGGTTGCACTTTTTCGACTAAAAGCGGCCCGCCTGCTAAACTCTCAAGCCGTCTTTCAACATTGGAAAAAGCAATATGCGATCCAAATTCTGAAATTCTATCTGCCGCATTTTCAAAAAAGGTTTTCGCAAATTTTTGTTCAGCTTCGGACGAATTATCCCAATCCCAGCAGGCTAAGTCACCGCCATTATATATTTTTAATCCTTCCGCTGTTTCAATCATAAAAGCGACACCTAAGTCATTCGACATAAGAGTTTCTATTTTTAGATTTTCAAAAAAATACTTTTCATCCGGCTCTACAACAAGTGCGTTTTCAAAAAAATCATTTTGATACATCTCGCCGATATCATCAGCCAGCACCGCTTTCACAGATTTCGCACAGCCACACACTTCCATGTAATCTGGAGCGAAATGATCCAAATGGCTGTGAGAAAAAAATACAACAACATCACGTCCGCGGATGGCTTCTTCTAATGCAGACAGAGTCCGGCGCATGCGGAATCTCTGTGCAGGAATATCAAAAACAATACTCAAATTTCCAACATCAAGAACAAAACAATTATGGAAAATATAGGTAATCTTAAATTTAATCATTACGGAAAACTATTTTTTACACTCGTCAGATTTTTTGAGTAAATACTGATTGAGAGCTTCTCGGCTGACGGGAATATAAATATGCGACCATGAGTTTAAATGCCCTGCTAAAAATTCAGCATCAGAACCAGACCCGCAAAATAAATCAACTCTCGTCCCTTTAATTGCCCCGCCTCTGTCTTGCGCCATAACTATTTTCGTAAACGGTTTTTTATCGTCAACGCCAGCTTCGGGAAGTTTTGTTGTAAGCAAAGCCATAGACCCGAGCGGCAGAACACTGCTGTCCACAGCAACACTTGCCATAGGAGTAAGCGGAGCATTCATGGCACCGTACGGACCGGAGTCATCCAGTCTGAAGAACACATAACTGGGATTAGTAATAAGCAATTCTTCAACAAGGTCAGGGTTATTCTTCAGGAATTGTTTAATACCCTGCATGCTCATTCCTTCTTTCGGCATAAGCCCTCTATCAATCAGGACTTTCCCCAATGACACATATTTCTGTCCATTTTTCCCGGCATACAGAATATGCTTAACACTGCCGTCTGCCAGCAACAGTCTTCCGGATCCTTGGATTTGCAGAATAAATACGTCAACAAGACTCTTGACCCAAGCGACTTCAAATCCTTTATTCTTTAACGCACCTTCAAAATCAATTGCTTTGCGGTCATCATACGGCACAACCGCCCCATCTTCAATTTTATAAATCAACTGTTCCCCTTTCCAGCGATAATGGAATTTACCTAGATCCAACACTTTAAGATCGGCAGGAACACTGTACAAAGGATACGGATAAGCTGGGTCCGGCGTTAGCGAAGCTTCAAGATAAGGCTCATAATACCCGGTCAATAAAGTACGGGGAGATAGAGCAAACCAGACAAATTTATCTTTTAAAAGGTCTGGGCTAACATCAAGCTCAGGTAATATTTCTAACAGCTCTTCATTAGTCCGAGCCAGCATTCCCCAAGTAATTTCCATGTTGCCATATTTTACAGCAACATCATCAGCCTGTTTTCTAGAAAGATACTTAATGTTTTCATTAATTCCTGACGCAAGGCTTATCCAAGACTGCTTTTCGCCATCTGCGGAATTCAAACGGCTGAGAATTGAATTTAATTGAGTCTTATCTACTTGAAAAAAACCTTTAACGGCATCCGGTTGAACATTTTTGGTTGCACAGCCAGCCAGCATAAAAAAAGCAAATATAGACACAAGAACCAACTTTGACATATTATAAGGCAAGTAGACCCGCATTTTAAATGAACTCCCGGCATAATTTGTTATTTAAAGAAGACTGGAAAAAAAAATAAAAGTGACCTACAACGAATTATTAAAAATATTCTTACGTTCAAATTATCATAATTTTAAATATAACATTCACAAGCATGAAGGGTCATGTATGCGTCAGTTAACAATACTAATCTCACTAATTACATTCATTCTGCTATCAACACCCTGCAGTGCGTCAAAATGGGATGTTATAATACTTACAACCTCTGGTTTAAACGGTCAGCTAGTTCCTTTCTCAGAAAAAAGTGAACTTAACAACGGCAATATGCTACGGACTTTCGGAGGATTTGCAAGAATTCAAACCGTATTCGAATCTTATCGCCAAAAGTTTCCAAACAAAACTATCACAATTGCAACCGGCGATGACCTAATGGGAGAATCTATTCAAGATGATCAAGGCAAAGTAGTCTTGGATGCAATGAACAGGATGGGTTTTGACATTTCAACCCTTGGCAACCATGAATTCGATCGCGGGTCAAATATTTTGGCAAAATATCTGGCAAATAAAAATTTCCCGACAATTGTAAGCAATCTTATAATTAATCCCGGAAGCAGACTTCTTAAATATATAAAACCGTACACCGTAATTGAACGAGGCCTTGTCCGTATCGGGTTTATGGGTTTAATCCTACCGGAATTAACAATGATTTCAAATCCTGGAACAACTACGTCTGTAAATCATGATCTGCTTGAAGTAGCCCGCCTAACTGCTCGTAAGTTGGTAAATGAGGAACACGCAGACATTGTTGTACTCCTAAGTCATATTTCTATTGATGATCAAAAATTGATTCTTGAATCTATTCCTGAAATCAACATCATTTGCGGCGGGCAAACTCACAAAGACATTTTTCCAGGGCAAGAGGTTATTGCTCGCGATGGGCCTACTACAGGTCTTATGGTTCAAGGTGGTGCCAGAGGTCGATTTGTCGGAGTTTTAAAACTGCGAATTGACGATGGCCATTTAGAAAATCATGAATGGACAATTATTCCTATTACGAACAGCATTCAGCCTAATAAAGAGACTTTTGACTTTATTAAAGCGCACATGACAAAAAAACTATCTACTGCAATGCTTACAATCTCGACAAAACCTTTAGATACAGAAGTAAAATCTATAAGAATCCAAGACGAACCCGCAGGTAAAATAATCAGCAAGATTCTTATGGACAAATTCAAAACAGACATTGCATTCCAAAACAGCGGCGGAATCAGGGGAAACAAAATTATTCCTGCCGGACCTATATATGCCAGTGATATCGACACAATGCTACCGTTCGGCAATACTGTGACAATCATTAAAATCACAGGCGAAGAACTGAAACAGGTGCTCGAACGCTCAGTTCAAAATCTTCCAGAATCTTCAGGAGCCTACCTGCAAACCGCTGGAGTACAATATACACTGGATTTAAATGGAACCCCGCAAACACTTAATATAACCAAGCAGGGAAAAGTTATCAGCATCAAAACTCACGGTTCAAGAATTTCAAATATTAAAATTCATGACAAATCAGGTAATTATATTCCTATAGTGAATGACAAGATGTATTCTATCGCCACCAATTCATTCTTAGCCAGTGGAGGTGACGGCTATATCACGCTTAAAAACTCTAAACAAAAGGTAGAAACTTTCATTAAAATGTCAGAAGTAATTAAATCAGGACTCTCAAAGATGAATAGTATTACGTATGGTAATGAAATTTCAACTTTTAATTTAAATGGAGATCCTTTTTTTACTGTTTCACAATCGCCTGATAAATAAATTAAAATTGATAAAAAATATGTTCACTATTTTTTATTTTTTAAAATATCTTGAAATTCAAGTCCGTAAATATCCAGCATAACCATTAAAAATGTTAATATCATAGGACCGTAAAGAATACCTAATGCTCCGAAAGCGTTGATCCCGCCAAGAATTGCAAGAAAAACATAGATTGTTGAGACTCTGGAAGAATCCCTTACAATAATCGGTCGTAAAATTGTGTCTATGCCGGTCACCAATATTCCGCACCACAGCCCGAGAAAAACGGCCATATGAATATTACCGATCAATAGAAGATATAAAATTGCCGGAACCCAGATTATGCCTGTACCGAGAACTGGAATAAGTGATGTGAACCCCATCATGGTTCCCCAGAACAGCGCAGGGATATTAGCAATAGCAAGGCCTACGCCACCGACAAAACCTTGAAGAACCGCAATACATAAGCTCCCTACAAGAACTGATTTTGAAACTTTACGAAGACTTGTAAATATAAAATCTTCTTGCTCAGCCCGCAGCGGCGAAAGGTATTTAATTCTGGCAATAAATCTGATTCCGTCTTTTAGAAAAGAAAAGACTAGAAAAGTCATTATAAAGAATTGAGCAATAAGCCCTGCCATATTTCCAGCCAGCCAAGTGCCGGAGGTAAGCATGGACTGCCCGAAAGTCTTGGAATATTCTATGCCTTTAGCTTTTATATCATTCGAATTTAATTCAAGAAAAGGGATCTTGTCTTCTATCCAGTTCACATAGATATCAAGTTTATGCGTATTCATAATTTTCGAGATATCAGCATGTTTCAGCCAACTATTTATCTCTGAAACAGAATCAACTCCCTGTCCGATTAACCCTAAAAAGAAAAACAGAGCAGGTATTATGATGGCAAAAACAATAATACACACAGTCAAAAATGAGGCCAAAGAAGAGTGGCCCTTCAACAGTTTGCAAATACGCTGACTTAAAGGATAAAAAAGCACGGAAAGAGTTATCGAAATAATAATTGTATTTAAAAAAGGCTTTGCAACAGAATACCCCAACGCAATCGCAGTTGCTAAAAGAAAAACCAAGAACAAAGTATAAATGATTGGAGATTTAGGAGCGACTTTTCCTGAAGGAGCCATAAAGCAAACCTTATAATAATAAAACTTACAGGTAGTTATAAAAGTCTTTTTTAAACGGATAAATTAAATTAAATCCGACCTTAAGACATAATCAGACATTACGGCAAGAGTTGTATCTGTTTCACGTTTCAAACGGGCAACCATGTTTGAAAGACAATCAAGGTCTCCATTTGAATCAATATTTTCTATATCCCGTGCAAGCTGACAAATTTTCCCTGCTCCTACATCCAGAGCCATCTCACGCAGTATCATAACACCCTTAACAACTACTTCAAAATCAGATTCAGCCGCAGATTTAATAATACTTTCTATCTGGGCCGGAACAATTCTCAAAAAATGGCTGAAAACATCCCGTACAAGTGAATCATCACCTTCAAAACGTGCAATAGTACCTTTAATATCTAAATAAGATGGTCCGTCATCACAATCAATTATTTCAGCAGCACAATTCGACTTACCGATTGTCATATTAAAAATAGAAGCAATGCCCTCCAATAATCTTGAGGACCGAACAGGTTTTGAAAGATATCCATTCATCCCTGCTTGCAAACACTTGGTCTTGTCGCCTTTCATAGAATGAGCCGTCAGTGCTAAAATGGGAATATCAGGATCAATATTATCAATTGATCCTGACCTGATTAATTCAGTTGTTTCGAATCCATCCATAACGGGCATCTGAACATCCATAATAATCATATCAAACTTTTTAGTCATTAAAAGATCAATAGCTTCCCGTCCGTTTTCAACGGTATCAAGTTCACAGTCAGTGTTTTCTAAAAAAGAAGAAACAACACGTCTGGTGATCGCATTATCATCCACAAATAAAATCTTTTTAGTGCCGTGAAAAGAAATTATACTGCAATCATGTTCATGAACCGCCTGAGCGTCTGTTTCCGGAATTTTAAATACTGCGGTAAAAAGAAAACTGCTCCCGGAAAGCGGCACTGTTTCTAGCCACATCGCACCTTGAAGCATATTAACCAAATTATATGAAATAGTTAAACCAAGTCCTATTCCGCCATGCTTGCGGGTCATATAATCTTCAAGCTGGGTAAAACTGTTAAAAATACAATCTGCCTTTTCACTTGAGATACCATGACCTGAGTCGGTAACAGCAAAAAGCAATCTGACAAAACCAGCAGGATAAGGCTCATCTTCAACGCTGTCCGGCATAACTTCAATAAGCAATCCGCCAATATCAGTATACTTTATTGCATTACTGACAAGGTTATTCAAAATTTGGATAAGCCGCCCTGAATCCCCCTTTAATCTGTAAGGAACATCAGGGTGAACAATACATTCAAAACCAAGCTTTTTTTTCACAGCTGCCGCGATATGAGTATTAACAACTCCGGTTAATACTTCCCTCAGATTAAAACATCCTTCTCGCAATTCCAATATGCGGCTTTCAATCTTTGAGTAGTCCAGAATTTCATTTAAAACATTTAGGAGAGATGTTGCAGAGCCTTTAATAAGCTCGATATATTCCTTCTGCTCAGAATCAATTTTGGTGTCCAGTAGAATTTCACTAAGCCCCAGAATACCATTCATAGGTGTTCTCAGTTCATGGCTTATGGTTGCTAGAAAGGAGCTTTTTGCTTCATTAGCGGCTTCAGCGTTGTAAAGAGCCCGTTTAGCTTCTTGTTCCATTCCATGCTTGTATAAAGCAATTTCAATGGCTGAACGAAGATCTCTTTCTTCAAAAGGTTTTAAAAGGTAACCATATGGTCCGGAAAGTTTAGCTCTGTTAATGGTAGTATCGTCAGCGTAAGCAGTGAGAAAGATAATGGGAATATCATACGTTTTAATAATTATATTTGCTGCATCAACTCCGTCCATTTTACCGTGGAGCTTGATATCCATCAAAACGAGATCTGGTTTTAGCTCTTCAACTTTAGAAATAGCTTCATCGCCTGACACCGCGTCCCCGGCAAATCCATATCCGAGACGCTTTAAAGTCGCCTGAATATCAAGACTTACGATTCTTTCGTCATCAACAACAAGAATTTTTTTCCCGGAAATCATTAACGCTCCATTTACCGATTAATTTACTCGCAGAATAAGTTAATATACAAACATTTCAAATTTTACGCAAATTCAGAAAGATCCGTTTCAAAAAAAACCGGCCCTGAAAAATCAGAGCCGGTCAAGAGAAGCCATTAATGTTTTGTCAAATATGAAGCCAAAGGCTTTAAAGTATTTGACTGAGAAATTGCTTCAGGCGCGGATGCTCAGTTGCGTTAAAAAACTCATGAGGAGGAGCACAGGCTATAATGCGTCCACTTTCCATAAAAACTATTCTATCAGCCACTTCACGGGCAAATCCCATCTCATGAGTAACTACAACCATAGTCATCCCTTCAATGGCAAGGTTTTTCATAACATCAAGAACCTCACCTATCATCTCAGGATCAAGTGCCGAGGTAGGTTCATCAAAAAGCATAATCTTAGGATTCATAGCCAACGCACGGGCTATAGCAACTCTCTGCTGTTGTCCACCGGATAGTTTTGAAGGATAAACATCCGCTTTTTCATTAATTCCGACTTTTTTCAACAAATCAACGGCGATAGCCTTAGCTTCTTCCTTCTCAAGTCCTTTAAGCTTAACCGGGGCCATTGTCAGATTTTCAAGGACGGTTTTATGTGGAAAAAGGTTAAAAGACTGAAAAACCATTCCGAGTTCCTGACGGATGCTGTTGATGTTATTTTCAGGATCATGAACATTTAATCCATCAACAACAATAGATCCGCGACTGATTTCTTCAAGTCGGTTTATTGAACGTAAAAGAGTACTTTTACCAGAACCTGAAGGCCCGATAATTACAACTTTTTCACCAGGCTTGATTTCAAGGGAAACATCACTAAGAGCAGCAAGGTCACCGAAGAACTTATAAACATTTTTTATTTCGATAATCGGTTTAACGGTCATACTGGGTCAACCTCTCTTCCATACGGCTAACGGCTTTTGAAAGAATCAAAGTAATCACAAGATATAAAAGGGCAATCATCGTATATGTCTCAAAGTACTGAAAACTTGAGGCAGCAAACTCACGCCCGCGTCTTAAAATATCAGCGACCGCTAAAATTGAAACAAGCGAAGAGTCTTTGAGCAGTGCAATAAATTCATTACCTACAGGGGGCAGAATTGTTCTCCAGGCTTGCGGGAGAATAACCATAAACATTGTCTGATTTTTATCAAACCCCAGGGATCTGGCAGCCTCAGTTTGTCCGTTATCAACAGACTCAATTCCTGCGCGAAAGATTTCGCCCATATAAGCACCGTAGCAGACACTCATAGCGATCACGGCAGAAACCATATCCGGCACCTGAAGAATGCGTCCCAGTGCGTAATATATATAAAAAAGCTGAACTAGAAGAGGAATACCTCTTACGACTTCAACATAGGTTGACGCAATGAGATTGAAAAAATAGTTTTTTGAAATTCTGCCAAGACCGGTAAATAACCCTATAACCAAAGCGCCCATAATTGAAAAAATAGTTACCTGAAATGTAACAAGAATACCATCAGGAACAAATAAAAGGATATCTTTATATGGATCAGGTTTTGTTATTACAAGAAAAAGGATAACGGAGATAGCACCAATAAATGACACCCACCATGCGTTCAATAATCCTTTATCATGTAGACCAGGTATACTGGCGCCATCCGTGACTTCAATTTTGACTGGTTTGTTTTTCATATTCTTTTACCCGGCTACAGTAAAAGCCGGAATCGGCTTAAGCATTTCCGATTCCGGCTTAACGTTTAATTTTCAAGCCTAATGGTTTACTTTTTAGTTAGATCCGAACCATTTTGCTTTAATCTTGTCATATGTGCCATCTTTAACAACTGCTGCTAAGCCTTTGTTAACTAGGTCAAGTACCTCTTTGTTCCCTTTCTGAAATGCTACGCCAAGATATTCAGGAGTGTCACTTTTGACAATAAAAGCAATCTTTAGTCTTTTGGCATATTCTTCCTGCTGCAATGCAAAGTCAGCAGCGATAGGATCGTCGCACACAACAGCAGAAATACGGCCGTTGTATAAATCTTCCATAGCAAGACCGACTTCGTCGTAAGATTTAGCAACAATTCCGTCTACTTTTTTAACGGCGAAATATCCTGTTGTACCGATCTGAGCTCCAACATTTTTACCTTTAAAATCAGCCAAAGTTGTAGCTTTTGAATCTTTATTAGTTACAACAGACTGCTGAACTTCAAAATATGGTGTTGAAAAATCCATTGCTTTCTTACGTTCGTTATTAATTGAAACAGATGAACAGATACAATCATACTTGCCAGAAGCAAGCCCTGCAAAAATACCGTCCCAAGCAACGTTCTTGATATCAACAACGTATCCGCCTGCATTAGCTGCAGCTTTCATCAGGTCAACAGAAAAACCGACAATCTGTTTATCTGAATTGATAAATTCCATAGGAGGCCAGGTGCAATCTGATGCAACTGTAATAACCGGCTTTCCTTCACTATTCGTGTGCATACCGGCTTCAGCAGAGAACCCTACAAGCATGGTCAGCATCAAAAGTACAACAATCTTCTTAAACATCTTATCCCCTCCAAAAAATTGTTAAAAAAACACAATAATTTACAAACATGAAAATTATATAATTTGCACCCCATGTCAATACAACCAACAGGAACAAGTTTGTTTATTTGCATTTTTCGAAATACATGGATTCAATTGTTGAGTTTATATCATAAAAAGGATAATATATCAGATTATTTTTTAAGGGGCAATATCATGATAAAAAAGGCTAAAGAAGTTAGACAGGAAGCTGTTGAGGTTGTTTGTCCAAAATGCAGGGAAACATGCATTGTTTATTTCCCAAAAGAATCTATGCCGATTTGTCCTTATTGCAAGGTCGAGATGATTATTAAAGAAGTTCTGACTGAAGGAAAATACGGTTGATCACCTGATATAACTTGATAATTTCTTTGTAATCTTACCCAATTCAACAACTATTAAGAGGAAAACCATGAAAAAAGCTTGTTTACTGTTAACATTGATACTCGCACTCGGATTTGCATTCAGTGCTCACGCATCTGACATTGATCTTGCCCAAAAGTCCACCCTCAACTCTATTATGAAAAGAGGGGAACTGCGTTGTGGAATCGATTCAGGATACCTTCCTTTTGAAATGACCGATAAAAATGGTAAATTCATTGGATTTGAAATTGACCTGGCCCGCGAAATGGCAAAAGCGATGGGTGTAAAATTTGTTCCTGTAAACATGGCTTTTGACGGTATTATCCCAGCTCTTCTGACTGATAAAATTGATATTATCACAGCAGGTATGACAGTTAACTCAAAGCGTAATCTCCAGATTAACTTTGCAGATCCGATCATTGTTGTCGGACAGACTGTCCTTGTAAACAAAAAGCTTGAAGGAAAAATTAAATCTTACAAAGATCTTAACAGCCCTGAATACACACTTGTTTCCAAGCTCGGTACAACCGGTGAGCAGGCAGCTAAACGCCTTCTTCCTAAAGCAAATTATAAATCATTCGAAACAGAAACAGACGCAGCTCTTGAAGTGCTCAACGGAAAAGCTTCTGCAATGGTTTATGACCTTCCTTTCAACTCAATTTTCATGGCAGAACAAGGCAGTGGAAAACTTTTCTTCATCGATAAACCTTTCACATATGAGCCTATCGGATGGGGAATCTGTAAAGGTGATCCTGACTTTCTCAATTTCCTGAACAACTTTCTGCGCCAGATCAAAAACGACGGTCGTTACGATACACTCTACGACAAATGGTTTAAAAGCACTGCTTGGCGTAAAAGCATGCAATAAACTTGCAAGTACCTGATAAACAGGGGGGACATCCCCCCTGTTTTTTTATTCTAAATACAACCTTTTTCATAAAATCGGCTTAATATATTATGAGTGGATATTCTCTAAGAACTCCCGGCAAGGGGCGCGGCTACAACCTGTTTTGGAAGTCTTTTTTTTATATTGCCCTTATCGGGACCATAGCAGGACTTTATTGGACAACTCAGCAAGTTGATTATGTATGGCGCTGGGAACGCATTCCAAATTACTTTTACTATCAAGATGAACTGAATATAACGAGCAGTCTGGATGGACAGATCTCCTCCATCAAAAAGACAGGTCTCAATTCGCTTGTTATAATAAAAGGCGAAGATAACAAATCTGTGCAATATGAAGTTCCAAGTGACAGTCTTATTGTTTATCAAGGAGACTCCATATTTACCGGTGACATACTAGGCACTGAAAAAGAATGGAAGATGGGCATTCTTTTAAAGGGGTTGCTGGTCACTTTAAAAGTAAGTGCTATTTCCATAGTGTTCGGTATCGCACTTGGTTTATTTACAGGCTTAGCCAGGATTTCATCAAATCCTGCTCTAAAAATGTCGGCTATTACTTATATTGAACTTATTCGAGGCTCCCCTCTTCTTGTCCAGATTTTTATTTGGTATTTTGTACTCGGGACTCTTATTAACAGCTTGCTTGGTAAGTACGATATAGCACAAATCCCTTCAATATGGTTTGGGATAGCATCTCTTGCTATTTTTGCAGGGGCATATGTTGCCGAAATAGTCCGCGCAGGTATTCAATCTGTCAGCCGCGGTCAAATGGAAGCAGCTCGTTCTTTAGGTATGTCTAAGTATTATGCAATGAAACACATTATACTTCCTCAAGCGTTCAGAAGAATACTTCCTCCGCTTGCAGGACAGTTTATAAGTATGATTAAAGATTCATCGCTGCTTGGAATAATTGCAGTAAGAGACCTCACTAAAGCTACTAGAGAAGCTGTTTCTACCAGCTTGCAACCTTTTGAACTCTGGTTTCTATGTGCAATACTATACCTCATTCTAACTTTTGCTTTCTCCATGTTCGTGCAATATCTTGAAAAAAGAATGGTACAGAGATAATGATTGAAGTACAAAACATATACAAAACTTTCTATGTAACACATGAAGTACAAGCACTTTCGAATGTTTCGCATACAGTCAAACAGGGAGAAGTTGTTGTTGTAATAGGTCCTTCAGGATCTGGAAAAAGTACTTTTTTAAGATGTCTTAACAGACTTGAATACGCAGACTCCGGTCACATCTTTATTGACGGGGTAGATATTCTTTCACCAAAGACAAATATCAATAAGATAAGAGAAGAAGTCGGTATGGTTTTTCAATCATTCAACCTTTTTCCACATAAAACTGTCCTTGAAAACCTGACCATTGCTCAAACAGTTGTCCGCAATCGTTCAAAGGGTGAAGCGATAGAAAAAGCTATGCACCTACTTAAAAAAGTGGGCATTCATGATAAAGCAGAAGTCTACCCGACACAGCTTTCCGGAGGCCAGCAACAACGCGTGGCAATAGCCCGTTCACTTGCAATGGACCCGAAAATTCTTCTTTTTGACGAACCGACCTCAGCTCTAGACCCGGAAATGATCGGTGAAGTTCTTGATGTAATGAAAACAGTTGCAAAAGACGGCATGACGATGGTTGTGGTAACGCATGAAATGGGATTCGCCAGAGAAGTCGCAGATGAAGTTGTTTTTATGGATCATGGAATGATTGTCGAGAAAGGCACTCCTGACCATTTTTTCCGCAATCCTGAATCAGACAGAACAAAAACTTTTTTGAGTCAGATTCTATAGTTGTTAAAATAGATAACAAATCAAAAGCCGCCCTGCTGTAAGCATGGCGGCTTTTGATTTTGAAAAATCAGATCACATATTATTTCAGCTTAGAATCTGAATCCTTGCTATCCTTAACATTTTTCATAGTCACCCCGGCAAGACAGCCGATCAACATTCCAAGCAATAAAGCGCGCTGAATATCCATAAAAAACCAGCCGGCAATTGCGCCGAGTGATCCACCCACAAGTATTCCGCGAGCCATGCATTCCAGCCATCTTTCAAAATTCTTATCTGTTTTCAACTCACTCATATTCTTCCCTTTTAATTTACATTAACTCTTCTATCTGATCAGCCTGAGCTTCTGTCAGGTTCAAAAATCTTACTTCGATGCCAGGCATCTTATCCGTAAATCCCCAGAGTTGGACATTTCTGACTATCGACAAAATCGGCGTTCTATCAGCCAGCTCTTTTATAACAACAGAAAGAGGATCGCCTTCCTCCCATTTACTGACAGAAAAAAAGAACCCCCCTTCTTCTGAAACTTCAAGAGTAACACTCTTCTCAATCCCGACACAGCCGGAACTATATTCCTTGCGAAGCAGCACATTCAAAACTCGGGACGAAGTTCTGCTGCCGCGTAATGACCGTGCTGAAAAGTTAGAACAAGTTTTTCTTACGAAATCATCCAGCTGCTTACTTTCTCCGGAAAAAATTCCGACCGGAATGCCACGGATACTTTCATCAGACGACCGGTAGGTAACTCTTAAAACCGGAAATCTTTCCGTAAAAAGATGTGCCTCCGCTTTATCTTTACCCTTTGCCCGAACAACTGTTGTAACATCAAACAAGAATCCATTATATTTAATTTTATTGAATTTTTTTAGGATATCACCAAAATTATCAATAACGTCAAACTCAACATTAAGAGCTTCAAGAGCATTAATGTAAGCTTCGCGACTTTGTCCAGCCATACAAATTAGTAGAATTCTGACACAATTCAAATTCGAGAACCTCCAAATCAGTGGTTCTGGTTTACGCTGAGCTTATTATACTCTATGTATAATAAAAAAATATGAACATATAAGCAAACTCAAATTACTAAACAATAATATCATTAATGTTAAGACATCTTCCTGATTATGATCAACGGATCTTTCAGACCAGTTCCATATATGGTGTTTATAAAAAGTTCATTAACTCTAAATGGAAAACAACTGATGCATAAACCTCCGCGAATACTAACAATTGATGATGATGAAGGAGTTAGACTCTCAATTGCCAACTATCTTGAAGATAGTGGATACTTCGTATTGCAGGCGACAAACGGGGCAGAAGGACTTGACGTTTTTCGCAGAAAATACCCTGACGTGGTTCTTCTTGATTTAAGAATGCCGGAAGTAGACGGTCTTTCTGTTCTTAAAACACTCGGACAGGAAGCCCCGCTGACACCTGTTATTGTTGTTTCAGGAACAGGGGCATTTGAAGACGTCATTGCAACAATAAGACTTGGAGCGTGGGATTATATTCCAAAACCTATTCTTGACTTAAAAGAACTTGAGTCATCAATTGTAAGAACCATTGAACGAGCCAGACTTCTTGTTGAGAATGAACGGTACAAAAAAGAATTAGAGATAAAAATAAGAGAACGCACAGAAGAACTTCAACGGACCAATTTGATTCTTTCTGAAGAAATTACAGCACGTAAGGCTTCTGAGAGACTAGTTAGAGAATCACTTTCGGAAAAAGAAGTTATGCTGAAAGAAATTCATCATCGCGTTAAAAACAACCTTCAGGTTATTTCCAGCTTGCTCAGCCTCCAAAGCGGCTATACTGAAGATGTTGAATCCAGAAATATGTTACGGGAATGTCAGCATAGAGTCCGTTCAATGTCTATGCTGCATGAGCGACTTTACCGTTCAGAGGATCTCTCGCGAATAGATATGAAAGAGTACGCTCAGACACTTATGAACTTTCTGCTGAGATCCTACTCTATTGATAACAACATACACCCCGCATTCGATATTAGTGATATTCACCTTGGTATAGATTCCGCAATTCCGTGCGGATTAATAATAAACGAACTTCTCTCTAATTCACTTAGACACGCCTTTCCCGACAAAAAGCAAGGCAACCTTTTTGTCTCAATGTCACGCAAAGGAAACGACATAAATTTGACAGTTTCTGACGATGGAATAGGATTGCCGGAAAACTTTAAAATAGGAAGCACAAAAACGCTTGGCATGACTTTGGTTGAAACCCTCTCACAACAGCTCTGCGGAAAAATGATAATTGATAAAACGATTGGAACATCTTTCCAAATCATTTTTCCAGCTAAAACTCAGGCTTGCTAGATTTTAAAAGGCGGTGTAGCTTTCGCCACGTGATCCTTTTATTAGAACCACATAATCAGAAGGAATAAAAATGGAACTTAAATTCAAAGAAGTAGATGAAATAACAATTGTTAAACTAGACGCGCCTGAACTTAATCATGTCGTCAGTCATGATTTTCAACGTCAGATTGCGCCTCTTTTTGATGAAAAAAAATTTAACATCGCACTTGATATGGGCAATGTCGACTTCATGGACAGCATGGGAATCGGAACCCTTATTACCTTGCGCAATAAACTCATGAAAGAAAAAGGCACTATTGCAATGTTCAGCCTGAGTGATCGGGTCAAAAAGATCATTGATATAGCTGCACTGCACAAAATATTTTCCATCTATGATTCAGAAAACGAAGCGGTGGAAGGACTAAAACAGCAACTTTTATCTTAGTTTTTTTTAAAAACAGCCGGGTGTATTCTTAAGAGTATACTTGGCTGTTTTTTTTAACTTTAACCATCACACCACACACAATATCCCCTTTTATGTATAAAATTTCTCCTATCTTTACTGAACTTTATGATATTTTTAAAAATGCTCGAAACATTTCATTCAGCCTTTTTAAAATTATGATTCCGATTGTTATTGCTGTAAAAATTCTTCAAGAAATGAATCTTATCAGCTATCTTGCCACGCCGCTTTCTCCTATAATGAAGCTGGTCGGTCTTCCAAGTGAAATGGGGCTGGTATGGGCTACAGCTTTGATCAATAATATATACAGTGGTCTCATCGTTTTTCTCAGTCTTGCAAAAGATTCTCCACTTTCTGCAGCGCAGGCGACCACACTTGGCGCAATGATTCTCGTAGCACACGCTATGCCTGTTGAACTTCGAGTTGTGCAAAGTTCGGGTCCGAGATTGATTTTCCAAGCAATTATAAGGTTTGCCGGAGCGTTAACGCTCGGCATGATTCTTAATTTTATTTACAGCCACTTCAATTTATTACAAGGCCCGGCTAGAATTCTTTTAACTCCTGAATCTTCTGCTGTACATGAAACGTTACTTATGTGGGCTTTAGGAGAAATTAAAAATTTAATTTCAATTTTCTGCATTATTACTACGTTACTGACGATAATGAAGATTCTCTCCAAACTCAGAATATTAGCCTTAGCAGACTTTTTGCTTCGTCCGCTATTAAAGCTTATGGGTATAGGACCAAAAGCTTCTGCGCTTACTGTTGTAGGTCTTACTATGGGACTCTCGTACGGTGGCGGGTTAATTATCCATGAAACTAAATCCGGTAATATTAATAAAAAAGACGTTTTTTATTCACTGACTCTAATGGGATTATGCCATAGCCTGATTGAAGATACATTTCTTCTTTTAACCATTGGCGGGCATGTTTCCGGGGTATTCTGGGGAAGATTGATATTTTCAATTGTAGTTGTTGCTATTCTTGTACAGATAACTAAAGTTTTACCTGAAAAATTTTGCGACAAATATTTATGGAGCGTACCCAAAAGCTTCAGCACTCAAAAAGAATAAACGTCACTTTTCCGGCACTTCTGTCCTCTTTCTTTGTAGTTAGCAAACCAAGGCTATAATGATATCTTTGTATTTTGACCACTTATCACTTTAAATACAAATTAGGCACGTTTAATGCTTATATAAAATCAACCAGCCCAGCTGATTAATAAGCGAAGATTAAAAAAATATAAAATAAGGCTAACGCCATTAACACAAGAATCTTCCTTTACACAGCTGACTGTGAAAAGAAAAATGTTCTGGATAATATGCGAGTGCAGACTTCGGTGGAATCGAACAGCTTAAGAATATAACTAAACAAAAGCGTTTCCACCTGCCTCCCGCGATTATTTCGGGCATTTTCTTTTTCTAAACATATCACCTCTGCGACCATTAAAATTATTATTTAAATTATACTGTAAACAGATATTGCCCTTACCAGCTTCTCTTGATAACGATTCCTTTCCAGAAAGGAGGAAACGTTTTATGAACCCTTTCAGTATTGTTCTTTTTGAACCTGAAATTCCACCAAACACCGGCAATATAGCCAGACTTTGCGCAGGCACGGATACCAAGCTTCACCTCATTGAACCGCTTGGTTTTTCTATATCAGATAAACATCTAAAACGTGCAGGCCTCGATTACTGGCCAAGCGTTAAACTTTCTGTATGGAAAAACTGGCAAGACTTCATGAAAAATGTTGAAATAGGCCGACTTGTGACAACCAGTGCGAAGCGTGGAACCTCGTTATTCAAATTTGAATTTAAACCTGGCGACCACCTCGTATTCGGACCTGAAACACGCGGACTGCCAGAATGGATGTTTAAGGATATTACACACGCAATAAATATCCCTACAACCAAACAAATTAGAAGTTTAAACCTTTCAACTTCAGCCGGAATTATTTTATATCAAGCTCTTGCAAGTTTAAATGACGATGCACTGTTTGAATAAACATCAATTACTTCATTTAATACAACATCCCGATTTAATACTTATTAATCGAATATAGACTCTTTATACTGTATTCCATAAGGCTTTGCTTCTTGCATAAGAAGACTGCAAGAGATATATTGTTGTTTTAAAAAATATTATCATGACGGAGAATTTATGAGACTTCTTGTTACTGGCGGATGCGGTTTTATCGGGACCAATTTTTTATATCTGATGCAGGAACGCCACCCGGACTGGAAAATTATCAATCTGGACAAGCTGACATATGCCGGAAACAGAAAGAATCTGCTCGCGATTGAAAACAATGCCGACGCCGATTATCACTTCGTCCATGGCGACATATGTGATAAGCAGTTTGTCGCAAATCTCATTGAAGAATATAAAATTGAAGCAGTAATAAACTTTGCGGCTGAATCACATGTGGATAGATCAATAAACGACCCTGCTCCGTTTTTAACAACTAATATTCAAGGTGCGCAGAATCTTATGGAATGCGCCCGGCAGGCCGGAATAGAAAAATTTGTCCATGTCTCAACTGATGAAGTGTACGGAACTCTCAGTAAGACCGATCCTGCTTTCACAGAGCTGACCCCGCTTGCTCCTAATAGTCCCTACTCAGCATCGAAAGCCGGTGCCGACCTTATGGCCCGCGCTTACTTTGAAACATATAATTTCCCCATATCCATAACACGATGTTCAAATAATTACGGACCGTATCAATTCCCTGAAAAATTAATTCCGCTGATGTTTACAAAAGCTACGGCAGGTGATCAGCTCCCTATCTACGGAGATGGAACCAATATTCGCGACTGGATTTATGTGGATGATCACTGTACAGGAGTTGAATTAACGCTGCTTAAAGGCCAACCGGGACGAGCATATAATTTCGGAGGAGCTGCTGAAAAAACAAACCTTGAACTGGTGCGCGAACTTCTAACCATACTTGGAAAAGATGAATCGCTGATTACATTTGTTAAGGACAGACCAGGACATGACCAACGGTATGCCATGGATTTCACGATGGCTGAAAATGAACTTGGATTCAGTCCAAGTGTTACTTTTACTGAAGGAATTCGTAAAACAATCAAGTGGTATCAAGATAATACTTTATGGCTGGAAGAAGTCAGAAACGGATCTTACCGTGACTTTATGGCCGAGTGGTATGGAGATCGAAAATGATTGAATTAAAAGGTAAAAAAGCTGTCATTTTAGGCGGAAGCACCGGGCTTTTAGGGCAAAGTCTTACTGAAGAATTACGCAAAAATGATGTTACAGCAATCCCGCTTTCGAGAAATGATTTTGACCCGCTAAATGAGCAGTCAACAACAGCTTTTTTTGAACGGGAAGAACCTGATTTTATATTCAACACAATTGCCTATACTATGGTTGATCAGGCTGAAGACGAAAAAAACAAAGCGCATCTTCTTAATACGACTCTTCCGGTAATTCTAGGTAGACTAGCTAAAAAACACCAAGCCAAACTTATTCATTTCAGCACAGATTTTGTTTTTGATGGCAAAAAAGATTCTCCATATACCGAAACAGACAAAACAAACCCGAAATCCGTATATGGTGCGACAAAACTTGACGGTGAAGAAAAGCTCTTAGATATTGAGTATGAAAATATACTGATAATTAGAACTGCATGGCTTTTCGGACCGTATAAAACAAACTTTGTACAGAAAATTCTGAAATTCGCCCGTGAAAAAGACTTTTTGAGCATTGTCCATGATCAAACAGGTTCACCGACCTACACGCCGGATCTTTCAGAATACACAATCGCTCTATTAAAAGCTGAAGCCAACGGAATTTTTAACGTTGTAAATTCAGGAAAAGCCAGTTGGTGTGAGCTTGCCACAGAAGCCATCAATTGTGCTGGTATCAACTGCCTGATTACTCCTGTGCCGACAAGCTCCTACCCATCAAAAGCTGAAAGACCGTCCTACTCAGTTCTGGACACATCAAAATTCACAGAAGTGACAGGAATAACCCCGCGTTCATGGGTCCAGGCGCTTCGCGACTATCTATATAAAGACCTCCAAAACGATTTTTAAAACACATCTAAATCTTCACAATTATTTATTATGCTTAAAGTGTCACCAGCTTCGTTACGTAACGCTATCCAGTTTATGATGACTGCATTCTGCATCTTCGTTGGATACCGTTTTTACCTTTTCTACCAATTTATGAACGGCAGTTCCTCCATTGCTGTCAGTAAACCCGGCGCAGTTGAAGGTTTTTTGCCTATCAGTGCCTTGCTTTCATTCAAACAACTCATAACAAGTGGTATATATGACGAAGTTCATCCGGCAGGTCTTACAATCTTCATTGCCGTACTCGTTATGTCACTGCTTCTTCGCAAAGGCTTTTGCGGATACCTTTGTCCGGTCGGATTCATAAGCAATCTACTTAACAAGTTAGGAAAAAAGACAAAAAAAATAATCACTGTCAGGGGTAAACTCGAATTTATTCTGTTAATTCCTAAATATATCGCCCTTGCTTTTTTTGTTATTGCGATTTTCTTTAAAATGGGTCCGCGAGAAATATCTTCGTTCATCCATTCTTCGTATAATTTTACAGCCGAAGCACGGATGTTTAATTTTTTCGCCAATCTTGGATTAACTCCAGCGATCATCATAATAACAATCGGCATACTTTGTATTTTTATACCATATTTCTGGTGCCGTTTTTTATGCCCTTACGGTGCGCTACTTGGCATACTTTCTAAAGTTTCACCTATAGCCGTTAAACGTGACCCCAATTTATGTATAAACTGCGGAAAATGCACCAAAGCATGCCCAGGTGGAATTGAAGTTGAAACTAAAACAATTGTTAACTCTGCTGAATGCATAGGATGCACTCAATGCATCGGAAATTGCCCTGTAAGCGACTGTTTAACCCTTACCGACCGTCTGAGCCGCAAACGGCGTCCATGGGCTACAATAGCTATCGGATGCGTATTCATCCTTATGCTTTACTATGTGACAGCTATTATGACCAATCACTGGAATTCTCCGATGCCATATGAAATGCTTCGCGGGTACTACATGAATATGTAACGCACGCGTCAATTTAGATAACACAAGAAAAGCCTCCCAGAGAAATTCTCTGAGAGGCTTTTTACATACGTTAAACGGAGGTAGCTTTAAACTTTAGCAGCTTGAAGTTCTTCTACTGAGTAATCCCAGATGGTATTGTGAGGCTCGAGGGTTTCTTCACTGAAGAAACGCGGAAGCTGATCATCAAACTTTGTGAATCCTGCGTTCGCATTGAATTCTAGTTCGTTCTTAAGAGTATTAACTCCAAGAGCGATAAAGTCGTCAGCAGTAAATTCAATACCGTGCGATGCTGCAACTAAATCGCAGATACACTGAACGGCGTCTGCAGTATCAAGAACAGCAAATGCAACGAAGAGACATAACCCTAAAGCATCAATCGATGCAGTAGCTATCTGGAGGTTTTTAGACAGTTCAATCTGCCCTTCTCTGGAAAGCGGATCAACATCTCCACCTATTTTAAGAATATTGGTAGCAACTGCGTATCCGGCAGTATGGTCGCCGCCCATAGGGGTTGTAGCATAAGTAACGCCTATACCCTTTACGGAACGTGGATCGTACGCAGGAAGTGCCTGACCTTTGACGGTAGGAATACGATCAACACCGAAAGCTTTACCGGCAAAGACAGTTCCGTTTCCGATAATGCGGCCCATTGGATCAGCAGATCCGACCTTTCTCAAAAGAGCAAGAGCACCATCACCGTCACCCCATTCCAGAATTCCGCCATCCATTGCTACGCCCATGGTACAACCCATTTCGATGGTATCGATACCCTTCTCGTCGCAAACACGGTCCATAGTAGCAATGGTATCAATATCTTTAACTAAACAGTTGGCTCCGAAACCCCATACTGTTTCATATTCAAATCCTGAAGTTAAATAATCACCATTTTTATCATTGTAACGCTGTGAACACTGAATAACACATCCGGTGTGACAGCCTTCTTTTGTTTTACCGTTACGCGATTCAATAATTTCAGCGATTCTTTCGCCGGAAATGTCAGCAACATCATCAAAACGACCTGTACGGAAGTTCTTTGTCGGCAATGCGCCTGCTTCGTTAATAATATTAACAAGAATAGAAGTTCCATACGCAGGAAGCCCTTCTCCGGTTACAGGATGTCCTGTCAGGATTTCAGTCCAGCGCTTACGGGCAACTTTAAACTTTTCAGGATCAGCTGCATTGGTGCGTCCTGAAGCAGCAGGATCAAGAACTACAGCTTTGACTTTCTTAGATCCCATAACTGCGCCCATACCTCCGCGTCCGGCAGATCTGGCAGGGTTTAAGTGCGGATCAGAGAATTGAATTGTAGAAGCGGCAAGACATTGTTCACCAGCCGGACCGGCCAAAGCGGTTACAACCTTTTCGCCATACATTTTCTTAAGTTCTTCATGTGCAGGATAATTATCTTTACCGGCTATTGCCGTGGCGTCTTTGAACACAACTTTGTCAGCATAAATTTCTATAATTGAAAACGGAGCATCTTGTGCAGGTTTGTCTTCAAAAACAATCGCCAGAAGATCAAGTCTAGGCAGAACCTGAGCAAATTGTCCGCCGGTGTTACTTTCCTTAATCCCGCCGGTAAGCGGAGATTTAGCACCACAGGAAAGTCTGCCGGAGTTGGCTGCTCCGGTATTAGCAAGAATACCGGCAGCAAAAACAAGTTTATTTGAAGAGGAAAGCGGATGGCAATCAGCAGGTACTTCTTTATTTACAAGTTTAGAAGTAAGTGCGCGACCGCCGAGTCCTGCGTATTCGCCAAGTTCTTCAAAAATAAATTCTTTAGTACGAGTATTAATTCTTAGTATTCTAGGCATGTGACCACCTTAAATTAAAGTTAATTCCAACCAACCTTCGCTGAACAATGTATAGTTAAATAATTAATAAGCATGGTAACTATATATGTGTATTGAAAGTTGTCAAAACAATTAAATTATATCTTTTGAGACATAACATAATATCTATTATATCTTATAAGACATAATAAATTTAAGGATGGTATTTTGAGTAAAATATACTTTTAAAAAAAAATTACAACAACAATTTATTAAATTTATTAAAAAGTTAATACATAGTTATATATAAAAAAAAATTACAACAATAAAGTTTAAGCAAAATAATTCAAAATACATAAAAATTGAATTAAATTTTTAATATTATTAAAATGAAATCAACAAATACAATTTACCCATTGCTAAAAAAAAGCGGGGATGGTTTTTCAACCATCCCCGCTTATAAAAGCAGTATCTAAAAAACTAACTGCTTATGCAGCGTCTACTTCTGGAATATCCTTTTCAATTACACTTGGACCGAATCCGATAAGAATCGGACTTGCAACAAAGATTGAAGAGTAAGTTCCGATACCGACACCGATCAACATTGCCAGAGCAAAGTCATGAATAACCCCGCCACCCAAAATGAACAAGGCGACAATTACAAGCAAGGTAGTGCCTGAAGTTAAGATTGTTCTACTGAGAGTCTGGTTAATACTGATATTAATAGTGTCAGCAAGATCTTTTCCGACCTTTCCATAAATATTTTCACGGATACGGTCGAAAACGATGATAGTATCATTCAGTGAATAACCGATAATCGTCAGCAGAGCCGCGATAATCGTAAGGTCAAACTCTTTGCCGAGCAAAGAGAATATCCCGACGGTTATAAGCACGTCATGAATAAGGGCGACAATAGCCCCCAGCGCGTAATTAAGTTTTAAATACCAACATAAGCCGACTGTAATAATAAGCGCGGCAAAGATAAGTAAAGAGGTCGAGACCCCTGCCAACTCGAGCAAGCTGATTCCGCCGAAGAGTCCACCAGCCATTATAGCGGCGGCAAACCAACGTTGTTCAAAACGGCCGGAAATATAAATTGCAATAAGAAGTACTGCAAAATAAAGAGCTTCAATCGCCTTGGTTCTTAAGTCCGCACCAACCTTAGGTCCGACCATTTCAAGCCGCTGAATGTCAAAATTAACACCTTTAAGGTTGGCATTAAAATCCTCAGTTATTTTTTTACGAATAATTTCAGAAGCGACGCTTGAAGTGGAAGTTCTGATGAGAATTTCATTATCATCAACATGACCGAAACGCTGAACTACAAGTCCTGGAAGTTCAGTATCATTGAGAGCTTGTTTAACGTCTTTAACATCAACAAGCTTATCAAATTTAACCTGAACCACAATACCGCCGGCAAAGTCGATACCGTACTTGGGTCCGCCCTTCATTATCAAAGAGCCGATTCCAAGCAGAATCAAAATAGCGGAAAACAAGAACGCTTTATTTTTGAATCCGATAAAATCAATATGAGTATCGGGTTTAATTAATTGCAATCCCATTTATTCACTCTCCTTAAATACTCAGCGACGCATTAGCTGCGCGCTTGGAGGTGTAAATATCGAACATGATACGGGTGACGAAAATAGCAGTAAACATCGAGGTAATAATACCAAGAGTAAGTGTTACTGCAAATCCCCGGATCGGTCCGGTACCGAATTGGTACAGAATAACAGCTGCAATCACAGTTGTGATATTGGCATCAAGAATAGTAAGGGTTGCTCTGCTGTATCCTTCGATAATCGCAGCTTTAGCCGTAAGTCCTCTTCTTAATTCCTCGCGAATGCGCTCAAATATGATAACGTTCGCATCAACCGCCATACCGATGGTAAGAATAATACCCGCGATACCCGGAAGAGTCAGAGTAGCTCCGAAAGCAGCCAGTCCGGCCAGGATCAGAAGAACGTTAAGAATAAGCACTACATCTGCTACAAAACCGGCAAAACCGTAGTATACAAGCATGAATACCAGAACAAGAGCACTACCTACGACAGCAGCCATTACGCCTTTATCAATAGATTCCTGTCCAAGAGAAGGTCCGACTGTTCTCTGTTCCTGAATAGTAACCGGAGCAGGAAGTGATCCGGCTCTGAGTACGATAGCAAGGTCATGAGCTTCGTCAGTTGTATAACTTCCTGTAATACTTGCTTTACCACCGCTGATGCGGTCCTGAATAGTCGGAGCGGAATAGACTTTACCGTCAAGAACGATAGCCATCCGTTTCTTAATATTCTCACCTGTAACGCGTTCGAAAATTCTAGCTCCTCTGGCGTTAAAGCTGAGAGTAACATAAGGTTTTCCGAACTGGTCAAAGCGGGTTTGAGCATCATTAATAAATTCACCGGTAAGCATTGCTTCTTTTCTAAGAACAATAGGCTTTTCGATGTAAGATCCGTCAGGCAGTCTGTGTTTAATAACAGTTACTTGGCGTCCTGGGGCTACAATACCCTTAGCGGCTTTTTCAAGATCAGCAGAATCATCTACCACTTTAAATTCTAAGTGAGCTGTTTTACCGATAATTTTGATAGCTCTTTCAGGGTCCTGCATACCGGGCAACTGAATCTGAATACGATTCCCTTCCTGCTTGCGGATGTCAGGTTCTGCAACACCGAACTGGTCAATACGGTTGCGGATAGTTTTAATAGCCTGATCCATTGTGAGCTTAGTTAGATACTTCTTAAATTCCGAAGTTGGAGCAAAGATGTAAGTGACTTTGCCGTCAGGTTTAACAACCGTGCTGACGACACTCAAATGATTAAACTCTTTTTTTACCAAAGAATTCAATTCTTCCTGCTGCTCTTTTTTGAGCAAAACAGCTTCAATTTTTTCACCATTGATAACATCGGGCTGCAGAACAATAATCCCTTTTTCTCTGGCAACGGCTCTAAGGTCGTCCCCCATACGGGCTAAGGTATTGTCCAATGCTTTATCCATGTCTACCCCGAGGGTGAGATGGATACCGCCCTTGAGGTCAAGGCCTAAACTGATTTTGTCATTCGGCAGGAAACGAGCCATGGCCGAATTCTGAATTGCAGGCAATGTAGGCAGAAGGTAAGCACCTCCAAGCACAATCACCAGCAGAGTCAGAGCAATTCTCCAACGAAGACTCCCGTTCATCTCCTCTCCCTTTATAAATTCAAATAGGAAATGTTACGACACACTTAAAAAGGCAAGCACCGTCGGATTTAACCTGACGAGGTGACTTGCCTTTGCAAGGCTGCATTACAAAAAGGTTTATTTACCTTTTTTTTCTTCCTTAGCAGGAACGGCCATACCGGCGACATAACCTCTGTCAACTTTAACCTGAAAACCTTCAGCAAGTTCGACAGTAAGTTCATCACCGTTAACAGCAACGATTCTACCATAAAGACCACCGCCAGTCAGGATGCGGTCACCCTTCTGAAGACCTGCAAGCATTTCTTTATGCTGTTTAGCCTTTTTCTGCTGTGGTCTGATAAGCAAGAAATAGAAAATTGCAAACATAAGAATTAAAGGCAGAAAGGAGCCGAGAGCACCAGCTGGACCAGCCTGTCCCTGCCCTCCTCCCATAGAACCCATCGCGTGTGCGATCTTGTCAAAAAACATCATGTCCTCCTGAAAAGACTGTGTACGATATAAATAATCCGCCTATTACGCGAGAACAACCATGTTCCCGTAAGGGCGGTGAAAGCGTCACACGCTCACACCGATTTCCTCAAATTAATCCTTGATAACTTCTTGATTTATGCCAAGACAGCTACCATTTACAGGATTTACCGAAATATAAAAAAACACCTTTTCAAAATAACTAGCGCGCAGGCATTAGAAACATCTGTATTTAACAGAAAACATACCCATAAGTAAAACAGCTAATTTATATAGAAAAAGTATTTATTTTTCAAACAATTACACTAACTGAACACAAATTAACATAAAGCTAAGTAACGAATATACACTCGATAACCGACATCGCCGCTAACGTAAATAGCTAACAGACAATTAAACACTGCCCTTGCCTAAGTGGTTCGCCATACGGTGTAAAGGATTTTCTGCCTGTTATCTAGCTTTTTAAGGGGTCCACTCATTAAAAAAGAGCTCATCAGGCCACATGAGGATATCCGGGCAACCGTCACATAACCTGATTTTAGTTACGGTATCAAGTTCACATTCAAACGTTATAAATGAAGTATACACTCCGGCAAAATCAATATCGCCAATTAAAATATAGCCGACGAGCCTTGAGTCTCTAAAAACAAGTTTGCGGTAACTATGCTTAATTTCATCATAAAAAATATTACATTCATATTCATCCGCATTTTCCGGTAAAATTATTTCACCGACAGAGACAAGCGCCATCCCGTAAAAAACAAATGAATTCATAGGAATATTTCTAAAATTCCCGGACGGATATTTTGCACAAATAATTTGCTTACTATCGCTGACAGCAATGCAATTAGGGACCTCGGCCATTTGGGTCCGAATAACACTGCAAGCTGACAAAAAGCTCTCTGTAGCGACAATAACTCCCGCTTCAAGAAAAGATTTATCAGAAAGCAGCACCCCTTTAGCAAGCCCGTCCTTATCACAAATTATCTCATTAACCGAAACTCCGCATTTAAGCAGAATTCCCGCTTCTTCAATTCTACAGGCAACAAGGTCAGCAACTTTCTTATCAAATTCCAGAGCAATAATTCGTTCTCCAGATTCTACAATAGCAACTTCAAAACCCATATTAAAAAGCTTTTCGGCCGTTTTTAACCCTGAAACACTTCCACCGAGAACTACAGCTCTTTTGGTATTTTTTGAAATTTGTATCAAGTTATCAGGATTATTTATCTCAGTATGATCATTTTCAGAAATTTCTTTAGAATTTTTGTAGGCGCGAAGTTGTCCGGCTGGAACAGAATCGTTTTCAAGAAACCTGAGCGCGCGATTCGGACACGCCTGAACACAGGCAGGAACTTCTGTCAGTCCTGAGCACATATCACATTTAACAATCTTATTGATAAGGCTGTTGCGCTGTATTGCCCCGTAAGAACAACTTACCAGACAGGACCAGCAGCCAACGCACTTTTCAAAATTATACTCAACTATTCCTGTGACACTGTTCTTTGATAATGCTCCGGCATCACAGACAGCAACACAGGCAGGCTCATCACAATGCCTACAGCTGAGAGCGACACTGGTTCCGTTACTTTCAACAACCCGTATTGAAGAAGTAAGCCCTGCCGCACGCTCTTTAGTATAAGCAAGAATCAAGTCTTTTGCTTCCGAATGTACTGTAAGACATGCAAGCTCACACAATTTGCATCCGATGCAATATTCTTTATCTGGATAAACTCGTTTCACAAATATTTCCTATTGCCCCGTATGCCTAACGCCCAAAATAGACATCTCAGTATCAGACAGCCCTACAGCTCTAATCTTGTCCTTGTTACCACACAAATCACGAATGAAAGTAATCCCCATTACATTTAGCATCTGCGTAATTTCGCAATTCCATGCGCTGATCAGATCTGCCATTTTTTCTGCGGCAACTTCAGGATTCTGACGTTTGCGAAGTACTGTAGCGGTGGTTGCAATCCCCCATGCACATTTACCAGTAGAACACTGACCACAGCAGGTACAACCGACGGCAACCATTGCAACATTACCGAGACAAACCACATTTGCTCCAAGCGCTACCAACTTAACGACATCAGCACTGCAACGAATTTTACCGTCTGCAATAACCGACACTTTATTACGAAGCCCTTCATCTTTTAATCTTTGATCAACTACCGCAACCGCAAATTCAATCGGCATGCCTTCATTAGGTATCACCGAGGCGAAAGGACCTGCTCCCGGTTGAAACCCTTCAATTATAAGAACCTCTGCTCCGTTTTTCACGGCGTTTACGGCTGAATCGGCAACATTATGGGCTGCGGGAATAGATTTAGTGTGCATTCTACCTGCAACATCAAAGTCCAGCCCCAATTTTTCCGACACCATTTTCATGGCAGTTAATAAGTTTAAATTAATCGGTACTGATGTTTTGGAGCTAAAAAGAATAGGACTTTCGCTTGTATGCTGAACGGGCGAAAAAGAATCGTTTACAACAGTATCAAATGCGCAACTATCTAGATATAATTTATCTAAATAACACGGCTCAACCTGTTTAAAATGATTATGAATTAAGCCGATTTGCGGAAAAAATGAATTTGCATTTTTTATTAAAAGTGCTCCGGTAGGGCAAAACGTAACGCAACGCTGACAGCCGACACATTTACTATTCTCATGGCGCACAATACCGCGAGCAGTATCTTGAAAGTGAACTCCATAAGAACACTGACGAACACAGATTTCACAATTAATGCATAAATCCTTATCCCTGCTGATTGTGAATTCAGGATAAGCACCAGTTAATTTATGGAAAAGCAAAATAACCTCATTCTCTCTACTTTAAAATGAAATACTATAGAAATTAATCAGTTACATTCGGCCAGAACATTGTGGCCCGTGCAGGGGTATAGCCCTTCATAAACGCTTCGCCGAGATTACTGAATCGCACTTTGTTTCTACTCATAATAGTTACCGAAAAATTACTGCCGTCACGAAAACATCTCCGACTTCTCATATTTCCAACCCATTTTATATTGAAATCTTTGAGGCTGAAAATTTTGCGCCAAAAACCTTTCATTTCCGGCATAGCTTTTCTTTGGGTCTGTAATAGAAAATTCTGTTTCAAGGGATCATTATTGGGATGAAAATAAAAAAATGCAGCACCGCTTGCGATCATCAGCTCGTTTACAAATGAATTATCCAGATAGACCCATCCTACAGTTCGTCCGTAGTGATCTTTCGTCTCAACAGGATCAATGACGACAATTTTATTTAAAATCATTTTTGACAGAATTTCGCGTGCTTCTTCGGCATAATACTGCTCAGGTTTACCGTCATGCCCAAGCTCGGGAGCATCAATTGAGGCAAGCCTGATTTTTTCGTTGTTTTCAAGAATAAAAGTATCTCCGTCAATCACAGACTTTACTTTTCCTTCAAAACCATAGCAATTCCATGCAGAAAAAAAACAAAAGCAGACCATAACACACAAAAACAAAACGGAGCCTCTAGCGGCCCCGTTTTGTTTTTCATGATTATTATAAAATCTAATCAGCACATTATCACCCTGTTTATTGCGCCCAGTGTATGAGTCCAAGAGAATGCGGATCAAGCAAAAGTTCATGATGAGGAAGGATTCTGACAGTATAGCCGAATCTTCCGGCTTCATTTGGAAGTACTTCGCCCTGATAAAGGTGCCATCCGGCCCCTAAATCCTCTTCAGGAGTCATTATTATTGTTTTACGTCCAAGGAATGCCCTGTCTTGGCTGACCGGTCCTGCATAGATTTCAACTTGAACATCTTCAGTCTTTAAACCGTTCAGAAAAACTTCCGCACTGACAATAATAGGTTCCTGAACATATATATCCGTATGCGCTTCAGAAATAATATTTCTGATTTTAAGACTCGACCACTGCGTCATAAGCTCGACTCTCCAGGCTGCTAATTCCTTAGCTCCCTTGAAGTCCTCTTTAGACATTGTCTTATAGTTATTAAAAGCCGGTAAATAAGCCTTTTCAGTATAATCTTCAACCATACGGTTTGCATTGAATTCAGGGCCGAGTTTACAAAGGGCAGCTTTAATTTTAGCAACCCAGCTTCGCGGAAGACTGCCATGTCCACGATCATAGAAATCAGGGATAATATCATTCTCC
Organism: Desulfovibrio gilichinskyi; assembly: GCF_900177375.1. Classification (NCBI taxonomy): domain Bacteria; kingdom Pseudomonadati; phylum Thermodesulfobacteriota; class Desulfovibrionia; order Desulfovibrionales; family Desulfovibrionaceae; genus Maridesulfovibrio; species Maridesulfovibrio gilichinskyi. Next base: position 488,168 of record NZ_FWZU01000001.1, on the reverse strand, counting down.
AGCACCTTATAAAGGGTCTGGCTTTCAACAAAATCCTGATACTCCAGATCATTATAATCTTCACGCCTACCGATTGCCCAGCCGAGACTATTGTCTGACAGATATGCTTCGTCCCACCAGCCGTCAGGAGTACTGAACTGCAACACGCCGTTAGCCATTGCTTTCATACCGCTTGTTCCGCAAGCTTCAAGCGGGCGGCGCGGAGTGTTCAGCCATATATCACAACCCTGAACCAGATAATTAGCCATCTTCATGTCATAATCTTCAAGAAAGACCATACTCATGCGACATTCTTCACGACGGCAAAGCTGGATCAAATCCTGAATCAGCTTCTTACCTTCATTGTCCTGAGGATGTGCTTTACCTGCAAAGATAAACTGAACAGGATGCCTGGTATCAGAAATAAGTTTGATTAACCTTTCTTTATCTCTGAGCAGCAGTCCGGCTCTCTTATAAGTTGCAAACCTTCTGGCAAAACCGATAGTAAGAGCCCTTGGATCAAGCACTTCTTCGGCAAGTTCGATCTCTTTTCTGCGCGCTCCGACATTCAGCAACTGCTTACGAAGCCGTTTACGCACGAAATCTACAAGCCGTTCTCTTAAACGTTCGTGTGTTCTCCAGAGCTCCGCATCAGGAATATTATCAACCTGTCTCCATGTACGGACGCCGTCAGGATCTTCACGCCAGTTCGGACCGAGATAACGGTCGAAAAGAAGCGAAATATCATTAGCAACCCATGTCGGCATATGTACACCGTTGGTAATAGCTCCGATAGGGACGTCTTCAACAGGATACTGAGGCCAAACCTTCTGCCACATATTTCTGGAAACACGTCCATGCAGTTTGGACACACCGTTATTAAAACGGGATAGTTTCAGCGCGAGAACTGTCATACAAAATAATTCATTGTCATCACGCGGGTCTTCCCTGCCAAGAGCAAGAAAAACTTTATACGCCAGCCCCATTGTCTGAGCATACGGCTCAAAATACGGTCGCATCAATTCAGCAGGGAAACGGTCATTTCCCGCAGGTACCGGAGTATGTGTTGTGAAAATACTTGAAGATGCAACCATCTCCATTGCAGCCTCAAAAGATAACCCATGATCAGTCATGAACACTCTGATTCGTTCAAGACCGGCAAAAGCAGAATGCCCTTCGTTCATATGAATGACGCTCGGTTCAAGTCCTAATGCGGCAAGAGCTTTAACCCCGCCAACGCCGAGCAGAATTTCCTGCCACAGCCTCATTTCAAGATCTCCGCCATACAAACGGGCGGTAATAGCTTTAAATTGAGTGGTGTTTTCTGAAATATTAGTATCAAGAAGGTACAGCGTGACGCGCCCTGTTGCGACTTTCCAAATTTTTACGTAGAGCGGCTCACCTTTTAATTTAACAGTGAACTTGAGATCTTCACCCTTCGCATTCTTAACAGGCTTAATCGGCATTTCCTCAAAATCATGACTTGGATAACGTTCCTGCTGCCATCCGTCCTGAGTCATATACTGGCGGAAATAGCCATGCTGATAACATAATCCGATGCCCACAAGAGGAATATTTAAATCACTGGAGGCTTTAAGATGATCACCGGCAAGTATACCCAGCCCTCCGGAATAAATCGGTAAACTGAGCCCTATACCGTATTCAAGGCTGAAGTAGGCAACAACAGGTTGTCCCTGCTTTGCTCCTTCAAATTTATAGGGGCAGCTTACTCTGGCAAGATAATTACTCTGAATTCTAACAGCTTCATTGAGACGCTGAGTAAAGAAAACATCCGTAGCAAGTTCTTCAAGCTGCTTCTGCGGCATGTTGTTTAAAAACGCTACAGGATTTTGTTGACAATCCCGCCATAAATTTTGATCAATCGAAGAAAATATGCTGGAAATATCGTTATTCCAAACAAATAAAAAATTATATGCTAAATCCCACAGTTTTTCCAATTGCTTAGGCAATCGAGGAACAACGCTATACACGCGAAGCGGTTGCATACTTATTCTCCTTAGTAATATACAGTTTAAGCCGGACAGAAATCAAACTATCAAAAAAAACAAAACTTTTACACTTATTTTTATTATTTGCACTATTCAGATATTTTTTTCAAGACAGTTTAGTATTAATTTATGTAGAAAGTTGACACCTGCAACTTGTAAGAGCATTCTCCGTGATCGGAAAATTTTCTAAAGGATTATATGTATGACGACTTCAAACACACATTTGATTGATGTAAAAGTAAAATACCTTAGCGATCTGGCTAAAAAAAGCGGCATGGAATATTCAACTCCGAATTCTGCCGGAATTGATTTGCGGGCCTGCATAGACACGGATTTTATAGAAATTAAACCAGGTGAAAAATATGCTTTCCCTGCCGGAATTGCCATTGAAATTACTGCCAAGGGAATTGCCGGATTTATATACTCACGAAGCGGGCTTGGCACGAAAGAAGGACTTACCGTCAGCCAGGGAGTCGGGGTTATTGACCCTGATTACCGCGGAGAAATTAAAGTTTCACTGCTTAACACCTCCGGAGAAATCCGACGAATTGAGCGCGGGCAGCGCATAGCACAATTAGTTTTTATGCCCTATTACCACGCGTCAATTATCCCCTGCGAAGAGCTCTCTTCAACTGAGCGCGGCAGCGGCGGATTCGGACACACCGGTAAAAGATAGTAACCTTTCAATCAATATATGAGTGAAACTGTTATGAATAAACATGAAGCTCTCGTAGAAAAACAAAAAGATTCCATCTGCAACACTTACGGCAGATATCCGGTTAATGTAACTAAAGCTAAAGGCAGCAGGCTGTGGGATCTTGACGGTCGGGAATATATAGACCTGCTTTCAGGTATATCTGTTGCAAACGTCGGCCATTGCCGTGATGATCTTGCAGACCTGATGGCTGAACAAGCCCGCAAACTGGTAATGGTCAGCAACCTTTTCTATCAGGAAGAACAAGTTGAATGTGCGGAAAAACTTCTCGCTACATGTGGCGCGGATAAAGTTTTTTTCTGCAACTCCGGAGCAGAAGCAAACGAAGCGGCTATCAAACTGGCCAGAAGATATATGCGCACCATTAAAGAAAGAGACGCCTATGAGATTATCACCCTCGAAGGATCTTTTCATGGCAGAACGCTGGCAACACTTACCGCAACAGGCCAAACAGGACCGATTAAAGACGGATACTCTCCTCTTCCTGAAGGATTTTCCTATGCTCCTGCCGGTGACATTGAAGCTATGACAGCTATGGTATCAGACAAGACTGCGGCTATCATGATTGAAATTGTCCAAGGTGAAGGCGGCATTAAGCCTCTTGCTCATGACTATGTTGAAGCACTCGCTAAACTTGTTAAAGAAAAAGACATTTTACTTATCGTAGATGAAGTTCAGTCAGGACTCTGCCGGACAGGAAAATGGTGGGCGCATCAGCATTATGGAATCACGCCGGACATTTTCACTTCGGCAAAAGCTCTTGCCAACGGACTTCCTATGGGAGCAATGCTCGCAACGGATGAAGTCGCTAAAGGATTTACTCCCGGCAGCCATGCCACCACATTCGGCGGTGGCGCACTGGTTTCCAAGGTTTCGTCAAAGGTTCTGGATATCATGACCGATGAAAAACTTGCTGACAGAGCGGCTGAACTTGGGGATTTTTTCATCAAAGAAGCACTTAAAATTAAAGATAAACACCCGGGAAAAATTGTTTCTGTCAGAGGTCTTGGTTTAATGCTCGGTATTGAACTGGGATTTGACGGAAATGAAATATTTGCCAAACTTCGTGATGAAGGTTTTATACTGAACCTCACAAAGGGTAAAATATTACGGCTTCTGCCTGCTCTCACTATTGATCGTGCAGATCTCGTATCATTCCTTAATACTTTAGATAAAGCTTTTACTGATATGGATTAACGGGTCCGTACCACCATTCTACCCAAACTTATATTTATAGTATAAGGTAAAAAAAACGGGAGGGAAGAAATGGATACAATCACCCCTTCTCCGCATGTAGAAGGAACAGCTCAAGATGCAGGAGTAATACCTGTAAACAAACTTGAACGAACTGATATTGCGAACAGTTTGCACGGTCCGGCTCTAAGAGCGCATGAATCAGACCTTGCAACAGAAGCTGCAACAGTCATGAACCGCATTACCGGAAAAGGCTCTATTATCGATCAAATGATATAGAACTTATCCTTAAAAATAAAAGCCCAAGGATCACACATATGATTTATATGTGAGTAATTGGGCTTTTTTGCAGCACAAAAAATATCTTAACAACCAAATAAGGCAGCTGAAATGTCAACACTTCTTAAAATTCAATTCACATTACCGGAATCAGAAACAGCTGAATGCCAAGTATACCTTTCAGGAAGAGTAGCTCACGGATGGGAAGAAAAACCACTTGAAGATGATACTATCTTTTACACCATTCATCTTGAAGACCACCCTCTCGGATCAGAAATTGTTGCTGAGATACAAAAACGGTGGCCGGAAGCCGGATGTATCAGCGAAGAAATTGAAGCTGAAAACTGGGGGCTTGCATGGAAAGAATACTTTGAACCCATCGTTTGCGGAGATATGTTTGAAATTTTGCCGCCGTGGCTGATGGATACTAAAACCGAAGGACTGAGGCACATCGTAATCGAGCCTAAAATGGCTTTCGGAACAGGCGGACATCCGACTACGGCCCTTTGCCTTGAACTGATCAGTAAACTTTACCGCGAAGGTAAACTTGACCCGAAAATGAATTTCTTCGATCTCGGTACAGGCTCTGCCATCCTTGCAATTGCCCTTGCAAAGCTTGGCGTTAAAGGAACAGGGGTGGACATCGATCCGCAATCTATTGTCTGCGCTCTGGAAAACCTGCAAAACAACGGTGTTGAATCAGATGTAACTCTTGCCGTAGGCAGTGCAGATTGCATTGATCAAAATCTTAAATATGATCTTGTTGTTGCCAATATATTATCCGGGCCGCTTATCGAACTTTCTTCTGCCGTCATTGCCAGACTGAAAGAAAATTCCATCCTTATACTTTCCGGCATTTTGAATGAACAAGCCGAAGGCGTTGCAAAGGCCTACATAACAAAAGGATTACCTGCTCCTGAAATATTCATAGACGGTGAATGGGCTGCCCTGCTCTGGGAAAACATCAGCGCAACTGACAGCTGAGAAAATTTACAATGAATAGAGAATCTTTACTGATGGGCTATTACGAAGCCTTACATACGGCTATAGGTCCATGCCATTGGTGGCCCGGTGAAACCCCGTTTGAAATTGCGGTCGGTGCGATATTAGTACAGAACACAAACTGGAAAAATGTTGAAAAAGCGATTCATAATCTTAAAGAGAATGATGCGCTGACTATCCGGGGACTCCGCAAACTCTCTATTGATGAATTGCAGGATCTTATCCGGCCTTCCGGTTTTTTCAAAATTAAATCTGAAAGACTTACCAATTTCCTAAGTTTTTTAGATGAAAAGTCAGCCGACTGCATTACAGATTTAGCTGCTTTTGAAACAGCTGACCTGAGACAGCAGCTTCTTTCTGTAAAAGGAATTGGACCGGAAACGGCTGATTCTATCCTGCTTTATGCACTGGGAAAACCAATATTTGTTGTAGATGCCTACACTCGTAGAATTTTTAACAGACATATGCTAATCCACGAGGATATTGAATATCATGAACTTCAAGATTTCTTTATGGACGTTTTAAATGAAGATGTAGAACTATTTAACGAATACCATGCGCTTATAGTTAAGGCAGCGAAAAAATGGTGTAAAAAAACTAACCCTGACTGTACTAATTGCCCTCTCGGTGAATTTCTTAAAAACTGAACTATTATAAAATATGCATAACGTCTCATTTAGACAGATATTATTAGTTGCAGCAACTCTGTTAGCTTTTTTTACACTATCGGCTTCATATTCGATGGCGGATGATTCTGCTGTGAGCAAAATTCGTGAAGCTATCAACGATCAAAAACAAAATATTCAAAAGCAAAAACAAGTTTTACTAAAGCTCACCCGTGAAGAAAGAGACATGTTCGGAGAACTGGCTTCAATTGAAGACAGAATATCAGACATAGAGCGCAAGCTTTTTAAAAGCGAAGATGAGCTGACTAAAATTGTAGCAGAGGAAAAATCAGCCAAAGAAAAACATGCAGTTTTGCAGGAAGATCTTGATAAAATTGTCGGCAATCTAAAAATGATGCTTGCAAAGCTGTGGCCTATTCATTCTCGGAAACTCGAAAACAAATTCGGATCTCTTGAAGACTGGGAAAGCTCTGACCGTAATTTTGTGTGGCTTGCCTCCGTCTACAAAGATGCGAAAGCAGAACTGACCAAAGCTGAAAATCAATCTAAAATGATTTTTGAAAATCTTGAAGTCCAGAAAGAGCTTCGTATAAAATCCGAAAAGAAATTAACAGCAATCAATAAGACAAAAGATCTTTTACTGAAAGACAAATTGAGCCTGCTTTCAGGGATTCGGCAAATCCGATCCATGAAAATGAGCCGTGAGGAAGAATTAAAAGCTCTTCTTGATACAATTAACAAACTGAATTACAAACTCAAAAGCCTGACCAGCAAAAAGATTCTCAACTTTAAAGGAGAATTGCCCGCTCCGTGCGATGGTAAGGTCAAAATAAACTTTGATCCTTCTGCAAAACCTCCTGTTAGAGGAGAAGGTTTCGAAACCAATGGTAATATTAATGTCAAATCTATTTTCTGGGGAAAAGTCGTACACAACGATACCCTCAGAGGATTTGGACGAGTTGTTATTATTTACCATGGATATAATTACTACTCCCTGTATGCTTACCTTTCGGAAAGCCTTGTAAAAACGGGACAGGAAGTTGAAAAGGATGAAGTTATCGGAAAAACTGGGTATTACCCAGCACTTAAAGGGACCGGACTCTATTTTGAATTGCGTTTTCACCAGAAACCCGTTAACCCGGAAAAATGGCTTTCCCGATAATAATGATTAATAACTTTCACAAGATACAGCACCCACCCCGCTGGAGGAACCAATGAGAAAAACTTTGTGGATGATAACTATCGTCTGTCTTTTTGTAATTTCTGCTTCGCCTCAAAAATCTGAAGCTGTCGACGGAGATCGCTTTCAGCCGTTACGCAGATTCAGTCAGGTGCTTGATTTAGTCGAGCATAACTACGTAGAAGATATTTCCCGCAAAGAACTGGTCGACGATGCTTTAAAAGGTATGCTTGAACAGCTTGATCCTCATTCTACTTTTCTTTCCAAAGAAGATTTCACAGAAATGCAGGAAGCTACAAGCGGAGAGTTCAGCGGAATCGGCATTGAAATCAGCCTTGAAAAAGGACGTTTAACTGTCATTTCTCCTATTGAAGATACTCCTGCATACAAAGCCGGACTGAAATCCGGTGACCTTATCCTTGAAATTGACGGAACACCTACACAGTCAATTTCTCTGATGGAAGCAGTAAGCAAAATCAGAGGTAAACGCGGAACTGACGTGGTGCTCACAATTCTGCACAAAGGTGATAATAAACCACTCAAAGTTACTATTACCCGCGGATCAATCCAGATTCAGAGTGTAAAAAGTCAGGAACTGGAAAAAGGCTATTTATACCTGAGGCTTACTCGCTTTAGTGAAAACACTACCAGCGACATGCATAAGGCTCTCGCTGAATACAAGAAGTCAAATAAAATCAAAGGAATTGTTTTTGATTTACGCAACAACCCAGGCGGACTCCTGACACAGGCTGCGTCAGTTGCTGATACTTTCATTGATAAAGGACTTCTCGTTTATATTGAAGGACGTAATAAAGACAGCAGAAAAGACTTTATGGCTGAAGGAGATGCGCAGTATGCAGATGTACCGATGGTCACATTGATCAACTCCGGTTCTGCATCCGCCTCTGAAATTGTTGCCGGAGCTCTGAAAGATCACAACAGATCACTGCTTCTGGGTGAACGTTCATTCGGTAAAGGTTCTGTACAGACAATCATTCCTATGGCAGACGGATCTGGAATTAAACTGACAACAGCCCGCTACTACACACCTAGCGGCCGCTCGATTCAGGCTGAAGGAATCGATCCTGACATCGTTTACCCGTTTGTCCCTCCAGTAAAAGAAGATGACGAGAATGACCGTTTCATAATCCGCGAACAAGACCTGACAAGACACCTGGAAAACACAGATGAAACTGAATCTGCTAAAAAAGGTGTTCAGACTGACAAAGCTGTTAAAATGCTTGAAAAAGACAATCAGCTAAGACTTGGCCTACAGCTTGTGAAACAGCTTCCACGCTTAAAAGAAATTCAATAGCGTAGGGGTTTAACGGAAGTGGAACTTAATACTTCGGATCAGAATAATAAGCCCGAAATCCCGGAAAACAATCCGGGAATTCGGGCTTATCTTTCAAAACCATTTGGAATTGCAATTGCAACAATTGCAACGGCTTCTTTTATTTGCATGATCATCGCCCTGATGATCTTTAGTGATTCCAATTCAATTGCGGAACATAAGGAATCGATCCCTCTCGAACAGCAGGGATTCGCTTCAGAAAATTCTACAAACCCATACGAAGAAATTGAACAAGATGATCTTGAAGATTTAGTCAAAATTGCTGATCTATCGCTTATTAATGAACTTAAATCAGCTGATGTTTCTATGTCTGATTTGAAACTTGAAGACGTAACTTTGAAGAAATATCACGGTCGCTTTTTTCATTTTCAGCAGCTTAGATTTCCTCTTAAAGGAAATAAGCAAAGCTTCATTAAAAGCGTAAATAACAGACTCACGAGTGCCGGGCTTACTGCAAGCATACAAAAAGTAGCCGATGACTGCTGGTTGCTAAGCATTAACAAAGTACCTACCCACAAATTTTTTATAGATACAGTAACACAGCAGGAAGAAACAGCTGAGCTTAAAATTGATCCCAACGCTCCGAAAATGGCTATTGTTATTGACGACATGGGCGAAAACGTAAATATTGCACAAAAATTGGCGGATCTTAACGTTCATATAACTTTTTCCATATGGCCCAACAGTTCTCATGCTTCGGAAGTAGCCAGAATAGGAAAAAGAAGTAACAATGAAATAATGATTCATCTCCCGATGCAACCTAAAGGGTATCCTAAAGTTCATCCGGGCGCAGATGCTCTGCTAATCGGCATGAACGCAAAAACGATTCAGCAACGCGTTCTCGATGCAATAAAAAAAATTCCGGATGCAACCGGAATAAACAATCATATGGGATCTAGGTTCACGGAAAATCTTGTTGGAATGCAAGAGGTTATGATTCCTTTGCACCAGAAAAAGATATTTTTTTTAGACAGCCGAACTACAGCAAAAAGCACTGCACAAGAAGCTGCTAAAAAAGCTAATGTTACTTTGTACGAAAGGAATATCTTTCTTGATAATGTTAAAGACGTTTCGGCAATCAAATTTCAACTAGCCAAAGCTGCTAAAATTGCGAGGACGCGAGGTCAATCAATTGCAATAGGCCACCCGCACCCGGAAACAATTGAAGCAATCAGACAATGGGCTATAGAATCAAATGGCAGAATAAGAATCGTTCCAGTTAGAAAACTTACTCCACATCGTTGAAATAGTTTTACAGGTAAACAATAATTTCAAAACGAAGGTATCAACAGATGAAAAAAATACTGCTCTTCATGGTCATACTGTTTATGGTTGCCGTTCCGGTTATCCATTCAGCTCAAAGTTACACTGTATCTATAACTCAGATAGTGGAACACCCTTCTCTTGATGCAATGCGTGCAGGTTTTCAAAGCCGCATGAAAGAAGCCGGCATCAACGTTCAATACAATGTTCATATTGCGCAGGGCAATCAGGCTAACAACATTCAAATTGCAAACCAGATAAAAGGTGAAAACCCGTCTCTGATTCTAGCCATTACAACTCCTTCAGCGCAGGCTGTTGCGCAGAAAATTAAAGATAAACCTATCCTTTTCACAGGTGTTACCGATCCGGTTGCGGCAGGACTTGTCAGAAGCCTTATGATTCCCGGTAAGAACATTACCGGAATGACTGACATGAGTCCTATAGTTCGCCAAGTGGAACTCATTAAAGAATTTCTACCTGATGTAAAAACCATCGGGACTATCTACAATGCAGGCGAAGCCAATTCCGTAGTACTGATTAAGATTCTCAAAGATGTGTGCAAAGATTTAGGTATTAAAGTTGAAGAAGCTTCAATCGCCAATTCCAGCGGAGTATATCAGGCTGCCAAATCTCTGGTCGGAAAATGTGACGCCATATATATCCCACTGGATAACACCGTTGTTTCTGGTCTTGAAGCAGCTATCAAAGTTTGCAGACAGAATAAGCTGCCGATATTTTCAGCAGACACAGACTCTGTAAAAAGAGGAACAATTGCTGCGGTGGCAATAGACTATTATCGTATGGGACTTCAAACCGCAGATATGGCTATCCGCATCCTTAATAAAAAAGCAATTCCGGCAAGTACTCCGGTTGAATCTCTGGAAAATCTTCAATTATACGTCAATCCTGCCGCTGCTGAAACGATGGGTGTGACAATTCCTAAACAAGTTTTAGACAGAGCAGACAATATCATCAAATAGTTGCTATTTGCCAAATCCACTCAATCGAGGTAAAGGCGCGATAGAAATCGCGCCTTTATTTTTATAAAAAACGTTATTACCCCAATTAAAAAATGATCAGTTTATACGCTTTCATGGGTGCTCTTGAACAAGGTTTTGCCTTCGGACTTATGGTTCTCGGAGTATACCTGACATTCAGAGTCCTTGACTTTCCGGATCTGACAGTTGACGGCAGTCTGCCACTTGGAGCTGCGGTCTCGGCCGTTGCAATCACCGGTGGATATCACCCACTCGCCGCTATGGGTATGGCGGCCTGTGCAGGTTTTCTAGCCGGAGCTGTAACCGGAATACTTAATACCAAATTCAAAATATTACATCTGCTCGCTTCAATTCTGACCATGATTTCTCTTTATTCCATAAACATCCGCATCATGGGCAAGCCAAACATTACTCTTCTCGGACAAGATACTTTAATTGACAAATTTATCGATATGACAGGACTTGCTCCTTACCTCGCCACTCCGCTGCTTTTCACGATCATATCCAGCATAGCTCTTGTTGCTTTAATATGGTTCCTGAAAACCTCATTCGGTCTGGCAATGCTTGCAACCGGCGACAACCCGAAAATGATCACAAGCCTCGGTGTAAACAAAGATATGATGATCATCTTCGGAGTTGGGCTCTCCAACGCAATGGTGGCCCTGTCCGGAGCGCTGGTCGCTCAGAATCAAGGGGCGGCTGATGTTAATATGGGTATCGGTACAATTATAGCAGGTCTGGCTTCTGTTATTATAGGTGAAACAATTTTCAGCACAAAAACTATCACTTGCGCCATGATTTCCGCAGTTCTGGGGTCTGTACTTTACAGGGTAGCAATTGCTCTGGCTCTCGGCGTTAGGCTTGGAAGCTTTTCATTCACACCAAGTGATCTTAACCTAGTCACCGCAATTCTGGTAGTAGCGGCTTTAGTCTCACCGCAGATTAAAGCTAATGTTCTGGGAAGGAGGCTGCGCGCATAATGCTTACCATCCAAAAAGGCGTCAAAACGTTTAATCCTAACAGTGTAAATGAAGTTCAAGCATTACGCGGAATTGATCTGCAAGTTGATAAAGGTGATTTCATAACCATTATCGGCTCAAACGGCGCAGGCAAATCAACTTTTCTTAATGCTATCGCCGGATCTTTTATTCTTACCAGCGGCACCATCACGATTAACACTCAAGATGTTACTTCGTGGCCGGAGCATAAGCGTGCCGGAAATCTTGGAAGAGTTTTCCAAGACCCGCTGCTCGGAACCTGCACTTCATTGACAATTGAACAAAATTTGGCACTGGCCCTCAAAAGAGGTCAAAGACGCGGTCTTGGATTCGGAGTGCGCACAAAGGATAAGGTCCTTTTTAAAGAGCATCTTTCTACACTCGGGCTTGGGCTTGAAAACAGGCTTACAGACAGAGTAGGACTCCTTTCCGGTGGTCAAAGACAGGCTCTGACCATGATCATGGCGACCATGACAAGACCTGATATATTGCTTCTGGATGAACATACCGCAGCTCTTGATCCTAAAACAGGCAAAAAAATTCTTGATATAACCGAAACTGTTGTTCATAGAGATGAGCTGACAACATTGATGGTGACTCATAATATGAACCAAGCCATTAATATGGGTAACAGACTGATAATGCTACATCAGGGCGAGATTATTTTAGATATTTCCGGTGAGGATAAGAAGGGACTGAAAGTTGAAGACCTTCTGGCAAGGTTCTATTCCCTTCGCGGCGAGAGTGTGGCAACTGACAGGATGCTTTTTTCGTAAAGCAGTCAATCATACTTCCTTCCGGATCAGGGCAAATGCCTTGGACCATGCGAAAAAACGCAGAAAAATACACTTTGGAGGATTTCACAATGGGCGAACTTACTTTTTCTATCATTAAACCGGATGCAGTTGCGAACAACAAAATCGGTGACATCTTGAAAATGATCTCTGACAGCGGACTCAAAATTAAAGCAACCAAAATGATCCATATGTCTAAAACACAGGCTGAAGGATTCTATGCAGTTCACAAAGAACGTCCTTTTTTCGGTGAACTCGTTGAATTTATGATTTCCGGCCCTTGTGTTGTTTCTGTTCTTGAAGGTGACAACGCTATTAAACGTTATCGCGATCTCATGGGTGCAACAAACCCTGCTGACGCGGTAGAAGGAACCATCCGCAAAGCTTTCGGTGCAGGTATTGAAGCTAATGCATGTCACGGTTCTGATGGGCCGGACACAGCAAAAGTTGAAGTTTCATATTTCTTCAGCAACCTAGAATTGGTGAACTAGCATGAGTAAAAAAGTCGGTTTCATAGGCACAGGTAATATGGGTACCGCCATCATTAAAGGCATGGCGGGAGATAAAAATATAAATCTTCTAGGCTTTGATCTCAATAAAACGGCGCTTGGCCTTCTTGCGGAAGAAACCGGCCTGACTCAGACCGATACTGCCCGTGACCTTGCCAAAGAATCCGACTATATTGTGCTGTGCGTAAAACCTCAGCACGCCGGTCCAGTTTTAGAAGAAATTGCTCCGGAACTCGATGAGTCCAAATGCCTTGTTTCAATTGCAGCTGGTCTCACCGTCAGTACGCTTAAAGATTGCAGCGAAAACAGATGTTCTGTTGTCCGGGTTATGCCAAGCACTCCTGCGTTGGTAAATGCCGGAGTTTTCGCGGTATGTCTTGATGACTCACACATCACTGCGGATCAGGCTTCTTTTGCCCGTGAAATGTTCAAACCGCTCGGCGATATATATATGCTTGCCGAAAGTCAGTTTGATGCTTTCACAGGCGTTATAGGATCAGGTCCGGCCTATGTTTTCTACTTCATAGAGGCTATGATTGAATCTGCTGTGGAATTAGGTCTTCCAAGAGAACAGGCTACCGCCATGGTGGAAAAACTCTTTGAAGGATCTACAAAATTAGCTCAGCAGAGCAAACTGCACGTCAGCCAGTTACGCGAAATGGTTACTTCCCCCGGCGGAACAACCGTTCAGGCTCTGATCCATCTGGACCGCACAGCTACTCGTGCAAACATTATAGACGCAGTTCGCAAGAGCTATGAACGAAGTGCAGAACTAGGCAAAAAATAGTATATCACAGAAGGAGGAAAACATTTTTAAAAAAGTGTTTCCTCCTTCTGAACAAAAAAAGAGGCCGCAAGCGACCTCTTCTAAAAAACAAATTCGATTTATTTTTACATTTCTGCAAGCCATACCAGCAAGAAATACACGTCCAAAAGAATAGCACTCAAAATTCCGCTGAAAAATATTAGCGTTCCGAGTCTTTTGAGTTTAAGCGAAGTCCACGTGCCGACTGGGCCCATTACTGGCTTTTGTTTCTCAACGCCGAAATAGACGGCCTTTCCGCCCATCTGTCCGCCTACTAGCCATGCGGCAGCAGCCATCGGCCAACCTGCATTGGGACTTTCGCTCTTTCCTGAATCTTCAATTAAATGTTCATAAGCACTTTTCCAATCAAGATGAAGAATACGCCCTGCCGCAAGCATCATAAACGCGGTGATACGAGCGGGAATAAATGCTAGAATATCATCAGCTTTTGCTGCGCAATATCCGAAATCTTTATACTGCTCATTTTTATAACCCCACATTGAGTCCATAGTGCTGATCGTCTTATACACCCACATTCCGGCAGGGCCGGTCACAACCAGATAAAAAAACGGAGCGACAAACCCGTCGTTCAAATTTTCGCTGGTTGTCTCAGCTAAAGCTTTGCGAATACCTGCTTCATCAAGTTCAGACACATCCCGGCTGACAAGATGCGAAACGGCAATGCGCGCGGCTTCAATTTGCCCTTGATCAAGAAGCAATGCTACTTTGCGGCATTCAGACAAAAGGCCGCCGAGGGCGAGTCCTGCATAAGCCAGATAAAGACCCAGAATCACACCGACATACGGAATTGAAAGAAATATTTTTAATACACTGAAAATAACAAGACAGAAACCGGCCACTCCCACTCCTCCCATAATTTTAGGAGCAAGACTCAAATGTCTGACCCATTTATCATAAGAATCAAGAGCCTTTCCCAAATAACGCACAGGATGCGGCAGCCAGCTTGGATCTCCCAAGATCAAATCAGCAATCATAGCAAGGACAGGAATAAGAAATACTACGGTAGAATTATCCATTACAACTTCATCCTCAATTTATTTCGGTTAAGGGTGATCTTTTTTTGATACAGAAAAACACCAACATCTATAACTATAAAGAATAAACGTTGGTGTTTCCATAAAAAAAAGGCGGTACAAAAGTTACTTTGTACCGCCTAAAAGACTAGTTTTCGTAATATGAACGAAGAAGTGCACTCCGGACAGGATGCCTGAGCTTCCTGAGAGCCTTGGCTTCGATCTGACGAATACGTTCACGAGTAACGTTAAACAGTTTACCAACCTCTTCAAGGGTGTGGTCAGACTTTTCGCCGATACCGAATCTTTTGCGAAGAACCTGCTCTTCGCGAGGAGTAAGATCAGAAAGAACCGTTGCTATCTGCTCACCGAGTTTAGTGCTGACGACTTCTTCAGCAGGAGCAGTTGCTTTTTTATCTTCAATAAAATCACCGAGACTTGAATCTTCTTCATCACCGATAGGTGTTTCAAGAGAGATAGGTTCTTTAGCAATCTTAAGAACTTTTTTAACTTTTTCGAGCGGATAGTCCATGCGCTCAGCAATTTCTTCAGGGGCCGGATCACGTCCTAATTCCTGAACGAGATAGCGGGAAGTTCTGATCAGCTTATTAATTGTTTCGATCATATGAACAGGGATACGGATAGTACGGGCCTGATCCGCAATGGCGCGGGTAATAGCCTGCCTGATCCACCATGTTGCGTATGTCGAGAATTTATATCCACGCTGATATTCAAACTTATCAACAGCCTTCATAAGACCGATGTTACCTTCCTGAATAAGATCAAGGAACTGCAAACCGCGGTTGGTGTACTTTTTAGCAATAGAAACAACCAGTCTAAGGTTAGCTCTGATGAGCTCCTGCTTAGCCTGCATTGCAGATCTGTTACCATGTTTGATACGCCAGAGAACTTCTTCAAGATCATAAACGTTATGACAGCATTTTTCTTGCAGGCGGACTAAAATTTCCATTTTACCGGAAATCATTTCCTTGAAAGAAAATAATTCGTCAACGGTTAAATTAAGTTCAGCGGCAGCAGCAACAGGATTGATTTCTCTATCATCGATCTTTTTAAAGAGATCTTTAATTTCCTGCTGAGTCTTACCAGTTGAAAGAATATAAGCAGATAGATCCCGCTGACAGTTATGCATCTGTCTGACATAATCACCGACAGTCTCAATGATCTGGTCGATCAAAGTTTTTTCGATTTTAATGTCACGCAAGCGGTCGACAATTTCCTGCTTGTAAATCATGATTTCATTTTGCACACCAAAGACCCTGCGGTCGAGCTGTGCGCAATAATCAAGCTTTTCGTATATTTTTTTCTTTTTCTTATAAATCTTTTTAACTTCATCAAGAAGGAAAATAACACGCTGACGCTGGTTCATCTCGTCTTCGCTCGGATCATCTTCTTCGATGGTTTTTACAACATCTTTAAGCTTGATACGTGATTCATCAAGATGTTCACCGACGTTGATAAGTTCTTCAATAGCAACAGGAATTTCAACCAGTGCATAAAGTACTTCCATTTCGCCGTTTTCAATCTTCTTAGCGATAACGACTTCACCTTCACGGTCAAGCAATCCTACAGCACCCATTTCACGCAAATACATGCGTACAGGGTCAGTACTGCGGGAGACGTAATCAATTGAGTCTTCCTCAGTTTCTGTAATATCTATATCGTCTTCAGCATCAACATCAACTTCAACATCGCCGTCCATCAGATCTTTACCGTCATCATCAGTATTAACGATAGCAATATTGAGTTGATCAAAAATCTTAATTACATCTTCAAGCTGCTTAGCTTCATTGAACTCGGCAGGCAAAACCTTACTAAGCTGCTCAAATGTAAGAAAACCTTGTTTCTTACCTTCTGTAATTAAAACCTTAATAGCTTGAATATCTTTAATGTTGCTCATCATCCCTCCATACAGAGTCGTTCAGAACTTTGAGGTACGCATTTACACGGTCTGAGTCGCCTTCCGCCTGAGCGCGGCGCAAAGCATCAGTGAGCTGTTTTCTGCCCAAATCATACCGCCGTCTGGCAATCACCTTACAAACATGTCGCCATTCTTCTTCCAGATCTTCACCGGAGAACGGATCTTCCATTCTACAGCCTGCCCAGAATGCTTTCTCGGAATCATCAAGATACGGCATTATGTCCTTTCCGCTGTGTGTCATAAATTTTGACCACAGCTTTGTGCCCCATTGTGAGGTAAGGACTTGCATGATCCCTCTTTCCGAGAGTTCAACGACATGTTCAGGATGCTGTACGGCATACCTCAAGAAATATTTATCATCTTTTTCCTGTCCTCCGACCGAAACGGGTGCGCGTTGCATCCTTTTTCGAACAACAGGAGTCGAGGATTGGCCCAAAACACCGGAAAAAGTTGATCTTAATTCTGCTTCAGACACCCCGAGGCCGGAAGCGACCTTGGGTAGATAAAAAGTTCTGATTGACGCATTGGACATCTTTTTAAGAAATCCCTGCGACCAATCCATAATTTCACGGGGAGAATACCCCTCTTTAAGAGTAGCAAGACAAAAGTCCAGCCCGTCTCGCGCTTCATCCAGAAAAACCTGAAATCCTTCAGCACCGCGGGTCTGAAGAAGACTATCAACATCCTCCCCGTCAGGAAGGACTATAACACCGCAGGAAACACCCTGCGTTAAAATCATTTCAGAACTGCGAAGAGCTGCTTTAAGCCCTGCACTGTCACCATCAAAAACTAAAATAACCTTTGAACAAAACCCGGAAAGTCTTTTAACCTGTTCGGGAGTTAAAGCCGTTCCAAGTACTCCGCAAGAATTTGTATAACCGAATTGATGCAGAGAAATAACATCCATATACCCTTCAGTCAGCAAAGCCTGCTTCGTTCTGGCTATTGATGTTCTTGCCTGAGAAAGTCCATACAGGTGCTCTCCTTTTTTATAAATAGGAGTATCGCTGCTGTTTAAATACTTTGGTTCTCCTTCAATAATTATTCTTCCGCCAAAAGCAATGACCCGACCCGATAAATTTTTAATCGGAAAAATTAATCTTCCGCGAAATCTATCGTAAGTATGACCTTTGGCGTTCTGAGAAAGCAGCCCTGCGCGAACTCCTTCCTCAGCCGAATAACCATTTGAAACCAAAAATTTCTCAAGCCCCTGCCATTCTTCGGAACTGCAACCAAGACCGAAACTTTCGATAGCTGCGGTATCAACACCTCGTTTTTTAAGGTATTCTCTTGCAGCACGTCCTTCGGGAAGTTTAAGAAGCCGGGAATAATATTCTGCGGCTTTCTCATGCATCTCGAGAAATTTTTTCTTTTCAGAACTTCTTTTGGCTGCGCCTGGATCAACTTTACCTGGAGTAAGTTCAACTCCGGCCTCTGCCGCCAGCTGTTCTAAAGCATCTTTAAATTCTAGCCCGTTAATGTTAGCATAAAAATCAAAGATATCGCCTGAAGCCTGACAGCCGAAACAATAATAAAGCCCTTCATCTCCGTTAACAGTAAAAGATGCAGTCTTTTCCTGATGGAACGGGCATAGTCCTTTCCACCTGCCGGAAACAGGTTTCAGCTCTACATACCTTCTGACAATATCGACTAAATCGAGGCGGTCCTTGATAGCATCAATTGCTGCTCTGTCCAAAAAAAGCCTCCGCGTGCCAATAAAAAGAACATAACCAAATTCTGCATAACACGGCAGAAACAGGTTTGCACTAAACCAATTCGACCAAAGTCATGCCGTCCCCGCCCTGATCTTCCGGAGCGAGAGCATAACTTGCAACCAACGGATTTTCATCCAGAAAAATATGAACCTCACGCCTCAGCGCCCCTGTACCGCGGCCATGAACAACTTCAATTGTTGTTGCGCCGCGCAGTAACGCCTGATCGAAAAATTTTCCGAGCTCACTTATTGCTATATCAGCACGTTTTCCGCGTAGGTCAACCTTAAGAGACATATCTCCACGCGAAGAAACTTCAACTGAAGCTACCGGCTGACGATAAATCTGACCGGATTTGTTTACAGGCCCGAGCTGGTCGGCAGGCATCCACATTGCCACGCCGTCCATATCAACCTTCACCCTTTTCTTTCGGTCATCTTTCTCTAAAACAATACCCTTGCGGTCCCAATTGATATTTAAAATATCTGAACCGACTTCGATATCAGAGTATGAAAAAGCCTTAGCTTCGGTTTTAGCATAGTTACCGCCACCGATTTTTTCACGGGCTTCAGCAAGTTTTTTTAAGGCTGTTTTACGTCCAACCTTTCCATCCTGCCACTCTTTCAAAACCGTTTGAGCTTGAGCTTTAACTTCATGCAAAACAGCAATACGTTCTTTTTCAAAACGCACTTCGAGCTTATCACGTTTAATGCGAAGTTTCTCACGTTCCTTAGTCAGCTCATCCAGCTCAAGTTCTCTGGTGACAGCAAGTTCATTCAACCGAGACATAATCGAACCGGTTTCAGAACCCTCCATAAGCAGATATTGTTCAGCTTTGGAGATCAAAGATTCAGGAAAACCATGCTCACGCGCAACATCAAGTGCGATAGATGCTCCGACCTGATCGTAAGCAATTCTGAACAATGGTTTTTTAGTTCCCGGATCAAAGAGAACACTGGCAGCCCTGACTCCCTCGGTAACAAGGGCATAAGTTTTAAGAGCAGGAAAATGGGTTGCTGCAAAACAGGTAACTTTATTCTCAAGCAAACCATCAACAACAGCCTGAGCCAATGCCGCGCCCTGTGCCGGATCAGTTCCGGACCCGAATTCATCCAGAATAAATAAAGTGGATGAATCCATTGAATCCCAGATTCTGCTGATAGACTGAATTTGCGCTGAGAAAGTACTTACGTTTTCCTCAAGTGACTGTTCATCACCGATAATAACAAAAATTTCTTTGAAAAGAGGCAGTATTGAACCCTTTTCAACAGTTACCGGGATTCCGCTGAATGCCATAGCGGCCAGAATGCCGACAGTTTTAAGGCAGACAGTTTTACCACCGGCATTACCACCGCTGATAATAAGTACACGCTGATCAGCAGGGAGCTCAACATTTAGCGGATGCACGCCCATGTCCGCAGCCACAAGCAACGGATGGCGGGCTCCTTTCAAATTAAACCCTGCGCCTGCTTCAACATCAACAGCAACAGCACCTAGGGCTTCTGCAAAATTAATTTTTGCCTGAAGTACATCGTAATCAACAAGAAAATTATATGCAGCTTCACATTCTGCAAGTTCGCCACGGACAAGTCCGGTGAGATAAGTCAGGATCTTCAGTTCTTCCTGTCTTTCATTTTGCTTGAGCTCCTGCATGGTGTTGTTAAGCTCAACAAGAAATAACGGTTCGAAATAACAGGTTTCACCGGTATTTGAATAACTGTGAATAATACCCTGCAATCGACCTTTAAAATTAGCTTTTAGCGGCAGAACATAACGATCAGATGAAATAGTCATGAAGTCGTCCTGCATAAAACGACTTATGTCTTCACCGTGAATGTAATCCCGCACTTTTTTTGAACAACGCTGATAAAGTCCTCTGAGAGACCGCCTGACATCATAAAGTTCCGGTGAACTTTCGTCACGGATATTTCCATCAGGATCAATACAACGTTTCAAACCGGAAAATGTTTTTTCAGGCCAGTCTATTCCATCTAAAAAATCAACTATAGAATCCCACTCTCGTTTTTCAGCAATCGAAAGAGCTTCTTTAAGTAAGCGAGTTTGTCCAAGGGTTTGAACAAGTGCAAAAAGTGCATCAGTATCAAGAATATTCGCCGGCTTGATTAGGAATTTGAAAAGCCCTTCGAGAGGGGGAAATACACTAAGCCTGAACCCTGTTTCCTTAGAAAAATTATGCCCTTGCCTGAAAAAGCGGGCCGCGGAATTGATTGCATCGGCTTCTTGCATTGGAGAAAGATTAAGGCATGACTGAGCTCCGGAAGAAGACACAGTGAAATTTGATAGTACTTTGAGAATCTTTGGAAACTCAAGTAATTGAAGAGATCTCGGCTCCATTTGGATTCCAGTGGGATTGAGAGGTGATCAACATAATCCTGAAATCTCAGGGACCAATACGGAAAAAACGGCAGAACAGCCCCGGAATAAATCCGGGGCCTGCCGTTAAATACTAATTAAAGCAGGTCGAGATCAGGAAAGACGTGAACGTACAAGTCCGCTAAGAACTTTTCCGTCAAACTGTCCTTTATGAGCTGCGGTAATGGCTTGCATTACTTTGCCCATATCCTTGATAGAAGATGCTCCGAGTTCGGCAATTGCCTTATCTACTGCAGCCTCGAGTTCCTCAGGGGAAAGCTCGGGTGGCATGTAGCTTGAAAGGGCAACAATTTCTACAGCCTCTTTCTCTGCAAGTTCAGGACGACCGGCACTTTCATACTGATCAATAGAGTCCTTGCGCTGCTTAATCTGCTTTGCAACAAGATCAAGCACATCTTCGTCGGTGATAGTACCACCGCCGTCAACCATGCGATTTTTAATAGCTGTTTTGAGATGCCTCAAAACAGCCTTTTTAACATCATCTTTGGCTTTATAAGCCGCGATATAGTCTTTATCAATCTGCTCAATGAGAGTCATATATTAACCCATTGAAATTTTGCGCATTTTTTTGATTAACCTTTTGCGAGCTGCAGCTTTTTTCTTTTTACGCTGTACGCTAGGTTTTTCATAGTGCTGACGTTTTTTGAGTTCGGAAAGAACTCCAGCTTTTTCAACCTGTTTTTTAAAACGGCGAAGAGCTATTTCGAAATTATCAGAATCTTCAAGGTATACACCGGGCAATCAAATCACCCCCCTACGTAGATCTCGCACTTAAAAGAAAGATGCGGAAGAGAAATCTTGTACAACCATAAACACAGTAAAGTCAAGCCTTACTGCAATAAAAAATGTTCAGCACCTAAAGCAAGATGCTGAACATAAAAAACAAAAGATGAAAGGACTAGTTATGAGCTGCTTGATCTTTTGAGTCCATCCAAGCTTTCACTACGCAGTACGCAAGGCCTGCGCCGAGGATAGCAAGAACGGCATAAAGAACACCGAAGAAAATAAAGTGATCAGGTTGCCACCAAGGAAGATCCATAGGAAGTGGACTATGTACGGTTTCACCATGCAACATTATTGATCTCCTTTATTATTTTACAGCGTCTTTCAACAATTTTCCTGGACGGAATTTAACAACTTTGCAAGCAGGAATTTTAATTTCATCACCTGTACGGGGATTACGGCCGACACGTTCTTTTCTTTCATCTACCTGAAAGGTTCCGAAACCCGTAAGAGTAAGTTTACCTTCGCTTACGAGAGTTTCTTCAACGGTGTCGAGAAAATAATTAAGGCAACGCTCAGCGTCTGCTTTAGTCATACCAGCTTTTTCAGCTATCTTAACTACTAATTCAGCCTTTGTCATCTGTCCTTCCTCCTTAAAACGGAAATTAATTATTGCGACGCACTCATCGACGTCTGCCATTGACCTCGCGTAAGTGCGAGAGTTTGGTTCAAAATCTTAGCCGAGTGATACATAAGAGACACTAAATCTCACATCCATCATTCAAGTTCGAACGCTACAAATAACCCACCCCCAAAATCAGTATCACTCTGAGGAAATTTGCCATGTCGAACCTTGATGAAAATCTAAAACAAAATTTTAGCCAACAAGTCAAGAGGGAAAATCGTTTTTAATGCAATTATATAATCCTTGAAACTGTACAGGTGACAAGGCTTCTGGCCGATCTTTGAGTGAAATACCCTCTTCTTCCATCCACTGCAGCAAAGAATCAGAAATGAATGATTTCAGTATCTTACCGAGCTGCTTTCGACGGAACTGGAAACAGAATTTTATTACTCTTGCAAGCCCCTCAGGATCACTGGGTTTTTCTAAATCAGGGCGCAAATAAAATTTTATTACTGCGGAGTCTACTTTCGGTTTCGGCTTAAAAACTGTCGGAGGAACTTGAAAAAGATACTGGGTCTGACAAAAACTTTGTATCCATGCACTGATCCCTCCATACTTTTTTGAGCCTTGTTCAGCAGTGATTCTAAGTCCGACTTCGTGCTGAACCATAAAAACACAATTCACAGCAGGACTCTTGGCTGCAATATCCCACATAAGTTTAGAGGCTACATTGTACGGCAGATTTCCGACAATTTTCCAATTCTCGGAAGGATCAAGATCTTCCCATACAAATTTCAAAGCATCTTCCTGGATAACTTCAGCGGTCGGATACTCTTCTGCAAGCGCAGGTGCTAGGTATCTATCCTTCTCGATCAGTACCAGCTTTTTAGGGGCGGCTTCCAGTATATGCTTAGTCAATGCTCCCTGACCGGGGCCGATCTCAAGGACAGAATCTTTTTCTGAAATCTTAAGACTGTCCACAATTTTACGTGCTATATTATCATCTTGTAAAAAATTCTGACCTAAACTCTTCTTAGCCTTATGTCTGACTTCCACAAAAACTCCATTTAAAAATAATTACTTCTGACAGCTTTAAAAAAAAGGACCATACCTTTATGCGCCCACATTCCGCAAGCTTTAGGTTGCACCCCGGAAAGACTACTTGTCCAACCGCTTATTAAGTTGCTATAGAAACTTCAAATTTACGTATCGGGAGATATTTCATGAAAAACTGTCTTAACAACTACTTTAAAATAGAAGAACACGGCTCAACTATCAGCCGTGAAATAATAGCCGGCATGACAACATTTGCCACGATGGCTTATATTATTATCGTCAACCCCAAAATTCTCGAAGCGGCCGGTATCCCCTTCGGCCCGAGCATGGTTGCCACAATCATCAGTGCTTTTTTCGGAACAATGGCGATGGGACTTTATGCTAAAAGGCCATTCGCCGTTGCGCCGTATATGGGTGAGAATGCTTTTATAGCCTTCACGGTTGTAAAAGTTATGGGCTACAGTTGGCAGACTGCCATCGGTGCAATTTTTATCGGCGGTGTTCTGTTTGTAATTTTTACAGCAACAGGCATCAGATCATGGATGATTTCGGCAATTCCTAAGAATTTAAAAAATGCTTTCGTGGTTGGAATAGGGCTTTTCCTTACTTTCATCGGACTTAACACAACAGGAATCGTCTCAATAGGTGTTCCCGGTGCTCCTATCCATCTTGGAAATATCTCAAATCCGTCCACACTTCTTGCCATAGGCTGCTTTTTCCTTATGGCCATGCTTATGGCCAGAAAAATCAACGGTGCCATCATTATCGGTATTATCGCGACAACAATCGCAGCCTTCTTCTTAGGAATATCCACACCGCCGACATCATTCTTCAGCATGCCACCGTCACTTGAACCTACATTTTTACAGCTCGATATCACCGGAACGTTCACATGGGGATTTATATCAGTCATTTTGACAGTTTTCATTTTAGATTTTCTGGACACAATGGGAACTCTCTATGCGGTATCGCACCATGCAGGACTTCTGGATGAAAACGGAGACTTACCGGAGATCGAAAAACCGCTCTTAGTTGATGCACTGACAACTGTACTTGCCGCCTTGCTCGGCACTTCAACAGCCGGAGTATTTGTTGAATCAGCTACAGGAATCGAGGCTGGAGGCAGAACAGGCTTAACCGCAGTGACAACAGCCCTGCTGTTTCTGGCCGCCCTATTTTTAGAACCGATCCTGACTACTATTCCGCCATGCGCATATGGACCAAGCCTAATTATTGTCGGTATGCTCATGATTGCTCCATGCAAGGATCTTGAAGTTGAAGACATGTCAGAACTTGTTCCGGCATTTTTAGTTATAGCTTTAATGAGCTTCACATATAACCTTGGAACAGGGATGACCGCCGGATTCATAGCATACCCGTTCATGAAAACCGTAACCGGAAAAATAAATGAGATATCCGCCGGAATGTGGATGCTTTGCTTTCTGTCAGTCTTATTCTTTCTGACATGTCCCCATTAATTTAAAAGTTAAGTGACTCCTATGCTGGGATTTGATTGCTTATAAGATGTTCAATTTCTACCTTTGACAACTTTTATGAAAGCATCTAATTCCACTTCATAAATATCAAATTCCA
The DNA here is from genome assembly GCF_900177375.1 of Desulfovibrio gilichinskyi. Classification (NCBI taxonomy): domain Bacteria; kingdom Pseudomonadati; phylum Thermodesulfobacteriota; class Desulfovibrionia; order Desulfovibrionales; family Desulfovibrionaceae; genus Maridesulfovibrio; species Maridesulfovibrio gilichinskyi. The sequence continues at coordinate 463,387 of NZ_FWZU01000001.1, read as the reverse complement.
CAGGATGGAGGAAGTTCATGAATTTAAGGGATCATATCCGCGATGTGCCTAATTTCCCTAAAGAAGGCATCGTATATTTTGACATTACCCCGCTTTTGGCTGACCCGAAAGTTTTTCAATATACCATCGACATGATGGCTGAACGTTTCAGCGAATACAAAGCAGACAAAATAGCTGCAGCCGAAGCAAGAGGGTTTATTTTCGGCGCACCATTGGCCTATAAACTCGGAATCGGCTTTGTACCTATCCGCAAACCCGGCAAACTGCCTTATGACACCATATCAGTCAGTTATGACCTTGAATACGGATCTGACAGCCTTTGCATGCACGTTGATGCTATTGCCAAAGGTGAAAACGTGCTGCTTATTGATGATGTTCTGGCAACAGGCGGAACAGCAGAAGGCATGGTCAAATTAGTCGAAAAAGCAGGCGGAATCGTCTCCGGGATCGGCTTTCTGATTGAACTAGGTTTTCTGGACGGTGCAGGCAGACTTAAAGGCATTGCCAACTCGCACCTGCTGAAGCTGTAAAATACTATTATTAAAAACTCCTTTTTACCGATCATACGGTAAAAAGGAGTTTTTTTTGATCATCACAAACTTAAATATTTGTTAATCAGGGAAGAAACAAAATGGCAGTAATCGGAATAATCGGCGGCAGTGGACTGGATAATCCCGATATTATTAAAAATGCTAAAGACTCCATTGTTTCTAACAAATGGGGAAAACCAAGCTCTCCCGTAAAATCCGGTACTATTTCCGGAACAGAAGTTCATATTATAGGCCGTCATGGCAGAGAGCACACTATCCCGCCTACGTATGTAAATAACAGAGCAAATATTCAAACCCTGAAAGACCTCGGATGCGACTACATTCTTGCAACCACAGCTGTAGGATCATTACGTGAAGAAATTGATCGCGGACATCTGGTTATCATCGATCAATTTATAGATTTTACCCGCAAGCGCGATACAACTTTTTTTGAGTCGTTTGAGCCGCACGCCCCTGCGCATACTCCGATGGCTGAACCTTTCGACAGTTTTCTGCGCGAGAAAATGATCAAGTCCTGCCAAGATCTAGGTATTACAGTTCATGACAAAGGGACTGTTGTTACTATCGAAGGTCCAAGATTCTCAACACGTGCTGAATCCCATATGTACAGAGCGTGGGGAGCGGACATTATCAATATGAGTACAGCTCCTGAAGCTATTCTAGCAAACGAAGCGGGAGTTCCTTACGCCGCAGTTGCCATGTCCACGGATTATGACTGCTGGAAGACTGATGAAGATCCTGTCACATGGGATGACATTCTTAAGATTTTTCAGGAAAATGCCCAGAAAGTTACTTCAATGCTGATTAAAACTATTGAAAAACTCGGCTGATATTAATCCGGCCTAGTACTCAGATGGCTTTGCGATAATTTAAGGAAATACATTGTATGTCTCCTCAGAAATGTGACCTGATCATTTACGGTTCCAACATTCTTACACAGGATGAAAATCGTTCCATACTAACTGACGGCGCAATTGCTGTGACAGGAAAGATCATCGCTGATGTTGGGACTAAAGCTGATATAGACCTGAAATGGAACAGCTCAAAAACGCTGGACGTCGGGAATTCTATTATAATGCCCGGAATGATCAATTCGCACACTCATGTTCCAATGACTCTGATGAGAGGCGTAGCAGACGATCTCCCGCTGCTCACATGGCTGCATGAATACATCTTCCCCATTGAAGCTGGACTTAATAAAGAACTTGTTGAACTGGGAGCCCTGCTTGGCTGCGCAGAAATGATAGCAGGTGGAACAACAGCTTTTCTGGACGGCTATATGTTCGAAGACGTTGTAGGGAAAGCCGTTGACGAATCAGGCATTAAAGCAGTTTTAGGAGAGGGGTTTTTCGAATTCCCTTCCCCCTTCTTTAAAACAGCAAAACAGGCATGGGAAACAATTGAAGGTTTGCATGAACGGTTCTTGTTACACGACAGGATAACCACTTCAATAACTCCCCACGCGGTTTTTACAACAACTCCGGATCAGTTGATTGAAAGTATGGAACTGGCGGAAAAACTTGATGTGCTGTGGCAGATTCACTGCGCTGAATCCGTTGCAGAGACAGAGCTGACTTCAAAAAAATTCGACAAAAGACCTCTTGAAGTTTTATGCGATAACGGCTTACTGACTCCACGAACCAGAATTCATCACTGCGTTGATGTGACGGAACAGGAAATTAAGCAGATAAGCGCAAGCGGAGCAATGATATCGCACAACCCTCAGAGCAATCTTAAACTTGGATCAGGTATTTGCCCTTTGACGAAGTTGCTCAGTTCCGGCATCACTGTCGGGCTCGGCACAGACGGAGCAGCCAGCAATAATGATCTGAACATGTTTGAAGAAATGCGAACAGCTTCATTGCTTCAAAAAGGTATCCTTCAAGATCCTACGGCAATACCGGCCCAGACGGCTCTTGATCTGGCAACTGTTAATGGAGCTAAATTTCTGGGATTAACCGACACCGGAATCATTAAAGCCGGAATGAGGGCGGATATTATAGCCATTGATATGGACAAATTGCACCTAAAACCAGTATACAATCCCCTTTCCCACATTGTATACTCCGCCGGAGCTCAGGATGTGAACCTCACAATCTGTGACGGAAAGGTCCTTTATCAAAACGGGAAACATTTTACGTGTGATGTCGAAACAATCTCTCATGAAGCTGAAAAGGCCGTGAAATGGGCCTTAAGCAGACTTAAAAAACATTAGTTGATGATGCTACAGCCAATTTTAAGCAGTTTTTTCCTTGACAACATAGGGTAACACTGCATAGGGAATTGTGCTTTTCAATATAAATATTACATAAAAACGCTTGTACGCAAGCGACTTGCCAAACAGGAGGCGCTACATGTCTAAAAAGAATGTTAAATTTCACGTGCTTGACGGTGCTGAAATGACTGCAGAAGGTCTGTTATTCAAAGGAACCATCTTGGAACCTGTTGTCGAACAGTGTGAAGGATGCGAACGTGCTGTTGATTTTGACAGCAAAAACTACTGCCCATGCTACGCTCAGCCTGCAAAAAAATGGGGACACGGCGTATGTAACTTCGCAACTCATGCTCGCGCAGGAGTTGACAAAGAAGGTAAAGTTAAGGTTAACCCACTTAAAGCTTCCAAGCGTGCAGCACGCGGCCGGTAGTAATCAGCCAGCTCTGCCTTTCTAGGCAAGTCGTTAATCTTACCTACCTAAGAAACAATCCCAAATTGTTTCTCACGATGGTATATTCGTGTATTAAGGGAGCCGGACTCGTTCCGGCTCTTTTTATTAGCATGTCCGTATAGAAATTATCCGGACTTTTTCACTTTTTAATAATAACCGTAAATTCAGATTAAAAACTGGAGAAACTAATGCCCGGTCAACTTCTATCTAAAATCGATTCATTGAAAGATGACGCTCTTGAACTCCACACAAAATTGGTTTCAATTCCTGCAATCGGCCCTGCAAATAACGGGAAGGGAGAAAAGGATAAAGCTGATTATCTCACCTCCTATCTCAAAGAGCACGGTTTTGACGAAGTTAAATCTTACAATTCTCCTGACGACAGGGTTGAATGCGGCTACAGGCCGAATCTTGTAACGATTATTCCCGGACAGAACAGCTCCAAAACACTCTGGATTATTTCGCACATGGACGTTGTTCCGGTCGGAGATTTAAGTCTTTGGAACACTGATCCGTTTACACTTGTTCAGGATGGAGATGCCATATATGGACGCGGAACCGAAGATAATCACCAAGGTTTAGTAAGCTCCATTATTGCAGCTCGAGCTTTAAAAGAATGCGGAGTGACTCCGGGTTGTAACGTCGGTTTAATCTTTGTTTCAGACGAAGAAACCGGAAGCGAACACGGTCTTGATTTCATGCTCAAAGAACATGAAAATTTGTTTAAGAAAAAAGACCTTTTCCTTGTTCCTGATTTCGGCGAACCGGATTCAAGCATGGTAGAAATTTCTGAAAAAAGTACTTTATGGCTGAAAGTTACCGTAGAAGGTAAACAGTGCCACGCATCTACACCTGAATATGGCGTAAACTCCCTTGTCGCAGCAGCTGCAATGATTGTTGAAATTCCTGAACTTCATTTCCAGTTTGATGATCAGGATGAACTTTTCTCTCCTCCATTCTCAACTTTCGTTCCTACGAAAAAAGAAGCAAACGTTGAAAATGTTAACACGCTGCCCGGAAAAGACGTTTTCTACATCGATTGCAGAGTGCTCCCGACCTACGACTTGGAAGATGTTATTGAACAGGTTGAAGGGATGGGTAACTATGTAGCAGAAGAATTCGGCGTGAAGGTCACTGTTGAAATAGACAACAAACACCAAGCAGTACCGCAGACCCCCGTCGACGCTGAAATTGTAGAAAAAACAATATTCGCAATCAAAGAAGTATATGGAGTCGACGCGACCCCTCGCGGAATCGGCGGCGGAACGGTTGCAGCACATTTACGTGAACGCGGTTATCAGGCCGTTGTATGGTCAACCCTTCTCAATCAGGCTCATCAGCCTAATGAAAAAGGATCTCTGTCCAATACTCTCGGCGACGCAAAAGTTATGGTTCTCCTCCCCTTTTAATTGCATTAAGCAGTAGAAATCAGAATGATTAGAAAACAGCCCACACCGGATGTATTCGACCTTATAGTAGCAGGAGCCGGTCATGCCGGTTGTGAAGCAGCCATGGCAGCTTCCACTCTCGGCCTCAAAACTCTTTTGCTCACTATCAACGTTGATAGAATCGGGCATCTATCCTGCAATCCGGCTATCGGCGGACTGGCCAAAGGACATATGGTCAAAGAAATCGATGCCCTCGGTGGATATATGGGGCTGTGGTCTGATAAAGCAGGTATTCAGTTTCGTACGCTTAACACACGCAAAGGTCCGGCAGTAAGAGCCAGCCGAGCCCAAATGGACCGCAATGAATATATGCGGGTTGTTCAAAAAGATATTTTTGCGCAAGAAAACTTATGGGTGAGACAGGACACTGCTGAAACCTTGATTATTGAAGACGGCAAAGCCGGCGGAGTCGTGACTAAAATCGGCGAAAGATTTAAATCAAAAGCTGTACTGCTGACCACCGGAACTTTTTTGCAAGGACTTATTCATATCGGCCTTGAACATTTCAGCGGCGGAAGAATGGGTGACCCAGCCGCCGAAGGCATGTCAGCATCACTTAAAGAAGCAGGTTTAACTCTGGGCCGTCTTAAAACCGGAACGACTCCAAGACTGCTCAAAGATTCAATCGACTTTGACAAACTTGAAGTTCAATACGGAGACAACCCGCCGCTTCCGTTCAGCTTTAGAACTGAAAAAATAAATCTTGCGCAGGTCCCCTGCCACATAACTTACACCAACGAGCAGACTCACGAAGCTATTCGCAGCGGTTTTGAAAGATCTCCCATGTTTACGGGTATAATCAAAGGAACCGGAGCTCGTTACTGCCCTTCAATTGAAGATAAAGTTGCCAGATTTCCCGAAAAAGGGAGACATCAGATTTTCCTTGAACCGGAAGGACTTGAAAGCCCGGAAATTTATCCGAGCGGTATTCCTACCAGCTTGCCTCTGGATATACAAAAAAGAATGATCAATTCTATTGTAGGTCTCGAGCAGGCTCAGATTGTCAGACCGGGGTATGCCATTGAATACGATTTTGTTCCGCCTACACAGCTTCTACCTACGCTTGAAACAAAAACTCTGCCCGGACTGTTTCTAGCCGGACAGATTAACGGTACATCCGGTTATGAAGAAGCTGCTGCACAGGGTATCTGGGCCGCCATTAACGCATTCTGTTCGCTGACAGGCCGTCCTCCTTTCGTGCTTTCACGCGATCAGGCATACATTGCGGTCCTTATTGATGATCTGGTCACAAAAGGGACTCAAGAACCATACCGCATGTTCACCTCCCGCGCTGAATACAGACTTCTCCTTAGAGAAGGAAATGCTGACCAAAGACTCACCGCAATCGGCAGAGAACTCGGACTTGTCGGCGATGCGCAGTGGGAAATGTACAGTTGTAAAAAGAAAGGTCTTGATGATGCGATAAAAGGTTTAAACTCCATCCGCATAAAACCGGACACAGCAACATGCGAGATAATTAATAAAATCGGCGGAACAGCTCCCGGGAAATCCGTTCCCCTCGCAACACTGCTTCGCCAGCCGGAACTGACTATTCATGACATAACAGAACTTTGGCCTGCGATAGAGACCTTCTCTGAAGAAATTCTTCTAGAAGCTGAAACACAGGTTAAATATGAAGGATACCTTGTCAGGCAGCAGGAACTTGTTGATAAATTCCGCAAAAAAGAGTCAATAACAATACCAAATAATGTAAATTATTCTGAAGTTGCAGGGCTGACGCGAGAAGGAGTAGAGAAACTTACTGCAATTCGTCCCCTAACCCTTGGGCAAGCCAGCAGAATTTCAGGGATAACTCCTGCGGCGATATCTTCTATAGAAATTCACCTGAAAAAAATCGGAGCAATCTAAAAAAGATTCAATCTTATACTGCCAGAAAATGAGTTCTCACTACTTTCCAAATGGTTTAAAAAAAAGTATAAGTAATAAAAATCTCTAGTCATCTTTAATCTAAAGGCCGAGAATGCAAGCCGCAGTCGATCAAGAATATCTATACAAAGTTCTCCGTGGATTCGGAGAAACAGGTCTTCCGCAGCAGACAATCAACACGCTCCTCTTTGTGAGTTTTTGCATGGCGTTGCTTGCCGGAGCTGTACTTTGGTATAATAATCAACAGCTGAAAAAAAGACTCAATCCGATTCCTCCAAGCTGGGTGATCGATAAAAAAAAGATATCCAAAATTTTTGAAACCGCACTGGTATACCGTTCTAAAATCGAAGTAAGCTTTCATTCAAAATCGGAAAAAAGAAAAACAATTCCATGCGCTATTTCTGAGATTACTAATGAACTTATGCTGGAATTGCCGAGTCATGATGGAATCGGTAAATCTTGGATAGGACGTCAAGTAGACGGCTTCTTTCACGTTCCTACCAAGCAAGCCGGTTTGGTTATTTTTTATCGATTTACTTCGGTTGTCACCGACATCAGCTCAAAAGGTTCTTCCTACACTTATATCCACCTTGAATATCCTAAGTTTCTTGAACAGACTCAAAAAAGAGAATTCTTAAGAGTCTCGCCTCCTTCCAGATATTATGACTATGTAAATATTATTCCCGACTCTACTCAGGGCATGAAAGCCGGACTTAAATTTATTCTCACCAGCGGTGAGTATTCCCCGGGTTACATGGGAGGAAAAAATTCCAGCACTAACCTTATAGATATTTCAGGTGGCGGAGTTTCTTTAGAAATCACTCATATGAATGCCAAAAGAGCCATCAATCTTAAGCTAGCCAAGGGACAAAGTTTTCTTTTACTTCTAGGAATTATAGACACCGGAAACAAAGGAATAATCCGTTACTTATTCACAACACGAATACGACGAATTTTCATTGACCCGACTCAAGGCAAAGCCCAGATCGGCCTTTCATTTGAAAGTCAGTTTACCGGATTCGATGAAAAAACTCATAACCCTAAGTGGGCCACACTCAAAAATAAGGGAAGCTCTGAAATTGATGACTGGGCTTACAACCTTTATCTGGAGCTGTATAGAGAAGGTAACGAACAATTGTAACAATTGCATATGATTGTTGACACAAACCCCACATAATAATTAGTTAAAGAAATAAACACTTATTTTAAACACTTTAACTCTGATTTTTAAACTGCAAACAGGAGAATTCACTTGGACGATGGTTCTGAGGGCCGATTATGGGCCAAATTAATTAATATCTTTAGAAAAGCAGACTCACCTCTCGAAGAACATATCCTCGAAGCTCGAGAAGACGGCGAAATAAAAAGCGAAGTTGTTTCGATGTTACTCAATGTTCTTGAACTCAAAGATACCACTGCAAGTGAAATAATGATTCCCCGCACTGATATAATCGGTGCTGAAATCAGTGGTGGTCTCACTGAAGTTGCTGAGCAAATAATAGAGCACTGTCATTCAAGAATCCCCGTGTATATGGACTCCAAAGATCATATTATCGGAATTGTTCACGCCAAAGACATTATTGCCCCGCTTTTAGCTTGCAAAAGAGATGAGTCACTGGAAAATTTATTACGCGAACCATTTATTGTTTCCGAAAATATCCAGATCAAAACTCTTCTTAAAGAATTTCAATCCGGCAGAGTTCACATGGCTATATTGCAAGATGAATATGGCGGAACATCAGGTCTTATAACAATGGAAGACATTCTGGAAGAAATTGTAGGCGATATTGCTGATGAGTATGACGCTGTGCGCCCCTCAGATTTCTATGAGCGCGATGATGGAAGTTTCATGATTTCCGGCAGAGTTTCTTTATATGAAGTCTCTGAAAAGTTGCATCTTGAACTTGACTCAGAACACGTGGATTCCATCGGAGGATATCTGTCTGAATTAATGGGCAGAATACCCAATGTCGGCGAATTTCTCGATTTCGCCGGATACAAATTTACTATCCATGAAAGTGATGCCAAGCAAATAATCTCTATTCTTGTTGAACCTCCAAAAGGCGTTTAGATGTATCTGATTCTCCCAATTTTAATTGCTACGTTTTGTGCAGGTATAGGATATGCGAACCCTTTTTTACATTTTCCTGCCGCCGCTTTAGGATTCCCGCTGGCTCTCGGAATAATTGCTTTTTCCAAGTGCTCACCGCGTGAAGCTCTTAAAAGAGGATGGATCACAGGAACCTTCGCCTGCCTTGCCTGCCTTTACTGGCTTGCCTATCCTATAGGCGTTTACGGCAACATTTCATGGTTCCTCGCAGTTCCATGCCCGATTCTTATGGCTATGGCTGTCGGTGCTTATTATGGAGTTTACACTCTCATATTGAACATTGCCTCCCGCAAACTGCCGCCTTTATTTCTTTGTATTTTCAGCGCAGTTTTATGGTCGACTATGGAGCTTGCGCAGGGATATTTTTTTACAGGTTTTCCGTGGATGACCTTTTCATCCGCATTTTCATACTGGCCGCAGTCAATTCAAGGTGCGGCTTTTGTCGGAGCTTACGGACTTTCAGGACTTCTGATCTCCGTCACAACCGGAATCTTGATATGGAAAACGTCCCACCTTGCAAAAGCATGGTCTGTAGGAATTCTGGCAATTCTTGTAATGCTGGGTGTTCTTAGGACAGTTCCTGAAACATTCTCAACTCTTCACAGTACCGGCAATGCTACTATTGGAATTGTTCAAGGAAATATTAATCAAGGCTTAAAGTGGGATGCAAAATATCAGGTTGCCACTCTTAATAAGTACATCAGGCTAAGCAAAAGCCTGCCTGCAAAGCCGGACTTAATTATCTGGCCTGAAACGGCTATGCCCTTCCAGATACAAGACCCAAACGAATTGCGGGCGACACTGGTTAATTTTACGAAAGAGTCGGATACACCCCTTTTAACAGGAGCTCCGGGCTATATTCTGCATCCAAAGACCAGATCTTTTTCGCTATATAACAGAGCTTTCCTTATTGATCCGCACAAAACAACTCTTGACTGGTATGATAAGTCACATCTGGTTCCATTCGGTGAGTACATACCGCTTAAAAAATATTTGCCGATTGATAAATTAGTTCAAGGTGTTGGTGACTTTATCCCTGGGGATGACACCAGCCCTCTTATAAGCAGAAACCTTGCTATGGGGATACTCATCTGCTATGAAGGAATCTTCCCTGAACTTGCTCAGGAAAGAGTTGCACAAGGTGCAAACCTGCTGATTAATATAAGTAATGACGCTTGGTACGGCAAAACTTCTGCCCCGTATCAACATTTGGGACTAGTCTCCCTTAGAGCTGTAGAACAAGGGCGATATCTCATCCGGTGTACTAACACTGGAATTTCAGCGTGTATCGACCCACTCGGAAATATTACCGATTCTACAGGATTGTTTGTTAATGCAGCAGTATTGACAAATCCTGAACTGATCACCGGAAAGACTTTTTTCAGTGCTAACTATGAATTGATTACATACGGACCGCTAGTCCTGACATTTTTATTCATTATTTGGATAGCTATCGCGCCTGTCAGTTCAACTAATAAAAAAAACCGCAAAAGGATTATACAGTAAGACCATGCTTCAATTTTCGGACTTAAAATCCATGGCAGTAAACTGCAACAGTAAATTCTCCAGCCTTTGGGGGAGACTTTGACCACGCTCAATGCAAAGAGCGACTTGAAGAAATTGAGCACGACCTGAGCAAGCCTGGAGCTTGGGACAAGCCTGATGACCTTACTCCTATTCTGCGAGAAAAAAGTATTCTCGAAGAAAAAGTAACCTCATACGAAAATCTTTCCTCGGTTCATAACGATGTAGAAGAATGGCTGACCCTTGCCAGTGAAGATCCTGATCAGGAAATTCTGGAAGCTTTGTCGGAAAATCTTATAAAACTTTCTAATATGGTCGAGCAGACAGAACTTGCCACACTTCTATCTGCACCTGAAGATAAAAGTACCGCCATCTTGGAAATTCATCCCGGAGCCGGAGGAACTGAAGCTCAGGACTGGGCTGAAATGCTTCTTAGAATGTACATGCGCTGGTGCGAAAAAAGGAATTGGGAAGTCAGTTATCTTGATCTTCAGCCCGGAGATGAGGCAGGAATTAAAAGCGTAACTCTGCAGGTAAAAGGACTTTACGCGTATGGCTTTCTCAAAGGGGAAGCAGGAATTCATCGCCTTATCCGCATATCTCCCTATGATTCATCCGGCAGAAGACATACCTCTTTCGCTTCAGTTGATGTATATCCTGAAATTTCTCACGATATTGAAATTGAAGTTAAAGACGAAGATATCCGTTTAGATGTCTTCCGCGCCAGCGGACCCGGCGGGCAGCATGTCAACAAAACGAACTCAGCTGTGCGTATAACACATCTGCCGACCAATATCGTTGTGCAATGCCAGAATGAAAAGTCTCAGCTCAAAAACAAAGAAACTGCTATGAAAGTTTTGAAATCCCGCCTTTACGAGCGAGAGCTTAAAAAGCAGGAAGAAAGTAAAAAAGCTGACTATTCCACCAAGGATTCAATTGCTTGGGGAAGTCAGATTAAAACTTATACAATGCAGCCTTATAGACTGGTTAAGGACCATCGTTGCGGCGCAGAAGACGGAAACGTTGAAGCTGTTCTGGACGGTGAACTTGATGATTTGGTCAGAAATTACCTGCTTCATGCATACGGCGGATAATATGAACGCTGAATATATAGCTGAAAACGAAGCTGAACTTTTAGAGGAACTCCTTTCAGTAAGAGAGCGATTCTGCAATGAGACCAACGTCTGCTTCGGTAAAAACTGTCTGGACGGGCTTGCCGTGCTCAGATTTTGCCCCGGCATGACTCTTAATGCTTGGAAAATTCTTGCAGAAACACATGATCTTAATGACTGGATGACAATTCCACTTGAAGAGAACAGTTTACCGCATCTTAAGCATATCCAAGGTGTATTACAGACTCTTTCGTATAAAACTGAACATGATCCCCTGACCGGTATTTCAAATCGAAGAGCATTTGAAAAAACTTTAGATCAGGAAATTGAACGGTCAAGCAGGGACAAGACTCCTGTCAGTCTGGCGATACTGGATCTTGATAACTTCAAAGCCGTCAATGATACCTACGGGCATCTTAAAGGAGATGAAGTTCTGATTGATCTGGCCGATATGATCTCCAGCAACTCTCGCAGATATGACCTAGTTGCCAGAATCGGAGGCGAAGAATTTGCTATTATTCTTTCAGGAGCCGGTCAGCATAAAGCTGAGCAGTTAGTTGAACGCTTGCTTGAAAAAACAAGAGAGTTGACCTTTAAAAAGCCTAACAGCACAGAAAAATTTTCTGTTACTTGTTCTGTGGGGTTAGCAACTTACAAAGGGTTGATGAATTTAAGAATGCATGAATTCATTGAGAAAGCTGATAAAGCTCTTTATAAAGCTAAAAATACGGGTAAAGACCGCATTTGCACTGCAGATATTTTAGATTATGAATCGGTGACCAGAGAAACTCTTGTTCATGCCGACGAAAAGAAATTCTTATTCACTGGAAAATAAAGGGACAGGACTAACAATGATCAACGCCAACAAAACATTAAGTATGGCAATAATGAGTGGAAAAGGCGGAGTTGGAAAAACCAACCTATCCCTTAATCTGTCTTATGCTCTAAATGCCGGTGGAAACAGCCTCCTTCTTATGGATTGCGATTTAGGTTTGGCAAACCTTGATGTTCTCTTAGGGATTTCTCCAGAAAACAACATGCAGGATCTGCTTCGCAGCAACGCAAAACCCTCAGAGATTGTTATCCCTATTGAAAAAGGCAAAAATTTTGACATTCTTCCCGCCGCTTCAGGCGTTCCGGAACTGGTCGAGATGGATGAGGATATGCAGGAAATACTTTTCAGCAAATTATCCAAATTAGTAGGACGTTATCAATATTTAGTCATGGACCTTGGCGCAGGAATAAGCGGTACAGTTCTTTCTTTTGCAACAATTGCGCAAATGAGATTTGTAGTGATTACACCTGAACCGACCTCTTTGACTGATAGTTACGCTTTGATTAAAGTTCTTCACACTCAGCATAAAGTTAGTGATTTCAATGTAATAGTTAATCAAGTAACAAGCGAAAAAGAAGCTAAAGATACTTTTGACAGATTAAATATGGCCTGTGAAAAATTTCTTAATATTAAGTTGAAAAATATAGGCTTTGTGCGCTATGATCCTTCAGTAACTGAAGCAGTTAGAAGGCAGATACCCTTTATCAAATATGCTCCGAAATCCGAAGCAAGCCGTGATATTTTAAATATCGCTGTCAAGATCCAAAAGATCAGGATGGAGAATATGGGTAAATTAGGTGACAGGCCAGTTATTAAAAAATTCCCGGCTCTATCAGCCTAATAAATAACTTGACGAAAAGGACAACTTTTCGGCATAGTTGTGTTAATAATTTTTTTAAACTGCTTGTCACACTCAACACGACTTGGGAGAGGACAATGAACAAAAGTGAATTGATCAAGAATCTGGCCGAAGAAAAAGGACTCCATGTAGACGAGTCCTCCGAAATTGTTGATGCATTTGTAGATGCTATCAAAGAAGCTCTTGTCCGTGGTGACAGAGTTGAAATCAGAGGCTTCGGTAGTTTTAAAATGAAAGAATATCAAGGCTATACCGGTAGAAATCCTAAAACCGGTTCTGTTGTCAGCGTTACACCTAAAAAACTACCGTTCTTCCGTCCAGGTAAAGAGCTTAAAGAATTTTTAAACGGATAATGCGCCCCTACATATTTGTGCTATTCCTCCTTGCCAGCATCGGGTTTCCTTTTCAAGCTCATGCTGGCAAGGATGCGGTATTGTCTATTGCATACACTGCCAACACTTTCGGAACAGTAAATCCCTGTCCGTCATGAGGCGGGAAAACACTTGGTGGACTGGCCCGGCGGGCTGGTTATTTACAAGATCTTCGAGACTCTAAGAGTCCCGAAAGTTTTCTTATTGGCGGTGCCTTCGAATTTTTACCGACATCCGGCGTTGCTATCCCCGACAATAAACGGGATGCTCTTTCTAAATCGTTCCAATTCATGAATTATGATTTGGGAATCCTCAGCCCCGCTGAGGCTGATTTATTAAAGGGATCAGCAAATGGTATCCCCAAAAACTGGATCAACTGTAAAAAAGCTTCTGTAAAAATTTTAACGTTAGCTCACGGTAAAAAAGCCGGATTCATAATATTGCCTTACCTTGAAAAAGGAACTAGTGATCTCTCAGGCGAATTAATTACCGAATTAGCAGAACTTTTTAAAAAATACAAAAGTCAAACTGATGTTCTTATCGGGCTTAGCCCATGGGGATATTTTAGAGAAAAAGCACTTCTTGCTTCACCGGTTTTTGCAGAGTCCCCTCTCGATATTCTTCTTGGAAGCGGAGATGGCCCTGGAATGACCGGAACTGTTGACAATAATGGTAAAACATTATGGGTCCGCAGCTACCCAACAGGAAAAGCTGTAAATAGAATTGATATTTTTCAGTGGCCGTCTCGGGATGCTGACTTCAAATGGACTTCTGGCCAGAATATTCGGTGGTTTCTACAAAGCCTACGCGATGACGTTCGTGAAGAACCAACTGTGCTGAAGCTAATTGAAGGTATTTCGGACGATAAATAGATGACCTTCAGGAGGCAACAATGACTTTCCAAGGAGCATTCACTGCTCTGGTGACTCCGTTCAAGGACGGAGCAATTGATCAGGACGCGTATCGCGAACTGATCGAATGGCAGATTGAACAAGGTATCGACGGTTTAGTTCCATGCGGAACAACCGGCGAAGCGGCAACTATGACTCACGACGAACAAGGTGAGGTTATAAGAATCTGTGTTGAGCAGACCAAGGGACGTGTCCCGGTCATAGCCGGCGCGGGTTCTAACAATACTAAAGAAGCTGTAAACCTTACAATCCTTGCCAAAAAAGCAGGAGCTGATGCCACCCTCCAGATCACTCCTTATTACAATAAACCTACTCCTCAGGGACTGGTTGAACACTTCAAAGCTCTTTCCAATGAGGCGTCAATGCCTTTTATTCTTTACAATGTACCGGGAAGAACAGGTCTTAACGCCATGCCCGAAACAATTGCAAGAATAGCTAAAGAAGTTCCCGATGTAATTGGTGTAAAAGAAGCTACCGGCAACCTGACACAGTGTTCGAATCTTATTGAACAATGCCCGGAAGGATTCATAGTTTTCTCAGGTGATGATTTTACTGTGCTCCCGCTGCTTGCCCTCGGCGGACATGGAGCAATTTCCGTTGTATCAAACATCGCTCCTAAGATGATGGCAGACATGTGCGCGGCCTATCGCGCCGGAGATACGGCAAAAGCAAAGGATCTTCATTATAAACTGCAACCCCTGAGCAGGGCCATGTTTATTGAAACGAACCCTATTCCGGTTAAAACATCTCTCGGTATGATGGGTAAGCTTAAAACTTCGTTCAGACTCCCTCTTGTTCCTCTACTTGCTGAACACGAACAGGAGCTTAGAACAGCTCTTAAAAAGAACAAAATTATCTAAGAAATTAGATTATTGTCTTATATTAAATAAATCCCCCGAATTGAGTACATCTCAATTCGGGGGATTTCACTTTTTAAAAGAACAAAAAAACTGATATTTATTCAGTCAAATTTTCTTTAAGCCAGTTATCAAACAATTCAATAGCTCTTTTCGCGTAGAGTTCTTTACGCGCTTTTTTGGGAGCACGTTTATTTAATGCCGGCATCAAGCCGAATTGCACATTTGAAGGCTGAAAGTTTTTCTTCTGCTCGCGCAAATGTCCGAGCAAGGCTCCCATAGATGTTTCAAGAGGAGGAGCAGGAACAGTATGCCCTTTCATCTGGTGAGCTAACAGAAGCCCCACCCAGAGCCCGCAAGCAGCAGATTCAAGATACCCTTCAACTCCGGTGATCTGTCCGGCGAGATAAACACGGGGATCACTCTTAAGGGCGAGATTCTCATCAAGCACTTCCGGCGCATTTACATATGTATTGCGGTGAATGCTGCCAAGTCTTAAAAATTCAACATCTTCAAGCCCGGGAATCATTTTAAAAATTCTTTTCTGCTCAGGATATTTGAGCTTGGTCTGAAAACCGACAAGGTTGAATGAAGTTTTTTCTTTGTTTTCAGCACGCAGCTGCACAACGGCATAAGCCATTTCTCCGGTACGCGGATCAATCAGTCCGACAGGTTTAAGAGGACCGAATGTCAAAGTTTTATCACCGCGGTCAGCCATTTCTTCTATAGGTAAACACCCTTCAAAGTGGATTTCTTTTTCAAAATCACGCGGAACAACTCTTTCACCCTTTTTAAGCTCATCTAAAAAGGCCGCATACTGTTCCTCACTCATAGGACAATTCAAATAATCGTCATCTTCCGGCTTGTACCTTGAACCGAAGAACGCAATATCCATATTAATGGAATCCTTGCTTACTATAGGCGCAATCGCATCATAAAAATAAAGTCGTCCGCCGCCGATCTTTGCAATTAAACTTTCAGTTAACGATTCGGAAGCCAGAGGCCCCGCCGCAATAACTATTTTAGAAAATTCTGCAAGTTCAGGGTCATCAAGTGAAGTTATTTCTTTGCGGACAATAGTAATAAATTTTTCGTCTTCAATGGCCTTGGTTACAAGACCGGAAAAGATATCACGGTCTACGGCAACAGCGGACCCTGCGGGGACTCTGGCCTGCATAGCCGCTTTCATTATTACTGAATCTAAAGATTCCATTTCTTTTTTAAGTATGCCGACAGCTGTGCTTAAATCACCGGAACGAAGTGAGTTTGAACAAACCAGTTCAGCTAAACTCGGAATATGATGAGCTTCGGAGTATTTATCCGGTTTCATTTCAAAAAGAACAACTGGAATTTCCGCTTTTGCAAGCTGCATTGCACACTCACATCCGGCCAAACCACCACCGATAACTGCTATTTTTTCCACGAAGTCTACTCCAAAGTCGATTGAATTTTTTAGATATCTCAATTAGTACTATGCTGAAAACCATAGATATCTTATTAAGAAAAGAATTTAAGACTGGCAAACAAATTTCACAAGCATATGGACTAGATTTGACTTATGACTGCACCAATTTTAAAAATCAAGAATTTAACAACATCTTTTGCTACTCCTAACGGAATCATCAGGGCTGTGGATAATGCCAGTCTGGAGTTAGGGCAAGGAGAAACTTTAGCAGTTGTAGGTGAATCAGGCTGTGGTAAAACAGTTCTATCACTTTCAATAATGGGGCTTATACCAGATCCTCCGGGCAGAATTACAGATGGACAGGTAATTTATAAAAATCAGGATTTAGTCCTGCTGACTGATAAACAGATGCAAAAGATTCGGGGAAATCATCTTTCTATGATTTTTCAAGAACCGATGACTTCGCTCAATCCGGTCTTCAAAATCGGTGATCAGATAGGTGAAGCTCTTAGACTTCATAAAGGGCTCGATCAGCAAGAGGCCGAGCAAGCCGCCATAGAAGCTCTGGCTCTTGTCGGCATGCCTAACCCGCAAACGCGAGTTAAAAGCTTTCCTCATGAATTAAGCGGCGGAATGAGACAACGCGTAATGATTGCCATGGCCCTTGCCTGTAATCCAGAAATACTCATTGCCGACGAACCGACTACAGCTTTAGACGTAACCATTCAAGCACAGATATTAAGGCTGCTTGATGACATGAAAAAGAAAATCAACGGCTCCATAATGCTCATAACGCATGACCTTGGAGTTGTAGCCAGAGTAGCTACCCGTGTTGCTGTCATGTACGCAGGACAATTGGTTGAATGCTCAAATATTAATGATTTATTTAAAGAACCGCTTCATCCATATACTAAGGGACTCCTTGCCTCTGTCCCTAAACTTGGCAGCCGCGCTGATCTCACGCCTATTCCCGGTAACGTCCCGCCGTTGAATGATCTACCCGACGGATGCAGATTTCACCCCAGATGCCAATATGCCTTTGATAAATGCAAAAAGCTGCCACCACAATTGACCGTCAAAGAAGGAAGAGAAATTCGCTGCTGGCTGCATGCGTAATTCTTATGGAACCCAAATGACATCTAATATACTTGAAATTAAAAATATCAAACGTCACTACCCCGTCAGCGGCGGAATACTTTCGTTATCAAAAGCGACTATAAAAGCAGTCAACGACATTTCACTTGAGGTAAAAAGCGGTGAAACGCTCGGCCTTGTCGGGGAATCAGGATGCGGAAAATCCACCCTTGCACGGTTGCTTACAGGTCTGGAAGCTCCGGATTCAGGCACGATTTTTTTTAACGGGAAGCCTTTTCAAGAATGGGATTCTTCCAAAATAGGCACAATGATCCAGATGGTTTTTCAAGATCCATATTCATCGCTTAACCCGAGACAGAAAGTTGGAAATATAATTTCAGAAGGAATGAGAATACATAAAACAGGCTCGCGTAAAGAAATTTCTATGAGGGTCGAAGAATTACTTGTGCAGGTCGGAATGCGCCCTGAACATGCCAAACGCT
This sequence comes from Desulfovibrio gilichinskyi, assembly GCF_900177375.1. Taxonomy (NCBI): domain Bacteria; kingdom Pseudomonadati; phylum Thermodesulfobacteriota; class Desulfovibrionia; order Desulfovibrionales; family Desulfovibrionaceae; genus Maridesulfovibrio; species Maridesulfovibrio gilichinskyi. The sequence continues at coordinate 445,274 of NZ_FWZU01000001.1, read as the reverse complement.
ACCCTCACGAATTTTCAGGCGGACAAAGACAACGCATCGCCATAGCACGAGCCATTGCAATGAACCCCGACCTCATAGTCTGTGACGAACCTGTTTCCGCACTGGATGTTTCCGTTCAAGCTCAGGTTCTTAATTTACTTAAAAAAATTCAAAAAGAATTTTCGCTCAGCTATGTTTTCATTTCACACGATTTATCGGTTGTCAGTCATATAAGTGATCGCGTTGCTGTAATGTATTTAGGTAAACTTATGGAAATTGCACCTACTGAAGAACTTTACCACAATCCGCTTCATCCATATACTCAGATTTTGCTTGAAGCTGTTCCTATTCCGGACCCGACCATTCAGACAGCTGATATTGCAATTATGGGCGATATTCCAAGCCCCATAGCTCCACCCTCCGGTTGTCCTTTTCACACTCGCTGCCCGAAAGCTATGGATGTATGCAAAAACAATCAGCCTGTTCGTAACGAAGTTAAAGAAGGCCATACGGTCTTCTGTCACTTATATTAATTTTTTATTTTTTATTGTTTAATTTCAAACAAAAAGAGAAAGGAGACCTACATGATATCCAGAGATGACGCCTTTGACCTGCTGAATATAAACACCCACGAAGAGAATCTTATTCACCATGCGCTTGAATCTGAAGCTGTTCTGAAAGCGATTGCGGTTAAACTTGGTAAAAATCAGGATAAGTGGGCTCTTACCGGACTTCTGCATGATCTTGATTACAGCAAGACTTGCACAGATCCAGAAAATCACGGACTGATTTCAGCGCAAATCCTCGAAGACCATCTGCCACCAGATTCAATCAAAGCAATCAGAGCACACAATTCAGAAATGAACGGAGTAAAGCCTGATACCGACCTTGACTTCGCACTGCGCTGCGGGGAAACTGTTACTGGTCTCATACATGCGAATGCTCTGATCCGCCCTGAAAGGATGAAAGGAATGACTCCTAAAAGCCTTGTAAAGAAGATGAAAGCAAAAGCCTTTGCTGCCAGTGTTAACCGGGAAATTATAAAAGAATGTACACATATCGGTTTAGACCTGAACGACTTTCTGGCTCTTTCGATAGCTGCAATTGAAGAAATAGCTCCGGAAGTCGGCCTTGGATAACCATCCTCAAAAAAACTCATGAAAAAAGGGGAAGCATGACAGCTTCCCCTTTTATTTTAATATTAATATCTAGGCAAGTTAGCCTTTCAATTTTCTTTCTTCATCTTCATCAAAAGAAGCTATTTTCCATGGAAATGATTTCCGTGCAGTCATTACGGCAAAATTTTCAACTTCTTTTGTCCACTGGCGATATTCTTCAAGAACGCGTTCTCCAAGCGGCGTCAGACTGCATCCTCCACGCCCTCTGGTCTTAAGTACCAATGAATCTCCAAGAACCTCTTCTGTATTTTTAATTCTTCCCCACGCTGCCCTATATGACATACCAAGTTCTTTTGCAGCTTTATTAAGTGACCCCAACTCTTCAATTTTTTCAAGAAGCTGAGATCGTCCAAGACCGAACAGCATACCTTCATCCGTTTCCAGCCAAAGGTTCAACCTGACTCTCGGACAAAATTTATCATTATCTGACATGTAGTTTCCTCCTGAAAAACAAAACCATAGCACATATATATTTTTTTTAACATAAATTAACGCGTCTGAAAACAACCCCTTGCTTTTCCAAAAAGTATAACTAAGTTTATGGTCTTAGCAAAATGAATTCATCAACTAAATTAATGAAAATAATATTTTAATTGATATATCAGAATATTATGACACAACGGAGCTTAATCTCTCAATGAATATGACCACTGCGGATATGACCAACTCTCCATATAAGACTATATGGAACCTTTCCTGGCCTCAAATTCTGATGATGTTTTTCCATCTGACGATAGGACTTGTAGATGTCTGGGTGGCAGGAAAACTCGGCCGTGAAATACAGGCTTCAATGGGCATGGTCAGCCAATCACTTTTCTTTTTCCTCGTCATCGGTATGGCTGTTGCGAACGGATCTGTCGCAGCAATAAGCCAGTCAATCGGTGCAGGGAGAATGCTCAGAGCTAAAAGGTATATAGGGCTTTGCTTTCAACTCGGTGCGGTACTGGGAATTATCATTTTTGCAGTAGGCTACCCGCTTAGGGACGGAATGCTGACCATTTTGCGAGTCCCGCCTGAAATGCGCCATGTAATGCAATATTTTATAAAAATATTTCTCTACCTGCTTCCACTTTATTATCTCCTGATAATAACTAATGCTATTTTCAGAGCACAAAAAAAAGTTCTGCTGCCACTCTACAGCATGGTCATTGTAACTATTCTTAATACAATTTTAGACCTCGGGCTTGGACTTGGACTATGGGGCTTACCCGATATGGGGTATAGAGGAGTTGCCCTTGCAACCTTTTACTCCATTTCAGCCGGCGCAATATTCAATGTGTTTCTGCTCTATAAATTAGGCGCGCTTCGCAAAAAATCTTTTGCTCCGCTTAAGTGGTGCCGCAAGGCTTTTCCGTATTTATTTAAGGTTGCATGGCCGAGCGGACTTATGCAGCTTGTCTGGCACTCCGGATATCTGGTATTGTATTCCATTACAGCCAGCCTTTCGACTGATAATGTTATAGCTCTTGCAGGTATGGCGGCAGGTATTAAGATAGAATCTATTATCTTCCTCCCTGCGTTTGCCTTTAATATGACAGCTTCGATTATTATCGGACATTACCTGGGAGACGGTAAGCCGGAAGAAGCAAAAAAATTCGGTTACAGAATACTTGGTCTAGGAATCCTCTTCTTAAGCCTTCTGGCATTGGGAATATGGCCTTACATAAGGCCGATAACAGCTCTCATTGCACCTGATAAAGTTGTGCTTGATGAAGCTGTAAACTACTTGTTCTACAATGTACTGGCTATTCCGTTCACACTGACCTCCATGATTATGGCCGGTGCGCTTAACGGAGCCGGAGCTACTTTATACAACTTATTTATTTTTTCTTTTACAATATGGGGACTCAGACTCCCGCTTGCATATTATCTCGGCCACCAAGTCATGCATTCTGCAACAGGTATCTGGATAGCAATGCTTATTTCCCAGATTGTTCAAGCCTCAATAATATTTTACGTTTTTTCACGCTGTGACTGGCAGAGATTCAGTATGAGCAGCAATAAAAAAAGGATTAAACATGGATAACAAATTCAACCCGATAACTCTCTGTTGCCAAGAAAAATTTGATAAAGTTCTAAAAGAATGCGGTCAGCTTACATCTGATTATACTTTTGCCAACATCTGGGGATGGACAGATTACTACGGTCTTGAACTGAACTGCTCCGACGATCTTGTGTGGATCAGGCAGACTAAGCCGGAACTGATTCACTGGGCTCCTCTCGGTAACTGGGAAAGCGTTGACTGGGAGAAGTGCAAACTTATGAACACCCCCGGAACCAAGTTCACCCGAATCCCTGAAAAACTTGCTATGCACTTACAAGCAATATTCGGGGATAAAATCGTACTGGAAGAAAACCGCGACCACTTTGACTATGTATATTCAGTCGAAGAATTAATAGAACTTCGCGGCAAAAAATTTCATAAGAAAAAGAATCTGCTTCATCAATTTATTAAGAACTATAACTTCGAATATAGAGAAATTACTCCTGACTGCGTAGAAGAAGTACTTGAAATGCAATTCGACTGGTATCGCTGGCAGGAAGAGAACAACAGTTCCCCCGCACTTGTTGCTGAAAATGAAGCCATTTCAAAAGTCCTGAAAGAAATGGATACCATAACGCATCTCACAGGTGGAACTTTGCGCATTGATGGACGTATAATTGCCTACACGATAGCGGAACCATTAGGCGAAGATACAATCGTCATCCATTTTGAAAAAGGAAACACCTATTTTAAAGGTGTATATCAGGCTATCAACCAGATGTTCCTTGAAAATTCAGCAGGTAACAAAAAATTTGTCAACCGCGAACAGGATCTTGGAGAGCCAGGCTTGAGAAAAGCCAAACTTTCATACAATCAAGTTGATTTTATGAAAAAATACGAAATTACTGTCCGCTAGGTTTATAAATTCCAGCTTTTAATTGCAGCCTGATAAGGTAAATTAAATGATTCTGACATCAACAGAACGCAAGAGGTTCGTTGTTCTGGGTCTTGACGGACTTCCGGCATCTCTTGCTGTTAAAATGGCTGCCAAGCTGCCAAATCTTAGTAGAATTGCGGGTAAAAATACGCCTCTGACAGCAGAAGTGCCGGACCTGTCCCCTGTAAACTGGACTTCCTTCTTCACTGCGGATGGCCCTGAAGCTCACGGTATTTACGGTTTTACTAAATTAGATAGAAGCTCATACACGTTATCCATAAACAACTTCGATAACGTATACGGTGCTACTATTTTCGATCAGATCGGTAAAAAAGGGTTCGTCAGCAAAGTGATTAACCTTCCAAATACCTATCCTGCTCGTCCGCTGAGAGGAATGCTTATTTCAGGATTTGTGGCTGATTCACTTGAAAAAGCCGTTTACCCGCCGTTTCTGCTGGGGCCGCTTAAGAGTTCAGGGTTTATATTAGAAGCTGACACAACCAAAGGTTTAATGGCCCCAGAGTATCTGATTGATCAAGTTAGCAGAACACTCGAATGCCGACTGAAGGCATTCGAAATGCTCTGGAACGATCTTGCATGGGATCTGTTTGTGATTGTGTTTACCGAAACAGACAGGCTCTTCCATTTTCTATACCCTGCTTTTGAAGACGCAGCTCACCCCTTGCACTCCATTTGTATGGACTTCATGGTTAAATGGGACGCCGCAATCGGGCGTGTTCTTGATAGATTTGAAGCTCTACCCGGCAAGAAAAAACTTATCTCTTTTGCGGATCATGGATTCACATCACTGGAAACCGAGGTTGACCTCAACGCATTCCTCATTCAAAAAGGACTTCTAAGTTTTAGACATACTCCGGATGATCAATGGGACTCCACAGCTGTCAGTGACGAAAGCAAAGCTTTTGCGCTTGATCCGGGCAGAATTTATATTCACACTGCTGAGAACTTTGACAGAGGACAAGTAAACAAGTGCGATGCGGAGTCTATAGCCGAAACAATTGCTTCTGATCTAATGAAGCTTGAGTTTAACGGACAGCAAGTAATGGAATCCGTTCACACAGGAACAAAGCTATACGGTGACAATGCAATTGGTAATCCACCTGATTTGATTTGCACAGCAAAGCCCGGATTCGACCTTAAAGCCAAATTCGACCGAAATGATATTTACGGATTCTTCGGAAGAACAGGAACGCACACCCGCAAAGATGCTTTTTTCTATAGCTCTGACGGAGAACAGGCAGACTTGATGCGCGACACAGGGAAAATGGTCTTAAACTGGTTTGAAGACTAACCTTTGAACGGATTTCCGGTTCTTGCCGATATCAGCTGACAAAACGCTTTTTTAATAAATATCTTTACTAAAAACCCCTCCCCTTAACAGGGTTTTCTGAGGGGATTATCCCCTTTGACAGGGGAGCATAGGGCAAATCCCCATGCCCGCCGGAGACACACAAAATAATGATCGATTTCAAAAAAGAACTGAACCCGGCACAATATGAAGCCGCTACAAATCCACATGGTCCGGTACTTGTTATCGCCGGAGCCGGCAGTGGAAAAACCAGAACCATTGTTTACAGACTTGCATGGCTTGTTGAACAAGGCATCCCGCCGGAATCAATACTGTTGATGACCTTCACCCGTAAAGCCGCTCAGGAAATGTTAACTAGAACCGAACAGATTCTAGGCAGACCGCTGACCGGAACCAACGGCGGAACGTTCCATTCTTTTGCATTCTCTATCCTGCGCCAGAATGCCGCTGAAATAGGTTTTCCAAACGGTTTTACGCTTATGGACCGTGGCGATTGTGAAGATGTAATACGGGAAGTGAAAAGTAATTTCGGATTCGGACAGAAAGATCGTTCTTACCCCAAGAAAGCTACCCTTCTGGACATGGTCACCAAATCCAGAAACAAAGAGGTCTCCATCGATTTTCTGCTGAATTCTGAAGCTTTCCATCTAGCCTGTTACGGGCAGGAAATGCAGCAGATTGCTGAAGGGTATACCATCTACAAAAAGCAGCACGGCTTAATGGATTATGACGATCTTCTTTTTTATCTCGAAGAACTGTTGGCGAAAGACGAATTTTTAAGAAATTCATTACGCAGCCGTTTCCAATATATCATGGTGGACGAATATCAGGATACCAATCTTGTTCAGGCCCGCATTGTGCAGCATCTGGCAGGTAAAGACGGCAATATCATGGCTGTAGGTGATGATGCTCAGTCCATTTATTCATTCAGAGGAGCAGACGTAACTAATATCCTCAAGTTTCCTGATATTTTTGACAATGTAAAAATAGTTCGCCTTGAACAGAATTACCGCTCAACTCAGCCTATACTTGATATTACCAATGCAATTCTGGACGGGGCGGCGAATAAATTTGACAAGAAACTGTTCACTGAAAAGACTTGGGGTAAAAAACCGCAGTTAATGATCCCGTTAAGTGACTTCAGCCAGTCTACAAGAATTCTGGACCGCATTATAGAATTGCAGAAAAAACACGGACCTGAAGAAGTTGCGGTGCTTTTCAGAGCCGGATACCAAAGTTACGGACTGGAAGTTGCGCTTAAAAGACTGGGCGTAAGTTATAAAAAATATGGCGGACTTAAATTTAACGAAGCCGCGCATATTAAAGATGTGCTGTCATTTTTAAGACTTATCGAGAATCCTGCGGATATTATCGCATGGCAACGCTGCCTCGGGCATATCAAAGGAGTCGGCCCTAAAACGGCCCAGAAAATTGCAAACACTGTTATTTCCGGCGATATTAAAGCCATTGAAAAATATATAAAAAAATATTCTCTGCTGAAGGATATTCTTGCTGACATTGATGGATTGCGGGAAAAGAGATCATCCCCTTCGACATCACTTGAAGTTATTATACCTCTTTATACGCCTATACTTGTTGCGACGTATCCTGACGATTATCCCAGACGCGAAGCCGGGATTGACCAGCTTTTACAAATCGCGAACAACTACACAGATCTTGATAATTTCCTTGCAGATATGTGCCTTGATCCTGATCAGCATCAAGAAGAAAAAACACAGGAAAATCTCGTAACTCTTTCCACCATTCATTCGGCAAAAGGTCTTGAATGGAAAGCTGTAATAATTATCGATTTGGTGGAAGACAGATTCCCTTCGAGAAAATCAATGCACAAGCCTCTTGAATATGAAGAAGAACGCAGACTGCTTTACGTTGCCTGCACCAGAGCAAAAGAAGAGCTGATTCTTTCTGCTCCGGCATCACTTTACCGCAAAAACTCCGACTTTAATGAACCGGCAGTTCCAAGTCCGTTTATACGTGAACTTGATAATTATTTATTTGATGAGTTGCATGAATCGTATTCCGGAGGGATGAATAAACAACAGGTTGCGGCTGTTCCGTCTTTTGAAGCAGAACCAAGTTATACGGCTTCCTCTGGGCCGAGAAAAATCACCAATCCGCAGAAATTAGGACATTGCAATCATAAAATTTTCGGACGCGGCAAAATAATCGAAAAAGTTGACCCCAATAAACTTAAAATCAATTTCCCAGGATTTGGTGTTAAGGTAATTGTCGAAGACTTTGTTGAGCTTCTATAGGCTAAAAAAATGAAAAAATTAAACTCCGAACAAGATTTTCTAGCTATCATCGACAAATACTTTCCTGCTGTGAACGGGCATGTAACTTTGGGCCGCGGAGACGATTGCTCAATTTTGCAGACTAACGGTCAACTTTGTATGAGCAAAGATCTCTTTCTCGAAGATGTTCATTTCCGTCGTTCATACTTCTCACCGGCAGACATCGGATACAAAGCTCTGGCAGTGAACATAAGTGATATTGCTGCAATGGGCGGAGTTCCTGAAGGTTTTGCTTTGGGCCTAATTATCCCGCCGGAACTAGATGAAAATTATTGGGACGCGCTCCTGAAAGAAATGGCAACGCTGGCAAACACTCACGGGCTGATTCTTGTCGGCGGCGACCTGTGCAAAGGGTCTTCGCTCGGAATATCAGTCACGGTATGGGGCTCTCCATATCAGGACCGGAAACTTTCTTCAAAATCTAAAGGTAAATTTTTAACCCGCGGCAATGCTGAACCTGGCGATATTCTTTTCATACACGGCTCATTGGGCCTTGCACGCACTGGGATGCAACTTCTGGAGCGAAACGACGTGACTGCTGCCGGCAAAAGCCCCGCGAGCACACAGGCGCATTTACGGCCTAATGTAAAAATTAAAATCGGCAACGCACTTTCAACTTACTCTGCCGTAAAAGGTCTAATGGATTTATCTGATGGACTGGCTCGTGACCTGCCCCGCTTTATCGATTGCTGCGAAACATCCTTTGGAGCTGAAATTTCCTTAACGGGAGAGCTTCTGCATGAGGAAGTTATAAATTTTGCTAAGTCAGAAGGAATAGTTCCGGAAGAACAGGCTTTCTTAGGCGGAGAAGATTACGCCCTATTAGGAGCTGCATCAGCTGATAAATTTCAGGAAATAGCAGATAACATCGCAGGATTAATCCCCATAGGCGTGCTAACGGAGAAGGCTGAAATTTTACTGAACGGTAAAAAATATTCCCAAAAAGGATTTGACCATTTTTCTGATTAATTGTTAAAAATAAATTTTAAGATCAGCAGATATTTTGTTCTTCTAATCTTTTATCAGCTAAATCTTTGGGTGAATCTTAAATACTTTTAAATACATTTTAAATAAAAAATTTAAGCAACCACGGATTTGTAAGGATCAGATATGGATACTGAACTGAAAATAATCGGCTTTATAAAATCGGACTTTAAAGAAAGAAAAGAAACGCCTAAGCAGGGAAATGAAGGCGGGATTGAAGCTGTTATCCAGATTAAAGAAGAATTTTCTGACGCAATGGGCGGCCTGAAACCGGGTATGGAAATAGTTCTGCTTACATGGCTGCATAAAGCAGACAGAAATTGTTTAAAAGTCCACCCTCGCGGAAATACATCAAATCCAAAGCGCGGAGTTTTTTCTACACGCTCCCCGGATCGCCCAAATCCAATTGGAATTCATCCGGTGACAGTCAGCAGTATAAATGGACTAGAAATCAAAGTTCATCCGCTTGAGGCAATCGACGGAACGCCCCTGCTGGACATTAAAAATTCATAAGACAGGCTCACAGCTTTTCCCGCGGGGCCGATCTAACTGACCGACCCCGCGTGTGGAAAGATTTTAGCGAGATATTAACAGCTAAAACCTGCCGACTGGAATTTAGCGGGGACGATAAGTAATTCTGCCGCGAGTCAAGTCATATGGAGAAAGTTCAACTGTGACTTTATCGCCGGGCATAACTCTGATACGGAATTTGCGCATTTTCCCAGAAATATGTGCCAGAACGACATGACCATTTTCAAGCTCGACTTTAAACATAGCATTAGGGAGAGCTTCCTCAACGGTTCCATTAACTGCAATTCCTTCTTCTTTTGCCAAAATAATCTCTCGATTTTTAAAAATTGAATTAGAAAAGCCCGCTAACGCTTAAGCGACAGCAGGCTTTATTTGATATTCCCGATATCGGAAATTTATAACAAGACTGTCTTTAGGTATAATTTGAATTGATGAAACTCTAAAATCTCATCAGCCCAAAGGGGCTCTATACCAAATCGGAACGAATTACCAGCGTTTTGGACGCTCTTCCCGTGGGCGGGCCTCATTTACTTTAAGATTACGTCCACCAAAATCGGCTCCATCAAGAGATTCAATCGCTTTCAGTGCGCCCTGATCTTCCATTTCAACAAAACCGAATCCACGAGGCCGGCCTGTTTCACGATCAGTAATCAACTTAACAGAAATAACTTCACCAAACTCTTCAAAAGCAACTTTGACATCTTCTTCGGAAGAATTCCAAGGAAGATTACCCACGTAAATGTTTTTAGACATCTCTCAAAACTCCATAAAACGTTGCATCTTTAAACACTAGACCAGACAGCCTTCCCGATTCAGTTTGCTCGATCCGACCCACTGATTACAGCCTTTGGAACATCCCAAGACCTTAAATCAATTCAACTAAATACCTATAAAAACAATCTATGATATTATGCTGAAATCTGGCATCCTCATTAGCCCCTTTATACCCTTATAACAAAAAAAGCAATAGCCCGCATAAAAAAGACGAACAAGTCATCCTTTTCATGCGGGCTATATATATAATAATCTAAAAAGAACTAAGCTATTTTCTTGAGCCAGCTCATCATCTTACGAAGATCTGCACCGACTGTTTCGACCTGATGCTCTGCGTTTAGACGACGCATTGCATTGAAATGAGCTTTCCCAGACATATTTTCAACGATAAATTCTTTAGCGAATTCACCCTGCTGAATTTCAGAAAGGATTTTCTTCATTTCTTTACGGCTTTCAGCGTTGATAACTCTAGGTCCGCGAGTGAGATCACCATATTCAGCGGTATCACTGATTGAATAACGCATGTTGGAAAGACCACCTTCATAAATGAGGTCAACGGTCAATTTAAGTTCATGCAGACATTCAAAATATGCCATTTCAGGCTGATATCCAGCTTCAACCAGTGTTTCAAAACCGGCTTTGATAAGTTCACTTACACCACCGCAAAGCACAGCCTGCTCACCGAAAAGGTCAGTTTCTGTTTCTTCACGGAAGTTTGTTTCGATAACACCTGAACGTGTTGCTCCGATACCTTTTGCATAAGCAAGAGCGAGATCAAGAGCTTTACCGGAAACATTCTGATGAACTGCAACCAAAGATGGAACAGCTCCGCCTTCAGTAAAAGTACGACGAACGAGGTGACCCGGTCCTTTTGGAGCGATCATGATGACATCATTATCAGCATTAGGAACAATCTGGTCGAAATGGATATTGAAACCATGACCGAAAGCAAGAATATTTCCGGGCTTAAGGTTCGGAAGGATATCACTTTTGTAAACTGCTGCCTGAACCTGATCAGGTAGAAGAATCATGATTATGTCTGCAGCGGCTGCAGCTTCTGCTGCGCTTACAGGCTCAAAGCCGTGTTCTTTAGCGAGGTCGTAGTTACGGCCTCCGGGACGCTGTCCAACAACAACCTTAACACCGGAATCACGTAGATTCTGAGCATGAGCATGGCCCTGGCTACCATAACCGATGATGGCTACGGTTTTGTCTTTCAAAAGTCCCAAATCTGCATCTTTTTCATAATAAACTTTCATTATTTTCTCCTGATTTTCACTTTCATCGGACACGAAAACATTATATTTTTCCGACAGATTAAATACGTGTTAAAACTTGTCGGGAGGCTTTCTATGCCGAAAATTTGATTGAAATTTGATTAGTTTTGCAATGCCCGTTTCATGGCTACAGTACCTGTGCGGGCAATCTCCTTAATACCGAATCTGGCCAGCAGATTGATCAAAGCCTCTATTTTACCATGGTCACCGGTAACTTCAAGGGTCAGCTCGTCTACACTGACATCAATAACTTTACATCTGAAAATATCTACAATACGTAAAATTTCAGCACGCTTAGCATCTTCAGCATTAACCTTAAGAATGACCATCTCTCTCTCAACAGCTTTAAGTGCCGTGAGATCAACAACTTTAATGACCGTAACCAATTTTCGCAGTTGCTTAACAATCTGCTCAATTATCTGTTCATCACCTATAGTCGTTATGGTCATCAGCGATACGCCTTCTTCCAAAGTAGGAGCAACATTAAGGGATTCAATATTAAATCCGCGTCCGCTGAACAAACCTACAACTCTGGAAAGAACTCCGGGCTCATTTTCAACCATGACGGATAGAGTATGTCTCATTATTCCATCCTCCTAAACGAGCAACATGTCGGATAAAGACGCTCCGGCAGGAACCATAGGATAAACATTCTCCTCTGGATCAACCCGAACATCGATAATACAAACCTTAGGGAGAGCAAAAGCTTCCGTAAGTACCGGTACGACATCTTTCTCTTCGGTTACTCTGAACCCGACAGCACCGTATGCTTCAGCTAATTTTACAAAATCAGGCTGAGCATCCATACAGGTTTCACAATAATTACGGTTATAAAAAAGTTCCTGCCACTGACGAACCATACCGAGATAGCCGTTATTTAAAATAACAATCTTGACCGGAAGGTTATTGCAGACAGCCGTCATCAATTCCTGAATATTCATCTGAATAGAACCGTCACCGGCAATATCCACAACAAGTCTGTCCGGAAAAGCCATTTGTGCGCCGATGGCAGCAGGAAGTCCATACCCCATCGTACCCAAACCGCCTGATGACAGAAAAGATTTTGACTTTTTAAATTTATAAAACTGAGCGGCCCACATCTGATTCTGACCGACCTCAGTAGCTATAATCGCGTCCCCTTTGCTGATTTCGTAGACTTTTTCAACAACATATTGAGGCTTAATAAACTTTCCGCCTTTATTATAGCGCAAAGGATGAACCTCGGACCATTGTTGAACCTGCTGTACCCATACAGCGTGAGAATCTTCGGAATAAGTTTGTTCGAGGGTAGGTTCAATAACATCTTTCAGGGCTGACAATGCACTTTTGCAATCGGCAACAAGGGGCACGTGGACAGCTACATTCTTTTGGATTGAAGTTGGGTCTATATCGATATGGACGAGAGTGGCTTTAGCGGCAAATGTGTCTACTTTTCCAGTCACACGGTCATCGAACCTCGCTCCGATTGCCAGAACGAGGTCCGCATTGTTTATGGCCATGTTTGCGGCATAGGTGCCATGCATTCCAAGCATCCCAAGCCATAAGGGATCATTGCCGGGAAAGGCTCCTAGCCCCATGAGAGTGGCTGTCACCGGAATATTCAGGTTCTTGGCAAGCCAAGTAAGTTCTTCCTCAGCACCGGCACTAACAACCCCGCCGCCAGCATAAATGACAGGCCTTTCGGCATTGGCAATAAGCTTGGCAACTTTTTTAATCTGACGGATATGAGGCGACAGATTAGGTTGATAGCTTCGCAGGGACACATCTTCAGGCCAGATGAATTCAGTTTTGGCCTGCATAATATCTTTAGGCAGGTCAACAACTACAGGCCCCGGCCTTCCTGAGCGGGCAAGATAAAAAGCCTGCCTTACTGTAAAAGCTAAGGCTTTAATATCCTTGACCAGGTAGTTATGCTTCGTACACGGTCTGGTAATTCCGACGATATCAACTTCTTGAAAAGCGTCATTACCTATTAAAGGCGTCGGTACCTGTCCTGTAAAGATAACTACTGGAATTGAATCCATATATGCAGTTGCAATACCGGTAACAGCGTTTGTTGCTCCTGGGCCTGAGGTAACCAGACTTACGCCTACTTTACCTGTTGCCCGGGCATAACCGTCAGCAGAATGGACTGCCCCTTGCTCGTGCCTAACCAATATGTGCTTAAAAGGATAATTTGGAAGTTGATCATATATATCGATTATCGCGCCGCCGGGATATCCGAAAACAACTTCAACTCCCTCTTTTCTCAGACATTCAAGAAATATCTGAGCTCCGGTGAGCTCCATGGCTCTCTCCCTATTATTTGTATTTTTCAAGTAACAAATGCAATTTCGTTTTACCGGCCAATTTTTTCTTCTTAAGTTCTTTTAATTCAAGAGTTTCAGTTTCATTTAGGAAGCCTTTTTTCTCAAATTTATCAATAATTTTTTTTAGCTCTTTATGCTGATCCCAAAGCCCGCTAATTTCCGCATCCTGACCAACTAGGGTTTTAATCAAATCGATGTCTTTAGCTTCCATTTGAAACTCCTTTGCAGAGGTTTGCATTTTTCAAGCGTCAGTGGGGAATTCCATCTGACGCGGTACAACTTAGGACAAATACCAAAGTTCTATCACTCGAAATTTTATTTTGCTTTTTTGAAAAACTTAAGTTTGGCTTCAATCGCTTCAACTTTTTCAAGTTCAGGATTACTGATCTCCAGTGTCTTTAAATGAGACTCAAGAACAGCTTTAAGCTCTACTTCAAACCTTGTTCTCTGTCGTTTAAGTTCGTTGATATCTTCATGAATCTGAGCCAACCGATTATGGGCCTGCTGCAAAATAACTTCCGCTCTGGAATGGGCTTCGTTTATTATAAGTTCAGCTTCCTTTCTGGCAGTTGCTTTAAGATCATCAATCATTCTTTGAGTTGTCATCAAAGTATCACGAAGAGTTTCTTCGCGCTGACGAAATTCCCCGATCGAAGTATCACGTCGCTCAATCTTCTTCATAAGCTGTTTCTTGTCATCGGCGATTGTGCCGAGAACATCCGCAAGCTCGTTCATAAGCTGATCTACTTCACTTTTTGAATACCCGAAAAGAGATTTAGAAAACTTCTTATTTAGCAAATCAATCTTTGAAAGGGTCATCAGTTACCTCCGGAGACTACATTCCGAGTCCATATGCCAATCTTGTAAGATTGCCCACCAAGACAATATCAAGCATCTGAATAACCAGAATAACCACAATAGGTGACAGATCAATACCGCTGATATTGAGGAATGGGAGATACTGACGAACCTTTGCAAAAACAGGCTCAGTTACTCCGCGCAGAAAGCGCACAACGGGGTTGTAAGGATCCGGGTTCACCCAGGTGATAAGAGCGGAAATAATAACCACCCACATATAAAGATTAAGAACGATCGAAAGAACTTTAGCTACAGCAAGAATCACGTAATCCATTTATTGTACTCCTAACGGACATAGAACGGAAAAGTTAAGATATTGTTCCGTTCTTGATTACAAATTGTCACAGCAAGCCCTAAGAATCAACACTTTTTAGGGTTTAATAACAAAATGTATTTATTATTTAAATTCGAATTCACAAACGTGAACATATTCCTACTTGGACCAAACATTCCTCGTAACTTTTTCAAGTGAATTTCTAAGAACCCAGTAATCTGGAATATGCAACGAAGCATTAAGTTTCGGGCTGCAAAATGACCAGAATTCGACGCCAGATCTGGACGCACAGACTTCATCAACCCACGTATCGCCTATATAAACAACATCTTCCGCTTTCATTCCCCACTCGCCTAGAATATAAAATACTCCATCAGGATGCGGCTTTGCATTAGGTAAAAGCGTAGATGTAACCGTAGGTGAAAAGAATTCTTCAATATCCAGATTTTGCAAAACTGTAGATAACGAATCAGTTCTATTCGTATTAACGGCCATGCGGATATTATTATCTCTGAGCCATACAAGAAGTTCACGAAGACCGTCTTGTATTTTTATGTAAGACAAAGCTTCATTAAGTTCCGGCAAATCTCTAAGTTCAAGAGCTTCCTGATAATTTTCATTAGGCAAAATATGCTTCAACGATTCAAAAACAGTATGTGCGAAAACATATTGCTCTTCATCCTTATCCATATCAGGAAGCCCGAATCTGGTTTTGAACCAATTATAGTACCACATATTAGATTCGAATGAACTGATCAAAACACCGTCACAATCAAAAATAACTCCCTTAATTTTTTTAATAACGTTTGGTGGAGTTATGTCGCTTAAAAATATTCCCTGCATGTATAAAACCTCATTTATTCTGCATCCGGCACAGCAAGAACTACAAGGAGTTCCCGATCAAGCCACGGCTTTTCATCAGGCACACCTGAAAGTCCTAAAAGCTTCCAGACTTTGTCTCTTACAACTGTCGCTTTCTCAGGCAAAACATCTTCTTTTTCATAAAAATCAAGTTCCAAATCACGCCAGAATGAAACGGCATCGATATCACTTGTGACCAGTGCTGAATTTTCAGGTAAAAACGCAGCCATGCTTTCAAGGACCTTTTGCCACGGCAGAACGACTCTTGTACCGCTCTGAACAGGGGCATTAGAAATCAAGCCTCCAAGAGTTCTAATCTGATGATCCGTGCTCTCATCTTCATCCAGCCCCAGGCTTTCCCCGAATCCGGCCCACTTATCATTCAAGTTGCTCTCAATTTTAACAAGCTCAAGATGTTTTTCTTCGTAAGCGTACACCAGAGCCAGTATTAACTGGTTCTGAATAAGATGAGTATCCGTTTCCTTTTCAGCCGGAGTTTCACGAATAAGATTATTAAGCTCACTTTCAATAGCGGAAGATCTTTCACCGAATTGATCCTTTTGATTGGACACAGACGTAGACAGCATCTTCAACATTTTGCCGAGGCTCTCACCGTAACTGACAAAATCAACTATCATTTTACGGCAAACGTCAGTTGCAACCGGAAGATTCTCAGGCCGAAATGTAAGAATATCCTCTGTCTGCACCCTATCCACTCCTGGATCAAAAATAAGTGCGCCTTCAACCTTTTTAGCAATCAACTCTGCGTGCAACTGCGGAAAGTATATCAACATGGCAATTCTCCCTAGGTTAAAGATGAAACTTTAAAAAATTAAAACAAAAGTAAAAATTTTATTTAACCCTAAGATGAAGTTTTCCCTTCTAAATTCACAAAATTATGACAAACACCTTCACAGCAAGGAAGTTCCAGCAAACAGATATCTTCATAACCGTCAGAACACAAAGGATAAGTATCCACACCTTTAAAGGCAGCCTTATAGCATCCGCCTGTAGAAGCTCGGTGCTCAGCAATTCGCACATTCCATAATTCTGAAACGACTTCCGCGCTCAACTTAAAGGCTTCAGCCTGTCGCAACAGTTTATCATACTCATCCTCAAGACCGGAAAGCATTTTGCAGCGCCATTTATTATTGTAACCGGGGTTCAATAATTCTTCATAAAGACATCTGCCTTTTTTATAAAAACGGCACATATGTCCCGGCATTCTGGAGATAATTGCCAAAGAGAGACTCCTAAACAAAAATTATATTTTTAGCATAACATAATGCGCATGCTTCACTAAAGTACTATTTAGCCATTTTAACTTTGTAAAGTCTAATAAAGACTGTTTTTACAAGAGCTTTCAATAATAAAAGTCATTCTTGACCTTACTGCTTAGCAAGTGTAAAAGTTCAATACCGTCTAGCATTGGAGGAAAAAATGTTTGGATTAGGAATAACAGAAATTCTCTTGATTTTGGGTATTATTATCCTGATATTCGGTGCCAAAAAACTTCCTGAGGTGGGAAGTGGGCTAGGCCGTGCAATTCAAAATTTCAAAAAGGCCAGTAGTGAGTCTGAAGAAATTGACGTAACTCCGTCAAAAGACAAAGACAAGGATAAGGACGCTTAACAGCAACCTTTGATCTGCCTGAAAGAACCCCGGTTTACCTTGTGTAATCCGGGGTTTTTACTTTTTTTACCTATCTTATTTATCGCCGCTAAGACCATCAAGATTAAAGGATAACCCACGGGAAGGCAGATAATCATTCAGATAGCTTTTCAAAACCCACTGATCAGAAACTTCCAGAGACCAGCTTGCAGAGACTGCTGTCGGCTTCATTTCTACATCAAGCAGTTTTACTTCCTGCACGGCTGAATCCCATGACTTCAGCATTCTGTCGAATTCCTGAACGCCGTCAGGATTAAACCACCCGTTAACAACCAGAACAATCTTTGGATTCATAGTGCTTTGAACATTTTCAGAATTAAAATATTTAGCCCACAAACTATTCCAGACTGTTTCAACGGTACGACCGGATGCATTCCATTTTCCATGAGCGGAAACAAGGTCACCGTTCCACCTGTTCTTTGAAACTTGAGTGAGATTTAATTTAGGGATAGACGGTTCTGTTGAAACTACTTTTTGAATCCCGAATAAAACCATAAGCTTTTGCAGATCTGCATCAAGCCCAGCCTGCTCCGATTCACTAAGCTTAACTTTACCGCTTGAAACGGAGATATCCGCTTTAACGCTTTTGTTAGTATCTGAAAAAAGACCCATTCGTTTTAATGCAGCCCGCAGCTCGCTCCGGTTGACATTAACATCAATACGGACCGCAACTCCGTCCGATTGAAATTTTACGTCCATGTCGCGATATCCTGTGATAAATTCCTCATAATGCGTAGTAAACATATCTTTTAAAGCATTACTGCGTTCAGCAGACAAGGTCGCAGGGATCATACGCACTGATTCAGACATAAGAGCCTGAGCAAAAGCCTGTGAAACAGCTTCTGCACGCAGATCTTTGCTGGAAACTCCTTCTTCCAGAGCCTTAAAAATTTGAACATTGACGGCAAAAGCAGGAAGAGATGAAGCCGTTGTTATCATCAACACACACAAGACAAAAAAACTTTTTTTAATATATTCTGAAAAGATCAAGTGAATACTCCGATCTATAAATTATTACTGCAAAGCAGGGGATGAACCTTCATCAACTATCGGTGCTTCCTGTAATTTAGAACCGATTACAGGAGACTTTTTTTGTGCAGAAACAGTACCGACATCATATGCGCCTTCACTCTCTACACTTTGTTCTCTAATACCGCTTTCGGGTCTGTCCATGACAATAACCACAGCACAATTATCAATAACAGACTTTCTTTTGAGAGCAGCTCTGAATTTAATTGAATCATCAAGTGACAAGATAAGGTTTCCGCGAACAGTTCCTTGAGTGCTGACAGGCTTTACAATAAGAGGAAAGTTTCCTACCCGTTCCCTGAAACTTCCTAAAGAGGAATCAAATACATACGAAACCAGACCATTTTTTAAAACAGAGTCTCTGCTGACTTTGAAAGGTCCGTATATTCCCACCCCTTTACCGTCATAAATCACCGGCAACAACATAGGAATCAAATTAAGACCTCTGGCATCGATGACAACTCCACTGTATGAAGCAGCATCCAATCCGCTTTCGCCTGTCACAGCCTGCTCTATTTCCCCGCCTCTGCCCTCGGATAAAGTCGGCGCAATGCCGGAAAGAAATGGCAATGTAGGAGGAATAATTATAGAAGCAAGGTCACCTATAATATTCAAAGATGCTGTAACTTTGACTTTCCCGTCCGGAGTATCTTCTGTCCGCAAAAGTGAATTCTGAACAACCCCGCGAAGCGTTGTAGCTGTTTTAATGTCATCATTAAAAGCCTGTGCTACTGTTTCTGAACTGCTCAGTGATAGTCCAAGGATTGAATCCAGCAAATTTTTACGAGCTTTAACGCCGCTTTCCCTGACCGCAATAGCTTTTGTCCTCATTGAATCAAGAGTATCCTGCATAGGTAGAATTTCCGCTGAAGCAGAAATAAGCCCGCTGCCCCAGTTAATTGAACTACCTGAAGTTTCAACAACATAACCCTGCTCATTAGAAATTCCGCCTGCATAAAGAGCATGCGGAGCAAGAAGCAAAAAAAGAAAAGCTAAAAATGAATATAATCTCATAATTCTTCCAATTTAAATTTTACGGATCAATCGTTTCAGCCGTGCATACGGAACTTACCCTTCCGCATTACTTTCCGCAAGCCACGCTGCTGCAAACTCAACAATCTTGCCGGAATCATCTGGAGAAAACCAGTGAATATCTTTTTCCCGATTAAACCATGTTAACTGCCGTTTTGCGTAAGCTCTGGTATTCTTCGCCCACAATAGTCTGGCCTCATCAAGATCAATATCACCTTTGATAAAGGAAAGCAGTTCACTGCACCCTATTCCGGTCCACCCCGGTCCATTTTCATCAGGACAAATTTCCCATGCTCTGCGGGCTTCATCCACTGCTCCGTTTGCAATCATCTGATCAATCCGGCGGTTAAGCAGCGGCGTCAAAGTATCAAGATCAACTTTTATCCCGATCTTAAGAAAACGGTACGGCGAAGGAGGAACTTCCCGATTGTGCCACCATGTAAATTTTTTACCGGTCCCCTCATAAACTTCGATTGCGCGGGAATTGCGTTGTTTATTATTAGGATGCGTACACTTGGCATATTCCGGATCAACCTTTTCAAGTTCCGCAAACAGAGCTGCAGAACCTTCTTCTTCCACTCTTTTACGGACTCTTGTCCGTACTTCTTCCGGGATATCAGGAATAGGAGCAAGTCCTGAAGTAAGTGCTCTTAAATAAAGACCTGTACCACCGACGAGTATAGGCAAATCGCCAGCAGCCTGCTCAATTTTTTCATGAGCAAGTTCAACAAAATCTGCCACAGTAATCACATCTGTGGTCGGCATGAATCCATAAAGATCATGCGGGCAGACAGCTCTTTCACACGGGCTGGGCTGAGCGGTAATTACCGGAAAATCTCTATAAACCTGACGTGAATCAAAGTTAATAATGCGCGCGGGGAAACGTTTTGCCATGCCTAAAGATGTTGCGGTCTTACCTGCTCCTGTCGGTCCTAATATACAGACAACGGATTTACGATTATCCATAATTTATTTACCGGACGGCGCAAGTCTTTCCACAACTTCTTCATAAATTTGTTTTGGAATCAATCCCTTGATATCGCCGCCATTTACAGCGACATCTTTTATAATAGTAGAACTGAGATACATCCATTTATAATCGGTCATAAGAAAAACCGTCTGAATATCATTATCAAGGCGTCTGTTCATCAGAGCCATCTGGAATTCATACTCAAAATCAGAAACAGCGCGTAAACCGCGCATAATAACATTTGCCGGACTTTTTTGCACATAATGCACAAGTAAACCGTCAAACGACTGAACTTCTACGCGAGGTTCAGCCTCAAAAATTCTCGAAACCATATCCACACGTTCATCAAGTGAAAAACAGCATTTTTTGGAAGTACTTCCGGCAACTGCGACAATAACTTTATGAAAAGTTTTAAGTCCTCTTGTTACAAGACTGAAATGCCCGCGGGTAAACGGATCAAATGTTCCGGGAAAAACTGCTGTAAGTTGTTTTACTTCCGCCATAATAATATCCTCGTCTGACCATAGAGCTTGTCTGAAAGAAGACTAAGCTCATCAATTAATACTGAATGCGGCGGCTCAACTTGCGCCTCAACCTCTGCAAGAACAAATCCTCCGTCAGCCAGCCATCCGTTTTCCAAGGCAGAATCAAGAGCTTTAGGTAACAAATCATAACCATAAGGAGGATCTATAAAAATCAAATCAAACGGTTTCTCCGGCGGCCTTGAAAGCACATTAAATAAATCCGCCGTTAAAACTTTATACTCTGATGCGGGTACGCCTAGATCTTTTAAATTGGTTTTAATCAGAGCCGCAGCCCTTCCGTTTTTCTCAACAAAGAAAGAGAACTCACCGCCGCGGCTGAGTGCTTCTATAGCCAAACTACCGCTTCCGGCAAACATATCCGCAGCACGCAAGCCATCCCACTCAATGCCGCG
Organism: Desulfovibrio gilichinskyi; assembly: GCF_900177375.1. Taxonomy (NCBI): domain Bacteria; kingdom Pseudomonadati; phylum Thermodesulfobacteriota; class Desulfovibrionia; order Desulfovibrionales; family Desulfovibrionaceae; genus Maridesulfovibrio; species Maridesulfovibrio gilichinskyi. Next base: position 424,044 of record NZ_FWZU01000001.1, on the reverse strand, counting down.
AGATTCCAGCATTGAAAAAACAGCCTGCCTGACTTTTGATGTCGCCGGACGATATCCGGGACCGCTGGCGGTTTTGATAACTCTCCCGCCGTATTTACCGCTTACTAATCTCATTATCCTATAATTCCGATATCAGTTCAATGACCTGACGGTTAATTTCAAGTAATCTATCCCTAAGTTCAGTCTGACCGATAAATGTCTGAGACTTAACTTTATCAAGTCTCCCCCTGAACTCTCCAAACAATTTCTCTGAATCCTTGAGCAGGAATTCCCAATCAATTTCCTGAATAGCCTGTCCCTTAACAATCGGTTCCATTTCACCGCGCGGAGTAAGCATCAATTCTTCGCGGTACTCCGCAATGTGCACTTCATAACCAAGTTCCTTAGAAATTCTGTCTGACAGAACCTTCTGACTTTTTATTTCGCCGTGAGTCAAAATTATTTTCATGGACGGTTTATCGAAATGCTTAAGCCAATCAATCATTTCATCCTGACCGGCATGTCCTGAAAAACCGTTAATGGTGAAAATTTTAGCTTCAACTTTGAGTTTTTCGCCGAAAATAGTGATGTCTTCAGCACCGTTTACTATTCTACGCCCCGGTGTTCCAACTCCTTGATATCCTACAAAAACGATGCTTGCACCTTTTTTCCAGATATTATGCCTTAAGTGATGCTTAATGCGTCCGGCATTTGCCATGCCGCTTGCAGAAATTACAATAGCAGGTCCGGATGTATTGTTAATAGCCTGTGAAGATTCTGTATCAAGTGTAAATTTCAAATTCGGCAGCGAAAGAGGGTTTTCCCCGTTTTGCAGCAATTCCTTTGTATCAAGGTCAAAATATTCAGGGTGATTTCTAAAAATTTCAGTTGCTTTGATAGCAAGTGGGCTATCAAGGTACACCGGCATATCATCTGGAAGTTTTCCGGCTTTATACAGTAAAAAAAGTGAATAAATAAGCTGCTGAGAACGCTCAACCGCAAAAGCAGGGATAACCACTTTTTCACCGTTGGAATAACTCCATGCAATAGCCTCGGCAAGTTCATCCAAACTGTTTGAGGAATCCTTGTGATTACGATCTCCGTAAGTAGATTCCATCAAAAGGTAATCGGCTTTTTCAACAATGGACGGATTGCGGACAATCAGCTGATCTTTATGTCCAAGGTCGCCGGAGAAAACAACTTTTATAGTTTCACCATTCTCTTTTGCCCAAAGTTCAATAAAGGCAGAACCTAGGATATGTCCGGCATCTTTGAAATTAACTGTCAGCCCTTCAGCAGGCTCAAAAGTAGATCCATACTGAATGGTTCTCATCAGCGGAGTTGTCGCTATGGCGTCTTTCTGCTCATAAATAGGGCTTATCGGTGCAAGCCCCTTGCGAAGTCTCTTTCTATTCGCCCACTCGGCTTCCATTTCCTGAATATGGGCACTGTCGAGGAGCATAATATCCAGAAGGTCGCGCGTAGGCTGAGTCATATAAATAGGACCATTAAAACCGGCCCTGACAGCAGCAGGTAAAAGTCCGGTATGATCAATATGGGCATGAGTAATAAGTATAAAATCCAGATCTTTAACTCTGTAATCACTTATTCCGCGGTTCCGCTTTTCAATTTCCGCATTACCTTGATGCAACCCGCAATCAACTGCAAATCTGGCATTTTCAGTCTCAATAATGTAGCAGGAACCGGTTACAGTTCTAGCTGCGCCCATAAAAGTAATTTTCATAAATCCTCCAGTATGATCACACCGTTAATTTCGCCTTTTATACTATCATTATCATTCTTTTTTTGGTAGTTCGAATGCACTGCTACATGCACCAATATTGGATTTCAGGCAATAGTTAGCAACTATCTGATCATATTTTATAACATAGCTACGAGGTCAAAATGCATAAATCAAGACAATATGTTATCGACGATCTCTCCATGCAGGAGTCTTGGAGACTTTTTAAAATAATGGCTGAACTGGTCGACGGATTCGATACGATGAGTGACATCGGACCGGCTGTTTCAATATTCGGTTCCGCGCGCGTAGCACCGGATCAACCACTCTACGAGCAAACAGAACGCTTGGCAAAACTCCTTGCTGAATCTGGATATTCAGTCATAACAGGCGGTGGTCCTGGGCTTATGGAAGCAGGAAACAAAGGCTGTTTTGAAGCTGGCGGAGAATCAATAGGTCTGCACATTCACCTTCCTTTTGAACAGAAGTCAAACCCTTACCTGTCGTTAAAAAGTGACTATAATTACTTTTTTATCCGTAAATTAATGTTTGTAAAATATGCCTTAGCCTACATTGCCATGCCTGGCGGTTACGGAACACTTGATGAATTAAGTGAAGCTCTGGTCCTTATTCAGACAAAAAGGATTAAACCTTTCCCGATCATCCTTATGGGTACTAAATTCTGGGGCGGACTTATAGACTGGTTCAAAACAAGTTTAGTTGCTGACGGCTTCTGCAGTGAAGAAAACCTTGATCTTTTCATGGTGACAGATTCACCGGAAGAAGCTGTTGCACATATCAAGAAGCATGTAATAATTTAGCAAGCCGCAGTGAACTGGCAGATCATGGAAACAAAAGATCAGAAAAAGGCATATCTGTACGGACTGGCCGCAGTACTGATCTGGTCTACGGTTGCTTCTGCTTTTAAAATTGCACTTTCATATATGGAACCGCTGCAACTGCTTTTTTATGCAGTGGCCTTTTCTACATTGACCCTGCTGATTATTCTTATTGTTCAAAAAAAAATCGGGCAGATTGCACAAATGAGTATATCAAACATACTCAAATGTGCCCTGCCCGGAATATTAAATCCTTTTCTATACTATATAGTACTCTTCAAAGCTTACTCCCTGCTGCCTGCGCAAGAGGCGCAACCGCTCAACTACACATGGGCGATAACTCTGTCGCTACTTTCTATCCCATTATTAGGACAAAAACTAAGCACGCGCGAACTTGCAGCCATATTCACAAGCTATCTCGGCGTAGTAGTGATATCCACACATGGGAATCTGTTAAATATCCAGTTCAGCAACGGATTCGGGGTATTTCTTGCTCTCCTCAGCACCGTACTTTGGGCCTTATACTGGATTTACAATACCAAAAGTAAAAGTGACCCATTAATTGAGCTTTTCCTACACTTCTGTCTGGGATTACCTCTAGTCACGATTGCAATGCTTATTTTTACCGGCCCGCCGCCTATTGAACTGCCTGCCGTACTTTCGGCTGCTTATGTAGGGCTCTTTGAAATGGGAATTACTTTTGCGCTATGGCTTAAAGCTCTAAAGCTCACCGAAAAAACAGCCAGAATCAGTAATCTGATATTCCTTTCACCGTTCCTGTCTCTCGTACTTATTCACTTTATTTTAGGGGAAGAAATTTTGCCATCCACTTTAATAGGGCTTCTTTTCATAGTCGGCGGGAATATCATTCAGCAGACAGGCAGGAAATAATCATCACACGCCGTGTTCTTCATTTTTTTAAAATAAAGTGTAAAAAGCTCTAAACGCACGAAAGGCCGGGATGGAGGGGTCCCGACCTTACGTGCTTAAGGAGTGATGATAAGGAATGAAGACTGTATGTTTAACTGAGCTTTAGACAACCAACTTGGGGGGTGAAGTTTGTCTCACTCAGGTTACTAAGCATATAGCATCAAGCGTGCCAAAAAAATTATCCTTTAAATTAAGTATATTACATAAATGCAGTTTTATGTGCACATTTTTTGCACACAATAATTGCACTTTTGTGCAAAAGATTTCATCCAAAGCTGCACAAGCGTTCAACCTTCTTTCAAATATAAGCTTCAACTATGCAACATATGAGTTAAGATCGTGATATCTACTAGATTTTTTCCATATAAGGACTATATAAAAGCCATATGGAATATTTGCGTAGTTGAACAGTTATTCAGTATCATAAAAAATTTAAACAAATCAAAACTGATTAGGAGCAAAATGCACAAAACACTTTCAGAAGTTTACTTACATCCGGATATCATAGAAAAAGTAGAAACAGCATGTGCAAAACTGGATGTCAGCAAAAGCTTATTCTTTAATGTTCTTCTAAAAGAACTCTTTGCAAAGGCAACCCCTGAAGACTTATTCTATAACAGGGTCAACTTAACAGATTTAAACCAGCCGATAAATAAAGTGTCAAAGAAAGCTGATAGAATCACTCAATAGATAATCCTTAATTAAAAATTAGAATTCTTCGCTTACTTTGATGCAGCAGTTATCTGCTGCTTTTTTTTATTCCTCAAAGACCTTCATTAAATATTATACGGCTAAATTCTAAAACAATAATATACTTACTTCTTCCCACTAATCTAAACTATTTAAAAATAGAGTGTGGAGTAAGAGACCTGCTCCGGTTAAAACCGCTTGAAATAGAGAACCGTCAATTAAAAAATCAGGTTGTTGACAGACTTAAAATGGCTTCCTATTCTTTAAAGCCTAAAAGAGATGCGAATCCAAGTGGCTAACGACAGTGAATTTATTCCTAAACTCTTGATAAATGAACGTATGAAAATGAAATAACTCTGTTTTTTTCAAGACCGTAAAACCGACGGATAATCCATTCATCGAGTCCTTTAACGGATTTTTTTGGGATGAATGTTTGAATACGAACTGGTTTTTATTTGTTACAGGCGCAAGGAATATAACGAGTTCGTCCGCACTCCTCTCTGGGAGATCAGATGCCAAACGATTTCGTTCTTGCCTAACTCTAAAAGTCAGAAGGCCAAATTTATCTAGATTTGACCGGTACAGAATAAGGGAAGGCCTCAATATGCAGAATCTAAATCCCCAAAAATGCAAATACCCCCAAATATTACCTATATCCGCATTGGCAAAATTATTACTTCCAATTCTAAAGTTAGCAGGGATACTCACTCAAAGATATGGATACAGAGGAATCGGCAGGATATGTCTGATCTTTGAAAAAATATTCCCACCGTTAATAGTTAAGATAGTCTTATCTGCAAAACTCGTTTTTGAGATTGATCTGCGAGACTACTACTGGTCTAGAATGATTTTTAAAGATTTTAAGTACGAGCCTGAGATTTTATCATTTGTCAAAAGTGTCTTACCTAAAGATTTTGCGTGGATCGATTGTGGGGCCAACATGGGCTATTGGAGCGTGATTATTTCATCAATGTTGCCACCTGACCGCGTGTTTGCAGTTGAAGCATCACCAGATTCATTCAAAAAACTCAAGCGCAATTGGGAACTGAACGGTTCACGCTTTCAAATTTTTCACAATGCAATCTCAGACACTGATGAAAAAATTCTATTATTTGACCTCAGGCGTAGGCATGCCGCAGCGCGTATAATCAAATCAGAAAAAGAAGCTCAAGGACGGATAGTAGAAACAAAGTCTATAACAATAGATAAGTTAATCCGCGAAACCCCTTTAAATAATTATAACGGACCCATTGTCCTGAAACTTGACATTGAAGGCGCAGAATATGCTGCAATAAATGGAGCGGCTAAAACATTTGCTAAAAAAAATATAATTATAATTTATGAATGCCATGGATCAGATCAAGAATGTATATCAACATCTTTTCTATTAGCCCAAGGTCATCACAAAATATTTTCATTGACATCCGGATTTCCGGAAATTCATTCTATATCAGATGCACAGGCTATAAAATCCATTAAATGCAAAGGATATAATTTTGTGGCGGTACCAGCTCAGTTTAACTTTTCAAAAATTAAAACAGAATCATTTCTAAAAGATCTTCAAGAAATCAATTAAAAATAATGTAATCATTTAGGTAAATTATCTCCGGACAGCTTTGCCAACCAAGTTGAACGCACCACATTTGATACGAAATAAGCTCCGAGAATCATATAAAGTGAAACCAACGGACCACATTTAAAGAAAAACGGACCTACCAATAAGACGGCAAACAAAATGGACGCTCCGATATTTACCGTAAGCATTATTGTACTAAGCTCCCTGACCATTAATGAGTTAGCCTCGGGAATGACAACCTGATCAACAGCCAAAGCTAAAAGCATTACGTAAAAAACAATAGACGCTCCCGGCATATCGACTCTTGCCGCATAAGGTGTGTACCCTAGAACCGCCCAGGCTATGATAGAGAGAAGACATATTCCGCTAATAGAAAAATATATCTGCTTCCTAAATAACGAAAGATGAGCTCTAAAAGAGGCATAATCCGCGTTCTGAATAAAACGAGCTAAGTCTGGAAAATGATACTGTGAAAGCGTTCGAGGGAAAAGAACCATAATCCCGAGTAAACTGCTGAGCAATCCTAACAAACCGCCGTAATTTTCTCCTGCGAGATGGACCACTAAAGGTGTTAGAGCAAGAGTTTTACCACCACCTACAAAGTTGTTTAAACCAAATTCAAAACCTGTCCGAGCTATACCTTGCACGTGATTAGAAAACACTTTTCCACCTTTACGAACAATTACAAAAGCAACAATTCCACCCAAAAACGACATTACAAGACAAGGAATAGCAAAAGCAAGATACGGAACAATTTCTGGAATATTTTTAAAAACAATTAAAGTAACTACCGTGCAAGTCAGGAGAATAATTTCAGCAAGAAGTAAAAAATCGTATTTCTTAATTGCAATAAAAAATTTTCTGAAAAGCATAAAAAAGGTCCATCCAACAAGCAGAACTGAGGATAAAAGCGGATTATAAATAATATCCAATTTATCAAGCAGGAAAATGAGAGGAATTGAAGGAAGAAGCCACAGAAAACTAAAGCGGCCTATTGAAAAAAGTATTCTCAGCTTTGCAATTCCTGAATTTTGCGGAACTCTGATCATGACCATGCCAGCCCATCCGACAGCTGTAAAAAAACCAATCAAAGAAACTATTGAAACGTCATTTGCAAATCTGCCAAGTTCTGCCATTCCAAACAAATTTTCAACAACGACAAAGAGAATAAGACGATAAACTCCCGGCATTGCCACAGCTGCAAGAACAGTACATCCTTTTATGGCTGAAGAAACTTGTTTACAGTTCACTCCAGCCATCCTTCACTACTCCTGCCGATTTGCTCATGTCGCAACCGTCATAATAGTTACACATTAAATTTTCTCAACACTCAAAGTAGAAAAATTAATCCTATACTTACCTGACTTACAAACAATCACAGCACTGTCTTTTGCTCTATTAAAAGATTCTATCATTTTATTCTCCGCGCAGTTTCCAGTCGGTTTGCCTAGAATAGTAAGCATAGAAAACAGATTTGAAGTAGTTCGTGTAGAAGAATAGAGCATCCCGCCCCGGGGAATACTTTTGCCCATAGGCCTTGTCAGTATGGAATACCTTCTCAAAGACAATTCGCTATCGGCTCCATCAAAATTAAGTGCAAAACCCTGCCCGTAATCAAGGCAAATACCACCGCCCATCTGCCTTGCTTTGCGGGTTAAATGCAGTGGATAATAAACCTCGGTTTTACCTGATGGGATAACCTTGTCGCGAATAATCATATCTGTACCGTTTAAAACAATAATACATCTTTTCCATGACTTCGGCCGGATACTTACAGGGTAATAACCGGATAATTCTACTTCAACAGCTTGAAAATTCTTACCGAAATTTACGTTCGGTTTACTGACATTTACATTGCCCTTTTTATAATCGGCAAGTTGAAACCAAGTTCCACCCTCACCAAGCTGCCCCAATTTATCAAAAGTTAAAATATTATGACTCGTTGACAACTTTTTTAAAACATAACCATCATCCATGGCTAAAGGATTTCTTCCGGACCAAAAACCAAAATGCCCTTCATCTGGATGAATGTGAGAGCCTGAGTAAAAACCCTTTGAATGTGCAAGTAATCCTTGCGGGGGACCGGCTTTAAAAAAAGCAAGAGAAGCATCATCTTTCCATGAAGAACGCGAAAGTAAAATTCCCAGATTATCAAACCACTCAAAAGTGGGGAGAGTATCAGGAGATATAGGGGTTATATCAGGATTATTCCAAAGGTAATCCTGCCAAAGTATAGACCTCCCTCGCTTCTCTTCCTCCACTCTCTGTGCAAGCCACTGAGCATGCCCGTCGTTAAAAATAGACGCAAGGCAACGCAGAATAGCCCCAGGACCTTTATAGTCTACCAATGGAGAATCTGCGTAATCAATATTGTAATGAAAACCTGGCAAGGATGCGTAAAGCCTGAACTTTGCAGTATTTTTAAAAAATGGATTTAATTTAACTTTCTCAAGACCTTGAGCCGGCTCTAATGCCATATAATAATTCAGCAACCACAACGTTCCATAGCTCCAATACCCTACGCCTTCATGAGACGCTCCATCAGGAGACAACAACGAACTAACAGTATCAAAATTCTTTTCGGCAGTCTTAAGCCACTTTTCAGCTCTTGGATCTTGGCCGTACAGCGCAATACCGGCAATGGCGAGAGCGGCAGAGTTCACATAATTATGATTCTGCATAAACCCTCGAGGCTGTGCCCACCAGATATCTCTAGTGTTAAGGCATTTATAAAGAATCTCGGCATGTTCTGCTATGGAATCTTTGGCCATCAAGCGTAATGCAGAAGAAAGATCATCATACAACCAGTCATACGCAACGGAGAGTGCAAACAAAGTATGCGCCGCTCCAAGGTCATTATTACCTGCCCAATTTGAATCAGAACAAAAAGTCCTAATCAAATCAAAGGCTGTGCTTAAACTTATTTTATCTTCAGAAACGGTACAATAGAAGGCTAAATTCGTTAGCCCGTCGGCTGGCCGTCTAAGCGAGTTCATGTCAAAGCGTATCAAATTGTTTGGAACACGGGCTCCGACTAACGCTTTTGATCTGATTCTGACATTATTTAAAATTGTTGAATAAAGAGGGTCGTTTTTTAAAGCTCGAAGTGATGCCAACTTGGACTTGTTGAAATAAAGACGAGGGTGTCCCTTAAAAACAGTGTAGTCTGCCGCACTCGAAACAACAGGAAACAACAGTAAGGCAATAAAACAATAAGCAGCGACAATCAGAGACTTAGACCGCATACCCCCTCCTCATTTTATTTCGACAGGGTGAACCGCTTTATAGTCTTAATGATCCTGATTAAAGTACGTTTCACTATATCCTGAGATTTTTCAAGGCTTGCAACGCGTCGCTGAATATCTTCAATGTACTCAGCCGTAATATCACTGTCATATGTATCCACGGTTGAGGGCAGAATAAGAAGTCCCTCCTCAATCCGTTCCTTTGAAAAATTTTCAACGACTTCGGCTGTAATAGGCTTAATATCATCCGCAAAACCGTAAATCAGAGCCCCTTCACATATAACATTAATATTTCTTGGTACGCCATGAGAATATTCGTAAACTTTCTTTACGGCTTCATCTGTAAAAATTGTAGAGGGATCATCAACTCCGCCTTGACGCAGCCGGTAATAAATATATTCGTTTACTTCCTGTTCTCTAAGTCGTCCCAAGTGAGCACTGACTACGATTCTCTGTACGATTTGACTATAGCGGGCACGCCTGAGTCTAGAACGAAAACCGGATTGTCCGACCATCAAAATGGAAATCAGATTTTCCTTACCGGCCTGAAGATTTGAAATCATACGAACTTGTTCTAAAGCTTCATCACTAAGAGTCTGAGCTTCATCAAGCACCAGCAGAACTTTCTTTTCTTCCGCCGCATAAATACCCAATAAAAACTTCTGCAATGCAGCCATGCATGATGCAGGAGTTGGATTTTCAGGAATAGGACCTTGAAGTTCTCTTAAAATCATTTCAACAATAGCATCACCGGCGACAGCAGTGTTGAAAACAACACCGACAATAGTATCCTCGCTCATATCTACAATAAGCTTGTAAATAATAGAGGTTTTACCGGTACCGGCATCACCTGTAAGCAAAATAAGACTGTCACCGTTCATCAAACCATACTCAATATGAGTAATAGCCTGCTGATGCCACGGGCTTAAATAAAAGAAATCCGGGTCTGGAAGAATATTAAAGGGCTTTTCTTTCAAGCCGTAAAATTTACGATACATATAGACTACACCTACTTAACATCAAGACTTTCTTTGTCTGTTTTATTCAGGACAACACCGACTACATTACGACCTTCTAAAAGATTCATGGCCTTTTGAACATTCTCTCGTGAAGTTTTACCAGCTTCTACAACAAAAATAATCCCGTCAACATAACTTGAAAAGACAAGGGCATCCGGTGCATGCAATAGATCAGGACAATCAAAAATTACATATCGGTCAGGATACCTTTCTTTCATTTCAATAATTAAATCCTGCAGCTTAGGCGAACCGAGAATTTCAGTTGAACCTCTGATAGGATCTCCGGCAGGAAGAAATGATAATTTATTAATCCCCGGCTTTATCAAGAGATCAGGGACTGGAATATCGTGTAAAAGATGATCTGTCAGTCCACGCTCAACTTCAATACCAAGATATTTGTGAATTGAAGGATCTCGCATATCAGTATCGACCAGAAGAGCGAACTGATCAACTTCACGCGCTAAACTGATGGCAAGATTAATGGAAGTGATAGTTTTACCTTCGCCGGGCATAGCACTGGTAACCATAAGAACATTATGCCCTTTCTTCTTCGTCCTATGTAAAATCTGAGTCCTGAGAAGGTTGTAAATATCCGTAAACATAGGACTGCTGTTTCTTGTTAAAATTCTATTTTTAGCAAGATTAAGTTCATCAAGAACAAGGTCGTCTTTAAAAAAAGAACTTGGAACCATGCACGAGGTTCCATCTTTTTCGTTATCTTTAGTAACATTACAATATGGCCCAGCAACGCAAGTTTTAGCATTAGCCTTAGGCATTTGCTTGCTAACCGGAATTGCCTCTATGATTGAATCTTCCACTTCAAGAGGCTCTACATGAGAATCTCCCTTTGCAATCCAACTCTCATTTTCTTCAATTCTTTTATTCCGTTTGGCTTTCTCAACAGCTTTGAGCAACTTGCTCATGGCGACTCCATATTACTATTAAAAATTCAAAACAACCTTGCGAATTACCTTAACTGCAATAATATCAAGTGGCATATAAAAAAGATGAATACCCACAAGAACAAGTACAATTGCAGAAAAAACAGACAATATTATTAACCATTTTCGGTTGGTAATTGCCTTGGCTTCGGTATAACTCTCCCAATATGGAATAATTGCAAGAATTGGTAATTTAACAATATCTGACAGCTCTTCAGAACGTCTGATGGAACGATCCATAAACTCAAGAAAAGTTCCAACGCCGACCCCGATCCCGAGAGCAAGAACAAAACCCACCAGAACCAGCGCAATTCGATTAGGACGAATCGGTTTTTCAGGAACAATAGGTGGATCAATTAAAGTGAACCTTTCCGCAAGCTGACTTTGTTCAAGCCCTTTTGCTTCACGGGCGGACATCAACCTTGAATTGGTTTCCTGATACTTTCTCTGAGCATTATCATAATCACGTAAAAGGATTTTGTACCCCTGCTCAACCTGAGGAGTATCCACAACCCGCTTCTGATAACCTGAATAGTCATGAGCTAAACCGGCATAAACTCTTTCAGCTTCCGCAATCTCAAGTTCAGTTGAAGCTATCTGAGTTTGAATCTGAATATACCCGGGGTTATCCGGTACAGACCCTGCTGATTCAAAAAGATGGTCCTGCATAGATTCATCTTCAAGCCGTTCATTAAGTGCATCAATCTGTTTTCTTAGTATAATAATTTCTGGATGCTTATCGGAATATTTCTTACTCAACACACTAAGATCTTGTTCTTTATCTTTTATCTGACGCTGAATACCATCAAGATTTCCAACGGTATCCACTTTTTTCTCAAGTGAGGTAATTTGACGTTTGAGAGCAACAACATCTGGATAAAGTTCAGAATACTTAGAGGTAAGAGTAATATATTCCCTGCGAAGTCTCTCTAATTCTTCTTTAGATGTTGCAAACCGTTTACCTTCATTGGATATAATTCTTAAGTTCGGATCAATACTGGCTAACTGCCCCTGAAGATAAACTTTGCGGTTTTTAAGAGATGCAACCTGCTCCTGAACTTTATCCATATCACGCTGCAACCGCTCCATGCTGTTCATATTGTGAACAAGCAACTCTGGCAATTCATTAACGTGACTTTCTTTGAATTTAGCAATCTTAGATTCTAATTCAAGAATTTCAGAGCGCAGCTCTGCAAGCTGAAGCTCAAGAAAATCAAAAGTCGACTTTGCTTTCTTTTCACGCTCTTTGAGATTTTCTTTTAAAAAAAGTGAAGTAAGAATATTTGCAACCTGTGCAACTTTCTGAGGATGCCGCCCTTCATACGATAAAGTAAAAGCGACAGTGGCACTTGAAGGACGACCGGAATACTGATTTGTAACTTCAGCAGTAATCGGTTCAAGCTTAATATCATCACGCATTTTAAAAATAATCTCTTCAGTAGTATATTTACCTACTAAATCAGAATATAGATCAAATTCTTTAATAATATTAAGCAGATTACCATGGCTCAAAACAACCTGAGAAATTGACTGCAACCGTTCTTCTACAAAACCGGTAACTGTTGTCTGTACCAAGTCTTGTGGAATTTCCTGATCCTCAATAAGAATTGTAGCCGTTGATTTATAAACGGGTGCCAAAATAAAAGCTAAAAGAACAACCAGAGAAAAAACAATCGCTGCAGGAACAAGAAACTGTAATTTCCTACGTTTCACTACGTCTAAATAATATGCAATATCTGAACTTTGTTGCATTCTGACTATAACCCCTTAATTTATCTCTGTAGGAAAAGAATATGTAAATCCAATCCAGGACTTGAATCTATCATTTGTCTTGTGCGAAATTTCGTTTTGACCGAAGTTATAACTGAGCCCGCAAGTTGCTTTCCAATCTTCTTTAAACTCCCAGGTAAAAACTGATTGTGTAAAAAAACCGGTCGACTTGTGTTTACGTCCACCCTGCACCCCATCCGCGTCTATCTGCCATAAGGTGTTAACTATGTTGTAGTTCAAAGTTTCAGAAAAAAGATACCGATAGTAAAGTTCAAACTGATCTAATATTTCGTTCTCTCCATAACGCCCAGGCCTGACAACACGCTCCAAAGCCGGAACAATCGAAAACGTAGGTTCGCGGTACCCTAACTCCGCTCTGAACTGATACATAATGGCAGTCCCGTCATCATGTCCAGCATCATTGGAATAGTTAGATATAGTAACACCCGGTCCACCTTTCAAAGAAAGTTTAAGTGCCGGTGTAAATTGATGGTCTACACCTATAACATTCTGAAAAGTAACTTGATCACCATCCAGGTTGTCAATTTCCCGACTATAATGTGTATACGTTGTCATAGCTCCGAGAAAGAATGTAGTCAGTTCATCGTCTAAAGCATGTCCCCATACCAGATTAAGAACATTGCTTAAATAATCTGAATCAGCTTTTCGTTCGTAATCGGTCTTATCAATATTAAAGACTACATTGAGATTGTCTTTTTCACTTACTCTCCAGTTTAATTGCGGGGTAGCTGTGGTTGTGAGGATAATTGACGGATCTAATTCTACACCGCCTGAATCATAAGTATTCTGGTCAAGATTGTGGCGGCGGTTATGCATCAAATCAAGTGAAGCATCTAATTTAGGGCTGAATCTGTATTTTCCGGAAAGATTAAGATTGTAGTCATACCTGTTTAATTCGTCATGTTCTAAATAAGTACGGTAAATAAAATCTCCACGAAACTTAACAAGGGAATCCTGACCAATAATATCCAATGTTAACGCAGGCTTAATTCTCGTTACAAAATCGCTTATTTTTGCATAATCGACATTACTGTCATAAGTCTCAACAACAGTCACAGACGGTTTTACTTTTATGACCGTCCCTGACAACCCAAGAGCTCTTTTCGGTGTTGTATAAAAACTGACATCCTGAGCAATTCGCTGCTGTTTTACTGCGGCATTTCCATTCGGCAAAATAGATACTGATGGAGCAACAAGCGGATTTTCAGAAATACCAGTGGAAAATGCAGCTTTATTCTCAGCTGAAGTGTCATTCTCAGCATTATAAGTTGATTCTTTTTTACCTTCAACAGCAGCATCTGCCTGAGCGACTTGAGAATATCCATTTGCACTTCCGGTTGAATCTTTTTTGACTTTTTCTTTATAGAAAGCAACTCTGTAGAGAGGGCCATCGTCTACAACATAATCTAAAGATTCAGTGCGTAGCACAGCATGTGAAACAGGTCGTTTAAAATCAGAAATATGTTTATAATCAGAAGATTTAGCAACAACTTCTAGGGGCTGAATTACAGGCATCCTGACTCGCCAAGAAGATCCATACTGATCAGCAAGCACACAACATACCGGAATCAGCAAAATGCTGATGCCCAATACGCGTATTACTTGCCGAACAAAATTGATCATCTCCACCCCTATAAAAAGTTAAAAAAACAAAATTCATCGCATCAGATATGGTCATAACACTCCTGACTACGGCACTACTACTGTATCACCGGGTTTTAACAGCACATTCTGTGCAAGATTCGCACCATCTGCAAATTGATCATAATCAAAATTAACAACCTTTTGAGTTCCATCAGGAAATCTGCTGATAACTTTAATACTTCCGGAAGCTGCAAACGGACTCAAGCCGCCGGACATGGCTAAAGCCTGAACAACTGAAATATCCTGTCCTAAAATCAAAACTTTTGGGTTGTTAACTTTGCCCATAACATAAACTTTAGGGCTTTCAACTTTACGAAGAATAACTGTTACCGGAGCATCCGGAACAAACGCAATAATACGCTTTTGAACCTCCTTACGAAGTTCATCAACTGTCAACCCGCCGGCTTTAAGGTCGCCGGTCAGAGGAAACGACACTCCTCCATCAGGGCGGACAACAACTTCACGAACAAGCTCTTTATCGCCCCATACAGAAATTTCTATGACATCCTCCGGCCCTAACCGATAGCCGTCTTTAGCATAAGTTTGGGCAAAAGAATCATGACTACTTATCAGGACAAAAAACACGACCAGTAAAATGAGTAATAAATTTTTTACGTTTTTCACATATCCTCCTATGACAATTTAAATTAATCTTAACCGTTAAATATAATTATTTTCTTTAAGATAATCCATAACGATTGCTACCGATTCTTCGAGACTTTCATGATCGGTACGAACAACAACTTCCGGCTGTGTAGGGAGTTCATATGGGTCTGATATTCCGGTGAAATTCTTAATAAGTCCTTTTTCAGCTTTTCCATATAAACCCTTTGTATCTCTTTTTTTCAACACATCCAAAGGGCACTCAACAAAAACTTCTATATAGTTTCCTATTGTCTGGCGATTTTGCTCTCTGACCTCAGCATAAGGTGAAATCATGGCAACAATTGAAATAACACCGTGTTTATTGAGCAGCTTTGAAATAAAACCGATCCTTTTTACATTAATATCCCGGTGTTCTTTTGAAAAGGTAAGATCCTGAGCAAAATTAGTCCTGATTATATCACCATCAAGTAATTCCACTGCAAAATTACACTTTATCATTTCTTCGTACACGCGTGCCGAAATCGATGATTTCCCAGCTCCTGAAAGACCTGTAAACCATAAAGTAAAACTCATTTGAACCTCACCGGCTATTGCCGCCACGCAAACTTAAAAATTGTTTTAACAATAATTTCCAAATCTAAAAATACAGACCAG
Organism: Desulfovibrio gilichinskyi; assembly: GCF_900177375.1. Taxonomy (NCBI): domain Bacteria; kingdom Pseudomonadati; phylum Thermodesulfobacteriota; class Desulfovibrionia; order Desulfovibrionales; family Desulfovibrionaceae; genus Maridesulfovibrio; species Maridesulfovibrio gilichinskyi. The sequence goes on along the minus strand of NZ_FWZU01000001.1, from coordinate 408,389 downwards.
TTTTGCAAGTATTCAATATCATATGAAATTCTTTTCTTCATATCTTCATCATTATGAACTTCACCTTTGTATCCGTTTATCTGAGCAAGACCTGTAATCCCTGGCTTTGAAATATGCCGGAGCATATATCCGGAAACAAGTCTTCTGTATTCCTCATTCATTTTTACAGCATGAGGACGAGGCCCTACTACCGACATATTCCCTTTCAACACATTCAAAAACTGTGGCAATTCATCAAGGCTGTTTTTACGCAGAAATGAGCCGAAACGTGTAATACGCGCGTCATTTTCAGTTGCCGGAACAAAATCATAGCCATCTTCCAGAACTTTCATCGTTCTGAATTTAAAAATTTGAAAAGGCTCCCCTTCAAGGCCGTAACGCCATTGCTTGAAAAAAACAGGCCCCTTTGAAGTAAGTTTCAAACCAAGCGCAATCAGCAGCATAACCGGAAAGATTGCGAGCAGAATTAAAAAACCCAATATCAAATCTTCACTCCGCTTAAGAACCCCACTGACTCCTGCAAAAGGGGAAGATCTCAAGACAATGGCTGTTTGACCGGCAACGCGGGCAACATCACCACCCATAAGATGCTTAAACAGAGACATATCCGGGAAAAAAAAGACTTGTGCGGTAGAATCTTCAAGACCATGCAGAAGCTTATTTAAAAGAGGTTCTTCCCTCATTGGTAAAGCCAGATACACAAGTTGAATATTATTGTTTTTAACATATTTCGGCAGTTCATCTATACTTCCAAGGCAAAAAGAAGATCCTCCGCAATGACTGTCTTCTGGATCGAAAAAACCTTCAACACGCATTCCAGCCCAAGGATTATCTGAAATCCAATCTGCCAAAGACGCGCCTATTTTACCTGTTCCGGCAATAACAACACTCGTACTGCCGCCATTATCCAAAAGCCATTTAAAGAAAATTTTCTTAACTAAAAACCGTTCTGAACATATTACTGCCGGCCAAATGAACAGCCAGAGCAGTATGACACGTCGTGAATACAGGCTGGAAACTTTAAAGAAGTAACCAAGCATAAGCATGGTTGCAAAAACAAAGAAGACACCAAGGATTATCCGGTTGCATTCAGAAACAATATCTGAACTGGCCCAGTCTTTATAGACCCCAACCATCTGAAAATTTGATAATATCAGAACAGTCGTCGTAACAATAAGCAAAGCAATCTGAGGAGATTTACCGGCAAACGGCTGAGGCCAGAAATAAAAATATAAAACAAGCAGAACACCGACACCAAAAGCGGCATCCAAAATTCTATGAACAGGTTTCAACATCCCAGCAGGAACTCTGAATTTTCTATTCACATTTCCTCCTGAATACAAAAAATTCACTCGTTAAAGGTTGCAATCGAATTATTTGAGCCGAACTTACTGTATTCTTATGAAAATCATATTATTTTTAACAAAAAAAGGGAAGATCGTTTATAACGACCTTCCCTTGACATAACACAATAAAATAAACGCCTATAATCTTGCAAGAAGGCTCTTAACTTCTTCCTTTTCAGGAAAATCATCCTGAGTTTTAAGCAAGTTCGTTAATATTTTCTTAGCTTCATCTTTTTTACCATTCCGAGAAAAGACCAAAGCCTTATGATACAAGGCTGCAGAAAACTCAGGAGCAATTTGCAAAGCAGTATTTAATACATGGAGAGATTCTTCATATTCCCCTTTTAAGTACAGCACATATCCTAAAGTATCGAGAGATTCAGGATTTTGGCTGCTTGCTGCTATTTTAGCAAATTTTAATGCCTGCGCCATATCTGCACCATTATCTGAGAAATGCGCGGCCAACAGATAAGCAAGATTATTGGCAGCAAGTTTGAATCCAGGGAATTTAACTAATAAGCGCGAATAAGTCTCTTTCGCTTTTTTATAATTATCTTCCTGCTCATAAAGTAAACCGAGAATAAACAATGGAGCCGGATTTGTTTCATCTGTTTTTACAACATCCTCAAACTTTGCAAGTCCCTTCTTGATTTCATGCTGTGCGACATAAAGGTCGCCGATTCTCATGTAGGGAACTAACCAGTTCGGAGCAAATTCAACAGCTTTAGAATAACTTTCCTCAGCCTCATCAAAGTTGCCTCTGCGGCTCTGCACTTTTCCAAGCATCTCATATAATCTTGCGTTATCTGGATACTGCTTCAGCATTTTGTCACAAAACTGAATAGCAGCAGTATATTTATTCTGATCAAGTAAAATATCAATCTTGCCTTGGATTGCAGCCAGTGAATCAGGAGCGATATTAAGAGCATCGTTGTAGTATTGTTCAGCTAAGGATTTTTTCCCTTCTTTTTGTGCAAGTTCGGCTAACTTCAACGAACCAACTGATGACTTTGGGAAACGGGTTACAATGTCAGTAAATGACCTATGAGCAAGATTGTAATCTCCTTTTATTGTGTACACATCTCCTATAGCAGCGAGAATATTAATATCATCAGGACGTTTTTCTTTTAAGCGTTGAAGTTCCAAGATAGCCTGCTGCCAGTCCTTGCGATCAAGATACGCATTTATCAACGCTTCACGGGCCGGAGCGTATCCAGGATCAAGCGAGATAGCATCCTTTAAATTTTCAATTGCTATTCCTACGTCATCATTTGCAAGATGTGCTTTTGCAAGCAGAACAAAGGCCGGAGCACTTTGAGGATTATCCCTCAACACCTGCCTGAATTCTGAAACAGCCTCCTGCCCTTTCCCCTCAAGAAGATAGATCTGGCCTCTTAAGTAATGAGCTTCACCATCTTTAGGATTGCGTTCAACAACAAGGTTCAGCTGTTCCAAAGACTTTCCTGCTTCATTCATATCAAGATATAAAGTCGCAAGTTTTTTGCGATAAACAACATTATCCGCACTTTCCGGATCAATTACTGCTCCAGATTCAAGTACGGCTACAGCTTCAGTCTGATTTCCCTGATTCAAATAAACATTGGATAAAGCAGAACGAAGCTTTAAAGAGGCATTATTCAGGCTCAAACCGTCTTTAATAGTTGCTATAGCCAAATCATACTTTTTACCTGCAGACAGCAGTCGTGCATATAAGACTCTATAATCATCTTTTTCGGGATATTTACCGACAAGACCTGCCATCAACTCTTCAGCGTGTTTTGTCATACCTATCGACGAATAATACTCGGATGCGAAAAGAACCAAGCGCGGTTCTTCGTTCCCAGCTTTAAGCATTTGTTCCACAAATTTTTCAGATTTCTGCGGTTCTTTAATATCTCTGTAAAAAGCAGAAATATTCATAAGCAATGCAGTGCTGGAAGGAATTGTAGAAACGCCTTTAATTAAAACGGCTTCAGCCTTATCAAAATTATTCTGCTGGTAATAAAGTTTACTGAGCGCAAGATAGATATCAGCATTTCCAGGATCTTCATTTAAAACAACAGTCAACATTTTCTCAGCTTCATCATACTTTTTATACTCTGCAAGAACAGAAGATAAAACTAAACGTGCTTTAACATTAGACGAGTCAACATTCAGAACCTTACGGGCCATATCTTCGGCATTATCATAATCTTTCGCCAGCAGATAAAGACTGCTGAGCTCAACTTTCGCTTCAATCAAGTTGGGATCAAACTCCGTTGCATATTTGAAATTAATAAAGGCACTTTGAAAATCACCGTCTTCCAAAGCAAGCTTGCCAAAAAGCAGCCGGCACTCACCGCACTCCGGATCAATAGCTAATGCATTTTTTAATTCCAACCGGGCTTCGGTAAACTTTTTTTGTTGGTAATATTCTACGGCTTTATTATAAAATTCTTCACGTCGCTTCTCGCACCCGGCAAAAAGAGATAAAATTACAACCATTAAAATCCATAGAATTAAGTGTTTACGCATTTTAGCCTTCTGATTTAATTTTTCGTTAAGAATTAAGTATAAATAACTCAATTTATTTTGGGATATATTTGTCTAATATTACCGAGAAGTTACCAATAAATGAATTAAGCACCTGCTGCCCGTGCTGGACAGTTTCTCCATCTTTTAAAAGCAGTTCTATACGGATCAAAGCTCCGTCTGTGCGATGTTTTTGAATAGAATCAAGCGCAAGATATGCTTTGTTCAAATATTCATTTGTAATAATTCTACCTCGCTGCTGAAACCAATACAAGGCTAGCAGCCTTGACCCCGGCTTTTCAAGCAATAAACTCCTGACGCGGAACGGCCTTCCGTCTTCCGGGTCAGGTGGAAGATCTTTTGAAGATGACAACCCCCAACCGCCTCCGCCTAAGAGACAACTGACAGGATTATGTGCAGCCCGCTGAGGTTCTTGGAAATTGTAATAAGAGGCCAGAACAAGAATATTTCTACCTGTGATTTTATTTTGGTAAACCCCTGTGAAATAGTCATCTGCCCCTAATGACTCAAGTATTTCATCGCTGAAATACTGTCTTTCACCTGTGTATTTCCCGATATTCATTGGAAAATTATCGAACGACATGCGCTCAGGGATAACTCTTGCAGATAGCAGCGTTCCATTGAACATAAAAATTCCAGCTAAAAAAAGAGCCGTAACCGTAACATGTATTGTCGAGTTCGGTCTATCTTTGCGGTACAAGGAAGAAGCTTGAACCCGTTTTACAGGCTCATCCGAGCCGAAGAGATTCAAAACTAAACTGAGCATTACTAAAAAGGAAATTGAAAGAAGATAAATTATTATTCCGGAAGCTTCGTGAAAAAAGTTATCCGCAGTCTCAACTGATATATTGCGCGCTATGTATCCGACTATCGCAATGCGTAAAGCATTAGTGGCAATAGCAGTCGGAACCGTCGCAGCAAAAACAACAAATCGTTGCCAAGGTTTCTTGTTAAACCAATAACCCATAAGAATACCCAACAAAATAGTCGGGAAAACATAGCGAAGTCCACTGCAGGCGTCTACTACGTGGAGCTTTATCATACCTAAATCTATTACGTTGCCTTCCCTGTATACCGGAATATCAATAAACTGCATGATTCTTACTGACAGGTCAGAAGAAATGAGCCGCAATTTAAAAGTAAGCATTCTGTTGATAAAAGGCGGTGGCGGGATAAAAAAAGCAAGAACCACTAAAGGGAAAAACAATGCTTTCATTGATTTTAGGCCGAAAATAAAAAGCACCACAGCAACAATAGACAGCCACATTGAAACGAAGACTAACGCATCAACAGAGGCTGCTTTCCCTATCAAGTAAAAAAAAGCAACTGCAAGCAAAGCCCCATAGCCTGATTTTAATGAAGGAATTAAAATCCTAGGAAGCATGTCTCTTCGCTGCCACGCGAGATAAAGAGCCAGCGGAACAACAATCCAGCAATAGGAATAATCATCGTTGTTCCAACGCCTGATGAGGGCTGGAAATGAGTCAAAATAAAGCACAATCCATGCAGCAACGACACTTAAAAAAGCGAGAATAGCAGCCACGAATACTTTACTCCTCGGTTCCGGACCTTGTTATATAAATTTTTAAAGTTCAAAAAATGATGTTTCAAATACCTGAATAACGTATAACAAAAAAAAGTATAATCAGAAACAGTAAATACTTAGAATTTTTACCATCATTCTGAATAAAGTATTTTTGTAATTAAAGAAGAATCACCACCGATTTGCACTTCTGAAACAACTGTTACGCTTGGAACTTTCACTCCAAAACTACGCGAAACCCATCCTGAAGGAATTTCAGAATCTCCACAGACTATTCGCACTGCAGCTGATTCTCCGAAATGCAATTCCAGCTTTACACCATTATTTGAAGCAATAATTCTATGCGGTCCATCAAATACAACTTCACACTTTTCACTGAAATGCCAAAATGTTTCCACAAAATGAGCTTCTTTACAATGTATATGATCCTGAACAACAATTTGCTGACCAGCTTTATTAAGCGATACCACTCTTTCATGCGTCACAGAATCTTTTAACCGCTCATAACCGTTATGTCTGCCGCGAAAAGTCTCAATACCTTGATCAAAATGGATTTCACCTTCCGAACGGGCATGAGTTTTCCATAAAAAATCTCCTCCCTGCTCGCTTTGATCACACCTGTCTATCCGCACTGTATTATGCGCAGCGGTTCCGCGAAAATATTTGCGCCATGCTGGTTTCCCATTATAAACATATGTCCCGGGGTCAATTAAAAATTCGCGGTTTTTGTAGGTCAAATATATGGATAAAGCATCTGCATGTCCGTGCGCAGCAAGAGTTCCATAGCCAAGCGGACCGGAGTAAACAACAATAAAAAGTTCTGACTTTGAAGAAAAGTTGTCACCTAAAATATAATAACCGCCATTTTCAAAACTACGCTTAAGAGGAATATTTTCCGCAGAGATACAAGGTAAAACAGCATTACTGTCCACCCCTGTTAAACACACGGTTTTAAGATCATATTTCCCGGATCGACTTAAAAAATCATCACGTGAAAACAAATACCCAGCAGTTGCAAGGATGGATTCATACGTATCAAATTCAGAATATAATCCGAGACCGGTCACATTTCCATCGTCAGCATCCCCGATCATCGGCAACTGTCCGGTTCCATTCATCATAGACGCAATGAAACTGACCATCTTCTCTATAGTATTGATGTAAGACTCAGAAAATGATTTTTTGTCTGCCAGATAGGAAACCATGAAAAAATCAATAACAAATTGCTGATATGAAATGGCCTGTTCCCTATCAACTCCATCCGAAAAGACCTGATTGTCTGCTTCATGTTCAAGTATTTTTAATGCTCTGGATTTCCACTTTTTACAATTCTTCCAAAACGGCCAAGTTGTGCATGCTGCAAAAACTCCGGCAGCTTCACCTATCAGGTGATTATTGGCTGACGATCCTTTTGAATACCATGCGTCAATGAAATGTATATGCTGAAAAATAGAATCAAGCCATCGCGTGCGGAATTTCTGCCCCTCAACGCCTTCAAACAAAGGAGAATTAATCCCTCCGATATACTGCCATGCAATGCTCCAGTTTATGAGCCTGACTCCTATCTCCAGCGAACTGCTCCAATTTACTCCCAGCATATACGGGCACTGGTCAAGCCATGACTCAACCATCAAATGAACTGATTTAATGTATTTTTCATCACCCGTAACATGCCACGCTCGGGATAAAGGAACTATTTGAAGGAATCTAGAAATTTCCCAAAGATATTTGACGTCGCCGCAAAGTGATTGATTTTTAAAATCTAATTTCTTGCCAAATATAAGTGGACAAGTCACCCCCGTCAGCGGATCAGTGTTCCACTCAGGAGTAATGCAGGGGAATTTTTCATCAAGAGCAAAAAAAGACATCCCTTCATATAAAACCAAATCTGCCGAAGAGATAATGACTTGCTGAACAGACTTCAGCCCATTCATCGGAAGCCAGATTTTACCATCACTATTCAAATCAGTGTAAGGAATTTTAGAAGCCGTCAAGAAGCCTACAGATTCTAAGTACGCTCTGCCTTCATTGCGTAAGCGATATAAAATTTCCATAGGCCCCATAGCCTTAAGCCTGTTTACAAACCAGACAAACTTATCAAATTTCATCTGTACCTGTTGTAAAATAGTAAGCGTTAATAACGAATCTTTTTTTCCGTCTCTTTCTCGACAATATCCTTACTGTAATCATAAATCGGCAATTCAATATACGAAAGGACCGCATAAAAAAGCTGCCCTAGACCAAATCTTGTAATATAACTGTTACTCGCAAAATTCATAAAATTAACCGCGATAAAAAGAGCCAGAAAAACGTATCGTTCTTTATCCTTAAGTTGCCTGATTTTCTTGAGAATACATAACTGCATCCCTAAGTAAATCAACAGCCCTACTATACCCGTCTGCATCATAACTTCAAGAAAGTCATTATGACTGTTCCAAATATCTTCACTGGAAGAACTAACACCGATCCCTTTTCTGTTCCCTTCTCCTACTCCTGCTAATTGGCGGTCCAGTGACAGGTTGGAAAATTCTTCCAGGTTATGCATCCATATGCGAGGCCGACCGGAACCAAACGATTCAGCTTTGGATCGCCCGCTTGCAGAATCAACCATATCAAAGAAAATCGTGTACAGAATCGTTGCGAATATAACCCCTAAAATTGCCAATATACCTGTAAGAACAAGTAATAATTTTTTATTTTTCTTAAAAAGATAATAATAAACAAAAATCATCAATCCTATAAGGGCCGTACGCACATAACTCTTATATAAACAATATGTAGCAAGCGTTCCCAGCACCAGAAAAAACAAAAACAACATTTTTCTTTGACGTAAAGGCTTTATGTCAGGGTCTTTAGAGCAAACCACGGTGTATATGATCATAAGCATAATGACAAAAGCCATACAGTGACCGAAATTGTGAGAGTTGACATACACGCCTAGAAAACGACGCAGACCATTCCAGTATAAAACTCTATCAACACCTTTACCTTGTAAAACAAGAAATGCACTCAAAGAAACCGGAATAAAAAAACCATATATCATTAACAGTATTAGACGAGTATATTGCCTTCGCTCAGTAATAACGTTTTTCATTACTATGTATGTAAAAAAAGGAAGAGTAAATTTGGCTGTATCTTTTATGTTCGATTTATCAATATACAGCACGTATATAAAAAAACACCATATAATAAAAAACATAATAAAAAGATCAACTACAGAGATATTTAATTTTTTTGAAACAACAACACGAAGGATGAAAGCTCCTATGAGAATAAATGTCGCAAAAACGGCAAAAAATTCGGTTATATTCAAACCGAAAATCAGCCAACCGACATCGATAAACATTATGGGGCGGAAAAAGAAGAAGAGTGACAATAAAAAAGTCATAAATTCCTGCCAAGCTTTATCAAAATTACTGTAAGAGCAAAGATATCGTCTACCGGATCTAACAGAAACAGTGCACGGACTTCAGCAGAAGCTGTTTACTCCATACACCTACATTAAAAGGCATTAACACTCCAGCGGCTTATTCTATCTAAACAGCAGCATTTCTTAAACCAATTGTAACCCGTCGGTAACAAAATAATATATTATAGATGTAATGTCCTCTCATCCCGCGCGAGGGATAAGATTGCAAAGGTACTTAAAGTTTATATTTGAGACATTGATATATATAATGGAGCTTATGTTACCATGTTACAGCTTATCAAAAAAAAATCTAACTCGACAAACTTTCCATCAACCAAAAAAACGAGCTTCATTGATGGCCCGGGAATTGGAAGTTTAATTCAAAATGTATGCAGGCTTAATATTTTATACTTCGCAATTCAAGACTTTCCTATCTTAACTGAAATGTATGGAACGGAATGGGCTGAGAATCTTGAAATCCAAATCCGGACTGAAATTGAAAACGAAGGCTATAACCATTTACAACATGATGAGTTTCATATTTTTTCGTTCAACTCCGGAGAATTCTTTTTACTTGATCCAACTGAATGCAAAGCAGAGCTGTCCCTTGAAGAATTAGCTTATCAATTCAAGGTAAACATCGAAAACAAAGTAAAAAGTGAACAGATCGGGCGGACAGGGAATACTATCACCATAAACAGTGGACATTCTTTTTTTCATGCAGCCCATACTGATAATAAATCATGGTCCGATTTTCTATCGGCAATAGGTGAAGCCAGACTTGAGGCACAAAACTGTACAGACATTTCAAATATGGAATTAAGTAAAGAATTTTGTGAAATTATTTCTCTAGGCAAAGTTAGCAGCCATTATCAACCGATAATAAACTTGGCTGACAAAAAAATTCATGCGTGGGAAGCCCTTGCAAGAGGACCTTTAAACTCGCCCTTCCGCTCTCCTTTGACCTTGTTTGATATGGCTGAAAAACTCGGCAAACTCTTCCAGTTGGAAAAAATATGTCGAGAAGCCGCAATAAGCTCTTTCGGTACAATAAATCCTCAACAAAAACTATTCCTGAACATTCATCCCCGTACAATTGTCGACCCGAATTTTTCATCCGGTGAAACCAGAATTCTGCTTGATCGCTGGAATCTCAAGCCTGAAAATATAGTTTTTGAAATAACAGAACGACATAGTGTCAAAGATTTTAAAACATTTCGTAAAACGCTTGAGCACTACAGAAACCAAGGTTACATGGTCGCAATTGACGATGCGGGAACAGGATATTCCGGCCTTTCCTCCATTGCGGAGATCAAGCCTGATTATATCAAACTGGATCAGTCATTTGTTAATAACATTGAAACAAGCATGGTAAATCGCGCTATTGTAGAAACTTTTACAGATTTTGCTGAGAAAATCGGCGGCAAGTTAATTGTTGAAGGGATCGAAACACAATCTCAGGCAGTAGCGATGATAGACATGGGCGTTCACATGGGGCAGGGGTACTTCTTTGCGAAACCGGCAAAAATAAAACCGGAATTAACGATTGAAGCTCTTAACATCAAAAAATCTCCAGACTTAAAAATTGACCATAATATCTGCGGAACACCTGTAAAAAATCTGGCCATACCTGTTGATTCCGTTGAACTCGATACTCCTGTACCGGTCGTTCAAGGCTTTTTTGAGCAAGGCAGATCAATCAGCAGCGTTATTGTTGTAAAAAACAGTATCCCATGCGGATTGATCATGGAATATAATCTGAACAAACACCTTTCCGGGAAATTCGGAGTTGCACTTTATTGCAACAAACCGATTACCTCGGTCATGGATGATTCTCCGCTTTCAGTTGATTTAGAGACCCCCGTAGAAAACGTTTCAAAGCTGGCAATGGCGAGAGAAAGAAAGAAGGCATATGATGATATCATCGTAACGAAAAATGATAAATTATACGGGATTGTTTCCGTCCAGAGACTCTTGGATAACCTTGCTCATGCTCAGGTTGAAATGGCAAAAGGAACTAATCCGCTGACAGGTTTGCCCGGTAATCTCGGAATTGAAAGAGAAATTGAACGCCGCATGAAAGAAGGCAAACAATACAGTATAATTTATGCGGACCTAGACAATTTCAAAGTTTATAATGATACATACGGTTTTAAAAGCGGTGACAAAATAATTCTACTCATCAGCCGTGTAATTACCTGGGCTACAGCAAAACATGGATCAGATACGGATTTTATCGGTCATATCGGCGGTGACGACTTTGTTCAGATAATCTCACCGGAAAAAGCTGAAAGAATCTGTCTTGCTATTACCCGCTGCTTCAAAAGATTAGTTAAGACCAGCTACAATGCAAAAGACAGAACCAACGGCTGGATGGAAGGAAAAGGACGCGACGGAACCGTTTCAACATTCCCTCTGGTCTCTGTTTCGCTGGCGATTCTAGACTGCACTCCCGAACAATCACTTTTTGAAATAGGCGAACAAGCCGCATCACTCAAAAAATGGGCAAAATCCATCGAAGGAAATTGCTGGGTGCGCGAAAGACGCAAAATATAAGAGTGAATAAATCCCTGAACTTCAGCTGCTACAATAAATTTTCATCAAAGATCTGCTTGATCCGGTAACGCAGATTGGTGAATCTTTTCCCTGCGGTAATATTATTTAAACCGATGTGAAAAGCTCTTTTACTACCGACCAGCACTGCTAAAGTCCGTGCTCGCGTAAGTGCTGTATAAAGAAGATTGCGTTGCAACAAAAGGTAATGCTGTGAAACAATCGGCATAACTATGGCAGGATATTCACTGCCCTGAGATTTATGCACACTTACAGCGTACGCAAGAGACAGCTCATCAAGATCTGACATCTCATAATGAACGATGTTTCCGTCAAATTCAGCTGTAAGCTCGTTTGCATCGGTATCAATATACATTACCCGCCCTAGATCACCGTTAAAAACCTCTTTTTCATAATTATTTCGCAGTTGCAGAATTCGATCGCCGACTCTGTATTCAACAAATCCCCTTTTAAGAGATTTGCCTTTTGAAGGATTAAGTCGTTCCTGCAGCAACGCATTGAGTTTCTGAGTGCCGACATCCCCTTTATGCATAGGTGTAAGCACCTGAATATCTGTCATCGGGTCAAGATCATATCTCTCCGGAATCCTTTCGCAAACTGTCTGCGCTATCATTTCCTGCACTTTCAGCGGAGACTCCTGCGGAATCCAGAAAAAATCAGCTTCTGGCGCATCTGCCGGATGGTCCAGAGGAAATAATCCATCATTTATTCTATGCGCATTTACAACAATATAGCTTTCTTGCGCCTGCCTGAAAATATGACTTAGAACTGCGCTCGGAACTTCTCCGCTTTGCAGTAAATCGGAGAGGACATTACCGGGCCCAACTGAAGGGAGCTGATTAACGTCACCTACAAAGATAACCCTGCATGTCAAGGGAACAGCCCTAAGTACTGAAAGACACAGCTGTGAATCCAGCATAGAAGCTTCATCAACAACTAAAACATCAGCCTTCAGCTTCTGATCTTCATTGTAATAAAAACCGCCGTTATCCGGGGTATATTGCAACATTCTGTGAATAGTGGATGCAGAACGTCCTGTCGCTTCCGAAAGTCTCTTTGCGGCTCGACCGGTGGGTGCTGCAAGCTTAACTTTAAGACCCAGTTCACTAAGAGTCAGTACAACAGCGCGGGTTATTGTAGTCTTACCTGTCCCCGGTCCGCCGGTAATAATAAAAAATTTGTTCACGCAGGCATCAAAGACAGCTTCCCGTTGTTCTGCGGAAAGAGTGAACCCCAGTTCCTTTTCAACTTCCGGCAAAGCTTTTTCAACTTTTTCTTTGCTGACAGGTGACGGATGGCTGACAAGCCCGTGCAACCGTTTACATATTTCGCTTTCAAATCTGTAAAAGTGCATCAGAAAAACAGCCTGATCAATATCCTGCTCAGGAAGGTTTTCTACTCTGATCCGTTTCCTATCTTCAAGAGCACTGATTCCGTACGCAATCAGAGACGGATCTACTCCGCCTAGCATTTTGGAAACATCTTCCTCCAGCTTCTCACGCGGACTGAACATATGACCGCCCCGTTCACTGACGGAAAAAAGGGAATAAATGATTGCAGCTTCGATTCGCTGCGGAGAATCTTCTGCAAAGCCGAGTTTAAGGGCCATGGTATCGGCAGTTTTAAAACCAATACCGCGAATATCGTAAGCCAGTTCGTACGGATTTTCGCTGATTCGTTTGACTGATTGTGCGCCGTAAAGATTAAATATCCGCGTGGCATATGTCGGAGGAACTTCATGTGTATGAAGAAAAATAATCAGATTTTTTATTTCGCGCTGCGATTGCCATGACTCGACAATCCCATCAAGTTTCTTTTGGGAAATGCCTTTTATCTTCAAAAGTTTTTCAGGTTCTTCATCAAGAATATCAAGAACTCCAACTCCGAATTCGCTTACCATTTCAGTTGCAATGGCTTCCCCTATACCTTTAAGGGATGAAGACTTAAGGAATCTGATCACACCGGCTTCAGTCGCCGGACGAATGCGTTCATAAATGTCCGCTTCAAACTGACGTCCGAATTTAGCATGCTGTTTCCAATGCCCCTGAAATTCTGCGGAATCTCCGGGCGTAAGTTGTCCTAAACAGCCAACAACAGTAATCTGTGAAGGCTCATCTTTTGAAGAAATACGTGCTACAACATAACCGTTCTCTTCATTGTGATAGACAACTGTTCGCACTTCACCAATCAGAGTGTCCGACATCAGATTTCCTTATCAAAGTTATTCTTATAAAAAATTTTCATATTAAATTGATGCAGGTCACCTGATATTCTCAGGATGAAGAGTATCGAAACTGTTAATTCAGCAGTCAAGAAAATTAACTATCTATAATTTCTGACGATATTCAAGAGACTGCCGAAGAGTCTCTTTATCTGTGTGTTTCACTTCGGTACCAATAGGAATTCCCTGAGCAAGACGGCTCAGTTCTACCTGAGGAAAACGATTTTGAACCATATTTTTAATGTATGAAGCCGTTCCTTCAGCTTCCACCGTCGCACCGAGGGCTAGAATAAGCTCTTTTACTTCGCCTTTAGCAAGGCGTGCTTCAAGCTTATTAAACTCTAAATGCTGGGGAGAAATACCATCAAGTGGTGACAATAGTCCGCCGAGAACTAAATAGTACCCCCGGTAGAGTCCCATTTCTTCAATCGACAGCAGTGAATCCCATTCGGAAACTAAGCAAAGCTTATCACTTTCCCTACCTGGATCAGAACAAATGTGACAGGGACATGTTTCAGTAATACTTGCACATTGTTCGCATATGCAAAGCTTATCGCGTAGCTCAATTATACTCTGCCCGATTGCGGAAACCTTTTCCTTAGGCATTTTGAGCATAGTAAGGGCAATACGCAATGCTGATTTTGGACCGAGACCAGGAAGTTTGGCCAACTCTTGAGCCACAACCCGCAAAGGGGCCGGCAAATTATCCACAGGAACCTCTATATATCGTTATACATCAGTGGCATTAAAAACTTTTTGAAAAGGCCAGAGAGAAACTTTTAAAAATTTCTCTCTGACCGAAAAAGAAATCAAATTTTATTAAAACATACCCGGAATATTCATGCCGCCGGTGATCTTCGACATTTCTGTTTCCATCATGGCTTTAGCTTTTTTATTAGCATCGTTGACTGCGGATAAAACAAGATCCTGAATCATTTCTACATCACCTGATTCAACAACAGCAGGATCGATGGTAATAGCCAGAACTTCAGAAGAACCGTTAACTTTAACGGTTACCATTCCGCCGCCGGCAGAACTTTCAACTTCGCGGTCTTTAAGTTCTTCCTGAAGCTGAGTCATTTTACGCTGCATTATCTGAGCCTGACGCATTAAGTCATTCATACCTTTCATTATATTTCTCCTTATGAAATGAGATTTAATTTAAAACACTGCGCAGAGATTTAGACATCCCTGCGTGGTTCAACTGAAATAATTGATGCGCTAAACGCATCCACCACACGTATAACATCCGGATGTTCTTCAACTTCAGCGCGGAGTTGCTGTCTGCTTTTACGAACGCCCTTGCTGCTAACTACAATTTCAACTTCCGTAATCTCTCCATAATATTCAGCAGCCAGCTTACCGACAACAGCCTTACATTCACGGGAGCCCACTTGACTCTGATGAAACGGATTCGCACAGGTGAGCACAAGCTTGCCGTCAGCAACCTTCCCTTTACAATTAGAAAGCCCCGCAACGGTTCCGTTTACACCGCTTTCGCTCACGTACTTTAGAAATCCTTCAAAGTCACGCGGACCGTTTACAGCAGAAAAAGATGCAGATTCTGTCTCAAGATGAGGATCATAGACTGCTTCTGGCTGAGCTTCATATTCGGATTCATAAAAATCGTTAGTATCAGTCTTAGTATTTTGGAGATGAACATCGTCAGGAACAGATGAATCTTCCGATCCCGCTTCGCTTGAGCTGCTATGTCCTGCAGGGCTTCCAGACTCGCTGCGGCCCATAGGACGACCAGAAGCAGGAATATTGCTACTTTGCGACGCGGCTCTTCCCTGCATGCCATTATTATTATGGACAGACGGGCCACCCTGTAAAGACCCCTGAGATTGTCTGGGCGGAACTGATTTCGTCTGCTGTTGCGAAGAATTCTGCGGAGAGTTTTCCCACGGAGGTGTTTCACCCGAGCCGGACCCGGTGCGCACAGCCGTGTCTGCTGCTGGTGTTGAAGCCGAACTGGGAACTTGTGGTGCCTGACTTTGTATCGGATTTGAAGGTTGATTTGATACTGGAGCTGCCGAAAACAAAGCCCCAGCTCGTTCAACAGAAATAAGATCAGACAAACTCGCCATGTTGAGCAATAAAAGTTCAAGAGCCATTGCAGGTTCTAAACTGTTCATAACCTTACGCTGACCGTCAACGGTCATCTGCCAGCAGGCATGTACAAAAGAACGATCAAATGTCGTTGCCCAATACATAAATTCTTTTGCTTCCTCAGAAGAAAGATCAAGCAGCGGAATAGCTCTTTCACCGGACTGCCCGAGCAAAAACATATTTCGCCAGCAAGAACCCAGCTCACGGATGAAAAAGCCTAAATCCAGTCCACGATCAAGCACCTGCTTAACAACTTCGCCGACTGAAACAAGGTCATGTGAATGAATAGCCTGCATAAGCGAGAAAAAGACATCGCGTCCGGCAAGTCCAAGGATTGAACGGACATCCGATTCCAGCAGTTTTTCACTGCCGAGAGCTAGTACCTGCCCAAGCAGGGACATGGAATCACGGACACTGCCGGCCCCTCTTTTGGCTATGAGGTCAACCGCTCCGCTTTCAAATTCAATCTTTTCCTGCTGTAAAATCTTTGCTAGATGCGCTGTAAGCTCAGAGCTTGAAAGCATCTTAAAAGCATAATGCTGACAGCGGCTTATGATGGTTGCTGGAAACTTATGAGTCTCCGTTGTTGCCATGATAAACGTCGCGTGAGCCGGAGGCTCTTCCAAAGTTTTAAGAAGCGCATTGAATGCCTGAGTTGTCAGCATATGCGCTTCATCTATGATGAAAACTTTATACCGGAACTCAATCGGAGCATAACCGATATCTTCTTTAAGACGTCTGGCATCATCTACTTTACCATGGGAGGCAGCATCGATTTCAACAACATCAACACCTATGCCGGCGGTGATCTGACGGCAGTTTTCGCATACGTTGCAAGGCTCTGCTGTCGGTCCGTTGACACAGTTAAGTGCCTTGGCGAAAATTCTGGCAATAGTAGTCTTGCCGACCCCGCGCGTTCCGCTGAAAAGATAGGCAGGGGCAATCTTATCCTGCGCGGCAGCGCGGGAAAGAATAGTTTTGACTGCGTGCTGCCCTGCAACCTCCGCAAAGGTTTGAGGGCGATATTTTGCTGTCAGATTAGATGTACTCATTATGCAGGCAAGTCCGTATGTGGTCCCCATATATTATCAGATGTCCGGAGCTTGGAACCGACAGCTCCGGACATCAAAAAGACCCTAAATCTCGTAGTAATCAAGCCAGCCGGAATACTTTTCGTTTCCACCTTTGACTACATTAAAATAATCTTTTTGAAGCTTTTTAGTCACGAGGCCGCATTTGCCTTCGCCTATTATTCTATTATCCACTTCACGAATAGGTGTCACTTCCGCAGCTGTGCCGCAGAAGAAAGCTTCATCTGCAATATATAACTCGTCACGTGTGAATAGCTGTTCAACTACCTCATAACCGAGATCGCGGGCAACCTTCATCAGACTTGCACGGGTTATGCCGGGGAGAACAGATGTGAGCGGTGTTGTTTTAATAATATTATCTTTAACAATAAAAATATTTTCACCTGTAGCTTCGGAAACAAAGCCCTGAGTATCAAGCATAAGAGCTTCATCATACCCGTCAGTGACAGCTTCTACCTTGGCTAAAATAGAATTCACGTAGTTACCGCAGGCTTTCGCCTTGGTCATCATTGCATTTACATGGTGTCTATTAAATGAAGATGTTTTTACCCTGATTCCCTTTTCAAGAGCTTCTTCCCCTAGATAAGCACCCCACGGCCAAGTTGCAATAGCAACTCTAATAGGATTCGAACCGGGATGTACTCCCATGACGCCATCTCCGATAAAGACCAAAGGACGGATGTATCCTTCCTTAAGGCCGTTTACTTTCAAAGTCTCAATAATGGCGTCAACAATTTCATCTATGGTAAAAGGGATTTTAATACCGATAATTTTAGCAGAGTCAAAAAGTCTTACGACATGATCTTTTAATCTGAATACTGCGGATTTTCCATCAACGCAACAATATGCCCTGATGCCTTCAAAAACGCCTGCACCGTAATGCAAAGTATGAGTCAGCACATGTACCTGGGCATCATCCCAGTTGACAAGTTTACCATCAAACCAGATTTTCTCAGCTTTCTGTACCATATATCCCCCTCTTTTTTTTCTTCATTATGCTTCCCGACTATAAACCTTAACTCCCTGGAAGAAATAATTAATCACTTTAGGAGTAGCGGGAAGAATGAAGCTAAAAAAAAGAGGGTCCAAGGTCAAGGAGGATAAATCAATTAGTTGATTATGCGAACATATAACTTAATTGCATTTCCCCCCTTAAAAGAAAATCTGGAAATAAAGTTTAAACACTTAGTATTGAATTTTCACCATCACCGTAAGGGGTGGATTCAAAACCATCTGCTTCTGAATCATTAAACCAGATGTTCTCTCCCGCTAAGTAACGGAATTTATAATCACGCCCTACTTCCAAATCGACGGTAACAGCATAATTCCCGCTCTTAAGTTTCTTCATCGGTATTGAGCTTATATCCCAATCGTTGAAATCACCGACCAGATATATAGTCTCACCGTTTTCAATCTGAGTTTTAGGAACTTCAAAGCGGACCTTGCATACAGGCTTACTTTTCAAGAACTTTTTTGAGATAGCCACAGAAACCTCCCTGGATTTACCCAGACGCCAGTTAAAGTTAATAGTGTTAAAAATCATTTTTAAACTTAATAATAATTATAGTTTAATTAATCCTGATTTTTTTTCTATGTCAACACTCATAAAATAAAATTCATGTAAATATCACATTTTCCAACAGTCAAAAGTTCAGCAATAATAGAGATTAACACACAAATATTCGTCCACTTTTACTTTTTACGAAAAATATGCTCTTGATTTTTTGATAAAATCAACATTTAGTATGTTATCATTCCAATAAAAACCGGCACATATTAGCTTTGACAGCAGTAAGTGGCACGGTTACAAATACTTTTCGGGTTTTATATATCATTTTTAGGAGTAATGACCATGGATAAATTTCCAAGAGTTCACAGGCTGCCCCCTTACGTATTTGCCAAAGTGAACGAACTGAAGATGCAACTCCGCCACCAAGGCGAAGATATTATTGATCTGGGTATGGGTAACCCGGACCTTCCTACTCCCCAGCATATTGTCGACAAATTGGTTGAGGCGGCGCAGAAGCCTGTCAACCATAGATATAGCGCGTCAAAGGGAATTAAGGGTCTTCGCAATGAAATGGGCAAGTGGTACAAAAGAAGATACGATGTTGATCTTGATGTCGATCAGGAAATCGTAGTTACCATGGGCGCCAAAGAAGGGCTGGCGCATTTAGCACTGGTCATGCTTTCCCCTGGTGATGTCGTTTTCGCCCCGGACCCGTCATACCCGATTCATCCTTACGCCAGTATTATTGCAGGTGCGGATGTAAGAACAGTGCCTATGGCTCATGACAGGGACTTCTTTGAAGACCTTGAACTGGCAATGCGTCAGACTTGGCCTAAACCTAAAGTATTGATCATCAATTTCCCGCACAACCCTACAGGTATAACGGCAGAAATTCCTTTCTTTGAAAAGATCGTTGATTTTGCAAAAGAAAATGATCTGCTGGTTATACATGACTTGGCATATGCGGACTTTACTTTTGACGGATATAAAGCTCCAAGCTTTCTACAGGCACGCGGAGCAAAAGATATCGGCGTTGAATTTTTCTCATTATCTAAAAGCTACTCAATGCCAGGTTGGCGCGTAGGATTCTGCTGCGGTAACAGAGAAATGGTACAGGCTTTAACACGCATAAAAAGTTATCTGGATTACGGTCTTTTCCAGCCTATTCAAATTGCAGCATGCGCCGCGCTCAGCGGACCGCAGGAATGCGTTCGTGAAATGATGGATATCTATCAAGATCGCCGCGATGCTCTTTGTGAAGGTATGCAGCGCATCGGCTGGGACGTGACTCCCCCGAAAGCTACACAGTTCATTTGGGCTAAAATTCCTGAACAGTTCAGACATTTAGGCTCAGTTGAATTTTCAAAACTACTTCTGCGTGAATGTAAAGTTGCTGTGGCTCCCGGCCTTGGTTTCGGAAGTTATGGTGATGATCATGTGCGTATGGCCTTAGTAGAAAACAGACAGAGAATTAATCAGGCTATTCGCGGCATGAAAGATTTGTTCGGCTGTTCTTCCTAACTAAATAATTATTCAAAATATTTCCGGTTATTTTAATGAATAGCCGGAAATATTGTTTTAATTCCAGTGAACTTTTGAAGGGGTAGTAATGCAAACAGTCAAATTAGCCATCGCCGGTTTCGGCACCGTCGGAACAGGTCTTGCCCGTATTATCGAAGAAAACGGTGATGTTATTCTCGCGCGCTGTGGAAAAAAGTTTCAAATAGTATCCGTTTTAGTTCGCGATATTAAAAAACGCAGAGACTATCTCCCCGGACCCGGAGTAACACTTACAGATAATATTGAAGAATTCACTTCATGCCCTGATGTAGACATAGTTGTAGAGCTGATGGGCGGAACGACTGCGGCTTTTGACATTGTCAAAAAAGCACTTGAATCAGGCAAGCATGTTGTAACTGCAAACAAACACCTCTTAGCTGAACGCGGAATCGAATTATTTGAGATTGCAAAAGAAAACGGTGTCGGACTCTATTATGAAGCAAGTGTTGCCGGAGGAATTCCAATTGTTCAGGCTATAAAAGAAAGCCTTGCCGCCAACCGCATAAAATCAATAGTCGGAATTCTGAACGGAACTGCAAACTACATTCTTTCAGAAATGAGCACCAACGGCCTTGAATTCGAAACAGCCTTATCACAGGCGAAAGAACTGGGATACGCTGAAGCTGATCCTACTTTTGACATTGAAGGTATAGACACGGCTCACAAAATGGTCGTACTCATCCGCCTTGCGTATGGGAAAGACTACCCTCTTTCAAAGCTTCCGGTAGAAGGAATCAGCCGCGTCGAAGGGCAGGACATTCTTTTTGCCAGAGACTTAGGTTATCGAATCAAATTAATCGGACAGGTTCGCGATGTGGGCGGTAAACTTGAAGCCGGAGTATTCCCCGCACTGGTAAAATATACTCTGCTGCTTGCACGGGTCGGCGGAAACTATAACGCTGTAAGAGTTGAAGGTAACGCAGTAGGACCATCATTTTTTCACGGACAGGGAGCTGGCTCTCTTCCAACCGGAAGTGCTGTCATGGCGGACATTATGGCTCTGGCCGGTTCCAGAACTCCTGACAATACCGGATTTAATAACACTCCGATTACGAAAGCAGATATTCTGGACCCTGAACTGGCAACATCTGAATACTATTTCAGATTCACTGTTGCGGACAAAGCCGGAGTAATGGCTTCACTCTCTAAGATTCTAGCTGAACATAATATTTCAATTGCTCAGGCAGTGCAGAAAGGCGCAGCTTCTGAAACGAATGTCCCAATAGTTTTCACTACTCACAAAGCCAGCACAAAAGACGTAAATGCAGCGTTGAGAGAAATTGATAGCATGTCTTTCATTACCAGAGAAACAGTAAGTATGAGAATTCTTTAAAGTTAATGGTGGATAAAATGAAACTTGTTTTTCTGATTGCTGACGGCATGGGCGGATGGCCTCTCAAAGAACTCGGTAACAAAACAACTCTGGAAGCTGCACATACTCCGAATATGGATATGCTTGCAAACAAAGGAATTGTAGGATGTTGCAGGACTGTTCCACCAAGTATGCCTCCGGGATCAGATGTTGCAAACATGTCTCTGCTGGGGTTTGATCCATCCAAATATCATACCGGAAGAGGCCCGATTGAAGCGGCGGCTCAAGGGCTGAAACTTGACCCGGATGATTTAGTATGGCGCATGAATCTGGTTAATCTTTCTGAGTTATCAAGTGACGGAATCATGTATGATTATTCATCAGGACATATTTCTACTGATAAATCCGTACCTTTGGTTGAATTGCTTCAGAAAGAACTTGGAGATGATGAATTTACTTTCTACCCCGGTATTCAGTACAGACATCTGCTTGTACACAAAGGCGGCGGCAAAAAATTAGAAAACAAGCTTTCAATAAGACCGCCGCATGACATAACGGATCAATCAATTGCCCTGGACATTGAAGAATTCGGCAAAAGCCCTTTGATGAACAAACTTTTGCGCAGAGCAGCCGAAGTACTTAAAGACAACGGGACTAAAGCTGTCAGCATATGGCCGTGGGGGCAAGGTAATCCCCTTCTCCTGCCTGACTTCCACGAAAAGTATTCTATGAAAGGAGCAGTTGTTTCTGCGGTTGACCTGATCAAAGGGCTGGGCAGAGCCTCCGGACTGGAAGTAATTGATGTTGCAGGAGCTACGGGACTTGTAGACACAAATTACGCCGGAAAAGTTGAAGCGGCACTGAAGTTTCTGGAGCATGGCGATTTCGTATTTGTCCATCTGGAAGGAGCTGATGAGTCTGGACATATGGGATCCATCAAAGACAAAATTACTTCAATAGAAAGGTTTGATGCTCAAATTGTCGGACCGATACTTAAGAAATATCCTATAGGCACTGCATCCTACTTAGTAACATGCGACCATTTTACGCCAATTGAAATAAAGACTCATGACGCTGAGCCGGTTCCATTCATTTTAGTAAGTGACAAATGCGAAGCATCAGGCGTAAAATTATTTTCTGAAAAGAATGCTAAAGCGACAGGTTTGATGCTGGATAAAGGACATGAACTGATGCAATGGGTACTTAACCTTACCAATTAATTATTACAATGATCATAAATAAAGATTTTCCAACTCCTGACGCATGGCTTAATCACAGTGTTTCTTACGGCGAAACAGATGCAATGGGAGTCGTTTATTACGCTGAATATCTCCACTTTTTCGAAAGATCACGAAGCCATTATATTCGTGAACGGGGAATGAGTTATTCGGTAGTTGAAGAAAAAGGAATTTTCCTGCCTGTACGTGAAGCCTCGTGCAGATATCGCGCCCCTGCCCGTTATGACGACATGCTCAATATTCACGTCGGGATCAGCGAATGGAAAAAAGCCTCTATCAAGTTCATTTATGATATTTACAAAGCAGATCGTACCGTTCATATTGCCAGCGGGTTCACTGTTCATGCCTGTGTAAATACTGAAGGCCGCCCAGTTAAAATTCCGGAATGGCTTAGAGAGATTTTCTAAAAAAATCAAAAATAATAAAGTCTTTGACGAAAGCACTTATTCAGCATGGTAAGATTCTTAAACATGCTATGAATAATTTTTCAAAAAAACTTAAATAATACTGTTATAGATATAACAATAAGAAGATTCTAGAAATGTATTACGATGTTCACACTCATGCTTTTCATCCTAAAATATCTGAAAAAGTTCTATCACAACTAAACAGCCATTATGGAATAAAGCCTACAGGCACAGGTCTAATTGAAGATCTGCTCGCACGGGCCGATAAAGCAGGACTGGATAAAGTTATAGTTCATACCGCTGCAACAGACCCTGCGCAGGTTATTCCGGCCAACAATTGGTCAATCAGTCTGCAAAACAGCGATCCGCGCATTATTGCATTCGGCACTATGCACCCCGGCTATGAAGACCCTGAAAAAGAATTTGCACGTCTTGAACGGAACGGCATAAAAGGACTGAAATTCCATCCTGATTTTCAATCTTTTTTTATGGATGACCCCAAATTCTATGAAATACTTGAAATGTTCGAAGGCAGATTTATTGCGATGTTCCACATCGGCGATAAACTTCCACCGGAGCAAAATCCGTCATGCCCGATTAAACTTAAGAAAATTCTGCAGAATTTCCCTAAACTCACTGCCATAGCAGCCCACATGGGTGGATTATATCATTGGAAATGGGTGGTGGAATACTTAGCAGGAAGCAACGTATACATGGACACCTCAAGCGCACTCCCGTTCATGGACAGAAACCTGCTTGATGAAATTATGAAGAAACACCCGCGCGAAAAAATACTTTTCGGTAGCGACTACCCGCTTTATGACCCGGGTGAATCCATAAAAGAACTTCAGCGCAAACTTAAACTGACAGACAGTGAGCTTGAAGTTCACTTAAGCTCGGCTGATAATTTGTTAAACTGATAGGAAAAGTGTTGAACACACTCTCAAGTTTTTGCTGCATATTTGCCCATGCAATGCATAATAAGATGATGGAATGGACGAATTAGATTGAAATACAACGGCCCCATCCAGTTGCAGAAATTAACAATTGTAAACATATGGTACCTAGTTTCACCAGACTCAAGAGGCTCTGAAACAACGCCAATATACCCGCTTAAATGCTTATCACTTGCCGTACCTATCCAATATTGCTCCGATTTATAATCTACGGAGGTAAAGAAATCGACTTTGCCTCCGGCCTCAAAATCAAAATTCTCTATTTTAACATTTTTATTGCTAGTTACGTCATGCTGAAGCCCCATTATTTTTGCGAACACTCCCCTTACCTTATAAAGCACACCTAACCATGCAGGTTGGTATGTTAACATTCGCACCAAGAATTCATTCATGGTGCATTTACTGACAAATGACTTTGAATCAACATAGTCAGCACCATTAATAAGTTCATGCAAGACAGCTACAGCGTACAAATTATCCATAGGACTGCGATTTGCGTTCATCTTTCCTAACTCAACAGGTTCAACACGAATCACTTTGAATTCACGCACCATGCTCATATCTTTCCACAGCAGACTATGTCCTTTTAAATGGCGGAACATGCTAACTTTGGACAGCCAAGCTTCCACCTCTTCAAATGTAGCCTTACGCCTACCCCCGGCCTCACACACAAGGCGAATAGCAGGCTGACTTTGAAATTTTCCATGCCACAAAGCACCAAACCAGAAACCAAAACGGGGAGCCACTGCCATAATAGTCATCCGCGGATCACGATCCAAATTTGACCGCATACTTTTAGGAAATTTTTCAAAGTAATATCCACGTCCTTCTCCGCTGAAAAGGATTGATCCGATAGGAGTAATTCTTGGATAACCGTCAGCATCAACCGTCGCAACTGAAGCATATTGAACCTTATTGAATAGAGCGATTACTTCAGGCCAAGATATTTCAGATTTCATAATATCCTCGTTTAATCATTTTTAACGTTACCAATGCCGTACACCTCGTTTTTCATTAATTCAATTACTGCATCACGTTCATCACCTGTAATTGCCGGAGCAACCATTCTCGTCCCTACAAAAAGTGAATAGCTGATTCGTGACAAAAGCAATGCGCGATCGGGGTCACCAGACAACTCATTAAATATTTCAAACAAATATTTCATTCGAATCGAGTCAACTTTTTCAAGGTAAAGCTGCGCCAATGGATCGGTCAGTGCCCACGCCCGAATACTTGTTTCAGGACCATGAGGCAGATCATTCGACTTCTCTACAATTACATCAAAACGCTGCGCAGCACTTTTCCCAGCTAAAGAAGCAGAATTCATGCTTTTGATTGTCCATTTGGTCACCCAATGTTCAAGCATGCGTTCAAGATAATCTTCGCGACCATTAAAATGATGATAAAACGATCCCTTCGTTACGCACAATTGCTTGCATAAGGCATCAATAGTAAGTTGCTGAATGCTATGTTTTGCTAGTAAATGGAGCCCTGCATCAAGCAAATCAACTGCGCTACGCCGCACTTTTTTCTTCCCTTCAACTTCTGATAAGATCAATTTTGCACCTCTTGCTTTACAGTACCATACGGTATGGTATTGTAAATATATAAATAAAGTCAAACTTAAAATAGCTTACCACTAATAAAGAAAATGCCTGCCGGAATAACCGACAGGCATTTTCTTTTCAAAATCACATTCACAAAACCAAATCTACCGGAACTTACTTTTTAGCTTTAGTCCTTGGCTCAACTACGTGGCAGGCGTTGTTAGCACATGGAGCAAGTTTCAATTCTTTTTTACCGGCCTTATTCATAGTTGAATGGCAACCACGGCAACTGCGATCGCTATGCAAAGTATGGAACGCTCTGAAATAAGATTCTGTTTCACCTTTGGCTCTCAGCTCACTATGGCAACCTTCAGTTGCACAGCTCTGTATAGGACTTCTGCCGTCCCAAGTGTGATGGCACTTTACGCAGGCAACATCCTGATGTGCAAAGTGAGAAAATTTAACCTGTGAAAAACGGGTCTTGTTCAATTCTGCAGGACGTTTGAACTGAAAATTAATCGGAAAGCTGACAGTCAATGTAGGGTTAGTGACAACAACTTTATCGGTAGAAATGCTGGCGATCTCCTCACTAAGATGGCTTGTAGTTGTAGCATAAATAACAACCAGAATGGCAAAAACAGCTGCCACTCCCACATAAAAAAAATTACTCTTCATACTATTCCTCCTCAAGAAAGTCGTAACTTTCTACTCAAAATGAATTATTATTTCAATTAGAATAAGAAAATTAAGTCCTTATGCAACGCCGCAACACGACAAGAATACTGACTGCACAAAAACATTTGAGAAAAAATTCACATATTTTAAGAGGCAATGAATGAACAAGTTTAAAAGCAAAACAAACATCGTGAATAAAAAAAACATAATAATTATGTTATCAGTACTAAAATGTTATATAGTAACGTCGCATAATTTTGAATTATACATTAAATGTTATGTATAATAATTAGTTAATAACATTTAATTATATTTTTTTAATGTTTTTTGTTAATATTTTTTTTGCTAAAATATTTTTTAAAAAATAAATCAGTGAAATTATCCAACACAAAACTATTTTAAAGAATATAAATACATATTTGTAGTTAATACAAAACAAAAAGCCTCTTTTTACATTGTAAAAAGAGGCTTGGATATCATTCGTGTTACAATTTTATTCTCTGACACCCGCCATCAACAAGCCGATGTTATCAAGCTTATCCGTATCAGATACATGAAATTCATCCATAATCTGCCCGCAATACATTACGACGATACGATCCGCCAACTGAACAGCTTCGCCGAGATCTCCTGTTACAAGCAGTATTCCAGCCATCTTACGCGCTTCCAAAAGTTTATTCCAAACTTCCTCGGTAGCAGAAATATCAAGCCCCTGAGTAGGCTGTTCTGCGACAATAAGATGAGGCTGCCTGTAAAGCTCACGGGCCAAGACCATTTTTTGCAAATTACCGCCGGAAAGCTGCCAAGCCAGAGCCTGAAGTCTTCCGGGCCGCACATCATATTCTTTTACCAGTTCAGCTGCGATTGAGGCTGCTTTATCGCGCTTAAGAATAGAACCTGTAGTGAACCCCTGACGAGTTGTAAGAAGTAAATTATCAACCAGATCAAGATTTCTGGCTGTTGCCAGGTCAAGCCTGTCTTCAGGAATATAAGACATGGAATGATTCCAAGTCATTTCAGCAAAAAATTTACGCCACGGCTTATTCATTATAAAAATTGTATCTTCTGGAGGCTTGCGAAGTCCGCTGACCCCTTCTACAAGCTCCTGCTGGCCGTTACCCGCAACACCTACGATAGCGACAATCTCACCCTTATGTACATCAAGATTAATGCCCCGAAGTCCCATACCGGTCATGTTCTTAACTTCAAGAACCCTTTCACCGATCTCTACTTCTTCTTTGTCGACTTCAAGCAAAACTTCTTTACCTACCATCCGGCAGGCAAGATCAGCTTTAGATAAAATTTTATCTCTGGGAACTTCCGCGTCTATTTTACCGCGGCGTAAAATAGCTACTTCATCAGCAATTGCCAGAACTTCTTCAAGCTTGTGACTGATAAAGACAACGGACTTACCAAGTCTGGTCATAGCCCATAAGGCTTCAAAAAGACGAAATGCTTCACGAGGAGTAAGTACCGCAGTCGGTTCATCAAAAATAAGAACGCGACTTTCACGATAAAGCAGCTTTAAAATTTCAACACGCTGCTTCTCCCCCATAGAAAGATCAGAAATCCGTGCAGCAGGATCAATTTCAAGTTCATAATCTGAAGCCAGTTTACGAACCCTCTCATTCATTTCACGGCGATTAATAAAAAAAGAACCTTCCTGACCAAGCAGAACATTTTCCGCAACAGTCATGGTCTCTACCAGCATAAAATGCTGATAAACCATACCTATTCCGGCTTTAATCGCATCTTTGGATGAGTTAAAATCAGCTCGTACGCCGTCCACTTCAATATACCCTTCGTCAGGCTTAAAGCGTCCGGCAAGCATGCTCATCAAAGTACTTTTTCCGGCTCCGTTTTCACCAAGCAAAGCCTTGATACGACCCGGATACAGATCAAGAGAAATATTATTATTTGCTACAACTTTGCCGAATCGCTTAGTTATCCCTTTCAAAGAGATTAACGGAGGAGCTCCGGCAAAACCTGTTGCTTTCTGCGATTCAGGACGGGTTAAATCTTGTCCGTTCATGTCGATTATACCTATCCTTCAGGTTCAATATTGACTCCGAGATGGGCCGGAGCATTCCCTCCGTGTCCTCGGAGAGCGGAAAAAATCAACACTAAAATGGTCAGCGCGTACGGAAGCATCAACAGGAGGGAAGAAGGAATATTTGTACCGACGGCTTGGAGTCTAAGCTGAAAAGCCATAACGCCGCCGAAAAGATATGCTCCGAAAACGGCTCTGCCGGGTCTCCAGAATGCAAAAATAACCAATGCAACAGCAATCCAGCCGCGACCACCGGAAAGACCGTTGGCCCAGAGATGCGTGTATGCGAGTGAAAGATACGCCCCGCCTAGACCTATTAAGAAGCCACCGCCGAGAAGTGCGGTCCAGCGCAGTTTCAGGGCCTTAAGTCCGGCCGCAGCCGCCGCAGCAGGGTTTTCTCCGACAGCGGTTATAGCCAGTCCAAGACTTGTTCTATTAATGAAAAACATAAATAAAAATGGAATTAAATAAGAGACATATACCAGAGCATCCTGCTTAAAAAATATATCACCGATATACGGAATCGAAGAAAGAAGCGGAATAGTAAATTTATCGAACCCTGCTCCGGACATCCCTATATAAGGTGTTCCGAGAAAATGGCATAGTCCTGTGCCGAGTATGGTTAAAGCAAGACCGGATACAACTTGATTACCAAGACAGGTGATACAAACAAAACCATGCAGCATAGCCATTATGGTTCCGGCAAGCCCGCCGCATATAAATCCAATCCACGGATTTCCGGTTGCATAGCTGGCAACAAATGCAACAAACGCAGCCATACTCATCATCCCTTCAACCCCGAGATTAAGCACGCCGCCTTTCTCGGTAAGAATCTCACCCAGAGTTGCGTACAAAATAGGAGTACCGGACTGAACAGTCGCAGCCAGCAGCGGAACAATAAAACTTTCCAGCATTTATATCACCTGATTAGATTTCAAACTGAGTTAATGCTCAGCCATCTATTTCTTGCGTGTTATCTTATATGTAACCAGCATTTGCCCTGCGAGCACAGACATGAGAATGAGTCCTTCCATAATCGAACCGAACGCGGCAGGAACCTGAAGTTCAAGCTGCAAATTTTCTACTCCGACTCTTAGCGCAGCAAGAAGATATGCAGAAACAGCAATATAGAGAGGCTCCAGTCTGGCAAGCCACGCAACAACAATTGCAGTATAACCGTACCCGACCATGATACTTGGCTGAAGCCTGTTGACTACAGCGGAGGTTTCAATACATCCGGCCCATCCGGCAAGTCCGCCGGAAACAGCCATAGCAAGAATGGTAAGTTTACCGTACGGAAGACGTGAATACATTGAAACACGCTCACCTTCCCCTGCGATCTTTATTTCAAAGCCTAAGCGGGTAAAACGCATGAAAGCCCACATACCGATACCGGAAACAACACACACGACGAATCCCCAATGCAGGCGGGTGTCTCCGATCTGTCCGATAACAGCGTTTGAAGTAAATTCAGGGGTAATAGGAAAACCGAAACTTTTAGGATCTTTCCATACTCCGAAGACAAGATATTCCAAAAGAAGTATGGCGATATAGTTAAGCATCAGTGTTGAAATAATTTCATTAACCTTTAATCTGAGGCGCAAAATCGCTGGGATAAAGGCCCATAAGCCACCGCAAACGGCAGCCATGATGAACATTAAAGGCATGAGCAGGTAACCGGGGAGATCAGGAAAAGTCAGGGCCGCCCATGTTGCACCGATGGCCCCCAAAGCGAATTGACCTTCTGCTCCGATATTCCAGACCTGCATTCTGAACGCAGTGGCAACGCCAAGTGCGCAAAGAAAAATCGGAATAGATTTTAAAAGGGCATCTTCCAAAGCCCAAGACGCACCAAAAGACCCCTGCCAGAGCACTAGAAGTCCTTCCACAGCTGATTTACCCTGCAATTCCAGCAGGAGTGCACTTACCCCGAGAGAAAGAACCAGAGCGCCCACGACAATAAACGGGGCGCCCCAGTTCCAGGGTTCATCGCGCTTTTGTAACCGATAACCCAACATAAATTATATTACTCTGTGTTTCCGACTACGCCTTCGACAAACCAGGTCATGCCGAGAAGCTTAGAATCGTCAATGGTCTGGCCTGCAGGAACAACCACTTTACCGGACTGATCTTTAATAGGACCTGCAAAAACAATTAGTTTATCGGCAACAATCTCAGCTTTAACAGCGTTAACTTTGTCCTGAACATTTTTCGGAACAAGAGAAGAAAAAGGAGCGATGTCTACTACGCCTTTATCCATGCCCCACCACATCGATTCACCACCTTTCCACTTTCCGTCACGGACCTGTTCAACAACCTGTGTGAAGAGTGGTGTCCAGTTCCAGATTGCGGCAGTAAGGTGAGATTTAGGAGCAAGCTTACTCATATCGGAGTTGTAACCGATGGAGTATTTTCCGCGTTCCTGTGCAGCTTCCTGAGGTCCGGGGGAATCCTGATGCTGAGTAATAATATCAGCTCCCATATCAAGAAGACTGATAGCCGCATCTTTTTCAAGAGCAGGATCATACCATGTTTTAGTCCAGACGACACGAACAGTAGCTTCAGGATTCACAGACCGCGCACCGAGAGTGAATGCGTTAATTCCGCGGATAACTTCTGGAATCGGGAAAGCTGCAACGTAACCGATGATGTTGCTTTTGGTCATCATAGCGGCAACAATACCTGTCAGATAACGAGCCTGATACATGCGGCCGAAGTAGTTACTCATATTCGGAGTAGTCTTGAATCCTGAACAATGCATAAATGCTACTTTAGGGAACTTTTTGGAAACTTTGACCATAGGGTCCATGTAACCGAAACTTGTTCCGAAAATAACATCATAACCTTTACGGGCAAAGTTAAGAACTACACGTTCAGAGTCTGTTCCTTCAGGTACGGACTCAACAAAGGATGTTTCAACATAAGGAAGTTTATCAATAGCAAGACGTCCCTGATCCTGAGCGTATGAATAGCCAGCATCAGCAACAGGTGAAATGTAAACAAAACCGACTTTAACTTTTTTCTTGGCATCAGCAAAAGCAACAGTTGCCATCATTACAGACATTGCTGCAACAATGACCATGATCATTAATTTACGCATTCTCTACTCCTTAAAAAAGACAATACCATTTTTGATCCTGAAAGCCAGTTTTTAACGGCTCCATCCCTCCAACAACAAAAAAACATTTATGCACCATAGTGACACACAATAAAAACAAAAAGCCAAAACAAACAAAAAAGAAATACATAACGACTTCTAAGCATTTCATGCCCGGAAGCTGATAAGTATTATTTAATAGGCTTGTTACGACCTTTAAATATAATTAAGACTTATTAAAAACAAATCTTAATAAAATTATTCGCCCTTTTCACTCTTAACAATAGGCGGAACAAACTGAGTTTCACTATCCCAGGGAAACAAGATCCATGTATCCTGACTGACTTCAGTTATGAATGTATCAACAAGAGAGCGTCCTTCAGGTTTTGCATAAAGAGTGGCAAAATGAGCTTTAGGCACCATTTCCCGAACAATTTTAGCCGTCTTTCCGGTATCGACAAGGTCATCGACCAGAAGCCAGCCTTCGCCGTCCCCTTCAAAACTTTTAAGAATAGTGGTTTTCTTTTCCTGAATTTTCCAATCATAAGTGGAAATACAGATCGTGTCGATATGTCTTATATCCATTTCGCGGGCTAAAATTGCAGCCGGAACAAGTCCGCCACGAGTAATAGCTAAAATACCTTTGAATGGTCCAAGCTTAAGGAGCCGTCTCGACAATTCTCTGGAATCTCTTTGCAACTTGTCCCATGAAATCAGAAATGTTTTTTTATAATTGTCTGCCATGGCAGTTCACCCTTTAATTTACGATAAATAAATACTTGAATTAATACCTTTCAGTAGGCTCAATAGCTTTTACATCTGCCTCGCGGCTTTCCTAGCTCATGGAATGACTCAGGGCAACATAAAAAAATACGTTTTAATTTATTATATAAATCCTGCAACTAATCTACTATAATTTAAAAACTGCTATCGGGCCAAAAAAAATCATTTTAATTTTACATAATACCGATGCAAGGTTAAAAGAGACGATGACTGTTAAATAGATCATCCTGAAAAGCTACAACAAGGTAATACTAAAAAATGAAAAACAACCTCAATATAGGTTTACACCGGCTCATAATTCTCCCCATTCTTTTTATACTTGCGGTTTCTGCGGTATTTATGTTTCATACTATTGTAATCGAGAAGCAACGTTTAAGCGACATTAATCAATGCTTGGAAGACATCCGTGCGGACGCGCTTAGAATAGTAAGCAAACAAAGTTCAAAACAAACTTCTTACGAAACACAACGCTTATCAAACCTTATTACAAAACTTAAAAACATAAAAAAAGACAATTCATTTTACCAAGTTATTAATGGCAATGATGCAAACCTTACCAGCTTAGCCGAAAAATTACTGCAAACCTCAGAGTCGCAGGATACTGATACAACACAAGATATTTCTGAAATAGTTAACGCTTTAGATGAAACTGTAAGCAGCACACTGATTACAATTGATAAAACATTCAATTCATCTCTTCGCAATAAAATAAAGATTGAATACTGCCTGACAGTTCTAGTCTACGTTCTTATTATTCTTCAATATTTCATGGCTGATTCTTATATGAGAAAAAGATTAATACGGCAGGAATTGGAACATCAAGAATCCAAAAACATCATCAAGAAGTTATCTGAAAGAGATACGCTTACCAATCTGCCGGGCAGAAAAAAATTCTACGAGGAAGCTGACAGAGAAATTGCAACAGCAACCAGATACAGTTCCGAACTAACACTCATCAAAATGGATATTCACGACTTCAAAGGAATCAATCAAAAGTTCGGGCAACAAACAGGTGATAAAATTCTAGCCAGATTTTCGAGAATGGTACGCAAAAATTTAAGAAGACCTGACAGTTTTTTCCGCGTAGGCGGCGATAAATTTGTAATACTTGCGCCCCACACTACGGTAGAAAACGCTGAAAACCTTGCTTCAAAAATTAACCAACTGGTTAAAAATGATAAGACAACCAGCACTATTCCGCTTAAAATAAATACAGGAATTGCAACATGCGTCAAAGGTGATTCATCTGAAATACTGATGAAAAAGGTAGCAACTGCTTTAAATTTGTCTAAAAAACAAGGAGCCGGAGAGGTTGCTGTTTACAAAAATTCAGCGGACTAACCCTTCGAGATATTTTTTCATGACCAAATACAAATCATTATACACTTTCATTGTTGTCACGACCCTGCTTATATCTTTAGCAGCATGTGCTAAAACACAAGTTGAAGTCCGCTCTAAAGGTGAAGTCAGCGGTGGACGAGTCGATAAAACAGAACTTATTCCACTGCGAGATTTCTTTAAAAATCCTGCTGCCAGTGCGTTCAGCATTTCGCCGGACGGAAGTAAAGTTGCGTGGAAATCTCCATGGAAAGAGCGCATGAATATTTTCGTCAAGGACCTGTCGTCAGGCAAAGAAACCCGCATAACCGCGAGCACTGCTCGCGATATATCCGGATATTACTGGATTGGAAATGAACACATCATATATGGTCAGGACCTCGGAGGAGATGAAAATTTTCACACCTATTCAGCTCCTGTGGATGGAAGCGGTTCTGTCGATTTAACTCCTTTTGAAAACACCAGAACAGATCTGATTGACGATCTTGAAAATGATAACGAACATGTTTTGATTACCATGAACAAACGGGACCCTCGTTTTTTTGATGTATTCAAACTTAACGTCATTACCGGAGAACTTGAACTTGTAGCTGAAAACCCCGGGAATATTACAGGCTGGATGACAGATAACGCAGGAAATCTAAGGATCGCCATAGCTAGCCAAAGCGGTAAAAACATAATTCTCTACCGGAAAAATATTCAAGATAAATTTACCCCGCTCAAGACTCTAGACTTCCGCACAACTTTTTCTCCACTTTTTTTTGATTTCGATAATAATAAAATTTATGTCACCACAAATATCGGCCGCGACAAGGCCGCAGTTTATCTTTACAATCCTGAAAGCGACAACCTTGAACAACTAGTTTTCGAACACCCGGATGTGGACGCCGAAACTCTTATCAGATCCAAAAAACGCAAAATTATCACAGGCGCAGGATACTACTCTGATAAACCGCATTATGTGTTTTTTGATGACCAGAGAGAAGAAATTCAAAACGATCTAGAATCCAAACTACCCGGATATTCGGTAGTGGTTACCGGAATAAGTAAAGATGAAACGAAAATGATCATCAGAACATATTCTGACCGAAGCCTTGGAGCGGGATATATATATGATGTTCCCAATAAAAAGCTCGAGAAAGTAGCAGATGTCAGCCCGTGGATTAATGAATCCCAAATGGCCGAAACAAAACCGATTACATTTACCGCGCGCGATGGACTAACAATTCACGGATATCTCAGTTTGCCTGTCGGAATATCTCCTGTGAATCTTCCTTTGGTACTTAATCCGCACGGGGGTCCGTGGTCCAGAAACTATTGGGGATTTAATCCTGAAACACAATTTTTAAACAATAGAGGAATTGCAGTTCTGCAAGTTAATTATCGCGGTTCAACAGGATACGGAAAAGAATTCTGGGAAAAAGGATTCAAACAATGGGGACTTGCAATGCAGGACGATTTAACTGACGCTGTAAAATGGGCTGTGAATCAAGGCATTGCTGACCCGAAAAAGATAGCCATATACGGAGCATCTTACGGAGGATACGCAACACTTGCAGGACTGACTTTTACTCCGGATTTGTATTCGTGCGGCATTGATTATGTCGGACCGTCCAATCTTTTTACTTTACTGAACTCACTGCCACCATACTGGGAAGCTGAAAGAGACCGCTTCTATACAATGGTAGGTGATCCGATACGCGACAAAAAACTGCTTACAAAAGTTTCTCCTGTTTTCCATGTTGACCAAATAACCGCGCCGCTTTTTGTAGCACAGGGCGCAAATGATCCTCGCGTAAAAAAAGCTGAATCAGACCAGATAGTTGATGCCCTTAAGAAGCGCGGAGTTGCCGTGGAATACATGGTAAAAGATAATGAAGGGCACGGTTTTATGAATCAGGAAAACAGATTTGAATTCTATGAAGCAATGGAAAAGTTTCTGGATAAACATTTATTGCAGTAAACTTACCCCCTATATGAAAAAAACATCTTAAGAATTTTCCTGACTCTGTCGGAAAATATTTTTTCGCCTAGGAGTTTACCAGCAACTTTCTTATTTATTTCTATCAGTGTCGGATATGGATGAATTGCGCCGGCGAGCGTTGCCAGTCCGACACTGCCATTAACTGCCGCCACCCATTCTCCAAGCAGTTCTCCTCCATGTACTGCGGCAATTTGAACACCAAGCGGCTTACCTTTGTGATCAAGAAGTAATTTGATCCGCCCGCGCCCTTCTCCCTCAGCCAAGGCTCTATCGTTTCCTGAAAAGTCTTCCACAACTGTGCTGTATTTAATTCCAAGCCTCTTAGCTCTGGATTCGTTAAGCCCAACACTCGCAAGTTCAGGATCGGAATAAGTACACCACGGAAGCCATTTATAATTTGCTTTACGCGGCAGATGCAGCACCGCGTTGGTAACAATTATCCCGCCCTCGTAACCAGCGGCATGTGTAAAACGGTACTTTCCGGTAGCATCACCGGCCGCATAAATATTTTTAACCGAGGTCCGCATTCTGGAATCAACATCAATACCATTAGAGTTATGAATTATACCGATCTTATCAAGATTCAGAGTAGTAAGATTTGCTTTACGCCCTAACGCAACAAGAAGCTTCTGCCCGCTAACAATATTTCGACTGGATGCCCCTTTCTGATCGCTTTCTAAAATTACTTCGATCCCGCCGGCCCTTTCGCGAACCTGTTCCACCTTCGCACCTAATATAAATTTTACGCCATCCTGAATCATACCATCCATCACATATTGAGCCATATCAGGATCTTCCCTGCTCAAAATATGATCACCGCGCTGAATAACAGTAACTTCGCATCCTAACCTTTGAAAGGCTTGCGCCATCTCTATTGCAATGGGTCCGCCTCCCAATATTAAAAGAGAAGAAGGAAGATTCTGTAATGAAAAAATATCCATATTAGTTAGATAAGGGACATCTTTCAAACCTGGAATAGGTGGTACTGAAGGTGACGAACCAGTAGCAATCACCCATGAGCGGGCGGAAACAGCTTTGCAATCCATCAATACGGAATGATTATCTATAAACGATGGAGAACCGAATTTAACCTCTACTCCAAGAGAATTAAAACGTTCGACTGAATCATGTTTTTGAATTTCAGATATAACCGATGAAATGCGCTCCGCAACTTTGGAATAGTCGACAGGAAGAAGTTTCACTGGTGGCAGTCCAAAATTTTGAGCTTTACCCATTAAATGACGCACTCTGGCAGTTCGAATCAAAGTTTTACTCGGTACACATCCGTAATGAAGGCAGTCACCGCCTAGACGGTTTTCTTTTTCAATAAGTAAAACTTTTACTCCGAGCTGCCCAGCTCCGGCGGCAACAGTCAGGCCGGCAGCTCCACCGCCGATTATACCTAAATCGTAATCGTAAATCGGCATATCAAACCATCCTGTTAATCGTTACCATTACATGGCAAGCGCACCGAGCAAGGCCGCGCCATACAGCCCGCTATCTTGATTGTCGTTCAAAAATACAGGAATACGGCTAAGGAGCTCTTTCATTGAACTGGAATCTCTGAATTCATTCATAAAATCAGGATGTTCAACAATAAAAGGATTTTTAGCCACAATTCCTCCGGAAATATACAATCCGCCCGTGGCAAGAATACTTAAAGCGTAATTCCTGCAACATCTCGCGGTAAATTTTCTATACCACTCAAGCGTGAGTCCGCCCGAAGCCATACTTTTTGCAACTTCGCGAGGTGCTATATCCTCACCAGTTAAGTATAAATGCAGAATATTCAGTCCCCTACCCGTCATAATTTCATCGCCATAGCAATACGAAATTCCAATGCGTTCTTTAACAAAAGCGCAAAATTCCAATTCTTCTGAATTTTCAAAAGGAAATGTAATATGCCCAGCTTCCGAAGGAACAGGAACAAAACCAACAGATGGAACCGGAACCAACGCGCAATGTCCAAACCCTGTTCCCGCGCCGATTACCCCTATAGTTCCATGCGGGGATACGGTGCCCTGTTGCAAAACGGCGCAGTCTGCAACCACAGGGGTTCTACAGGCATATGCCTGAGCTACAAAATCATTAATGAGAGATGCTTTTTTAAATCCGTAAACGCTGGCTCCTTTCGTAATATCAACCGCCCACTTCAAATTGGTAGGTTTACAATAAACTCCTCCGACAATCGGCCCTGCCAGAGCCATAACCGCAACATCAAAATCCTGCGGAGAATATGGGAAGTCACTTTCCTGTAATAATTCGAGAAGATGGTCAAAACTATCCGCAGAATTACTTGGGATCCATACTTTCTCTTTCATAACAAGACTTCCGTCAGGCCGAACCTGAAAAGCAGCAAAGCGACTATTTGTTCCACCTATATCAACAGCAAGAATTAAACTCATTTTGAAGCACCCTCTTATAAATTTGAGCCTGTAAAAACATCATTATATGTAAACCCAATACCTGACTCTAATACACTCAATTGAAAAAAGTAAATCAAGATAATAGCTTTTTTAAGATTCTAAACAAAATGTGTCAAAATTCGGGCATTAAAAAGCCCGAATCATATACTCAATGTGAGTTACAATCCGGGCTTAAATTATTCAATAAAATATAATGTAATCAGGAAGCTTTTACTAAAGGAATTTCATGGAGAATTTTCTTTTTACCATCCTTCTCATCCTTGCGCATCTTAATGTACTTTCTGGTTATATTTCTAAGGGCTTCGGTCTTTCCTTCTCTATCATCAGGACAAAGGAACGCAACCAGCTTTCTTTCAAGTTTATAAGGATTCTGCTCATTCTTGATGGCAATAATC
Source organism: Desulfovibrio gilichinskyi (assembly GCF_900177375.1). Classification (NCBI taxonomy): domain Bacteria; kingdom Pseudomonadati; phylum Thermodesulfobacteriota; class Desulfovibrionia; order Desulfovibrionales; family Desulfovibrionaceae; genus Maridesulfovibrio; species Maridesulfovibrio gilichinskyi. The sequence goes on along the minus strand of NZ_FWZU01000001.1, from coordinate 370,283 downwards.
CCGTCCATAATCATTTTCTGATTAATCAACTCATTTCTAGTTCTGCACCGAACTGTTTCTGCCATAGGAGCAAAAATCATATTACTGAGTACTACTCCGTAAAGAGTTGAAATAAATGCTACCGGAATATGTTTTAGAATAACAGCCGGATTATCAATCCCCATTAAAAGCCCTATCAAACCTATTACAGACCCTGCAACTCCGAATGCAGGAGCAAAACGTGCCATAGATTGAAACACACGTTCCGATTCATTTCTGCGCATATTAAAAAATGACATTTCAGTCCTGAGGCAATCTTTAATTTCTGCTTCGTCAAAATTATCAACTAAAAGCATGAGTCCGTTTTTCAAAAAAGACATGGTTGTCTGCTCGCCGGCTTTTTCGAGCGAAAGCATGCCGTCCATGCGTGAACGGACGCTCAGATCAAGCAGAGTATCGACAATCTCTTCATGAGTAGTAAGCCTGTTTGAGTAAGTGGAACGAACAACCCTGAAAGCTTCAAGTAACTGTTCAACAGGATAACTGAGCATAACAGCTACAGCTAAACCGGAAATGACAATAGCAAAAGCGGCTGCATTCCAGTAAAGAGCTAACCCTCCACTAAACCAGAAGCTTGCTAAAAAAATTAATCCGGCTAACAAAACACCCACAAGATTCCTTCTGTTCATGACATTACCTCCCTTACTCTCCATTAAGATCAGTGTTGATGACAACGATTTCAACACGGCGATTGTTCCCTGATACCTTTTGCATGGAATCAGGAAGTTCAGGTACTGTTCCACCGCGTCCGCTGACAAGAATGCGAGCGGGATCGATAGACTTCTCACTGATAAAATATTGTGCAACCTGAGCAGCTCGATCGGCAGAAAGGGCAAAAGCGGATTCCTTTCCGGATTTAGAGGCATCGCTCTGGTCGGTATGACCGATAATATGTATGGCGTGATTATTAGTTTTCAAAACTTCAGCGACTTCAGCAAGATATTGTAGAGTCTTCGGTTCAAAACCGCTTTTACCGGCAGCAAAGAAGGCATCCCCGCGCATAACGATTTTTATCTGACCATTATCTTCATTATCCATACTTATTGCGCCGTCATCACTGCGATAAAGTTCATCTTGAGGTGTTAAAACAACTCTGGAGTTTCCGCTCATTGCGTCGCGATGAACTGAAAGCATATCAATCAATCCGTCCACGGGACTCAGAGCAACTTGCGATTTGGCATTTCCGCTGAAGATAACTTTAATATTCTCTTTGGATTGACTATAAATAAAGAGCACTACGAAAAGAACAAACATTACCATCATCAGATCAGACCACGCAACAGACCAACTGTTCATATCAGATGACTCAGAATCATGAGATCCGTAGTCCCCTAAATCTAAATCATATTTGAATTCGTCGTTTCTCATTTCATTGCTCCATGATCGAAAGATACGGGACAACCCCGATCGTTACATCAACCATACAGCAAAGCTTATGCCAAACCTATTAACGTTGTGTTTGCAGGAGATTAAGATCTATTAAAATTGGATTTGAAAATTGTAAGGGCAAGAAGTGTCAAAAAAGGAACAGTTATGAACTTATCATAAAATTTAAAGCTCAATGCAAAGACCATCTTGAGCCATTATGATCTTATCAGGTTTCCGCTCAACCAGTTCAGCATATGTTCTTGTATCTTCGAGGAATTTTTCCAATTCAAAATCATCAAGAACCGGCTCCTGATGAAACAGGCATAAAGTCTTAACTCCGGCAAACCCTGACATCTCAACAGCTATAATATTGTTTGAATGTCCCCAGTCTTCTTTAATTGAATTAGCCTCAGCAAAAGAGTACTGAGCATCCATAATCAACAGGTCTGCATTTTTAAAAAATTCAACAAATTTTTCATCTGATAAAGCTGTCGCACTTTTGTGCTCACAATCTGTGGAATATACGGCTATTTTCCCATCCTGCTCAAAACGATAACCGAATGACCCGCCAGGATGATACTGTGCTTTAACTTTAATTTTTATTCCTGCAATTTCAAATTCCTGCCCGCTTGAAAGACGTGTAAAATTAAATTCCGCTGAAAGGTCATCGAATTTTACAGGAAAAAAAGGTTCACTCTGCTGCGTGCGGAACACTTTTTCAATATCAGGATGCCCGCCATAAAAAGAGATTTTATTCCCCTTCAAATAGGCCGGGATGAAAAAAGGAAATCCTTGCAAGTGATCCCAATGGAGATGTGAAATAAGAAAATGAAAATGCGCACCCGGTTTTCCGAATCTCTCAGCCATGATAGCATTTCCCAAATCACGAAGCCCGGTACCGCAATCACATATCAGGTAGTCATCACCTGTTGTACCGATTTGAATACATGGAGTATTTGTACCGTAAGAACCGCGAACAGCGAAAGGAAGCTCGTTATCGATAAATGAATCTAAATCCGTAGTAGAATCAATACCGCGTGCTACCGCAATTTCCAAAGCTGCTTTAACTTTTGCCCTGGCTCTCTCTGCGTTATACGTTGCAGGCAAAGACCCTCTCGCTCCCCAGATGCATACTTTCATTCAACGACTCCTAATCTAATATTCCTTAATCCATTACCTTCAGACTTTAAAAAGAGCAACATACTTGGCTGACAAAACTTACTTCATTTTTTAATTATATCGTGTTGTGTTATTTCAATTAATATTTTTGTTATTATCCAACTAAAAAAACATCCACTTGACAGATATCTGTTATTCACTAACAGATTTGTTTCTGTTTTTAATATTATTTTTTAAAATATCCGAGTATAAAAATACAATTCATGAAAATATATAACACATTAAAATATCTAGTACTAGGTTCAGGTTCACCCAGACGAAAAGAGCTTCTATCCTCAGTCGGACTTCAATTTGAGACTAAGCCTGCGACCTGTGAGGAACCTCCTGCCCGCAAAGGACAATTGCCGGAAGATTACGCGATTGAAATGGCGTTAATGAAAGCAAGAAACGTTGCGTCCTTAACACCACAGGCAATAGTGATTGGAGCTGATACTATTGTCGCACGGGATATGGATATTTTAGGCAAACCACATAGTAATACAGATGCCTTTGAAACACTAAAAAGCCTATGCGGAAGATCACATAAAGTGATTACAGGCTGTGCTATCGTATCAGAAAACGGCAAAGAAATAAGCTTTGCGGTTACAACTGAGGTTGAGTTTATAAATTGCGATGAAGCGGCAATAAAAGCATATGTAGCAACCGGGGAACCGGATGATAAAGCCGGGTCCTACGCGATTCAAGGACAAGGAGCTTTTTTAGTTAAAGGAATATGCGGGTCATATACCAATGTTGTCGGTCTGCCTTTGGCGAGGGTAATAGAAGTGCTGATTAAGATGGGAGTTGTAGTGCCGATGGGCGGGCAAGACCTATCACGTAGTTAAAATTCAAAAACTGCACTTATCAGACTTGTTAAGTCGTCTGCCGAACAACAAAAGTTCATATGATTTTCCTTTCCGCCCTAAGCACCAATTACAGGTTCTTGGGAGGGGCACTTTCAAACAGTTTATTGCTGCAAAAGAATTACCATGCTAAAGTAAAGTGGAAAACTTCAAAAAGGCAAGCATGTTGCGATTACTTATACATTTCTTATCATCTCGAGAGACTTGCATTAATCAACTTAGTTTACTCAGGCCTTAAATTAAATAACATCGAGAACTGCTTATCAATTATACCATGTTTGTAGCGATGCTTGATCGAAGGGGGAAAAATGAGCTGTCAATGGAAGATAAAATCATTCAAAGTTTTAATAATCATTCTATTGCTAGGAATAGTGGGAAACGCCCAAGCTCATGAACTTACTATTTTTGTAGAGAACTGGCCTCCATATCATTTTGAACAGAATAATAAGATTGTTGGGATCAGCACGGAATTGATAGAAGCAGCGTTACAAAAGGCTAAAATTAGATACAAACTTGTGATATATCCTTTTAAAAGAGCCCTAATTACTGTGCAAAAAAAACCAAATACTATGCTCTTTACAGTGGCACGTATTCCGCAACGCGAAGATATGTTCGCATGGATTGGCCCTCTCCATCCCAGAAGAGTATATCTTTATAAATTAAAAAATAGAACTGATATACAAATTGATGATTTAGAAGATATTAAGAAATATTATACAGGAGTCCTCTCGGGGGGATCCATTGAACAGTTTTTTACAACCAATGGCTTTCATAAGTATAATTATCATTTAGTAAGTAAATCTGAGCAATTATTGAAAATGTTATTTAAACAACGAGTCGATCTTATCCCGGGAGACCCCTTGGATTTGGCCTATCAAATTAATAGGTTAGGATACAAGTATTCAGAGCTTGAAATTGCATACCTACTATCTGAGGAAGGCGGTTACTACATGATAGCAAACAAAGATACTCCTGATAAGATTATCGTAAAGATACAGGAATCTTTAGAAGAAGTCTTGGCAACAGGTGCCAGAGATCGAATTATAAAAAAATATGTGAAATAAGTCTGGTATCATCATGAACAGAGCCATAAGTACTTTTGAGTAAAGCATGACACCGAATGCTACCACACAAATCCCCACACAGGCTAAACTATGACAATAATTAAAGCCAGTTAAGGTGAAAATATGATTATAAGTGTTGTAGGATTACCACTGGCACGCATAATGGTATCATCAATTTCAATTAAGGCCGTATCACCTCTTAAGGCAGACTAATTCCACAACATTATTGCGGATGATTCATATCAATGTTATCCTGATTAAGACTTAATATATCAACTGAGATCACCATAAAAATAATGAAAAATAAAATTCACAAAGCTGCCGAGTGCATTAAAAACGAAACTGACGGTGATACTGCTAATCTTTTAGAGCAGTCTAACCTCATTCAGTTATTTTTGAACAGTGCAGACCATACTGCAATTATCAAAGACACATCCTTCAGATACATCGCTGTCAACAAAGCTTTTTTAGAACAATCCGGAATATTAAATGAAGACAAAATTATTGGAAAAACTATTTACGAAGTGTTTGCAGATAGGTCCACCAAAGAAGAACTTGATGAGATTACTAAATACGACCGAATCGCCCTTGCGCTTCCAAAGGGAGACAATCTCGCGATTGAATTGAATCTGCCCAATAAAGATGGGGATGAACGCATTTACAGTTCAAAACGATTTGCAATTTATGACGAGCAGGACCAAGTAATCGGCATCGGCAGTCTGTCGATGAACATCACTGACAGAAAAATAACCGAGCAAGATCTCGCCAAAGTTCGTAAAGAACTCAAAGAGCATATAGTAATCCAAGAACAGACATTACATGATGCCAACGAAAACCTTCAGTTTATGAGCCACCTTTTTGAAAATACACTGGACGGGGTTATAATCACAGATGCGAAAGGAATAGCACAGCAGATCAACCCAGCTTTCACTGAAATAACAGGGTACACGCTGGACGATATCAAAGGGAAAAATCCACGAATATTAAAATCTGACAATCATAACAAGAAATTCTACAAAGAAATGTGGGAGTCTTTGACTAAAACAGGGAAATGGGACGGCGAACTGTGGAACCGTCGTAAAAACGGTGAAATATACCCTCAACGGCTCAGCATCACTGCAATTTATGACTCAAACAACAAGATTACTCACTATCTGGGTATTAACAACGATGTGAGCGAACTTAAGCGTAAAGATGATAAAATTAATTTTTATGCCTATCATGATGCTCTCACCAATCTGCCGAACCGCAGGTTATTTTCCGATAGGTTGCGCACAGAAATCAACCGATCACTAAAAAGAAGCGCTCAAATTGCTCTCCTTTATATCGATTTTGACGATTTTAAAAAAGTAAATGACTCACTGGGATATCATGTAGGAGATGAACTACTAAAAAAATTTGCTGCCGGAATAAAAGGAATTATTAAAGAGACAGACATTTTTGCGCGAATCGGTAGTGATGAATTTGCCATAGCGGTGGTTGATTTCGGAAACATCAATTCACTCATGGTTTTTGCGAAAAAAATTAGAAAGTTACTTCAAGATCCATTTAAAATTGATGGGCATGACATTTTCATAACAGTGAGCATAGGAATTTCAACCTATCCGGATGATTCTGAAACGGCTGAAACGCTGTTGCAGCATGCAGATACGGCCATGCACCAAATGAAAGGTGAAAACGGAGCAGGAAGCGAAGTAAGATTCTATACTTCTCAGATGCTGACACGCGCTCAAAATAAAATAGACATGGAGTCGGCTATCAGAAAAGGCTTGGCTTCCAATGAATTTATTCCTTTCTATCAGGCTAAAGTAGATTCCGAAACCGGAAAAGTTGTTGGAATGGAAGCTCTTGCCCGTTGGGTAAAATCAAACGGAGAGATCATTCCTCCTGGAGAATTTATTGAATTTGCCGAGATTCTTAATCTTATCGGCGACATCGATAATCAAATCCTCAATATTTCCATAAAAGATATGGCTGAATGGAAAAAAACAGGCCATAACGACCTAATTGTTTCCGTAAACGTTTCCTCTAAAGAACTTGAAGATCCTCTTTTTTCGAACAAAGTTATCGAGACATTAGGCAGATACGAGCTGAATAATAATCAGCTTGAAATCGAAATTACCGAGTCTTTGATTATGAAAAATGTTGAAGAAAAAATTAAACTTCTGGAAACATTAAGCGCAACGGGCATCAGAATCTCTATTGATGATTTCGGAACAGGTTATTCGTCACTCAGCTACCTGAAAAAGCTCCCGATCAACACTCTTAAAATTGACAGATCGTTTGTTAATGACATTTTATCAGATCCGAACGACATGGCAATTGTGTCCGCTATAATAAGTATGGCCGGTAAAATGGGACTTAATGTCATTGCAGAAGGCGTTGAACATGCCGAACAGATTGAGCTGCTCCGAGCTGAAGGATGCACTATAATTCAAGGTTTTTATTATTCTAAACCATTGCCGAAGGCAGAATTTCTTAAATTTTTAAATAAGCGCAATTAAGAGTCTATTGTTTTACGTGTGTAAAAACCCCACTCACCCCCCTACCAATAACTGAAAACCCTACCATTAAATACTACCTTATCAATTAAAAATACATATTTTCACCCGTTTACAGTTTTTATACTTCATACAATAATACTTACAACAGCTTAATAATTTTGCTTTTGTATTATTATTTAATGGAGGAGAATCGCAATGCCTGAATCTATCACCAAGATGACACAAGACATAGTACTTGAAGGCAACAGTCCAGCTAAAGAAGTAGCGAAGAAAATAGGGAAACCATACTCTACATTACTTAGAGAAATTAACCCGTTTGATAATAATGCTAAACTCGGGGCTAGAACATTGCTTGATATACTAAAAGTGACAAACGATGTTAAACTCCTTGAGCAAATTGCAAACAGCGTTGGCTATACAATCAAGCCACGCGGTGAACAGACAGCCTAATTTATAACAACCAAAATGAGCCTGACCAGTAAATACTGATCAGGCTCTTCTCATTCTGGACTTTTGATCATTTTAAGCCGATAATTTACGAATGAAAAAACTTCACAGCCAAATACTCGTCAACATTGCCACCCTGGGTCCAGTAGGCTTTTTACCGAAAGCCCCTGGGACATGGGGCTCAGCGGCGGCGGCAATTGCTGCTCCGTTCTTATTTTATCCATTTTCTTTTTCAATCAAAATTTTTATCTTAATTCTACTTTTTATATTTGGTGCAATGGCCTGCTCCGAAGCGGAAATTCAATTAGGAAAAAAAGATCCGGGCTGTGTCGTAATTGATGAAGTACTCGGACAATGGATAACATTCCTTCCTTTTGGATTAATGACAGGATGGCAGTTTATCGCCGGATTTATTTTTTTCAGATTATTCGACATTTTAAAACCTTGGCCTGTCAGACAATCTGAAAATTGGTTAAAAGATGGATGGGGTGTAATGATTGATGATCTTTTAGCCGGACTATACGCAGCGACGGCGCTGTGGCTTTTCAGAATGATTTAATTTTTAAATTTATGAAGATAAGTATTAAAACTCCATTCCGGCTCTTACAATCCCAATTTCCATTAAAATATACTAATAAAAAAACCCCTTCGCTTTCAGATGAAAGCGAAGGGGTTTTTAATAGAATTATTTAAAAAACTGTAATTAATAAGCTGTCTTAAACTGAACTCTGCGGTTCATTTCCCACGCAGTTTCATTTTGAGCAGGGTCAATTGGATTTTCTTCTCCAAAACTTACAATGCTAAGCCTTTCTGGAGCCACTCCAAGCAAGATCAAAAATTCATAAGCAGCACGGGCACGACGTTCACCCAGTGCAAGGTTATATTCTTCAGTACCGCGGTCATCACAGAATCCTTCAATAACGATTGTTACATTAGGATATTTTTTAAGAAGTTCAGCCTTTGTCTGTAAAAGCGGACGATACTCAGGTTTGATTTCGAATGAATCGAAATCAAAATGAATTATATTCCCCAATTCAGCAACACTGGCTTCAAATTCTTTATTTACTTCAGAAGATCTGCGCTCTTCTTCAAGAGCCTGTTCCTGAAGTTCTTTTTCTCTTTGCTGTCTAGCAAGTTCTTCCTGTCTCGCTCTTTCGCTTTCCTGCTGATTATTCATTCTTTCTTCAACCGCAGGAGAAGCGGTAGAAGATTCAACACGTTTTTTAGAACAACCGACACTAAAACTGGCGATCAACATGAACATCACACATAAAATTATAGCTCTAGCTTTCATTTGCCCTCCTGAAAAGGAATTTTAAAGGACAGGAGTATTGCCCACATAAAGTGGAAAACGCTCAATTATTTTAACTTACAATGTTACTACATTAAAGTGTTTTACAAAAAAATCAAGTTATCACGAAACAGAACTGTTAAAATCTATAACAAAATTATAATTATTTCATCAAATAAAAAGCTCAATATCTAAAAAACTAATCTTGAGCTTTGCCCCATGCAGGTGCTGTGGCACTTCCAGCTCCTGTAGGTACGGCCATAGCAGCATCTCCATGCCGAGTTGTTAAATAAATTTTGTACTCTCCGCTTCTGCTTGATGAAAAAGCAATAAAGTACCCATCAGGCCCAAATGCCGGGTCTTCGTCACTTCCGGGTCCGAAAGTTAATTGCCGCTCAACGCCTGAACTCATATCATGAACAAAAATTCTGTGCCCAGCGGGAGTTTGACGGGAAAACGCTACAAATCGACCATCAGGACTTATTGTCGGGTTTGTATTATATTTACCATCATACGTCACGCGATCAACCTGCCCTGTCGCCATATTAAGAATAAAGATATGAGGATTACCAAATCTTCCTGAAGTAAAAACCATCTTACTGGCTGTACGGTCAAAATCAGGAGAAACTTCAATCGCCCAGCTTTTACCTAATGCTTTTACCGGCTTAAACTTGCTGTCAATCAAGAAAATATCCGAAGCACCATTCATGGTTAAAGTTGCGGCAATATTTCCGTCCGGTAAAAAAGCAGGCCCGATAACAGTATTTCCCGGGAAAGCTTTTTGCTCAATTTTCCCTGTATGTTTATCCCATATACAAAGTAGATGCTGTTTCACGCCGAGCCGTGTGAAAACGAGCTTACTGCCATCAGGAGACCAGTTAGGACTGAGATTTAAACCGGCTGACGAACTTACCTGATGTAAATTCCTACCTTGCGGACTTATCGTAAAAATTTCTTTGTTTTTCCCGTTCTTTCTTACGAAAGCTATTGATGATTCAAAGAAACCGTCACGCCCGGCTAAAGTTTTCATCAAATAGGAGCAAAATCTGTCCGCAATTAACGGAAGCATATCAGCCGTAACTCTCGAATATTGTTTTCCTAAAATTGTACGGCCGTTATATGTTCCAATGACGCGTAGTTTCAGAATTTTCTCGCCATTGGCCTGAATTTCCCATCCAGTTGTTAAAACTAGGTCCACCTTTGAAAGGCGTAAAGGTTTCAGGTCAACATCTTCCGGAGTTACTCCGCGCGATGGATCTCCGCCCAAGATGCTGGAAATAGGAACAAAATTTAAAAAAGGAAGATATAAAAGGTCCTGCTTAATCTCTTTTTCAAAGACATTAGCTTCATCAGGTAACGGTAAATCCTTATTTTGTGACCCCTTATATTTACCGTCAGGTAATGTCTTAGGAGTTAACAAAATAATATTAATTTTACGCTGTCCGGGGCCGTAGATATCAACAGCAAGTGTATCTGAGGCTTTGGAACTGCCCGCAGCAAGTGTAAAAATCATAACTGCCGCAATAAGAACTACAACACATTGCAATAAAGAGTATTTTTTTTTGCTCATAATATAAAACCGAACCTACTGATCAAGGTCATGCAGGTTAAAGTTAACAATAATTGTTCGAATTGAACTTCCGGGAGGTTCAGGCAGAACCTCTGTATCTTTTAAAGCCGACAGCACAGAATCATCAAAATCAACATTTCCAGATGATTCAAGAAGTTTTAGCTCAGTAATTTCACCGGATGCTTTAACAGAAACTTGTACGCGAGCAGCCAAATTATCTTTTTGTCCGAATACAGGATAACGCCAATGCTTTTTAACTTCCTGCATTACAATAGCCCCGTACACTTGAACAAGCCCGGAAGTACCCGAACCTTCAGCAGATCCCTGTACAGCAGTTGACTTTGCCGTTCCGGTAAGGGAAGCGAGGTCTTTGGCAACGTCACTCTGCTTAGCTTTTTCTTTATTCTCCACCAAATTACCAATTGAGGCAAGGTCTGCAGCCAAAGCTTCTTCAGCTGTCATTTCAGGTTTAGCAGGCTTTTTAGGAGCCTCTTTCTTTTGAGGAGCTTTTTTAGACTCGGGCTTTTTAATCTCTGCCTTTTTAACCTCTGATTTCTCAGGTTCTTTTTTAGGAGGGTGAGTTGTCTTTACTTTTTTAGGGGAAATTTTCTCAACCTCAGGTTCAGGTTTGGGCGCAGGCTTTGGTATAGGTTTAGCAACAGGTTTAACTTCAGGAGCTTTCACCGGATTTTCAGGAGCCTTAGGTATCTTTTTAGGCGCAGCGTCTTCAGGAAGAGGAATCGCGTCAGGTTTTGCCATCGGCGGTGAAGGAGTGCTGGCCGGAACAGTTGTTGCTTCAGGAGCCTGTGGAGATGGAGCGAGCGAAACTAAATCAACTTGGTATACAGGCATATCAAGCGAAATTTTCACAGGTGAAGAAACCGACCATGTCATAGCCAGTATAATTAAGCCTGCGTGTAGCAATAATGAGATTAAGAGACCGATAATTCTCATCAGTAAATACACCCTGCAAAAGAGTTCCCGATCATCTTAGATATATGTGACAAACCTTCAGTACCCGTTTATTTTATACTTTTCTGCTCTACAGGTTCAGCCACAACTCCCATCCTATCGATGCCCGCGGCTTTAATCTCACCCATAACGCGGACAACATCACCGTAAGGAACGCTTTTATCCGCTCTTAAAAAAAGCATTTTATTCTGCTTTTTAACCAGTTTTTCAAGGTGTCCCTGCAATTCGTTAAATTCTACTTTATACTCATCAAGATATATCTCGCCCTTATCATTAATTGATAAAACAAGATGCTCATTATCCTGCGGGAGTGAGCGGACAGTTCTGGTTTGCGGCAAATCAACTTCAACGCCCTGAGTCATGAGCGGAGCTGTAACCATAAAAATGATCAAAAGAACCAGCATGACATCAACAAATGGAGTAACGTTTATTTCCGCCAGCATTCCACGATTGTTAGTGGACATTCCCATGATTTACACCTCTGCGGAAGAATAGTCATCGCTATCGCCGCCGTTCTTGGATGCAGATTCCACCCAGGAGACTTCACGCTCTATCCTGTTAAGGAACACCCCTGCGAAATTAACCATTTCTGTTTCAATTCCACCGAGAACGCCTAAGAAAAAGTTGTAGGCGATTGTAGCCGGTATCGCCACGGAAAGACCTATCGCAGTTGCGACAAGAGCTTCAGAAATACCGGGAGCAACAGCGGAAAGAGCCGCAGATTTAGCCGTTCCGATAGCATGGAAGGAATTCATAATCCCCCACACAGTTCCGAAAAGGCCGATAAACGGAGCACCGTTTGCGCAAGTAGCCAGAAAAGAAAGTGAAGATGAAAGTTTTTTCATTTCTGAACTTACTCTCTGCCTTAGAATTCTACGCAAAGTATCCTTAATCAACCTGCGCTTGTGGCTCGGGCTGACAGCTGATTTTTCAAGGACACGATATTCTTTAACCGCAGCGGAACCGATGCGGTTCAGCGGAGAAGTTTTTGTTCTATTGATTGCAGTCAAACCGGCAGATAATGAATCCGCCTCTTCCATAATCTGGTTCCCTTTAAGGACAAGAGATCTAGCCTTGCCGAGCGAAATAAGTTTCCAAAAAATAATTGTCCAGCTTCCGATAGACATGGCTGCAAGTAAACACAGCACACCTTTTACCACTATAGTGGCAGACTCGAGCATGGAGAAAATTCCGCCGTTAGATAAAAAATCCATATAGCACCGAACCTTTTTTTTAGCGTCACCGTTTAGTTTAAGGAATCCGCATTAAAAGAAAAAATACCTTTATTTAATAATATTTCGCACTAACTCAGGCAAAATATCTTCAACAGCACCTTTAATAGAAACATCACTCATAGAAGAATAAGCCGACGAGACCTTATTAATCTCTATTATTTTCCCACCGTTATTTTTAACTCGCGGCGGAATCAAACTGGCCGGAACAACTTCACCGGAAGTTCCGATAACAAGCACAAGGTCAGCTTGATCAACTAATTCAAACGCATCTGTGTAAGCTTGCGCTGGAATCTGCTCACCGAAAAAAACAATATCAGGACGCACAATTCCTGAGCAACGGGAACATCTGACCGGAAGTTTCTTATCATCAAATATAATTACATCTTCAATTTCATATTCATCAAAACACTCGGAGCAGAAAAAACGGCTGCAATTGCCATGAAATTCTATAACATTATCAGACCCTGCGCGTTGATGCAGTCCATCTATATTTTGTGTAATAACGCCCTGAATCATTCCTGCGGCTTCAAGCTCAGATAGGGCAAAGTGTGCAGAGTTAGGTTCACACTTGTGAACCATGCGAACCAGTTCCAAAAGGAACTTCCAAACCGTAACAGAATCAGATTTCAAAGCCTTTACAGATGCAACTTTTTCAGGATCATACTTAGACCAAACTCCGCCGGGACTGCGAAAATCAGGTATTCCGCTTGCAACTGAAAAGCCTGCTCCGGTCATGACTACAGCGCATCTGGCATCTCTAATCAGCTTAGCAGCCTTATCCAACGCATCTCTGTCATATTTATTTCGGTCAGACGCCATATCGTTATATTACTTATTGTAAAAAATTTCCTTAACTTAAGCGTTTCATTATCTTCTGTGCAAGCTGTCGCGAATTTTCCTCAGACTGCTCATATTCCTTAGGAGTCATACCTGCTCCAAGTGCTATCTTGCGGCGCATTTCCCTGCTGACCAAATCCCCCGGCGCGTGAGCATCATTATTTATTACAAGCTTTGCACCGAACTTGCGAGCAAGCGATACAACGTGGCCATTAGTCAGGCTGTGCCCTTTGCGTGTAGTAATTTCAAGATGAACACCATACTCTGCCGCAAGTTTCACTTCAACCTCAGTAATCAAACCGGGATGAGCAAGAACGTCGACCTTGGCTTCAATCGCTGAAAGATTAGTTCCTTCTGCAACAGGCTCAACAATTGTTTCACCATGCACAACAACAATCTGCGCACCGAGTTCTCGTGCCTGCACAACCATTTCACCGATTAATCCCGGAGGAACGTGAGTAAGTTCCACACCGCTGAAGATATCAATATCAAAAAAATGACCGTGCTTCTTGGCAAAACGGTGAACATTTTCAAGAATGATTTCAATATTACTGGAATCAGCATGGTCAGTCATTGCCATGGCGCGATACCCGGCAATCCGTGCTCTGCGAGCCAACTCGGCCGGAATCAATTCACCGTCACTGAATACGGTATGTGTATGAAAATCTATCATTTAATATACTCGTGTATTATCGGAAAAACTACATTTTATATTTAAAGTCATCTGGTGAAAGCTCTTCAAACTCATCACTTATACCGTCACCTTCACGAATTTTTGCTTCACCGTCTGTTGTTGCAGCAATATCGATTACTTTCTGCGCTGCCCGTACAGGACACTTTGCCCTTACCGCCAGCGCGACAGCGTCGGATGGGCGGGAATCAATTGCTTTGACATCACCATTGCAATCAATAATGACTTCCGCATAAAAAGTGCCATTCTCAACATCTACTATATCAACAGAAAGGACCTTGCCACCAAGTGCTGTAATTGTATCCAAAAGCAAATCATGAGTCATAGGTCTGGGGAAAGCCACTTCATCAAGCACAAGAGAAATAGCCATAGCTTCAATTGCACCTATCCAGATAGGTAGAACGATTTCCAGTTCTTCATTCTTAAGAACCAGCACCGGAGCGTCGGAGTCATTATCAACCGCCAATCCGTAAATCTTCATTTCTACCATGGATCCCCCACTTTAGAACCGACAAGAGAGTGATTTTTAGATTGCGTAATCTTGACTTTAATCAGCTTGCCCCCAAGCTGAAGAGTTTCATCACTTCCTTCAAAAAAGATATTCACAACTCGTCCGCCGGAATCTTTTCCGCGCCATGAAACTCCGCCTGCTTCTTGTCTTTTGCTTGGTCTTTCCAGCAAAACGACCATATCTTTTCCTGTCAACTCTTCTAGACATTCTCTAGTAATCTGCTTTTGTCTTTCCTGCAAGTGAGTAAGTCTTTTTTGAGCAACTTCTTCAGAAACTTTAGGATTCATCTTAACAGCGGCTACGCCTGGACGGTCGGAATACTTGAAAGAAAAGCTGCTTTCGTACCGAACACGCTCCATAATATCCATTGTCTGCTCAAAGTCTTCATCCGTTTCACCGGGGAAACCGACAATGATATCAGTTGTCAAAACAATATCAGGACATGCTTCTTTCAGCCTTTCAACGATCCCTAAATAGCGGGCGCGATCATATTTACGGCCCATTTTCTTTAATATGTTATCGGAACCGGACTGTACAGGCAGGTGCAATTGCGGGCATAGGTTCGGCAGCTCTCCAAAAGCCTTAACCACTTCAGGGGCAATATCTTTAGGATGAGAAGTAGTAAATCTGATCCGTTCCATTCCTTCAATTTCAGAAATCTTATATAACAGCTGTGAAAAGCTTAAGTCACTGCCGTTTTTATCCAGTCCAAAACTGTTTACATTCTGCCCCAGCAAGGTAATTTCGCGGATTCCAGCTTTAACTAAAGCACGGCACTCATCAATAATTGCCGATGACAAACGCGATTTCTGACGCCCCCTAGTGTAAGGGACAATGCAATAAGCACAAAAATTATCACAGCCCTGCATAATGTTGACAAAAGCCTGTCCGGGAATTGTACCTATTCCGGGAGGCAGAAGTTCTTCATTCGGATCTGCAAGTCCGCCTTCACGCTCAGGATATTGCGCTAAGAAATCGTTTACAACCAGCCTTTTTTCATGATCAACAGCCAATTCCTCCAAGTATTGAGGAGCCTTGGCAATGCCGTCACTTCCAAAAACCAGTCTAACATAGGGAAACTTTTCTAAAAAACCTTCACCTATCTGCTGAGCAACACATCCGCCAACTGCTACAAAATCACCGGGAGATGTGCATAAATGCCCAAGCCGCCTTAGAATATTGTATACTTTCTGTTCAGGTTTATCCCTGACAGAGCAAGTATTCACAATAAATATATTTGCTTCCGATTCATCCACAGCCTTCCAACCTCGACTTTCCATAGCGCGGATAAGCCAATCGGAATCGTGAACGTTCATCTGACAACCGAATGTTAATACGTTAAACTTCATGAGCCGGACATACTCTATATGCTGATGAGGGTAAACATGTTAAAAATTCAAACAAAACAAATAGATAGATAAATTATTAAAAACAAGATGAATACTAAATCCTATCACATTAAAAAAAATCAATCTTTACAAATAGATAAAGCCGGAAAGGTTTAAAAAAACAATCCCGGCTTAACCTCAAAATTTTCTAAAAAAAGTTAAGAAGGATTACGCCCGTATACTTCTTTGGCAATTTTCCACTGCTTTCCCTGAAGTTCGAATTCGAAAGTCGGAGTAAATTTGCCGCGTTCACTGGTGTCGCCGTAATCCCATAAAACTCTGGCTGTACATTTTTTACCGGAGGATTCAAAAGAAGTAATTTTAAATAATCTAAGCTTGAATGCTTTCTCAATCCAATATGAAGAGCAACGTGGTAGAGATTCGCTAAACTGATTAAGAGACATATCTTCTTTATAATCACATGGAAAAGACATTATGGTAGCGTCTTTGGTATAAAGGGCTTTAATTGCAGAAAAATCTCTAAGATTATATGCGTCTTTGTATGCAAAAAGCACATCTTTAATTTTGTCCCGTACAGATTCATTCTGGTCTGCGGCAAAGGCTGAAGCAGCTACGGACACTATCAATAACACAGAAATAAATAGAAATGAAAGTTTCTTCACGTGATCACCTGTAGCTAATGTTTAATTAAAATTTAAATATCTATAGAACATATTAAATAAAAAATCAGCATATGCCGTTAAGGTTTCGCCATTTTTTTAGGCAGATAATAACTTCCCTTAAAACATCCTCCAGAGTTTTTTCTGCAGTATCAACGCAGCACTCTGCATCTGGATCAGCTTCAAACTTCACATCAACACCGATAACTTCCCCAAGATCCTTGAATACTTTCCCTGTCTTCTGACGTTCCAAAGCTTTTGCATAAAGACCGGACATAACAAGTCCCTGCTGCCTGCCGGACTCACGCTTCATAGCCATGTTGACCGGACATTTCAGATGGACCTCGGCAAAAAATTCTATTTTATCTCTGGCTTCCCTGCGAAAACACAGCTTATGCCCTGTGCCGTCCATAATAACGCTTCGACCTGATTGCATAATAGCAACAGCATCCTGCACAAACAGATGGTATACCCGTCTGCGCTCATCATGCGTATATTCTGGATTAGGAATATATAATTTACGCCTTTCATCGAGTCTCAGCAGAACAGGGTCAAGGCCGTCTTTGCGCATTTCATTTAATAAACCGTCCGCTATGGTGCTTTTTCCGCACCCCGGAAGCCCTGTGAACCATACCGCCCAATTTTTATTAACGCATATACCTTTCGAATCCGGCATAGTCAAAAACCTCCTCCTCAAGCACATTTTCAATAAACCTTAAAAGTGAAGATCGGACTGTTTCGGGATGATCGGGATACCACACAGGAGAAGCTATAACGAGTCCTCTGAAAACAAAGAAAGGTGCAATAACCTGTAAGATTTCCATATCTCCGGTTTTTTCGAGATATCGCTCAAAGTAAGTCATATACATCTTTCTAAAATACTCAGAAAAAGAGCCGCCTTTATACAAACCGAAAAGAATATAATTTGCGGCCATGCAACTTAAATCTCCGGCAGCTTCCCCCCATTCCCCGCGGCTTCTATCTAAAACACTGAAACCGCCCGGACTTCCGACAAGCACATTCCATGGATGGAAATCTCCATGCACAGCGCAAAGTCTGTGCGTATAATGTGCAAGCTTCCATCTCCAATCGATAAGACGCTTTTCAAGCTTTATAAATCTGTCCCGCGAAAAATGTTCACATGGATGACTGTATGCCTCATCGACCAGTCCCATAATACACTCACTGCTTCCGATGAGATCTCTTACTCTGCGCATATAAAGCGCTGGATCATCTTTTTTAAGGGAATGAATATCGGCCAGCCAGTCTGCAAGTTCTCCGGCACATTCATTATCAGTATCTAAAAATTCACCCTTACGGATACGATCGAGATCATTAAAGTAATCGTACCCTTCAAGCTTTTCATTTAAAATAAAAAACTCTTCCGGTTCGCTGAGCGGGATCATTTTTCCGGATTTATTGACGTACCCTAACCCCATAGGCTTTACATGCCGCTTGAGACTACCTGAAGTTTCGTACTGAAACATCAAAACAGCCGCGCGGTCCCAATAAAACTGATGCCCGTAATTATCCCCTTTCATAACGGAGATTACAGTTTCCCGAATTTTCCCCTTAACTTTAAAACGGACAAGAAGAGGCTTCCCGTAGCCGATTTTTTTCATCCCCTGTTTATCAAGTGATCCTATGTCACCATAATCAACAAGGGCTGTTTCGGTACCGAAAGCCTCTTTAAGATATTTTTCAATCATGCCGGCAGTTAATTCAACCACTTCAAAATCCTCCCACTTAATGAAATTAAGTAAGCCAGACGCAGAAAGTTGATAGCCGACAGATTATTCGCAATAAAAGTTATCCGTTCGCGCTATAATTCCCCGAAGCTGGATTTGTAACGGGCCCAGAATTCATCTTCCGTATAAGAATGTTCCTGAGTACCGAGCTTTTCAACACAATAAACAGCACTGACAGCTCCGATATGAGCAGATTCAACCAAAGTTTTTCCAAGAGAAATACCTTTAATAAGTCCGGCTCTGAAAGCGTCTCCGGCTCCGGTGGGGTCTTTAACAACGCTAGCTTTGGCAGCAGGCACGGCAGTTTCACCGTCTTTTTCAACAACAAGACAGCCGTTTTCACCCAGAGTAACGATAATAGAATCACAAATTCCCATTAACTCATCTCTGGTTTTTCCGGTAGATTTCATGATCATTTCAAGCTCATAGTCATTGGCTACAAGAATTTTACAACCTTTAATCATACCGAGTAGCTGTTCACCGCTGAATGCAGGAATATTCTGGCCCGGATCAAAAATGTAAGAAATACCTTTTTGTCTGTATATTTCAGGAAAATTCTGCATATCATCAAGGTTGCCGGGAGAAACAATTGCCAGAGTATTTTCAGGATCAACAGAGGAAAAATCGTAATCGCAGGAAAATTTCATGGCTCCAAGATTAAACCATGTGATCTGGTTATTGGACTTATCTGTAGTAATATAAGCACTTGCGGTAAAATCAGAATCAACGACTTTAAGACCGTCAAGGGCAATACCATGTTTGGTCAGCCACTGGTTATAAGCATCAAAATCTTTACCTACAGTTCCGAGGATCGAAGGCTTTTCACTGAACAGAGACAATGCATAAGCGATGTTCCCGGCTGTTCCTCCAAACCTTTCATCAAGTCCGTCTACGAGCAGGCTTATATTCAGCATGTGAATTTTATCTGGAATAATGTGGTCAGAAAAACTACCCGGAAAGCTCATAATTCTGTCATAGGCCATGGATCCTGAAACTAAAATCTGCATTAATAAATCTCCTTAACTGTTTTAAAAGAGGATAAGTTCATAAGTAGAACTGAGTTCTATATTTTTACAATCGGCTTTATCTATCAGGCAAGCCGTTCCAAAAGCATCAGGTGATATAAGCAACACGCTTTAAACGTTATGCAAAGCCGGACATTATGCTTTCTCATCCGATAAAGTCAATAAACAGCTCGCGCTGTCTGACTTTCCACCCATTCAAAGAACTCTGAATTCCCTTCTTTTGATTCAACAGCGACAATGCAGGGACAATCATAACTATGCATATTTTTAACAGTCTCAGTTACTTTGCCCACAAGAGACGGAACTGTTTTAACAAGCAATATTGCTTCCGTGGAACTCTCAAGCCGACCTTCCCACCAATACATAGATTCCATTTTATCAATAACATTCACACACGCGACAAAGTGACGCGTAAGAAGCTCGCAACCTATTTTGCGAGCTTCCTCTGCGTCACTTGCGGTAATATATATCAGTGTTATATGCAGGTTCTCATCCACGAACTCTTCCTACTGACACAGAACATCATTTCCAGGTTTTGCATCTACCAAATATTGGTTGATAGTAGCTAACTGTGCATCAGTTACGGTCATTCCTTTTTTAACCATTCTTTCATTCGTTTTCTGCCACGCAGCAAGATCCTTCTTACCGAGAGAACGGCATACTCTTTTGAGAGTATGACATGATGAACACTTTGTAACAGTCAAACCGGAACCGTCATTAGACTGAGCTGAAGCCATCAAAGCTCCGGATACCAAAAAAGTCCCTGCGACAAGTAAACTTACTAACAATTTCATATTTTCTCCTCCTACAATTTTATGATTTAATAATACATGATTTACCATACCCTGCAACTATTATAACTTTTGCATACCCCCTATGATGATTGTAAGTTATACAAAGAAATGGTAGCTCGTCCCGATATGAATATAAAGTATAATTCACCGAAAAAAGATGTCGCCAAAAGAGCGGAAGAAATATATTCACGCCTGCTTAAGCGATATCCTGACCCAAAACCGGAACTTGATTGGAAAAACGCATGGGAACTCTTAGTTTCGACCGTTCTTGCCGCGCAATGTACCGATGTCAGGGTCAACAAAGTAACTCCGGCGCTGTTTGCCAAATGGCCAGGGCCGGCAGAACTTTGCAAAGCGGATGTTAACGATATTGAAGAAGTAATCCGCTCAACAGGATTATTCAGAAATAAAGCCAAAAATCTAAAGGCTGCCGCAACCCTTTTGATGGAAGAATTTGACGGTGAACTGCCGCGCACCATGAAGGAAATGACAACCCTTCCCGGGGTGGCCCGTAAAACTGCTAACATAGTGCTCTCAAACGCAATGGACGTGCACGAAGGCGTAGCTGTTGATACTCATGTGAAACGCCTCTCATTTAGAATGGGATTTACAGTAAGCACGAACCCTATTGTGATAGAAAAAGATCTGATGCCTTTATTCAAAAGAGAAAACTGGGGAATTGCTAATCATCTGCTGGTACTGTTCGGGCGCGATATATGCCCAGCCAGAAGCCCTAAATGTGATATCTGCCCACTAAACGATATATGCCCAAAAAACGGAATAGAGAAAAAATAATGACTGAAAACACTAAAAAGCCCGGAACTTTTAAAATTCATGCAACCGACGGCAACGCCCGCCTCGGAACACTTACCACCGCGCACGGGGATATTGAAACTCCGGTTTACATGCCGGTTGGAACACAGGGAACCGTAAAAGGTGTATCGCCACGTGATTTAAAAGAAATTAAATCACAAATTATTTTAGGTAATACTTATCATCTTTACCTCAGACCGGGTGACGAACTCATTGCCCGCAGAGGCGGCCTGCATAAATTTGCAAACTGGGATCGCCCCATTCTTACAGACAGCGGAGGTTTTCAGGTTTTCAGCCTTGAATCAATCCGTAAAATATCCGAACAAGGAGTCGAATTCCGTTCGTACTTAGACGGATCAAAGCATTTCTTTTCGCCTGAAAAAGTTATTTCCATCCAAAATAATATCGGTTCAGATATTATGATGGTTCTTGACGAATGCGTAGGTTACGGAAATGACCGTGAATATACCGACCGCTCACTTGAAATGACAACCCGCTGGGCTAAGCGGTGCCGTGACGCTTACCCTGTAGGGTCTGGAGATCAGCTGATGTTCGGAATTGTGCAGGGCGGATTTCACAAAGATCTGCGCGAAAAAAGCCTCGAACAGCTCGCGGAAATTCCATTCGAAGGATATGCAATCGGCGGTTTAAGCGTCGGCGAACCTATTCCTGACATGTATGATATTCTCAGGCACATCGCACCTAAACTTCCGCAGGATAAGCCTAGATACCTGATGGGCGTGGGAACTCCGCTTGATATTCTTGAAGGAATTGCCAACGGAGTTGATATGTTCGACTGCGTATTGCCTACAAGAAATGCACGCAACGGAACCCTTTACACCAGTCAGGGCAAAGTCAACATCAAGCGCGCCCAGTACCGCGAAGATGATACTCCGCTTGATCCTAATTGTGATTGCTACACATGCAGAACTTTCAGCAAAGCATATCTGCGCCATATATACACATCAAAGGAACTGCTTTCCGCTCAGCTTAACTCAATTCACAACCTGAGATTTTTCTTAAATCTTACAGAGCAGGCACGCGAAGCTATTAAAAACGGTACTTTTGCCAACCTGCGTAAAAAATACGAGGCAGTATACGCTCCTGTGGAATAAGAGTATAAAAAATATGCCTCCGGCGGCTTAACCCCTTTTAGTAAAAGGGGTTAAGAATCCTAAAACTTTTTAGTTGGGTTGGTTATTGGTGTCTGGTTATTAGCTGGGAGTGATTAAACTTTTACGCAAAGGTTTGTATTTTGAAGCTGATACGCAACTTGCTTACTCTGCTTGGGGCAATCACCTTTTTAGGGATTATGGCTTCAGCAGTTCTTTTTTTCTATGCACCGGAAATTTTACACCGAGTTGATAATCTGGAAAAAGCTGATGCAATAGTTGTTTTGGGCGGACAGTATTTCCGCCCAATTTATGCAGCAGACCTTTATAACGAAGGTTACGCCCCTTTAGTTTTAGTCAGTAAACCTGTCGCATATGACGAAGTAAAAGCTATCCGCCGTTTAGGGATACCCCGCAAGCTTCAGTGGGAAATTTATCGGGAAATTTTACTTAAAAAGGGCGTGCCGGAAAGCAACATTAAATACTTCGGCGGCAAGAATATGAGCACGATTGATGAAGCCGAACAGCTAAAAAAAGAACTCACTGAACACAAGTTACCCACTGATATAAAAAAAATTATTCTTGTTACATCTCCGCTTCATACAGGACGTGCAGGCAAAATATTTCGTGATGCGCTTCCAGACAAAGACTTTATTGTTGTCGGAGATCCTTATGAGCCTGTTCTAAAAAAATGGTGGACCAACTTTCACACAGCTCCATATATAATTTTAGAAGCAACTAAAAATGTTTTTTATTATTTAGGTGGAGCTTTCAGAAGTTCTACGCAGAATTAAAAAAACGACCTTCCAAAAAATTGATTTATCTCAATATTTCGGAAGGTCGCAGTATAACGAATTAATTTATCCGGGATTATTTTTTCTAAAGTCCCAGTTGTTTCACAACCTGCTCAAGAATTCCATCAATCTCACCTGACTCAGGAAGATTTAACACATTACCGTCCGTCATTTGCCGTTCAATAAGCCCTTGCAAAGGTGGAATTGTTATATACCATTTGGGAAGATGCGGAAGGTCTGGAGGATTTCCGCCCGTAAAGCGATTTACAACCATAACCTGATTATCCAGTCCCAATTCCTTTCCCATGCGTGCTACATCAGATGCCGTCTGAAAACTGCGCATACTCGGCTCAGACACAATAACAAGGCCGTCAACATGCATTACTGTCCCTCTGCCCAAATGCTCGACTCCTGCTTCCAGATCAACAAGGACGCAATCCTGACTGTCCATCACAACATGTGCCAGAAGAGCCTTGAGTAAGGCATTAGCATCACACGCACATCCTCCGCCTGCATTGGTAAGTCCTCCCATAATAAGCATTCGCTTACGTCCGGGCGTTATACCGGGCAAAGGTGTAGATGTCAGCGGAACATCGACAGCAAGTTCATCCGGCAAATCGCCTACATCAGGATTAAGGTTCAGAAAACCTCCTTCATGAATACGATCATGCACGAGGTCTTTTCTGCTGATTATAGGCTGTGGCAAAGAATCAGGATCAAGCCCTGATGCCTGCCCCAGTGACAAAGCAGTATCCGCGTCAATCATCCAGACATTATGACCTTGTCTGGCCAGCCAATCCGCCATCCATGCTGTAACCGAAGTCTTCCCCACTCCGCCTTTTCCTGCAAATGCCAGTTTCATACCATACTCCGTCGATTTCTATTCGCTGAGTCCAAGTCCCTTGCGCTTAGCTTTGATACGTATATCAAAAAGCTCTGCAGCCTTAACAGGATCAGGTTCAATAACAAACGAAGCCCCGACAAGATCTTGAAGGCCGGAAACAGCAAGGTTGGTAACTGTTTCAGAACCGAGAATATTCGGTGGATGTCCAAGATGAGTATAAATGCCGCTGGCCACAGCGTAAAGACCGATCGCTGCGGCTTTTTCAGAATACCACTCGGGAGAAGAAGCTCCGACCGGAAGATCACTGATATCTACATTCAAAGCATTGGCAAGTGCTGCACAAAGCTGAAGGATGCGCGCGTTATCAACGCATGAACCGTAATGCAGCACAGGAGGAATTCCAAGCGCGCCGCAAACTTTTTTAAGACCGGGACCAGCCATTTCAATAGCTTCCGGCACTAGAAGTCCGGCTTTACCTGCAGCAGTTGTTACGCACCCTGTTACCAGAACAAGAATATCTTTCTTGATTAGCTCCTTAGCAAGACCAACATTCATAGAATCCTGTTTGAACTTTGGGTTGTTACAGCCGACAATCCCGACTGCGCCGCGTACATCTCCGGCAATAATCGCTTGAACCAGTGGATCAAGAGTTCCACCGAGTGCAGAAATTACTGCTTCGTTTGAAAAACCTGTCATAATTTTTACTGGTTCACAGGGAATATCAACACGTGAGGCATCACGTTCAGCGTAAGCTTTAACTGCAAGCCGTACTATTTCGCGAGCTTGCTCAAGTGCGTTGTGTGGATGAATATCAAAATGAATAGCTCCCGAGAATCTAGCTTTTTGCGCAGTATCAATGAATCTGGTGTGATAACAGCCGGAAACCTGAACAAGACTCGGCATAATACACTGATAATCGACAACCACTGCTTCAACAGCTCCGGTAATGATAGCCAGCTCAGTCATCAGATGATTTCCTGCCATAGGAATTCCCTGACGCATAAGCAATTCATTGCCAGTACAGCAAAGTCCCGCAACATTAATTCCGCTAGCACCGAGAGCCTTTGCTTCAGCAATGATCTCTGGATCACGGGCTGCGGCAAGGATCATTTCGGAAACAACCGGATTATGTCCATGAACAAGAATATTTACTTTGTCTTCTTTGATAACGCCTAAATTGGCCTCAGACATGGAAGGTGAAGGCGTTCCGAAAATAACATCTGAAAGCTCGGTTCCGATCATAGAACCGCCCCAACCGTCAGAAAGAGATGTCCTTGCCGCATGAATCATCGTATTCGGAGCATCATTGTCACATCCCATATGGGTGCGATGCATCATTTCTGCAATTTCTCGGTCGACACCGCGAGGAGTCATACCAAGCTTATTCCAGATATCTTTACGTTTTTGAGGAACGCGTGAGAGAAATGATATTTCTTTTTTGCGACTTCCGAAGTCACCGAAAAAGACTTCCAAAAGATCAGTAGCAACGTCTTTGATATCACGCTCTGTAACAGCGATTCCGACTTCTTCGGCTATTCGCCTGAGCTTAGGCTCGTCAGTGATCTTATAGTCAGTAGTTTCACCCTCTACAACAGCTTCAAGAACTTCAATCAAGTCTCGCCCATGGTCAGAATGTCCTGCGGAGCCACCTGCAATAAACCGCCCGAAATTTCTGGCAACAATAACATCTGCATCCGCCCCGCAAACTCCACGAGGAGCTTTGGGAGTAATTTTACACGGCCCCATAGTGCAGTTACGGCAGCTGACCCCAAGTTCACAAAATTTACAATGGGGAGTTTGTTGCTGAAGCCTTTCGTGAACAGTCTCTATCCCCTCAGCCCTCGCCTTGGTTATCATAGCCTGCGCATCATCCCAAATCGACAACTCTTCTACCGGAAGCGGTTGCTTTGCCATACTAGTACTCTCCCTGTTTTAAACGAACAAAAATGAACTGCTTGCCTTGAAAACACCCCTGTATTCAGGACCTCAACTACAAGATAAACAATTCATAATTATTTGTTTGTCGGATATCCGACAAAACAGGTATAAAATACATATATAAGTTAACAATTAACAATCAGCTAAGAAAGTATACACTCATAACGCTATGAATTAACAACATTTTCAAGAGATTTTAAATCTGGAATAAACCATTTTGAGCGTCCGCGTTTTACAACGAGACCTTCGCGAACCATGTTGTTAAGCAAGGTTGAGACAGTTTGACGGGTGGCACCGAGAATTTGAGAAAGTTGTTCAATTGTTAAATCAAGCTCCAGCTCAATTCCGCCATCAACAGGAACACCTGCGCTATGTGCTTCTTTATAAAGGTATCCACTCAAACGGGCATAAATATCTTTAAAAGCAAGCCCTCCGATAACTGAAAATGAATTCTGAAGAATTTTCCCAAGTACACGAACCATTGTCCTATTAAACAAAGGGACTTCGGTCATACAACGCTTCACAGACTGGACATCAGTTGTCAAAAGTGAGCCGTCTTCAAGTGCCTGCACAAAACATCCTGCATGAGTTGAATACAGATCACCAGGTTGTAAAATACCAAGTGTAAATTCTTTATCCTCATATCCAAGATAAATCCGCACCTTTCCGCTTTCAACAATAAAAACTAAATCCTCTTCCTGATCAGGACTGAAAACAATCGCACCTTTCTTAACTTGGCGTGAATTGAACACATCTCGAAGATCTGCAAGTTCTATCCGCTTCAATTCATCAAGAAGATTAATACCGGAGAATTTCATAAGGATCCTCTTTAATTACAAAACTAATTTAAAACTACATGGCAACTTAAAAGGATCGTTAAAACAAATCATAAGATTTTTTTATAAAATTAAATTTTCTAAGCGGGTTCAGACAATTTTTTCCCTCCATCCGCGCATGAAGTGGCCTGCACCATTTGGTCAGCGCACAGTGCAAGAGAAATATCCTTACCGCTATCTACAAGGACTTGCTCCATCTCATCAATAAGATCTGAAACATATACCATACAAGAGCTGTTAATCCGTTCTGTAACGCCATTACCATGACCTGAAAGAATTGATAGAATTTGTAGCAAAGTAATTTTTTCAGGAGATACTGCAAAAGTATAAATATCTTTTTCTGCTTCCTCGTCGCTTCCTTTTACCAAAAGGCCACTGACAACAAATTTATCAAGCATCGGGGTTAAAAAGCTGACAGGAACGCCCATATCATTTGCAAGGTCTTCAACATAATAGGCTTGCTGTGCACTATTAAACCGCACGCTCATTAAGCTCAAAGCCAGCAAAGATACTTTTTGTAAATCTTCCATACTGGCATCAGGCATAAAACGCTGCTGCCGATATAGCATTACATTTTGCACCGCATAACTGATTTCAGAACCAAGCAGAACTATAACCCAGCTCAGATAAAGCCACATTAAAAAGATCGGTAACTGTGCAAAGCTTCCATAAATTGCATTATATTTGCTAACCCCTATCTGCCAGTTAATGTATGCCCACTGCGCCAGTTGCCAAACTGTTCCGGCTACAATCCCGCCAACACCGGCACTGAAAAGGCGGACTCGCGTGTTCGGCATAAAGGCATAAATAAACGTAAATGCAACCCAGATTAAAACCATCGGAGCAAGTTTAATGAAAAAATTTTCCATAGTTGAGACTCCGTAAATGTCCTGCAAAGAAGCAAGAACCGCATGTTTCTGTATTGAAACACTAACGCTTGTTGCGGCAATAACGGCTACCGGGCAAATAAAGATGACTGAAAAAAAATCTGTAAATTTCCGCCAGAACGTCCTGCCTTTTTTAACTTTCCAAATTACATTAAAAGCTTTCTCGACAGTTCCGACTGTAGATAAAACAGTAAAAAGTAAGGTCGCAATACCTACTGTTCCTAACGTCTTAACGTTTGTATTATCTACATATTCAAGCATCTTAGCCACGACTTCTTCTTTTCCTGCCGAAACTTTAAGAAGCATTTCGTGAATATATGAAGAATCCTGAAAGCCGATTCCTTTTAAGATAGAAAAAGCAACAGCTATAAAGGGGACAATTGAAAGCATAGTTGTAAAAGTTAAAGCGGAAGCCCTGATCATACATTGATCTTTCCAAAATCCATAAAAAACAAGATATAGTACACGCGAACATGTGTAAAAAAGTCTGCGTAAAAAAATTGCATTATTAGAATCCCAGTTCCAAATTTCATTTGTAAAAAATTCTGAAATTATGTCTCCAATTTTTCCAACAGTCATCGAGAACCTCCTTAAAAACCTAAAATTGGAACAATGCTAAATTTCAATATCAGCTAACGTTAACACTTTTAAATCTTGTCAGAATAGCAATTTGCTAAAAAAGCTGAAAGACTGTTCCGGTAACCCCAATATATCGCTGAAAACTTCATTCCAACGTTGAAGACCTAAAACGTTCACCTGCGGATCACTAAGCCGGCCGGAAACATGGACATCTACGCCTGAAATAGCACCTAAAAAGGCATTTACAATTTTTAAATATAAATTCGGTAACTTAATAATATCGGCATTAACGTGCACATTAATAGAATCTGCGGGAATACTAA
The DNA here is from genome assembly GCF_900177375.1 of Desulfovibrio gilichinskyi. Lineage (NCBI taxonomy): Bacteria > Pseudomonadati > Thermodesulfobacteriota > Desulfovibrionia > Desulfovibrionales > Desulfovibrionaceae > Maridesulfovibrio > Maridesulfovibrio gilichinskyi. The sequence continues at coordinate 342,032 of NZ_FWZU01000001.1, read as the reverse complement.
ATCCGCCTTTAGCTGTAGCACGCATATAAGCAGTATTCAGTAAGAATTTTTTGACGGTGAAAACACCTTTATCACCATCAATTACGCCTTTTAAAACTGAAAAATAAGTCGGATTGAGTTTTTTCGAGTCATCACTTTTCGGATCTACTTTTTTAGCAAAAAGGTATGAACCGTTAACAACTTTAAATGCATAATGCCCGCTCAAAGTATCAATAAAATCTATATTGGCACTGGAATGACCGCTGAGTTTAACAGAGGAGTCCGCAATTCCCTTAACATATTCCCTGCCTGCATAATCAGCAAAAAACAACCCGGCTTGAAATCCCCGAGCTTCCAGGTCCGTTTTTAAAGCAACCGTACTGTTTTTAAAACCTATAGAAAGCTTACCGGCAATGTTCCCCTGATGGAAAATACCTTTAATATTTTTTATATTGATTACGGAGTGCGTCATATCAACATCTGCACTTAATTTCTCCCCTGCAAAATCATAAATACGGAATGCATCGCAATTCACTTTTCCTGTTGCATTTACAGACTCCAAGAAGGCTTCCGGAAACTGCCATTCAGCAACTTTAGGAGCTCCGACTTTTCTAAATCCAACAGGTCTTTCTTTGGCGGCAGGCTCATCAGGGGGCAAAAACTTATCCACATCAACATCGTCAGCTTCTAAAACAAAATTAAGAACAGGCTTCTTAAAATTACTAATCTCAAAAGTACCTTTTGCAGTTGAATTATCAAGACTGCAGCTATTAACACGCAAAATAAGATTATCGCCGTTAATCTGGTAAGCACTATCCAGAGCAAACGAGTTAAAAGCTTTGGGGTCTTGGGTAGCAGGTTTACTTATACCGAACACGTTGAATATATCTAAGCAATTTGTCTTATTCAGTAAAAGATGGCCAGTAACCGCGGCAGTTTCTTCAAATAACCTTTCAGAGCTCAGATCGCCCTTAATATTGACTTTGCCGCTGCTTACGACAAAATTATTAAGCTTGATGCTTTGATTTTTTAAAGCAGCTTCACCTTGGCAGGCAAACGTGACTTTTTGTTTAATAACAGGAAGCGATTTGCCATCAAGTGATAAAGACAATTCCCCGTTTTTAACCATCAAACTGTTTGTAGAATTTCGCGCGGCAATAACATTTCCTGAAAAAGCACCGTGAACGTTTGCCGTGGGATTGAGTAATTCACATGAAAGGTTTAATTTCAAATTACGCCCTGTCATTCCCTCTAATGAATCGATTGTAAGAGGAGCAACAGTCACGCCCATATGAACATTCCGTCCGCTTATCTGTCTAAATTCGGCTGGAATATCTTTAGAACTTAGAGAAGCTTTGACATTAGTCCCATCCATTGAGATCTCAGCTTTAAAATTCTTAATAATTTCGCTAAGAGTCCTGCCGCTTGATTCTAAAGACCCGAGAGCAACTCGCCCTTTTCCTGAAGTAAGTTTTAATCCGTCAATTTTAACAGGAAGTAAGGATAATGAAATAGGCGAAACTAAGCCATCTCCGGACAGGAACAACGTGTCTTTATCTTTTTGATTATCAAATGCAAGATTCGCTTTAACAGCAAAATTTCCATCCAGATAAGTACCGTTTTCCACACTGACGCTGGCAATTCTAGGTCCGGGAGAAAGAAATAAACGGCAATTATCCATACGTAAACCGCCATAAGCCAGTTTACCTATTTCAACTTTTCCATTGCATGGAATACGCCGCACCAAATCGGCAATAACAAGATTTTTAAATTTGCTCGTAGCAGTTGATTCAGAAGAACTGGTTGATTCAGATGACTTCTTCAGCGCAAAAAGTTTAGTATAATCATCGAGAATAAGACTATCGGCGGTAACATTAAACTCTACCCACGGATTTGCATAATCCTTTACAGAAAATTCACCTCGAAAAACAGTATCATCAATTGCCAGCACTAAATTCTTAAACTCTGTTTTTTCCAAGGTGGAATTAAACGCAACAGAAAAGGATGCGGAATTTAGCACCTTATCCATTTCAGGCGGGACCTTTTCGGGAATGAATCTGGAAAAAAGAGCTTTAGGCTCAAATTTGGTAGATTTTAATTCGCCTGCAAAATCAGGGGCTCCATAAATATTATTACATACAGCAGAACCTGTAAGGCGAACACCGAGACCTTGCAAAACAAGATTCAGGACATCAATCTTCCCTTTAACTAAATCAAAATCAAGTGACGCGATGCCTTCAATAGATCCGCCGGAACCTAAAAGTTTGTCACTCGCGACATGCAATGAAAGAGATGTGTCCGAAAGATCAACGTTTTCATCATTAAACGAAGCATTGAGCAATCCTTTAACTTCGGCTTCAGCGTCGATATTCAGTAAATCTGTATTTAGATTTGCACTGGCGGTGAAAGCAACAGGACTACCTTTTATGAGAGGTCCGGTCCTTATACTTACCCCGGAAACATTAAACTCGTTTCCGGTTAAAGCGTCACTGTATACACAAGTGGCATTCTCTACACTTACTCCGCGGACAGATATGGATTTAAATAGAACCGCACCAGCTCCGCTTGCGCCGTGCTGATCATTTGATGAAATATGTTCTAACGGTAAATTAAGTTTTCCGTCTTTTCCCCGGTAAATTCTGAGCACAGGTGAGTCGACTATTACAGTATCAAGTTCAATTTTACCTATAAGAAGAGGTAAAAGACGAACCTTAAAATCAATATCTTTAACAGTAGCCATGGGGAGTGAATTATCCGCAGAAATGTCGTTTACAGAAACAGCTCCTGTCTGAAACCCAAGCCATGGGTAAAATACAAAATCTAAATTTTCCTCAAAAACGACTTGGCGACCGGTTATTTTCCCGAGATAAGCTTCAAGTTCATTTCGCGGACTTTCCGATTCAATATAATAAATACCGCCCATTACCCCGGCAAGCAGGCATAGATCGAACAGTAGAAAAATAATCCAAAATATTTTTTTTACTCTGAGCAGCACACACAACACTCTATTTTTATTTAACAGAATTAATAATTTTTCAACTCAGATAAAGCAAAATCATAGACAAGGTAAAGAGTTCCTTAAAAAACGTACGGATACCGTAACCGACTAAAGATAATGATTCAATATATCCATCAAATAGATATGAAAACATATATTTTTATCGATTATAGCCACAATTAATTTTCTATGCAAAATAGGGATGTTTTCATGGGGTGCCCGGTAATATTAGCTACAACAGGGCATTTTACTTTAAAAGCGTAGTAAACATCATCCATTACGCCCCAAAGAGATTCAAAATTGCCCTGCCCTTTGCTTAAAACAACAGGCGATTTTTTTAACCTTTCTTTAAATTCCGGGCTGCATCTATCAAGCACTGTACCCGGTGTATCCACGCCGGAAGTAATAACTTCGCATATATCAGACATACCTACAATCTTTGCATCTTCAAAGGTAGCATCATTGAGAATATTAGTTCCTCTGACAGCGTAAGTCACTTTGACCCCATCTGCCTGCAATAATCCGGTAAGAATTGTATCTAAACCTATTTCTCCGGCATTATCACCAAGAATCAAAAGAGATTTTTGAACTTTGACCTTATCTATAAAAGATGCAAATAATGATTTGTCTAAGCCTTTTTCAAGATGTCCTAATTCAGCTTCCCAGTCGAATTGTTCTATCAAGGCGCAATCCATATAATTCCCGATAATTGAGACTCCCATTGCGGCAAGCAGCGGATCTGTGCTTCCATGTACAGTCGCGGTAATATTGGGAAGTAATTCCAGCACCCGTTTATTTGATGCGTCTTTCTGAGCTTTAAAAATATCCACATTACCGATATGTTTTGAAGTCATCCTAAATAATCTTCCGGCAATTGATGGAGGTGATTCATTAAAATCTGCCTCGGCAAACCCTTTCGCCCATTCACGTATAACGGCTTCATGAACATCTTCCTGCCCCGGGCAAGCCTTTCTGATTCCATTTAAAGCCATATTCAGAAAACACGGTAAACAGTCAAGCTGAGTTTTCATTTATAAAGACCTTTTACTATTTAGGACTATTTTTGATTCTTATATTATTAAAAACAGGCTAATAATGCGCCTATAAAATTTTAAACGCTCACGCAAACTTAAGCAACTGACTGTTTTTTAAGTTCTTTCAATAAAGGCACAACTGTTGCTATGCCTGAAGTATCAATAACCAAATTAAAGGAGCAAAACAATGCCCGCAATAAACAGAAATCAAAATGGCTCCAATTCAAGTGGACAGGGTCGTGGACCATGTAAAGCCGGAAATAGACAAGGTCAATCCGGCGGCAAAGGTTTAGGCCAAGGTCAAGGAATGGGTCAAGGTCGCGGAATGGGACGGGGACTCCGAGACGGGTCATGCCGTAACACAACCCAGAATAATCAAGATGCAGGACAGCAACCTGATACAAATCTGGAAAAACGCATTGCCGAACTTGAAGCCGAAAATGAAAAGCTGAAAGCAGCACAAGAAAAGTAGATTAGCTTTTAAGACAAGGCGCGAAAACATCGCGCCTTAAATTTATAAAAGTAAACAGGATATACATATATGCGGATAGCTATTGCAAGCGGAAAAGGCGGCACAGGAAAAACCACTGTTGCTGTTAACTTTGCCGCCTATCTGGATTCGATCGGAACTAAAGTAAGTTTTACTGATTGCGACGTAGAAGAGCCGAATGCTCATTTTTTTCTAAAACCGGAATTAGGTCCGGAGAAAGAAGAATTCATTCCCGTTCCGGTTGTTGATGAAGACAAGTGTATCGGTGAATCATGTAGAAAATGTATTCAGCTTTGCCGTTTCAAATCTCTGATTTGGATGGTGGACTCAGTTATGGTCTTCGCTGAACTGTGCCATGGTTGCGGACTATGCGATTTAGCCTGCCCGGCGGATGCAATAGGAGAAGGACGAAGAACGATCGGAACGACCTCCTTCGGAAAATCAGGAAACATTGATTTTACAAGCGGGCTGCTCCGTATAGGGGAAGCAATGTCCCCACCGCTTATTAAAGCTGTTAAAAAAATATCGCCAAAAGCTGAAATAAATATTTATGACTGCCCTCCCGGAACATCATGCCCTGTTGTTACGTCGATTGAAGACGCAGATTTTGTAGTACTTGTCACCGAACCAACACCTTTCGGACTTCATGATCTTGATCTGGCGGTACAGCTTCTGGACACTCTGAAACAACCATACGGTGTTATTATCAATCGCTCCGGCATGGGCGATGACAGAGTTGAGAAGTATTTGGCTGAAAAAGAAATACCGCTACTTGGAACATTACCGCACAGTCGTGAAGCAGCAGCGATATATTCAGGCGGAGGGCTTCTTTATGAAGCCATACCGGGATTCAAAGATGAATTCGCTAAGATTTGGTCATCTATTCAAATTCTTTCAAACGGGGCCAGATAAATGAAACAATTAGTTGTAATAAGCGGAAAAGGCGGCACAGGTAAAACCAGCGTTGTTTCAGCTCTAGCTTCAGTCGGTCCCAAAAAAGTTTTAGCTGACTGTGATGTGGATGCGGCAGACCTTCACTTAATTCTGAGCCCGACAATCCTTGAGACTCATGAATTTGTAAGCGGAGAACGTCCATCGATTAATCCTGAACTCTGCACACAGTGCGGCATGTGTATTGAAAACTGCAAATTCGGAGCTATTTCAAAAAATTTTTCTATTATTCCGGAAAAATGTGAGGGGTGCGGAGTCTGTTCCTTTATCTGTCCTGTCGGAGCGGTTACGGAACAGCCCCGCAATTGTGGTCAATGGTTCAAATCAGACACTAGATTCGGTACAATGATTCATGCGGCGTTAGGAATCGGTGAAGAAAACTCAGGTAAACTGGTAACAACCGTGCGTAACGCTTCCACAGCTGCGGCAGAAGAAAACGGAGCGGAATTAGTACTGGTTGACGGTTCGCCAGGAGTTGGCTGTCCTGTTATTGCATCACTGACAAATGCCGATCTGGCTGTTTTTGTAGCTGAACCGACAATATCAGCAGTGCATGACCTAAAAAGAGTCCATAAGCTGACGGAACATTTTAGAATTCCATCAATGACCATCATCAACAAGTGCGGTATCAACGCTGATCAGGAAAATGAAATCAAAAATTTCTGTTCTGAAAAAGAAATCCTTATTGTCGGTGAACTTGGGTATGATACAATATTTACAAAAGCACAGTTGGCAGGTCTTTCAGTTGTTGAATTCGACCCGAATGGAATGGGTAAGGAAATAAAGAAAATTTGGGAAAAAATGGAAAGAAACTTTTAAGGTTCGCTGAACATCTAAGTTATTAAAAGTTAACATCCTTTATTACCTTAATTTATTAGTTATTATCTGGTAATACGTTTGCGCAAGGAGACACAAAATGCCCATTTATGAATACATATGTCTAGAATGTGGAAAAATTTATGAGGAACTATCCGTCAATAGTGACGCAGAGGGAGAATGTCCTTCATGCGGTAAAAAAAGTAGAGAAAAGCTGATTTCCTCGCCTTCAACACTGACGGGAAAAGAAACTCCGACAACCACTCCGCATGGAGGAAGAGGTTGCTGCGGATCAAGTCCTTCATCAAAAGGATGCGTTCCGGGATCGTGCTGCGGAAAAGCTTAATCTGGAATCCTAATAAAAAAGCTCTGGCAAAACGGATCAATTCCATTTTGCCGGAGCTGAAATTTTTAAAATCTAAAAGCTGTTAGCTCTGTACCCAGTCAGAAGTTAAACCGACAATACATATCTTATTCTTATCAGCAAATTCTAATGATTTATCCAGATCAAAGAAAAGACTTTTTCCGGCTTCCACCCCTAAGCATGTAGCCCCAAGTTCTTTCATTTCTTGAACTGTTTTTAAGCCTATTGAGGGCATATCAACACGGTCTTCCTGCCCGGGCTTAAAGACCTTCACAATAGAACAACCTTTTCCGCCAAGAGTGCAACCACGCTTAACGGCTGCATCGGTACCTTCGATCGCTTCGACCGCCGTAATAACGCCTTCTCGTACAACAACACATTGTCCGATATCCATACGCCCTAACTCGTGAGCAATTTTCCATCCGAAAGCTAAATCTTTTTGCTCAATTTCAGAAGGTGCTCGTTTAGTCAGTAAACCAGCTGGAGTAAGAAGTTGCGGAACATAAACATGAGGACCTACAACCTTAAATCCTTCGGACTCAAACTCGTCAGTAGCAGCTCTGAGAAGAACATCGTCACCCTTGGTAGCGAGCTTAAAAAGCAACTTTGCAGCTCTAAAATCAGGACGAATATCAAAAGCTTTAGGCTTATTGATTGTCCCTGCCATGACAACTTTTGTAACCCCGTTTTCGTGAAAAAAATCAATCAGCTTCGAAAGCTGTCCCAGCTTGAGTTCCTTCCACGCATCAACGACACTATGAACGTCATCATTAGAATGCCCTTTAAAAGAAACAACCACAACATGGTTTCCCTGTGCTGCGGCTCCTTTAGCAACCAGGAGGGGGAACTGTCCCCCTCCTGCTATAAGTCCAATTGTTTCAGTTTCACTGACCATAAAATTATTCTGGCCCGCGGTCAGCAGGACAAACTCCACGCTCACTTTCTCTTACAAAAGTTATGAGCTTCATGACCTCAGGAAAATCTGACAATTCCTTTTCAGCCATTTCCAGAGATTCATCTTTGGTAAGTCCTGATCTGAAAATAATTCTATATGCTTTCTTAATCGCCATACAGGTTTTTGAATCAAATCCATGTCTTCTCAGTCCTATTGAGTTAGGACCATGCAATACTCCGCGAATACCGGTAGCAAGCATATAAGGAGGTAAATCCTTCGTAAAACCGGCCATGCCGCCGATAAAAGCATATTCACCAATGCGGACAAACTGATGAATTCCGGACATACCGCTTATTGTTACATGATCTCCAACGTGAACATGACCTGCTAAGTTAGATGAATTGGCAATGATTACATTATTTCCAAGCTGGCAGTCATGTGCAACATGTACATATGCCATAAGCATGCAATCATTTCCTATACAGGTACGTCCGCCGGCTTCAACAGTACCTCTGTTAACAGTGACGAATTCACGGAAAATATTATTATCGCCAATCTCTAATGTTGTCTCATCACCTTTGAAACCGAGGTACTGAGGCGCATCACCGAGAACAGCATTAGAATGAATAGAGTTACCTTTCCCCATACGGGTAAAAGACTTGATTTGAACGAATGAATCAAGTGAGCAATTGTCACCGATTACAGTATTACCTTCAACCACGCAAAATGGTCCGATGGTAACATTGGCACCTAAAACCGCACCTGGATCAACAATAGCGGTAGGATGAATGCCTGTCGACATTATAAAGACTCCTTGTCTACAATAGCGGCGGAAACTTCGCCTTGCGCAGCAATTTCACCATCAACGGTAGCTACGCATTTCATTTTCCAAATATTCATTTTATTACGAATTTTAGTAACATTCAATTCCAGTTTATCACCCGGAACAACAGGTCTACGAAATTTAACCTTATCGATACCAGTGAATAGAAAGACCTTGTTATCAACATCTATGCCGTCAACACTCAGGACGATCATCCCTCCGGCTTGCGCGAGAGCTTCTATAATCAAAACGCCCGGCATTACGGGCAAATCTGGAAAATGTCCCTGAAAAAAAGGTTCATTCATAGTGACATTTTTATATGCTTTGACATGCTCACCGGGTATCAATTCTTCCACTCTATCGACAAGAAGAAAAGGGTAACGGTGAGGAAGCATCAACATAATTTTCTGTATATTGAGATAACTAATTTCTGTTTTACTCATCTTATTTTCCTTTTGCCAGCTCAACCTCAAGGGCTTCAATACGCTTTTCAAGAGTGGAAAGTTTTCTTCCCATATCCGGCAACTTCTTAAGTGATATAGAACTTCTCAAATATTTATTTTTTTCGAGAAGCGGTGAACCAGCTCCGACAAAACCGTCCGGAACATCGTTCGTAACTCCGGATTGCGCTCCGATAATTGCACCGTTTCCGATTTTAATATTATCTACCAATCCAGCCTGAGCAGCCAAAATGACACTATTACCAAGTTTAGTGCTTCCAGCTATGCCGGATTGAGAAATAATTAAACAATCATCGCCGGTAATAACATTATGAGCAATCTGAACAAGGTTATCTATCTTAGTACCTGAACCGATTCTTGTTACATCAAGAGCAGCTCTATCAATAGTAGTATTAGACCCTATCTCAACATGATCACAGATTTTGACAGTACCGATTTGAGGAATTTTCATATGCTTTCCTGAAACCTGTGCATAACCGAATCCGTCACCGCCGATAACTGCTCCAGGCTGAATAATAACACCGGAACCGATAATTATGCCGGCCATGATAGAGCAATTGGGGTAAAGACAGCATCCTGATCCTATTTCACAATCTTCGCCGATGTAAACTCCGGCAAAAATCTTTGAGTTCGGACCGATCTTTGCCCCTTTGCCAACAAAAGCAAACGGATAAACCGTAGCTGTTTCATCAACTTCAGCATCTGGATGAATAAAGGCAAGTTCATGAATACCTTCGATACATCCCTGAGGCTTTGAAAAAACATGCATTGCTTTAGCTAAATCCATATACGGATTTTCGCTGAGTATAGCAGACTCAACCTGATCAGCATATTTTGCATCAAGTACTACGGCTGCAGCTTTTGATGTCGCAAGTTGAACTTCGTATTTAGGATTAGCTAAAAAAGAAAGCTCACTTGGTCCTGCATTTTCCAGAGTATTAACTCCGGTAATGTTAACATCTTTACCGGATATAGTTAGCCCGAGTAAGGCTGCAAGTTCTGATAAAAGCATAAATCCCTACTTTTTACCTGCTCTGAAAGCACGGTTCATTTCAAGAAGAACTTCATTTGTTACATCAACAGTATCGTCTACATAAAGAAATCCAGAAGATCTTTTATCAAATACAGCAGTTACTGTGTTTTTCTTGGCGTATGAATCGACAGCTTCTTTAACAGCTTCCATTACAGGAGTTCCAAGCTTTTGCTGTTCAGCTTGCATTTTTCTCTGGGTTGCTTGTGCAAGGTCCTGATAATCGCGAACTTTACGTTTGAATTCTAACTCTTTATCTTGCTTAGCTTCTAATGAAAGTACAAGGCTCTGCTTCTGCAAAGACTGTTTTAAACTTTCAAGTTCTTTTTGCTGAACTTCCATTTTAGCTTTAGCAGACTTAAATTTTTCTTCTAATTGCTTATAAGCAACCTGACCTATTTCAGAATCTTTAAGCAATTTGTCGAGAGAAACAACGGCCATTTTCTGAGTATCAGCGAAAGCCTGTGCCTGAAAAGCCAATACCAAAATCAAAACTAAAAATAGAATTTTACGCATTACTAAAAACTCCTTTATTGTCTAACGACTACATTCAGTGGAAAAGGCATGCCAGGTATTCCAGACATGCCCTTGCTAATCAATTAATTCTATCAAACTCTGTTAAAAGAACTGCCCCATTGAGAATTCAATCTTATGACGGTTGCTATCTTGAAGTTTATCAAGGCCGTAACCGTATTCAACTCTGATCGGTCCCATTGGGGAGAACCACCTTATACCAGCACCGATACTCTTGTACAGTCCGAGTGTGAGATCGCTTCCGTCAGCCTGTTTAGTATCAGAAAAGAAATCTTGTCCGTCATCCCATGAGTTACCTATATCAAAGAAAGCAACACCAACTAGACCGAATTCCTCATTAATCGGAAATAACAGCTCGAAGTTCATGAACATCATCTTATTACCACCGATACGATCACCGGAAGAACTGTCACGAGGAGAAATTCCTCTTGAAGAGTAACCACGGACATCATTAATTCCACCTAAATAGAATCTTTCAAAAACAGGGATATCACCGCTGCCGAAGTTATCATGAATAAATCCAACTTTACCTCTCCAATGGAAGATCAAATCCCAGAATACTGGAGTAAAGTAGTTGGAATCGAGTGTATATTTAACGTATGAGTCATCACCCATCAATATACCGCCGCCCATTTCAACCTTTGCAGTGTTCAAAGTACCGGTTGAAGGATTAAAGGCTTTGTTCGTTGTATCTCTTTTAAAACCTGCAGTTACAACACTGGACCAGTTAGTGCCTTCAATATCCTTAATTTCCTGAGCTGCATCATCTGAAATATCGTCAATATAATAGTTATCTAAACGATAATTACTGAAGAAGTTTGTATACTCGCCGAGCGGGTATGTAGCTTCAATAACTCCACCGATTGTCTGCTTATCGTAATCATCATAATCTTCATTACGCCAGTAAGTCTGAGCTCCTGAGCCCCACAAGGTATCGCCGACGCGTGGGTTATAGAAGTTAATACCATAACTGATACTCTTTGAACTCCATCCGCCATTAAGACCGAAATCCCAACCGCGACCGAACAAATTTCGTTCGGTAATTTTGGCTGAAACGAAAACACTGTCTGATGTTGAGTACCCGATACCACCACTGACCATACCGGTATTTTTATCTTTAACCTTAACCTTTAAATCCATTTCACTGGGATCACCGGTCGGAACCGGCTCAATATCCACTTCACTGAAAAAGTCTAACTTATTCAATCTGACAATTGAACGCTGCAACTTTGTTCCACTGAACAAATCGCCATCTGCAAGACGCATTTCACGTAATATTACGTTATTACGGGTTTTTGCGTTCCCTTCAATAATAACTCTGCGGATATGAACTTTCTGACGTTTAGTAATCATAAAAGTAATTCCGACAGTTTTATCCTCGGAGTTTTGATCAAACTGAATATTGGCTTCTGCGTATGCATAGCCGAAGTTGGCATAAAAATCTGAAATAGCTTTCATATCTTCACGAAGAACAGATCTGTCGAGGTATTCTCCACCGTCGGCCATGTCATCCGAAGCAATAATTTCTTTCAATTTTGCCTTGCTGACAATGAGGTCTCCTCTCAGTTCAACACTGCCAACCTTATAGCGATCACCTTCAGAAACTTGAAAAGTCACATATATACCGTCATCTTTTATTTCGACTTCAGGCTCACCGACTTTTGCATCAATAAATCCGCGGTTTCCATAATATGCTAAAATAGCTGAAGCATCACGCTCAAGAAGCTCTTCTTTAAGTACTCCGGTTTTAGTAAACCAGGAAAGCCACCCTCTCTCAGTTAATGCAAGCTGAGCTTTGACTTCATCAGCATTAAGCTGTTTAGCTCCCTGTATAATGATACCTTCAATGTAAAGTTTTTTACCTTCATCTATATTAAGATTAAGGCGGGCTTGGGCTCCCTCACCGTCTACGCTGTAATCGACTTTGGCTTTATAATAACCTTCCTTACGGTACATTTCACGTACAGTATTAAGGTCATCGGAAAGTACTTTCGGGTTGAGAACTGCGCCAGTTTTAGTATTAACGGCGGCAAGAATATCATCAGAACTGATTGCATCAGCACCCTGAACAGAAATAGCTTGAATTCGAGGTTTTTCAACAACTTCAAAAACAACTTTCTTTCCGCCTGGAACGTCACTTACTTTAACTTTGACGTCATCGAAATAACCGAGGGCGTAAATATTTTTAAGGTCCGCGTTAATTTTGTAAGGAGTATAAATATCACCGATTTTAATATTAGTACGCATCATGACAACGTCTTTATCAAGGACTCTGGTTCCCACGACTTCGACATCTGCAATTTTATCCTGACTCAGCAATTCAAGCTTAACCTTTGCGACAAGCTCATCAACAGCCGGCAAAAGATTAATCAACCCTTTTTTACTTACAAATAATGGAATGGCAGATTTCATGCCAAAAGCATCGACTAAACGGACATCAAGACTTAGGTCTTCGCCTATCTGGCTGAAACTACCATATATAGAATAGCCGGCCCCTGAAAGGAGCGCCATATCTTTTGCCGACTGCAAATTCAAAAATTCATAACCCTGCTCATCAACAAGTTGCATCACTTTTTTCTGATCAACGACTCTAAATCCAGCCGCACGCAATCTATCTGAAATAAGTGTAGGCAGACTATCCTTTAGATATTGAGTATCTGCATTGGCATTTACTTCAAAAGGAAGCACTGAAAGTACAATGCTGGAGGCTTCGTCGGCTTGCGCTTTTTCCGCTCCTGAATTGAGCAAAAAAGCTAGAGTTGCCGCTATCAGCAAAAACATGATTTTAATTCTGGACATAAAGTTCTCCGGAACGCAACTCAAGCCGGCGTTTCATAATACCGGCCAATTCTATATTATGGGTCACAACTATAAGAGTCATTCCTAATTCTTCATTGAGAGAAACCAGCATTTCACCAACCATCTTCCCTGTTTTCTCATCCAAATTACCGGTAGGTTCATCTGCAAGCAGAACTTTCGGCTTAAGCAGAACAGCCCTGGCAATTGCGGCCCGCTGCCTCTCGCCACCGGAAAGAGTGGTCACTCTATGATCCAGCCTGTTTTCCAATCCGACAAGTATCAGAGCCTCGCGCGCCATAGCAGAAGCATCTTTCCGACTTATACCTGCTATCATAGCAGGCAGGGCAACATTTTCCAAAGTAGTAAACTCCGGAAGCAAATGATGGAACTGGAAAATAAAACCTATCTCCCGATTCCTGACCTGCGCTCTCTTCTCAGCAGGCATATCATTAAAATTCATTCCTGCAAAATCAATATTACCCCGTGAGGCGGTATCAAGTGTCCCTAAAATATGGAGAAGAGTTGTTTTACCTGAACCGGATGACCCCATTATAGCAAGGGACTCACCTGACTCAACATCCAAATTAACATCGTTCAGAACCTGAACAATCTCAGTGGGGCCTTCAAATTCTTTCCCGATACCAGTAAGTTTATAAAGTAAACTACTCATATCTCAGAGCCTTCGCAGGTTCAAGCGCTGCAGCTTGTTTTGCCGGATACAGAGTAGCCAGAAAACAAAGCAAAAAGGCAGAAACACCTATTATTGTCAAATCCATCATATCCATTTTTATAGGTAAATAATCAACAGGATAAACATTACTTGGCAATTTGATAAACTGATATTTCTTAAGAAGCAACGCAATAGGCACACCTATCAGATACCCCATGCTTGTACCGATCAGTCCTATCAACGTTCCCTGCCACATAAAAATCCGCCGGATGCTGCCGGATGTTGCTCCCATGGACATAAGAACAGCAATATCTCTGGTTTTCTGCATAACAAGCATTACTAAAGTAGTTATTATGCTAAATGAACCGACAAGAATAATCATCGCCAAAATGATAAACATTGCCGTTTTTTCAAGTTTCAATGCTGCAAACAAGTTAGCATTCATCTGCTTCCAGGTTCTTATCTGCACCGGATATCCTTCAAGCAGCTTTTCTAAATGCTGAGCGATTTGATCAACGGCATAAACATCATCAACGTGAATTTCAAGACCGGATACGAAATCTCTTTTAAAACCGAGTAAATTCTGTGCAGCTTTGTTACTGATGTAGGCTAATGAAGAATCGTATTCAAACATTCCGGTTCTAAAAACACCGCCTACATTAAAGATACGGACTTTCGGAGTAAATCCGGCTGCACTCTTCTGCCCTGTAGGAGACAGCAGATTGACTGAGTCACCTATTACAAGTCCGAGTCTCTTAGCCAGCTGTGTACCTATAATAATTTCAGGGATTGTACTATTTGACGATAACGAATCAACACTGCCGGAAGTAATATCTCCGGGCAGACTCAAAACCCCTTTGGCAGAAGAAGCATCAAGACCACGCAAGACAACTCCTTTAACTCCACCACGACTGGAAAGCATTACTTCAGAATAGATAAAAGGCGTTACACCTGTAACGCCTTTTAATTTTTCAATTTTATCAACGATGTGATGGTAATTATCCAGAGCTCCATCATACGCCGATACTACGATATGCGCATTGACTCCAAGAATCTTGTCTCTCAAGTCAGTAGAAAACCCGTTCATAACACCCATAACAACAATCAGTGCCGCAACACCGATTGCTACACCGCAAACTGCAAAAAGAGAAATCACTGAGATGAAAGAATTCTTCCTCAGAGTAAATAAATATCTTAATGCAACGAATAATTCAAATTTCATGCGCCACCAGTGCCGGAAGGAGCTTCACTTTTCAGAAGCGGGAACAAAATAACTTCACGGATAGAAACACTGTCAGTAAGCAGCATTACAAGTCTATCTATACCTATACCCTGACCTGCGGCCGGAGGCATTCCGTACTCAAGAGCACGAACGTAATCCTCATCCATATTATGAGCTTCATCATCGCCTGCTTCTTTTTCCGCAACCTGCTCCATAAATCTGCAACGCTGATCAACAGGGTCGTTTAATTCAGAAAAAGCATTGGAAAGCTCACGGCCGCACACAAAAAGTTCAAAACGGTCAGTTAAATCGGGATTTTCTTCATTTCTTCTAGAAAGAGGAGAAATTTCCGTAGGATAATGATAAATAAAATGAGGCTGAATCAGCTTAGGTTCAACAAGCAGGTCGAACAGTTTAGCTTGAAGCTTACCGAGTTTTTCACCGTCAGTGGCTTTTTCGCCAAGGTTCTTAACCAGTTCCTTACATTTATCATAATCTGAATAGATTTCAGGAGAAACATCACCGATTTTCTCCAGAGAATCATGGAACGATACACGCTTCCATTCACCCGGGGTCAAATCAATAACTTCACCCTGATAGGTAACTTTAGTATCACCGTTAACGGCTTTACATATCTTCGAAATCATATCTTCAGTAAGGTCCATGAGGTCCACATAGTTTGCATATGCCCAGTAGAATTCAAGCATTGTGAATTCCGGGTTATGACGAGTGGAAATTCCCTCATTTCTGAAACTGCGGTTAATCTCATAAACTTTTTCAAAACCACCAACCAGCAAACGTTTAAGATAAAGCTCCGGTGCAATGCGCAAGTAAAGCTTCATATCGAGTGCATTATGATGTGTTTCAAATGGTTTTGCCGCAGCTCCGCCAGGAATTGACTGCATCATGGGAGTTTCCACTTCCATGAAGCCCAAATTATCAAGGTAATTCCTTATAGAGCGGACAATCAGCGTCCTCTTCTGGAAAATCTCACGAGCTTTAGGAGTAACGATCAGGTCAACATAACGCTGACGATATCTGGTCTCAACATCCTTAAGTCCGTGATACTTTTCAGGAAGCGGACGCATAGATTTAGTGATAAGAGTAACGGCAGTAGCTTTAAGAGTTAACTCATCAGTTTTAGTTCTGAAAAGTTCTCCTTCAACTCCGACAATGTCACCGATATCAAATTTTTTAAAAATTTTATACAGATCCGCACCAAGGTCGTCCTTTGCAGCATAAACCTGAATCCTACCGCTAGGATCCTGAAGGTGAAAAAATGCGACTTTACCGAAGGAACGCAGAGTTAAAACTCTACCTGCCATCTTAAACGTCTTGCCGAGATTATCAATCTCTTCAGCAGGAGTTTTGTCGTAATTGTCCCAAATAAATGAAACATCTGTATCTTTACTGAAGTCGTTAGGGTAAAGTTTCACACCCTCATCAAGAAGGGTACAAGCCTTTTCTACACGATTCTTCAGAACCTGATTAAGTTCATTCTGAGCTTGCAGAGCCTCAAGCAGGGGCATAAATGATGCCACATGCTCTGATTTGGTTGCCAGCTTTATTTGCTTCTTTTTGTTGCCGCTCAACTTATTAATTCTCCATAACCGAATAAAGTCTAGAAAAATACGAGATCCGTTGTCTGCCTAAGCTAATTACCCTTTGTCGTCAAGAAAGTACATGTTTTATACAGACCTACCCCTCACAAACTTTTTTTTAAAAAAAGTTTGACAAGTTTAAACCGAATGCGTAGAACCCATTCTCGTTGCTGCAGTGAACTGCACAGCACTTATATTCCTCGGTGGCTCAATCGGCAGAGCGGGTGACTGTTAATCACTAGGTTGGGGGTTCAAGTCCCTCCCGGGGAGCCAGATTATTACAAGGCTGTTTTCGAAAGAAAACAGCCTTTTCTGTTTGTGCTTACATTCATTTTTTTTATTCTTTCTATTTTTTAATTACTATCATTATATATAGATGTGCTAAAATAAATTTAACTTTTTTTAAATTAACTACAGATAATGTTTGACATCTTCGGCCCAAGTCCGTAGATATCTTTTCGTCGCGACGGGAAACGGTCGCAGTGAATATTCCTCGGTGGCTCAATCGGCAGAGCGGGTGACTGTTAATCACTAGGTTGGGGGTTCAAGTCCCTCCCGGGGAGCCAGATTATTACAAGGCTGTTTTCGAAAGAAAACAGCCTTTTCTGTTTTTTATTCCATACTTACAAGCTAAAATTACATAAAAAAAGCCGCCCCGAACAAAATATGCTCGGAGCGGCTTTGATTTCAATTTGTAATTACTGATTTTGATAAAATCTATTTGTAATACAATTTAATTTCATTTGTTTTTGACTCAGTCTGTCCAGGTGTCGGCTGACCTGAAACAAGAATATACCCTTCTCCTCTTGGAAAATCTTTATTTTCTTCAAGATATTTTTCGAGGCGGGCTCTATGCTCTGGAATTTTTGCATCGGTTAAGACGGGAATTGTGCCCCAGAAAAAATTCAAATATGCGGGAACACTTTTATCTGGAGTCAGACAGTGAATAGGCTGTCCGGGACGACGGCTGCAAAGCACTTTGGCAGACGCTCCACTGGTTGAGTGGCAAAGGATTGCAGGACTATTAATATTATCTGCAAGTAAACAGGCAGAGTAACTTAAGTATTTAATTGGATTAGTCTCTTTTGCCGGTAGATAAGGACCAGCTGCTCTTTCAAGATAATACGGCTCGGTTGCCTCTGCAATCTCACGGATAAAACCTACAGCCTCAGCAGGATAATCACCTACAGCGGTTTCTTCGGAAAGCATGCAGCAGTCAGCTCCGTCCATAATAGCGTTTGCCACATCATTAGCTTCTGCGCGGGTAGGAATCGGATTCTTAACCATCGAGAGAAGCATCTGAGTTGCAACAATAACGGGTTTCTGAGCATGGCGGCATGCCCTGATAAGCTTTTTCTGAATAACAGGTACAGACGACAACTTACATTCAAGACCTAAGTCTCCGCGTGCAACCATGATAACGTCAGCAACTTTTAAAATTTCTTCAATGTTATCGACAGCGTTCTGACGTTCAATTTTAGCAACAACAGGGAGCCATGCTCCATGCTTCTGCATTTCCGCTTTAACATCTTCAACATCTTTAGGAGTCTGAACAAATGACATCGCGATTGCATCAAGACCTATCTCAATTGCACCGATAAGATCGACTTTGTCTTTTTCCGTAAAGGCAGCTAATGCCAGATTTTTACCGGGAAATGCGATTCCCTTGCGAGAGGATAAAATACCTGCATTCTGAGCCTGAAGTTTATAAAGTTTATCTTTAATAATTGTTTCGGTAACGATAAACTGTAAAACTCCATCACTTAACGAAACAAGCATCCCATCTTCAAGGCCGTGAAGTAAAACAGGTTGATCAAGGGGGATGAACGGACAGTCAGTATATTTTTCACTTTCCTCGGGCAGTCCAAGATAGACACTTGCATCCTGTCCGATTTCAAGAGGCGCCCCTGCAATTACACCGACTCTGATTTTAGGTCCGCATAAATCGCCCATAATGGTAAGAGGTATTCCAAGCTCTGATTCCACTTCCCGGATCATTTTAACAACAGGCCGGAAACTTTCAGAGTCAGAATGAGAAAAATTTAAACGCAAAATTCTTACTCCGTTAAGAACCATTTTACGTATAACCTCAACGCTCCCAGAAGCCGGGCCTAATGTAGCGATAACTTTTGTTCTCATATTCCTACTCCTCACTGGTTTATATATTTCAAAAGAAAGCCTGCTTGTAGACAGATATATTTTATTTTTCCAAAACAGACAATAAGACATTGATTTAGTCAACACTAATACTTAGTATCTTAAACCATAATAAAAAAATGTCTACTATGTTAATTTATTGCTTCGATTTCTTGCCAAGGACACTTTCTTTAGTTTAAAGGAGCTCTTGCCTGTTCATGCAGAGCATAAAAATTAAAATCTAACAGTGGAGAATTTGATGTTTAAGAAAACACTAACATTTGTCGCACTTATTGTTATCTCAGCTTTTCTTGTCGGCTGTCAACAGCAGGACTCAAAAGGAGCTAAAGTAGGCTTCGTAGATACTGGAAAAGTATTCAAAGAATGCAAAGCCGGCGTTGAAGGAATGGCTTACCTCAAAAAAGAAAGCGAAGACTTCCAGTCCACTTTCAAAGATATGCAGAAAGAACTTGCAGGGAACCAGACTGAAGCTAATTCTGCAAAATTCCAGGCAGCTCTCAGCGAATATCAGACCAAAATGGGTGCTGAACAGAACCGCATAGTAGGCGCACTTAACGGCGCATTTACTAAAGCCGTTGACGAATATCGCAAAGAAAATGGCCTTGACGCAGTATTCTCCGTTGAATCAGCAGTAAGCTTTGATGAGAAATCTGAAATCAGCTCTGCAATTATTGACTCAATGAACAAAATGGACATTAAAATCAAAGCTGAGTAGTTTAATTGACTGCCTCCTTTATTTGATCAAAAAGAATCCTCTTCGCTTTTTTGGGCAAAGAGGATTCTTTTTTTTGAACTATTCTGTTACTTTTCAGGTCTACCACTTGCTTTTTAAACTGTCTCGGACAATTATCTTTCAGAATATAATTACTTAAAATCAATCTTATACAGCCGCAGCCCTATCAACCTCTCTTGCAAAGAGTAAAAAAAGATATTCAGCTTCACAGGTAAAAGACCGGAGAAATACTAATGAAAAATTTCAAACTTCCTATTATCATCTTCGCAATTGTGTTTGTCATTTCCACCGCAGCATTAATTTTTTTTATAAACCGGGACTCGGGGAAAAATATAACAGACAAGGTTGATGCCCCCTCATGGATCCATGAAAACGGATCAAGCGGCAGATTGCCCATTACTGCAAAAGTTGTAACCCCGCCTGTCTCGGCGGAACTGAATGCAACTGCAAACAATACCGGTTCAGCGTCTATTGCCGAAAAGAATTCCATTACCGGATCACAAAACGCTACAAAATCTGCGACATCTGACCTAGCTGAAAAGGCAACCCAAATTAAAGACAGCATAATCACAAATGTTTTTCTTGAAAATCTTGCCGGATATGTAGCTGACAACTACCAGCCTGCTAACTCCCTCCCTTATACTCCTGCACAGGGATATAGTTCCGCATCTTTCAAAGGAATCAACACCTATTTCGGCTTGAATTTAATGGGCCTCATGCCTGAAGCCGATAATATTATTTCTGCAAGAAAATCCATATGGGAAAATATCCTTTCTCAAGGAATGCTTTTAAAGGCATATGAGAACTACCAAGAATCTTTTCTGGATTTGATTGAAGAAAAAGGAATTACTGCTGAAAAAAAATTCGCTTTAGAAGGAGGAGGGTCTGAAATCCGCTCACTCACAGCTAAAGAACGGGCTGAGATGTTCAGTGTCAGCGCGGCTCCTTTGCGTCACGCAGCAGCAGTTCTCACTTCAATCGCCGAAAACCCTGATATTATTCAGGCTATGGACGGATACATTAAAGCAGAAAAAAGAGTCGAAAGTGCTAATGCTATATTTCAGGGTGAATTGGCAAAATCAAATAATTCGCAAACGGTTGTAGCAAAGAATAAAGCTTCCCACGCAGGTGAAATTTTAAAGGACGCTATTACTGTCAGAGAAAAAATTAAAAATGGTATTTCTAGCAAAATAAAGAGTTTCTGCAAAGGTCCATGTGACACTCCTGAGGATTCTTTCTATATTGCCAAGTGGGTTTTCAGAAGGGTAAAAGCGAATCAAAATAGGATTGAATCAATTTTATCAGGAAGCAAGCTGTTATCTAAACTTGCAAATCAAATGGAAGCCAGGGCTGAAGCAATCAAAAACAACATGTAAGAAACTAACCCAGCCCGAGACACTGATTGGCAACAGGAAATTTAATTATAATTTTTGTTCCCAACATCGGGCTGGTTTCAATAACAAAGCTGCCTTTATGTTTTTGGGTAATAATAAAGTACGAAACAAATAAACCGAGACCAGTTCCTTCTCCGATTCCTTTTGTTGTAAAAAAAGGTTCCAAGGCTTTCTTTTTGGTATCTGCATCCATACCGGGGCCGTTATCCTCAATCTCAAGCCTTACATGACTCCCTTCTCTTTTAATTCTTACATAAATTTTGCCTATTTTACTTTCGCTTTCTTTTACTGCGGAAGTTATTGCCTGTGCTGAATTTTTAACCAGATTGATTAGAACTTGCTCAATCTCAGACGGAGCACAGTAGATATCAGGAACAGATTCATCAAATTCACGAATTATCTGCACTCCCTTGTGCCCTTTTGTTTGGTATAACTCGTAACCGCTGGAAGAAAGTTCAATTGCTGTATTAACAATATCTGTAAGACTTGTGCAGTCCTGCTTGCCACCGGTCTGCCTGCTGAACTGAAGCATATTAGCAACTATCTTGGCTGAACGCTCGCCTAACTGCTGAATAGATTCAATTTTAGAGATAATTCCACGCTTATTACAATATGCATAAATAGCATCAAAAGTTGTACCGCATTCAAGAGCAACCTGCTGATTTATTTCCAGATCTGAAGAAAGTCGGCGTAATACATTCTGACTTGCCTGAAGAATTCCTCCCAAAGGATTGTTTATTTCATGAGCCATACCGGCAGCCAACCCGCCAACGGTCATCATTTTCTCAGTTTGAACCATAACTTCTTCCATTCTGGTTCTATCTGTAATGTTATCAATACGGATAACAGCTCCAGCCTCCCCTTCGCCTTTAAAAGGAAAAACTACTATCTCAAAAATGACCGTCCCGCCAATATGTTCAACTGTAAAAATTTCTGTTTCTCCAGTTTTCTCATTTTGAATTGTCCGAGAAATAAGCTGTTCAAATTTTCTCAGCTCAGGCATCAGATTAAAAATATAACTTCCTAAAGCATCTTTCTTTGCAACTCCTGTCTCTTCCACCGCTGAAGCATTCCAGAGAACAACCTTTAATTCTTCATTTATTCCAACAAGAATCGACTGCATAGAATCAATTACATTTCCAAGGTAATTACGAGTATTCTGCAACTCCCGTTGATCCGCAAGTTTACGCGTTACATCACGGGCAACCATTACAAGATAAGGAATACCGCCTACCAGATGAACCCGCACAGTTATCTCAACAGGGACACGGATACCGTTTTTACCCAAAAGTTCCGTCAGAGAAATATCTTCATTTCGATGAAATGCAGATGATTCACTGTCAGAACTGACAGCTCGCATAAGTTCACATGTTTCTTTTGGGAATATAGAGTCAGGCGATCTTGTTAACATTTCTTCACGGGAAAAATTAGTCTTTTTCAAAGCTGTTGCATTCACGTCGGCAAAACACCATGACGAAACATCCAAAACAAAAAAAGCATCGTTAGCATGCTCAACCAAAGCTCTGAATCGTTCAAGTTCATAAATCCGGTCCCGCAGTTCCGGATAATAACTTTTACGCATTGAATTCTCACCAAGCCCGATAAGCTTGTTGCGAACTATTTCAGCCCCCTCTGGATTAGAACGCCGCTTCATAAATATTCTCGAGGTCTTTTTGTGTTAAGGCTACAGGATTAGTGATCATACATGCATCTTTCAAAGCCAAACTGGCCAGCTTTGGTATATCTTCTTTTTTCAGGTCAAAATCTTTAAGGCTCTTCACCATACCGGCATCCTTTCTAAGTTTGATGACGGTTTCCACAAGAGCTTCACATATCTGATCATCAGTTTTGCCATCCACATCAACGGACATAGCTTTTGCTATGTCAATATATCGTTCTACAGCGAAAGGGAAATTAATCTTGATAACATAAGGCAGGAGTATTGCATTACATTCGCCGTGGGGAAGGTTTAAATGACCGCCAAGGCTGTGAGCCATAGCATGCACAGCTCCTAGTATGGCATTTGAAAAGGCAAGCCCGGCTTCCATACTCCCAAGCATTACAAAACCTCGCAATTTTACATTTTGAGGATCTTTAATGACTCCGACGATATTTTCACTGACTAATTTTATGGAATCAAGAGCAAGCAGATCCGTTAATGCGGAATTTGCGTTTGATACATAAGCCTCGATGCCATGAGTTAAAGCATCCAAACCGGTAGCAGCGGTTAATTGAGAATCCATTGTAGTTGTAAGCGTCGGGTCAACAAGAGCTGCATCCGGAACCATTGCCTTGCTGACAATACTGATTTTAACGTGACGCACCGTGTCAGTTATTATTGCAAACTGGGAAACATCCGCAGAACTACCGGCAGTTGTAGGAATACATATCAATGGCGGACCTGGAGCATGAACCATGTCCACTCCCTCAAATGAAAGGATATGAGCATTATTTGTTGTAACGATACCGATACCTTTGGCACAATCCATTGAGCTTCCCCCTCCAACAGCAACAATGCAATCGCAATTGTTTTTCTTGTAGAATTCAGCCCCTTTCATGACTTCAACATCTTGTGGATTTTCTGAAACATCACTGAAAACAAAAGTTTCAATATTAGCTTTGATCAGACTCTCTTTAACTGCAGTAGTCCAGCTACACTCCAAGACCCCTGGATCGCTAACGATCAAAACTCTTCTAGCTCCAAAATTTTCAGCATACTGTCCGACAAGTAATGAAGATCCAGCACCAAAAACCAGTTCAGGAGCTACAAATTTCCGCATTTCCATAACTTCTTTCATTGTGGACTCCACATAGGGTTAAACATAAATCACATAATAATATCTAAGATAACCCCGGTAATTAAAAAGATACCTCAACATTATCCATATTTTGCAACCCTGAAAACAATTATATTCATTTATTAAAACGAAAAGCCCATCAGGAACCTGACAGGCTTTTCTATTATAGATAGTACAAATGCTTTCTTGACTAAAATATCTACGAAACAGATATTGTCAGTCGCAAGTACGATCATAGCCATAAGCATTTGTACATTGACCATCCGGGCACAAATTATCAACTAAGCTTGATGCTCGTCCTTTAAAAGATCGTTAACAGCTTTTACAGGTGAAAAAGTGCTGAGCGGGACTTCAACAAAAATCGTCAACCAATCCGCCATTGATCCATTCCAAAGACCAGGTAATTCAAGAGCCTTAAGCGCACGCCCCTGTTCGGATTTATGAGAAATAAACCCAGTTTCGGGGTCAGTATAATTCATCAGATTAAACTGTTTGCCGCGGTAATCGCGCAGCCCGCAAACGATATCAACAGGATTAAAATGGGTAGAAGATTTAAGAATCTCAGCCTGTTTAGGGTTATTCATATCAACCTGATTTTTTTCAACAATCTGCGGTGAGATTGTCCCGTCTGAACCTACAACCCAAAATGGACCTCCCCCCGGGTCGCCCTGATTTTTCACCATACCGCAAACACGAATCGGTTTGTTAAGCTTAGTTATTAAGATATCCGCCTTTGCAGCCAGATCCATTATAAAAAAAGTTTTCGGCAAAGTCAGATGCAAACGAGTCACAACAAAAAGAGAAGTTACGGCTAATTCAAATTCTGTGAGCGAGGGCTTCTTAAGCATTTTAATACAATCAAACACCTGACTCTGAAGCAGAATTAAAAGCCCGCCAAGCAGTTTTTTATATTCAATTGTGTCATCTTTAAGCCTGTCTGGAACTACGTTATCAATATTTTTAAGGAAAACTATATCACCGTTTAATTCATTTAAATTAACAAGTAACGCTCCATGTCCAGCCGGCCTGAATAAAACTTTATTGTCATCCGTCCTGAAAATTTCATTCTTTAAATCAACCGCAATTGTATCTGTAGCGCGACTCTGTTCCGAATAAGAAATATCAAAATCATATTCAGGGAATTTCTTAATAACTTCCGAAAGATACGCTTTTGTCTGGTCTCTATGAGCCGGAGCGACAGTAAAATGCAGACGAACCTTACCTTCCTCATCTTTTGCATATTCAATCGCTTCTAAAACATGCTCTTCCAACGGTGTCCGCGGTCCATCTGCATGAACATGAAACGGGATCAACCCTTTAGGAAACTGCGAGTAGTTAAGCCCTTTCGGGGTAAGCAAATATTCCAGAATTGTGCGGCAATCATTTTCTGCAAGGCATTCATCTAAATCATCCCCGCCAATTTTCATTGCTGTTTTAAGGTCGTCATAAAAAGCAAACTTAGGGAGCGACGCAATAAATACACGAGCCATTTCAAGTGACGATTCCTCACTCTCTAAATCAGCATCAAAATTTTTATGACCTGTTTTCATGAATTCTAGCAAAAATTTAAACATGCGGGTAGCTGCGCCGGAAGCAGGCACAAACTTTGTTATACGCCCGAGCTCAAGAGCGGCATTAAAAACACTAAGTAAGCCTATTTTATCTTCTTGGGGGATAATTGAAATACCATCTTTTACGGTGCATGAACGATCAAGTTTTGTTGGCGTAAACCCTTTCTTAAGGCGCATAAACTGATCAGCCAGAACCTTAGCCGAAACGCTGTCACCAATAATATCCTGCAATTTGTTCTCCACTTCGCGGAAATCTTTTTCAGTTGACATATCCAGCTCCACTTAACTTTTTTAATAGGAAAGGCACCGTGCTTACACAGGTTGACCAGCCACGCAAAAATTTAACTCTTGCGACGAAGACGACTTTATCTTCCCATAACACACATTTTTGTCTGTGTTTAGATAAAAATGATAAATATGCAAAAAATAATAACCGGGTGAGGATAGAGGGAGAATCAGAAAACTTTACACACTAAAATTTCAGGCTTTATTAATAATCATTTTATATGTGGGAGGTTTTGATACATGCGCTAGAATCAGATATTTCTTTTTTTCAATTTAGGCCAAACCGAAGTAATCAGTTCTTGAGGATTAAACTTTGCTGAAACATTATTTGCAACTATTAAAATTTTAGCTGCGGAAAAATGAAATATGAATGAATATATAATAAATGAAATTTAACGGAGTCAGAAAGAGTTTTATTGGGAAAATTTTTTAGAGTGATTCTTTGAAAACAGACAACGAAGGGATGAAATGATCTATACGAGGTGAAGTCTATGCGCTACAATCATAAAAAATTATCTAAAAATTTTGTGCAAAAAAGAACAAAAATGAAGAGCAAAAAAAAAGAGGTCTAGACTATTAGTCTAAACCTCTGTACTTGCTGGTAGGCCACGAAGGACTTGAACCTTCAACCAACGGATTAAGAGTCTCTTGCGCCTAAAGTTAAACTGCTAAAAAGATTAGCATTAATAAGAATAAGCAAGGCTTATGTTTATTAAAAAGGTGAACAAAGGTGAACAAAATAACAAAAAACCCCCCACCTGAAACTATGCTCAGATAGGGGATAATTAACAACAAAGAACACGCTCGTTTTTTGTATCAGGTTATCTATTTTAGAATTGCATCAACGACTTTGCTTCGCATGATTGAATTAAAAACATGCCGGAAGTCTTCCTTTGTTGGGTTATCTGTCAGACATACCGCTTTCCATGCTGCTCTACTTTCAACACTCATCTGCGATACATCAAAGTCGCTAGTGTCACGCACTGCCGGAACTTCGCTGTGTACCGCCCCTGCTTTTTGCTGATTAACTTTATGATTAACCTCGCCCATTATGGTTTCTCCTGAATATAAATTTTACCGTCAGTAAAGCGCATATCTTCCGGTGACCGTACAGACATAGCCAATTGTTTTAATTCTGGATTATCTGGGAACTCTATTTTATCCACAGTTAGCTTAAGTTTACCGTCAGAGAGTTCAGAGATATAGCCTGCAGGTGTTAAGCTATAACAGTCTGGAATTGCGACTTTAGCTGGAACCTTGTCCAGTGGTGTTTCCAGATTAACGATTGTTTTAGTCATTTTTTTTGATTCAGTACCAAATAAACGAACTCGCCCAAGCCCTGAATATCCATGCTGTGCAGTATTACCGCAGTTAAGTTTGAAGTAGTTAGCCGTGTGCGACGCACCTAGATCAAAGTTTAGTGTCTGTGTCCCACCTCCAGTGGATGACCACGTAAAAGCAGCCGCCTGTTGATGTAACAAAGTCCACGGACCTGTTAAGGAAGCCCCTTTGTACAAAGCCCAAGTTTGCGAGTTTTGAACATATGAAAAGGCTGATATTAAGGAATATTTACTAATCGTTTTAGGTGAATCAAATGCAATAACTAGATCAGTTGGATATCCATTTGCCTGCCAATAATCTGAGTTTGAAGGTTGATTAGCTTTACCAACCTTCCAGCAGGCATAAGCTGGACCGTAATCAGATCTACTTGCGGTTATAGTACATCCGTCTGTGGTTTCACCCGTCATGTCTGGTATTATCTGCTTAACCGGGCTTATACCATCCACGATTTCTTCACTAACGCTTGCAACCGCAACATCCTGTCCATCACATAAAATATTATTATTCAGTCCGCCTTCAACAAATATTTTTGCGGCTATTGATCCGGCGGAAGTTAAAACGAGCTTAGATGCTGTAGACCCCTCACCCTGTTCCACCACAATTTCCGGGCCTATATACTCGTTGGCATTACCCACCCCAATTGCAAAAATATTTTCTATCTTTCGTGAGGCATATTGGGGGGGCGTGGTCAAGCCGAAAGAAGTTATATCTACCGAAAAGTTGCCTCTTTTCTTAAAAGCCAATTCAAGTACGTTCATGTAATAATCAAGTTTCGTATTGTTAGACACAGCCCAATGAGTGAATTTGTCGGTTGATGCTACAGGGTAGCTATGTTCTGCATAAACTGAATTGTCTGTTTGTATTGTTGTCCAAGTTACTCCGTCATTTGAAGCTCGTAGATTAATAGTAGCCCCTAAATTTCTAGGATCAGCTAATGGAGTTAAGCTATACTCTTCTAAAGAAATAGGTTCCTTAAACTTCCACCCAATCCATGAACCATTTATTGCAAGATCTGCGGCAGTGCTTAAACCTGCCCAACGATTGGCAATATCCCCATCAAAGGCATTAGCTGAAATCCAGCCTGTAACATTTGCGGACTCTATAGGAGTCCCTAACTCAGACGTATATGGTTTATTAGGATACTCCCCAAGTTCGCCACTGGTAGCTCCTGCAACACCCTCAACCCCGTCTAAGAAAAGACTTTCACCTTCTTTAACTAGCTGATTGGTTTCAAGACTCGTTGCGGTAGAACGTGTGCTGACAACTAAAGTCTCACCCTGTAATGGGTTTTTAAATACTTTTGCCGGAGCGGCAGGAAGATTAATTATGCAGGAATAAGCTTTTTGCCCTTCTTCATAAATCTTATCAACATCATCTTGAGTTAATGTTCTGTTAAATACTCTCAGTTGATCCATAGATTGAGCATCATTGGCTCCGTGTGCCAAATCAGTTAAAGCTCCTGATCCGGTAAGACTTATATTAGTGATTGTCTTTACGAGCGTTTTATCAATATATAAATATCCATTTTTACCGTCTGAAGTTATACATATATTGATAAACTTGTTTAGATTTTTCCATGCGGAGGTATCCAGAGCCACATTTTGACCAAAAATAGTTACAGAGCCACGACCAAAATCGACACCGCAAATTCCCCCCATCATCAACCACATGATTCGATAACTTCCGCTCGTATGACTATTTAAAGAAGGGTTAGTCCACACAGACACGCCAGCGTGTTGGATATCATCAACTGGTACATTACATGGAGCTGTTCCATTATTTATAGACACAGCTTGACCAACTTTTCCTGTAATGTAGCTAACCGAACTTTTTGGAACTATAGAACTTGCAGCCTCACCTGAACCATTTAATGACCCGTTAAAATTGTAAAGTGCAACGCATGATCCATCATCAAGAAGATCTACTATATCGGCTGAAGATACTGTTGACGACTCTACACTTTCAACGAACACATTGCCCTTGTCAGTGACTAAAAGCATACCTGCATAAAGCTCTTCAAGAACTTTAAGAAAAGTTGCAGTGGTTCCGTCTAAAACCGTTTTTTGTCCGCTCGTCACCTCAACTTCCATCTGTGCGGTTACAATCTGATTTTCATTAACAAGCCCACCTGAATAAGCTGGAGGCTGGATGCCGTCACCGTCAATTGTAGCACCGGGCCAACCGTCAACAGTGTTGGCAAATGCCATTGTCGGTCCTTCCTGAATCGGAACATATTTAACCAACACTGTATGAGTAGCTGCTTTCGATTCCTGATAACCATCCTTTGAAGCAAAAACAGTCATGTTGTAGCTGGTATCAATATCAACATTTGGCAAAATCCATGAAATAATACCGCCAACAATTGTAAACGTTCCACCTGAAACAGAAACCAAGTATTTATTTACTGCTTCATGGTTTGTAATCTCAACAGTTAGTGTTTCCCCTTCATTTTTAGTTGCCAAGCCTGAAAGAATTGGAGTGTCAGAGATTTTCAAGAATGCAGCAGCATCAACAGCAATGTCTCGTGCTGCAACGGCTTCATTTCTCGCAACCACCGCCTCATCCCTTGCAACACCTGCCTGAGTAACAGCAAGATTACTTTGCCCTTCCACATATGCCCTTGTGACAGGCGCATTTAATGCGGGTTCCCCTGCGTATGATACTATCGGGTCAGCCAGAGTCTTGTTGCTCAAAATCTGCGTGTCTTCTGTGCCTACAATTGCAGAAACAACGCCATGTGTTGCCGTCCTGTTCTTGTGAGTATTCAAGTGGGTTATTATCTGTTCAACTCTCGCCTGATTCTTTTCAAGAATAGAGCTTTTTACAGAATCACCGCCCGGTGACGCATCAATATTAGGTGCACTATATGTATAATCGTTTTCAGCCATAAGTTCACATCCTGTGAATTAGTTCACTTCTTGTGAACTATTTGAGAGAATTTAAATAATCGTTGATTTCTGTTTCAATTTCAGGATTCAACTTTGCAATAATGGGCAATTTTGCAAGCTGGCTCTGATAACTACCCGGCAATACTTTCGCCAGCTTTGCGCCATCGGTCAGCCATTTTACAAAATTCGGGTTGGTTATAAGCTTTGCTCCAGCGTAAGGAGATAGGGCAACGGCTGTTCCGGATACTGCCCCGCCAACGCCTCCAGAAGCAAAGCCCGTTAATGGCATCATGTAAGTTGCCATTGTACCGATAGCCTGACCTGTCCTTGAGGTATTCGCCATGGCTGCAACATCTTTCTGAGAACCGACAACCCGTAATAGCTTATCAAGTTCAGGCTCTAAAGAACTGTACCGGCTGCCCCCGAACAGGGCTTGTTTTGATTCAGGAGCTATTTTATTCCAATTAGTCAAAAACGAGTTAACGCTAAAAGCTTGCCCTGCAATGTCCTGTTGACCGGGGGATGATTTTCCAAGCCTTCCAAGCACTGTACCCGCTACCGTGTCCCACTCTTCCGGCTGAAAGTTTCTACGCAAAACCGCAAGCCGTGAACCGCCGTCCTGCGCTCCAGATATTGCCAGCTTAAAAGCCGCCTCATCTGTTTTAGTCTGCAAAACTTTTTCAAGTGTCGGAATATTATGCGCCATCTGTTGCTTGTAATATCTATTAGCCAACGCATAAGCCTTATGAGCATTGCCACCTTTTGCAACGGCTGCTGCCTCAAGGTCATTGGTCAAAGCTCCGTAAAGCTGCTTTAACTGCGCTCTGTTAACATCTTCTACAGCGTTAAACTTATCACCAAGGGCTGTACCAACTTCTGTACGCAGACGTTTAAGAGTTTGAAAATCAAGCACTCCGTCTGGAGCATCCTTTGCAACTCGGCTACCTATATCTTTCAACCCCTTCGTGAACCTTGCGCCAAGTTCAGGAGCATCAGAAAAGGCGTTTGTAGCCTCTTTTAAATATGATGTTGTATTTTCAATCGGAACGACTTCCCCTTTTGGGAAATACTCATCAACAGCATCATACAAATTCCTTGAGCGACTTTTAAACCGACCAACTGCGTTTTCTGCGGCCCCTTTAATTTGTTCCCCTGCGCCTTGAGGAGTAAGAATAGAGCCGTATTGATTAGCAAGCTGATTAGCGGCCTTGGCAGTATCGTCAACTGTCTGCGTTGCCGCCTCTTGCATAGTCCTTGCTGATGCTGGAAGTTGAGAAAATGCCTGTTCTGTTGCCTGAATCCCTTTATTGCCTGTAATCGCTCCTGCTGACGGTGTGACCCCTAAATCTGCATAATCCTGTGCAAGTTGTTTAGCTCCTGCCCCTGCAAGTTTGTTCTTTATCGGCCCCATCATGCCCTTGATAACAGGTCTTGCAACATCAATAGCCGTATCAAACGCTTTCGGGACAAGTGCGCCTGTTGTTGCATCAACTGCCGATTCTGTCATACGATCTTGAAAAGACTTGCCTTCGCCTCCGAAAAAGTATTCTTTTGCAAGATCATATCCTTGCCCGGCAATGGCATCACCAAGCCCCATACCAACATATGTACCACCGGGGAGCGGAGAGGCTAAACCAATAGCCCCGCCAACGGTTCCCCCGATCATCTGCGCCCCGACTCTACCCCAATCAGTACTTTTTTCTCTTGCCCCGATTGGATCGGAGTTAACACCTATTTTTTTTGCAAAGTCGTCAAAGGGCATATCTGAATAGAATTTCTTGTGAAAACCCTGTGCAAGTTCAAGGTCGCCTACGTCTTTATATTGTGGGAATTTCTCCCGGATTGAATTAATATCCATTATCTAATCCCCAAAGGATCGGCTTTCGAACTGGTTGCAGGGGTTGCTTGTGAATCTGTCACACCGAGATTAGCAAGATGTTGTTTCTTTTTCCTTTCTAGGAATTTACGAACTTCGGCATAAGATGATTTTATAGCTTTTTTACGGTCAGCCCACTTAAGCGGATTGGTGGGAACATCTGTAGGACTAATTAGCATCTGATCCATTAAATCTAAATCCGGCCCGTTAAGTACGCCAAGATTTAAAAGTTCTTTCATTTCCATCTGAACACTACGGTGTGCTGAATCTAATGTTGCAACGGTGTCAGTATTAAAACCTGTTGAAGGTTCCCAACCGTATTTATCAACTAGACTTTCTAAACGGTCTAAAGATTTGCTCACACCTTCTGCAGCATTTAAAGCTTTGCGATTGTCTCTAACCTCTGTTGCTGAAAGATTTACGCCACCGGGTCCAACAATTGCCCCTCCATTATTAATATTAACAGAAGCAGGTTTTGAAACTCTCCAACCGTTAGGAATTTGTGAGCCTTTAGTTATATACTTTTGAACCCCTTGAGCGTCTTCAATTACGTCATACTTTGGTTCTTTACCTAAAGCCTTATACCGTGCGTTAAGTTCAACAAGTGCGGCCTGTTTATTAAACGTTTGTTGCGGAGTCTGATAATTCAAAGCCCCCGGTGAAACATAATTCAGAGGGTTAAAGCCGTATTTGCTTTCTACTTCCTGCGGAGTCCTCCCAAACGCCCCCATATCACCTTGAAGCTGCCCACCAAATGCCAACCCGTTTGCTTGTCGGGTTAAATCCTGTATACCGTTCTGTCTGTTAATCTGGTCATGCTGGAAAGCTGTTTGCTGCTCTCTGAATGCTCTGTTCTCGTCCATTTCTTTTTCTCTCAAAGAACGGTTTTTCTGTGAGTTAAAAGCATCCATAAAGCCACGAGCGGCCCTATCCATTCCCACGCCTACGCCTTGGTCAAAGAATCCTGCCATAATTAACTCCACCAGCTTGAGATTGCATCACCGAACCAACTTCCAGCTGAGCTTAAGCCGGAACCGATTGCATTTGTGGCGTCCTTATTACCAAGCAGCCCACCAGCAATTGTTCCTGCTGCGCCAAGCCAACCGGAAGTGTTATCCGCACTTGCCTTTTTGTTGGCAGCATATACATCTGCACCTGCTTGCAACTGGCTAGAAGCAGTTGAGCCGGAACCAGCCGCAAGGTTCAAGGCATTATCAAACAACCTTTGCTGCCCTGCCATGTTCCATTGATTTTTTGCGTTATCGTAAGCAAACTTATTATCAATCTGGCTGTTATCCCATCCTCGTTGAGCTTCCTGCTGTCCGTAATCCCATGCCATTTTATTAGCGTTGTATTCATCCTGACGCTGAGCATCCATCATGCCGAACTTGTAGGTGTTCTCGTTTTCGGCCCTCATCCGGTCCATGTCTGTTTCCTGCATCTTGTAGCGTTGATCAACAGCATTAGATAATCCGGTATTAAGTTGCTGCTGATTGTAGCCCATTGCATCAGACATAAGATTATTGCCCACGCTGCCATACATGCCGTTATTGCCGTAGACATTTTGGGTGTTGGCTGTAGCCTTGCTATAGGCATCGTATGCGGGTTGCTCGTAAGCTTTTTGCAACGCATTATAATCAGCGTCCATCAATCCGCCTTGGGACTGGTAAGGATTGGTGGCGGTCTGGTTATAATAGTTCATCTGAGTAGGGCCAGTTTTTTGGTCGCCAGTATAGGCGGCATAGGCCGGAGTGGTCTGTCCATTAAGGGCCGTCTGAGCTTTAGTCAGCGCACCGTTAACAACATTTTGCGCAGTGGTATTGTTACTCCCGTAAGGAGTATAGGTAGTATCTGCCATTGTTCACATCCTGTGAGTTTTTGCACGTCCTGTGCATTTGGCGTTATTGATTGAATTAGAGAGTTAGGTTAATATTTAGGAAGACTATCAGTTGCCTTGTTGTTTTTATCAAAAGCGAAAATACTTCCTTTATAGGTGTGGTCGTCACCAGTGGCTGAAGTTGTCACTTCATTTGTCCCAAGTGTTAAACGGGATAATCCATTATACACAAAGCTCAAGCTAGGTTCCCGTTTATTAACACCCATAACAATCCGCCCATCCCCGTCTACGTCTTTTAAAGAAATTACACATCCCTCAGAGCCTGATCCAATTGCAAGCATTGTTTTAAATTGCTTTTGCTTCTTATCATGACTCCCTAAGAAAATAGATGCACCTCCTTGTCCATTGTCTTGGATCGTTCCAACCGAATTAAAATCTTTATCAAGAATATCCACAGAACTTGTAAAAATTTGATGAACAACCAACGCATCAGCTGTAAGTTGCCTAAAAACACCATCCTGATTTACATTCAATTCCTGCGCCTGCCCATCACTCAAATAAGTCTGCGAAAGGCCACCGCCCACGATTCCACCAAGGAATGAAAATAAAGCAATAACAACCACCGCACTAAATTTATTCAGCTTAGACATTTACAAAACTCCTCACTTTATTTGGAAGGCTCTATATATTCACCCAAAACAACATTATTAGAAGCCCTTTTCTTAAAATCTGCTCGGCGTTGCTCTATGGGTTTATTTAGCTCTTCTTTAGGTAACACCTCTGCATAAGTTATAATAATGGCTTTGTCAGAGTCGATAGTGCTTGCACAGAGCTGTCTAGCTGTCCCGTTGCCTGAATACATATCAATACCACAATTATACTCAAGTCCTCCAATATTAAAAGTATCAATATCATATGATCCTATTTCATTTCTTAGCTTTTCTTTCCCGTAACTAATATAGAGCAACTTGCTACTCTCTGAGAATACTTCAATTCTTACTATTTTATCGACAGACCTGAAATCATATATGTCAATACTATTAGCGCTGATCGATGTAAGATCACCAAAATAAGGAATACTTCTATCAACTTTCACAGTTAGACTAGGACGCCTTTTCATATAAAAAGTATTATCAACAACGAAGCCCTTGCAACACCCCGAAAAACACAGCATCGCCACCAATAATATCAGCATATTTATTCTTTTCATAACCCCTCCTTTTTATGCAGGGTTATCGTATGAAATAACAAATCTCAACAACTATTATAACCTTGACTTTTTGATTGACATTCCCCCCAATCTATGGCGTTTTAGACATACGGAGCGTCGAAACTCCATTCTAAGGCGGACACCGCCACCGACACTTGCGGCTTTTTTATGCCCTTTTTTTACTTGCTTCCTGTTTAGGGCATGATATTCTTGCATTCATAGTTGCCGGGAGTGGTGAAATGTCCAAGGCTTTGTCCTAAAATAGCCAGCCTCGCCTTAGAGAGGTTCGAACTCCCGGTTTCTTTTATATTGAGAGAGACCAATTCGAAAATTCTAAGGAGGTAGACCATGTCTACTGCAAAACTCTCACCCGTCCAATTCCACGGACACACGCTTTTCATTCTCTCCCACAATGACGAACCGTACACACCTATGAAGCCCATAGTTGAAAGCATGGGCATGGATTGGAAAACACAGTACAGAAAAATCCTAACCAACCAAGATCGTTGGACCGTGGTCAAAATGACCATGGTTGCCAAAGATGGAAGAAATAGGGACACCCTTTGTCTCCCCCTCCGTATGCTCCCCGCTTTCTTTGCCACGGTTCAGCCTAATAGAATCAAAGACCTTGCCACTCGTCAAAAGATCATCCTGTTTCAAAAAGAATGCGACAACGCCCTATGGGATTACTGGAACAACGGTATTGCTATCAATCCTCGTCTGGCTCTGACTCCTGCTCAAAAGAACGAGATACAGACTCTTGTTAAATCCAAAGTTGCCGCCCTGCCGGATACGGTGAACAGTCAAAAAACTTATATGGAAATATGGGGCCGGGTTAAGAACAAGTTCAAAGTTGGAACTTACAAGGAAATTGATTCTAATAAGTTTGACGAACTAGTTACCTACGTCAAAGCCATGCAATTAAACATTGCTGAAAATCTGCCCTTGCCAATTGAACCGGACCCGACAAGTTTGTTTATCGATTTTCTTTTACAATCTCAGGACAAACTTAGTACCCCCATCAATCAAACTGCCGAAAAGCTTCGTCAGGGCATTGTCCATAAACTCAAGTTTCCTACTTCGCTTAATCCTGCGCCTAATGAGCTTGCTATTTTCAACAACCTTGTTCACTCCGTTGACCGCAGTGTACGGGATGTTGAGGATGCCTTGTTGAATGTTCAAGCTGGATTACGAGACATGGAATCCTTTGTTCGCATGATTTCAAAGAGCTAATTAAACTATAAATATTTTGGAGTTACCATGCATATCATAATTGATAATGAAACATCGGCCTTGGATGATATTCACACCCTTGCAAGTGCGATTGAGGATATTTGTATATTTATTCCAGAAGCCCCTACCCCTGAACCTCTTTGCAGGATTGTTGCTTTGCTTGCCAGAGGCATAGACGATTTTGCGGCTGGTTTAAAAGAATAATTTAAATCATCTTCCTATTTAGGGTGTAGACATTGTTAACCACTTATGTCTGCACCCTTTTTTTATTTGCCAAACTTCCATTTTTGAGATTATTATTTACTTCATAGGGGAAACATTATGAAAAAGTTGTTAATATTATTAGTGTTCATGCTGTTAGTTGGTTGTGCGACTGGCAAACAGGCTGCACCGGGTTATACTATTGTTGAAACTACAAAAGAATATACTGTTTACAAGTCAGATAAAACCGGAGAACTTCATAAGGTTGATAACTCTGTTATGAATTGTAAGTATGAAGGAACCTCCGCTAGTCAAAAAAATCAAAACGGAATTAAAGCAGCCGCTAACCTTACGGGTGAAGCTCTATTTTGGGCTATAATTGAATCAACTCCAAAACCTTAACGAAAATAATTATTCCATTGTTCCCAACTCCAAGGCTGGTTTTGATATGGTTGTTGTTGGATATTTTCAAATGTAGGCCAATTAGAAGGAGTTGAAAAATTTGTATTAGTTGGATAACTTTCTGACAGTTCATTTGGAGTTGCCCGGTTCTCAGCTCTATCAAGCATCCCGTCTAGTACATCTTGATTTACACTTTCAACTCTGCCCGTGTACGGATCATGATTAGCATATTGACCGCCACCTCCGGGAGCCTCCCCTATAAAGTCCGCATCAACTGCAGTTGAATAAACATCCATCATTCCACCAACGGCAGGGGCAGCATTGTAAATAGCCTTAGCAAGGTTCAACCCTATTGAGGGAGCTGCTAACGCTGCAAATGGTTGTGCGGTTGCTCCTGCTCTAGTGTATGGTGCATCTACTTTGGTTTTTAAATTACCAAAGTCTAAATTAGCTAAATCAAAACCAGCATCAATAACTGATGGAGCATATCCCATCCCTGGCATAATACTAAAACCTTTCGCAACGTTTACCCATCCCCCCTTATTTGTGTATACTAATCCCTTATCCTTATCATACTCCATTAAACCTTGATCAATTTGATCCTGGATTACTCCTGCATATGTTTTTACTTTGTCAGGCTTTCCACCCATCCATGAGGAAATTGTATCCATGAAACCAGACGGGGAAAAAGATTTTTCCATATCATCTGTATTATATCCAAGTCCACGGAGCGACTCAAGATCGCCTGTCACAATAGATTTATGCTGAGACATATAATCGGTAGGATCGGTTAGCCCCTTGTTTACCCGATCAGTCAATTCCCCAAGCTTTCCAGCAATTACATCGGCTTGTTTATTCTGCCGTGCCATCCTTTGTTCATGATGAAACTGCCCCAACTCCCTTGCATACTGTCCGGGATGCCTCGCCCCCCATGCGGTAGCCATAAATCCACCATTATAACTTGGAGTCCCGGCTCTAGTTGATACATCATGCCAACCGTCAACAGCCGTCCATGTTTGGGGTTTGCCGTTAGGTCCGGTTCTATCTGGTCCTTCTCTGTAAGACGGTCCTTCACCTCCTATTCCATTTGATCCTCCAACATTATTATAGCTACCTCCTTTTCTTCCATTTACAGAAGTGCTTTTACTCCCTGAACTTCTCCCGCCAAGTCCTTGCCCCTCTGATCCGACACCATGCCCCATACTCATATTTATACCTCCCGAACCATTGCATTGATTGAGTTAATCGCTACCCGGCAACCGCTGTGTGTTCTAATCTGAAACATCAACCCTTTCCCTCTGAATTTTGAGCGGCAAACGTCCTGCCCGGTGGTTGAAGAATCAAGACCGTAAGTAGCATCAACAATATCAGTATCGGCATCGTATAGCTCTTGCTGTCCTGACCCTGAAACTGTGTTGAAGGTTTGCAGCAGCACTTTATTTTCTGCGTTCCCTGCGTACACTTCAAAGTTATATTGACCGCTTGTAACGTAATCGACATTCACTTTTGAACCGGACTCTAAAAACAAATCCTTCCCGGTAGCCGATTCGTAAAGTTTAAACCGGGCAACGCCCCATAATGGCAACACGTTATCCGGTTCAACTTCATCTGTTCCGGCTGTGTGCATTTCGTACAAATAGCCGGATACACCACCAAGATAGATTTTACCGTCAAGCTCACATACACAATTCAGAGCCTTGAAGTCTGAGGATTCCCATTGCGTAAAGCCATGTCGGGGATTAAACAGGTGAAACTCTTTTAATCCATTACCAGTGAAGATAATCGCCAAGGCTCCAAGCGAAGCAACCCAAGTCAGAGACACGTTGCTTGCATTCTTGCTGAACCTGCGAAAGTCTGAACCCATCATAAAGCCTACTTCGCTATCAACAGCAACGTCACCGTAGGTGTCAGTAGGATTAAGTTTTGCAAATCCGTCTGTGTCGATATAACAAACAGAACTCCCAAGGCTTTTAATAGCATGAGGCCCAAGGGCTGCATTTTCACTGGAAAGAGCAATTGTTGACCATGCAGACGCATCACCTTCCATGTTTACGCCATAAAGCCGCTTCTCATTGCTGGAAAGCTTGGAGACAACCAGCTTATTATGAAGTGATGCAAACCCGTTAACACTTAGTCCGTCACCGTATCCGGCAGGGATTTTATAGCCACCATCAGCGGCAGACCATTTATCAAACTGCTCTGCTGCTGAAAGAAAAATATAATCAGGGGTTGTGGTTGAATTAGCGACAAGTCTGTTGCTCACTTCTTTAACTGCGGTAGGATTTGCAGGAGATTCAAGGATAGTCGTGACAGCCGTACCGTCATAACTTTTTAAGCCGTCGTCTGCGCCATCAGCAATTATCAGCTTTGAATTAAATGTGACCATTTGCGGAATAATATCCGCACTGTTTAAGGTTGCCACTTCCTCCCAAGCAATGCCGTTTAATTTCCATAACTTCCCATAAGACACGCACATTAAAAAACTGAACGGTGTTGTGCCTATCATTCCACCAAAATGATGTAACGCATCAATTCCACCTGTCAGGGGTGTAGCCGTAGCGCATTTAAAGCCGGGTCTGGTTGTGAGCTTGGATGTTCCGGGGTCATAATATACGTTATATCCACGACTGAGGGCCGCATCAGCTATATTTGCAGCCGATGCAGATTTATCAACCCCTAATGTCGGGGTGAGAGTTAAAGAAACCGCCATTTGCCACCTCATTTTACTTGAAATCAGATTTCACTATGATATTATTAGTTCAAAGCTAACGGAGAGAATATGCAGTCAATACCAATTAAGACACCTTGGAAGAACCAGAAGAGAATCTTTTTTAGAAGATTCAAAAAGGGTGAGCCGTATTATTTTCTACACGAATGGTACAATTCTAAAGATGAAGCATGCAGCGCATATGAACGGACCGAAGCCCATTGTAACG
The DNA here is from genome assembly GCF_900177375.1 of Desulfovibrio gilichinskyi. NCBI lineage: Bacteria > Pseudomonadati > Thermodesulfobacteriota > Desulfovibrionia > Desulfovibrionales > Desulfovibrionaceae > Maridesulfovibrio > Maridesulfovibrio gilichinskyi. The sequence continues at coordinate 302,503 of NZ_FWZU01000001.1, read as the reverse complement.
AGTGGTACGCTGTCGTTTACTTAGGAATTAATGAACTTGATGAGCATGCATTTTACTCTGTTCTGGGTTGGAGACCTTACGGCTCGAAAAAAGATACTGCAAAAAAGATTGATGAATATAATGCTCTACAAAAGCACCTTGGAACAGAAAACGTTCCACCATATCACACGCCCGAAGAGTTTGAAAAAGCGATAAAAGCTAAGTTTGCCGCCTAAATCATCCCGAAAGGGTTGTACTGTTCATCATATTGCAAATCCTCCGGCTTAAGCGGAGTGGTATAAGGGTTTTCTTCTTGAAACATGGACGGCAATGCTGGAATTTCGCCTCTCATAAAATTACCAGTTTCCCCGTACTCTCCGCTATTCCAAATCGACTTAAATTGATTAGGGTTTTTGATTGCAATCACATTTCCCACATCGGTATTTCCGTACATTCCGTCCCTAACATTTTTCACAAATAGCGCATCATATTCCGGTTTTCTTGCCTCCGCTGCTATTTGGTCAAAGAGTCCTTTTTCATATTCCTTAAATCCAGCGTCATAAACAAAAGGATTTTCAGCCCTGACATGTCCCGGAATGACTCTTGGAAACATCCTCTCAGGAACCGTCCCGTCTCTAATCATCTTCTCAAACTGTACACGAGGCATTCCATTGGCATACGAACTTGACATCATGCCATGGTCACTGAGCCATGCAGCAAAATCCAAGGCATCAGCATTACCAGTATTAGAACCTGAAAACCGAACATCAAAAGCATCAAACAGTGGCTTATTCGTTCCACTCATAAAAAAGGACTGCAAATCTCCAGTTCCAGCACCGGGAACAACTGCCCCCCTGCCCCACTTCTCAAAATTAGCGGTTCTATCTGGATGGTCCAGTGGCAACCAGTAATCAAGTGGTCCAAACTCTGCATTTTTAGCCACTTTCCCTAATTTGCCGCCAAACATTCCAAGGCTTCCCGCTGGCATCAAAGCGGAGCTTGCCGGACTAGACAACATTCCAACATCCATCAATGCCGCTGTTACTTCGTCAGGATTATAACCCTTGCCGTCATATACTCCCTGCATAGAACTGCCGAGAGTTTGTAAGCTTTCAATCGGAGACATTGCGTAACGGCCCAGTATCCCCGCCAAACTTCCCGACACACCGCCAGCGGTAAATGGTGCGCCTCCTTCTATTTCATTATAACCAGCTTTTGCACCTGTTGCGGCATCGTCGAAATATCCCATTAAATCAACCACCCTCTTGACCTAACAACATTCACTGATTGAGAACCAAGAGTGTTGAGAATATTGTTTTCTAAGTCCTGCAACAGTTCAAAGTCAGCTTGTGTGCTGTCCCGGTCAACGTTTCTTGCTCTGAGTGCTGCATACCCTTCAATTATCGAATCAAGTTGACCAGACCACGGCATATCAGCAGCATCTAATAAAAGTGATGCCAGACTGCACCCTTTGAAGAAACGAAGCCTTAAGGTTGTATCTGCGGTAGGCACTCCCTGAATTACAAGGTTTGCGCCTTCAATCATGTATTGGCTGGCCTCATTGGGTGAGGTTGAATTTTCCCACGTTTCTTCATCTACTTTTGCCAATGATGTACCCGGCAAGCCGAGATTCCACACGCCTATATCAACCATAAAATCATTAGGGAGAGGCTTAGAACTTTCACCAGCCAGAAAAACAAAGTCCTCCTTATCCTTAAGGAACTGGAGGTTGTTGCGTCTGCCTACATGCTGCGATCTGGTAACGGCTTGCTGGATGAACCTGATTAACTGAGCATCAGACCAACGGGTTGACTGTTCGTCTGATAGCTCTTGCCTGATATTATCAATTACCTCTGCAACTTTGGACATATGACCTACTTGATAATAATTTTACCGGATGCGCCTGTATCAAGGCCGTTCACAGTCATGTAGCCGGGGTTCTGCCTGAGAAATTCTTTAAGCTGTGTACCTGTTAGCGGCTCGTCCCTTTCGTTTGCGACTCTCTGCATTTCCAGATATTCAGCGAGAGGAATCTCACCGATTACCCTTTGAGTCCGTCCCTTTGAAAATCCGTTGTTGCCGTTGATCTTTTCAAAGTGGGCTTCGGTCATTAACGGAACGGCATCATAAGTTGTGATCCGGGAAACGGTGCGTGTCTTCTCGTCAATCGAAATACGATCTTTAAACATATATGTACCTCAAAGGCAGGAGCCGAAGCCCCCGCCAGTAAATGAAGGAAGGTTATGCCGCTACTTTGGTGCGGGTCAGGTTTTCAATTACGCCAACAGCCTTTTTGCTGTGACATTTAAGGGTCTTTTCAGTGATGATATGGAATTTCTCACCGTCACCAGTTTTAGCAAGAGCTTCACGCTTAAGCCCACGGCCTTTCAACGTCTGGAGTTTAAACAGTGCTTTGTCGTAGATCAAAACACGGTCATAAAGGATTCCGGCTGCATCAGTAGGCTTAATTGTGCGGGTAGGGATAACCGCAACGACTCCGAAGTCAGTTTCAATCAAACGTACAGCCATTGTGAGTTTCTTTTCAGAAGCATTGGAATTGAAGGTCAGGCGACCGCCATCAGTAAAGTTACTGATCTTCCTTTTCTGAGCCGGAGGAGCAAGAACAGTTGTCGGCTCTGCGCCCTGTTCCCACATTGACTGCAACACATCAGTCATAATTTCTTCGGTAATGTGATTTGTTTCTGCGGTATTTCCCGCAAAATTGAAGTAGTTACCAGTTGCAGGATCAACCCACCCGAACGCCCCAAGCATTTTACGTGGTGTAACGGTATCCCCTGCAACCTTTGTTGCGTTATTTAAAGCAGCAAATTCGGTATCCTTTGCAAGCTCTTTTGTCTTCTTGCCAGTCTGGTACTCAAGTTCCTTTTTACGTCCATGAAGCTTGGAAGCCTTGAGAGTGCCGGAGACAAACAGAGTCTTTTTAAGAATCTGAGTTACGTTACTGAGTCGTTCAGGAGGGGTACAAGCTTCGGCTTCGGAATCGGACCCCTCAATGTGTGCGTTTTCCCCTGCATCATCAAGGGTATCTTCAAGCCAGTCAGGGGTTGTGGTTTCACAAGTTCCTTTACCGATTGAAGAAATAAACGCTGTCTGTGTCGGTGTAAGATTGGTAATTAATTCATCGACTTCATCAACAATAGATTTGTCGTAATTTGTGGAATAGGTAAGAGTTTTAATTTCAGCCATCTGTTTTTTACGTCCTGTAAGTACGTCTCACTTCCTGTGAAACGGTTTAGTTTATTAATCGTCAACAAGATCAAATAATTGACCTGCTGACCTTAAGTCTCCCCCGGCTGCTTTTTCCCGCAAAGCCCTTGCACGTTCCTTTTTAGTCGGACCGTTTGCAGGTGCTTCACTTCCGCCACTTTCAAGAATCGGGGCAACCCTTACGACCTTCGACCCGTTCGGCCCTCCTGCCGGAACAGCCGGAGCTTGCGGGGCTGGTCCCTTAGGAGCGTTTGCCAACCTCTGCCTTGTTTCCATATAGGTAGGGAAAAACAAGTCAGGGTCATTATTCAATCTTGCTCTAAGCGCAGAACCTGCCGGAGCAACCTTGCTCATTTCAGCCATTACATTCTCTCGCAGTTCATCTGCACTGATAGCATGCATTGCCCGGCTGATCTGAGTTGTACGTTCGGTGGCCTGCCTAGCCTGAACTTGTTCATGCTGTTGTGCTTCAATCCTTGCCATAGCTTCCCGCACAGCTTCCTCTTTCAAGGCTTCAATGGGGTCTTCCGGCAAAGGCTGAACTTTCTGCTGTTCCTGCTGCCTTTGATATTCCATGACATGCTGACGAAATGCAGGGTCATTTTGCCAAGCATTGGCAAGTGGCTGAACAGATTCAAGACGCAGACGCTCGTTATTAAGTCGCTGCATCTTAAGGCTGTAGTCCTCGCCCTGCTGAGCAAGCCTTGTCATTTCGTCTGCGGTTACTTCTCTTTCAACGCCCTGCACCTTTATTTTAAAAGTGGGTGCTGGCGTGACTTCCTGATTAACTTCCGGCTGTGCATCAACGTTGGTTTCCTCAGAATTGGCTTCCGGTGCTTCCAGCTTTCCGTCTGCGTCCTGTTCAACCTTGTCAAAGAGTGAGCCGATCTCGTTTTCAGGAGTTTCAAAAACTTCTACTTCCTGCACGTCCTGTGCTTCGTCATTTGATTCAGGGGCAGTGCCTTCAATCGGGTTGCCGTTTTCATCAAATTCCATATTCTACCTTCCTTGGTATACAGGCTTACTTGTTAGCAGTGGCCTTTTTTGTTTTGTCTGCTGCTTTGGGCTTCTTGCTGAGCATTCCTACTTTTGTTTTAAGACTGTGATTGTCCTTTTTGAGCTGGTCTATCTCAGCTTTCAAAGATTCACATTCACAAGGAGTGGATGGTTCAGCTTCTGCCGCTTCCTTAAATTCGTTGTGGTTCTCTAGTTCTTCTATTCGCTTCAAAGCTGCATCAAGCTGTTGCTTATAAACCCCCCGTTCATATTCAGCTTTGCTAAGCTTGGCCTTTAAACTTGTAATCACCCTGCAATCCTCCCTTTGGGTTTTGTTTCTTCCCCTGCAAGTTTAGCCAGAGCTTCCTTGCCTCTTTGAATATCAAGATCAATTGTGGCCCGGATATCTCCCAAGAGTTGCCGCTGTGACTGCCTGTAACTAAATTCGTCCTTATCCATTGGGCCGAGGTTGAGGACTTGGCCCTGCAACTCCCGGTCTACCCTGTCCCATAGGGCCGAAAGGTACGGGCTGTCCTTGACTCGCTCCGCCTGTTCCCCCGTTTCCACCAGTTGGCGCAATGCCTCGGCCTGTGACTGCGGCAAGTTGCTGTTTTGCACTCTGTAATTCTCCCGCCAATTGCTGGCATTGCTGTTTAATCTTTTTAAGTTCGTCAAACTCATCAACGGAACACTGGAGGCCATCAACCGGAGTATCAAGCAGTTTTCCTATTGCCTCCTCAATGGCGAGAAGGTGTTCAGGTTTAGCTAGTCCCTGCGGCAAGAATACTTGCACAACTTTCTGAAAGTGCTTTTCAAGAATAGCCGCTTGGTTCTGCCTGTCCTGTGGCCCGACTCCAATATTCACCGTAATGTCAAAGTCGTCTAAAATATCAAAGTCGTTCTGCTGAATCTGATCTTTTTCAGAAGCATGAGGATTGTGCATTTCCTGTGGAGGAAAGAGGTGGTTAATCTCAACAAAATCCCTGAAAACCTCTTCCATCGTATCGGCCAGAACATCAGCGTTAAATTTCTGGCGTTGCATCCCTGCGCTTTGCAGAGCCATAACACCCGTTGCGGTCTTGCCGTAGGAATTATCATCAATGCCCTGATTAACAGAACTCACGCCCGTCTTGCGTTCCGAACCAACACGAATAGTTTCTTTTGCATCAAGCAAAATGCCGCCCGGTTGTTTAGGCCGGACTTCTTTAAACTTGTCGAAAGCTTGGGAGAGAATCACGTCACCGATCTGACGATTTGCCCATTGCTTGGCAAATTCAGGATCACTTGTGATGATATTGCCGTAAGCTGAATCAGCCGCAGCATCCACAAGGATTCTCTGTAAGTTCGTCAGCTCCATTTGATCATCACGAAGGACCAAAGGCAGGGGCTTTGCTTCAAACCTATGCGCTATCTCGTAAAGCCTTCCGACTCTAAAAGGAGGCCGCTTATAAGGATTCTCTTCAAGCTGCAGCACAACATCACCGCAGATAGTAGCGATTACAGGCTCAAGCAATCCATCTTGGTCAATGTCCATTCTTAGATAGCATTCCCACACAAATACTTCTGAGTTCGGGGAAATGGCCTGATCTTCCTTGGAGGTTGAAATTTCAATACCACCAAGCTCATCAACATCTAAATTGTCAGCTTCATAAGTTGCCCGGTACTCGTCCATCACTTCGGGCGATTCATTACTTTCTAAGTGGTCCTGTAACTTTTTATGACTACCTTTAACGTACTGCCCGGTTAATTCGCCCCGCTTAATATCGTGCAAGGTTTTCTTTTTTCTGTGAGCAACAAAAGGACTTGAATCAAGGTCTTTACAACCCGGAGTAGTATAAAATTCCCAAGGCGGTATGCACTCCATTGAAGGGCCAGCGTACTTAACCTTGCGCCTGACAGCTTTCACTTTTTCATAATGAATTTCAGTTGTAACTTTATCCCCGCCATTCATCAGCCATTCAAGCGGAGGTACAGGAACCTCTGTCTCAACTTCGTCATATTTTGAAATTTGAATGTCAACTTCGTTTACAAGCTGTTCCATTTCTTCAAGACTGAGCTTGTCATGCTTAAGCGTTTCAAGGTCAAAATCAGTCTTATGAAATACTTTGATTACACCGTAGTGATACAGCAAAGTGTCATGCAGCCACGAACGGATTTCACGTTTACCTTTGTTCTTCCTGAACATCTGGTAACGGATTGCTTTTTTAATGCGCTTGGCTCTTGCCGTATCAACCATTTTAATCTCTGCAAAATCAGGGTGTGCAAAGATCGAAGACAGACCCGGCTTTAACCACTCGACAGCATCCCAAACCGTAGAGGCTACAGCTTGTGACCAACCTTTTTGCTCGTTGCCTAGCTTGTCCATATTGTAGAGGGCCAGACACGCCTTGCGCTCAGTAGATAGGTTTTCCTGCCAGCGTTCAGACTTGGCTTGATACGGAGCTATCATTCTGATTACTTCGGTATCTTTAATTTTAATATCTTTCGCCATTAGGAAGCCACCCTTGAATGTTTATTAATCTGTGTGAAGGACTGGTTCATTGCAGTAGCACTGCCGTAAATTGAGAGGCCGAGAGCATCCGCAAGGTTAGGAGACTTGCCGCCATTCTCTACCTTTTTCATTTCACGTTTCCCCATCACTTTAATTTTGCTGGACGGGGTAAAGTCATATTTTACGTTGGAAATTTCAGCACGCAGTTTGTCAGTTAATGCAAGGTTTGAAGGGATTGAGCATTGCTTTTCCTCAAACCATTCACGGACCTGCCACCAAACTTCATCACGGAGCCGGGCAAAGCGATCATCTGCAGAAGCCTTTTCCGCTACGTTGACGGACTGAACAGTCAGTGAAGGGTACAAACGCCGTAAGGATTGAAAAGCCCCTTGCCCCCAACCTATGCCATCAACAAGAACCGTGAAACATTTGTGAATCATAAGGTGACGGTATGCCCAACCTGCAATTTCGTCATAATCATCAAGCCTTACTTCTTCGATAGCGATTACCTTGCCGCCTTTTCTGATAACCAAAGCGGTAGGGTCGCCAGTCAGGGACAGACCAACATCAAGGCCGGCAACTGCCGGAGCATTTTTATATGAAATGTCACGGTCAATAGCTGAATCAATCAGCGATAAAGGTATTAATATGTCGTCAGAACTGGCCTGAAAATCAACAAAGTATTCTTGCTTAACAAGTGAAGGGGAACGCCCGTCCGACAGCTCTTTGTCTATCTGGTCAGGGGTCAAAACGCCTGTAGCACCCACGCCCCCGCCAACGGGATTGTATTCAGGATGATAACAAGCTGCTAATCGTTCACAGAACCAATCCGGTGACTTCATAGCCATCTGGAAAATGTCCCAACCGTGATTCATTCCACGAGGGGTAAAATTGAAAGCCGCCCAACCATCATTCTCAAGTAAGATCGGTGAGATATAATCCCAAGCTCTAGGGTCTTGGAGTGAGTATTCAGAGAAGATGCAACCAACGGGGTTGGTTCCCATAACGCTATCAATATTATCTGTACCGATGATCTGAATAATCGAGCCGTTGATAAGCTTGATTTTCATTTCGGTACTGTTCGGCTTTCCGTCTAAGACCTGTTTAGGGATGTATGAAAGGAAGGTTCGACCATTGCCGTCTATACCATCCCAAATAATTTTCTTACCCTGCTGATAATAAGGTAAAAAGTAATAGTATGCGCCAACCCGTTTGAAGGCTTCGCAAATTAAAAGGTTCCATTCTGTGAGGTCTTTACCAGCCCTGCGATGCCACACTGAAACGGCCCTTTTCCCGCCATTTGCAATATAGTTCCACTTAGGTATCTGGTAATCACGAGGAATGAACCCGTAAGGTATCGTGATTTCTTGTTTTGCCAAGGCTACAATTCCTTTGTATTAGGGACATACTGTCCCGCCCGGTTAAATATGGTTTAGATGTTTGAGAAATATGGAGGAAGGTAGAGGAATCGAACCCCTACGACTCATCACCGCAGCCCGGTTTTCAAGACCAGTTGTTCACCATTGAACGCTACCTTCCTTATGGCGGTGGATAAGGGAATTGAACCCCTGCTACTTTTTGAGTAGGCTACACTTTAGCAAAGTGACGCATTCCCGCTCTGCCAATCCACCTAATAAAATGGTTCCGAGAGGAGGATTCGAACCCCCGACAAACAGCTTAGAAGGCTGTTGCTCTATCCAGCTGAGCTATCCCGGAACATGGAGCCGGAAGCAGGACTTGAACCCGCAACCCTTTGAATACAAAACAGGTGCTCTACCATTGAGCTATTCCGGCTTAAAAACTATTCTACAGCTTCGTAAGTCTGTTCAAAAATATCAAGCTTGCAGGGGTAGAGTTCGCCCTGAACACCTTTAATAATGTAGTCACCGAAGGAACACCTCATGTGACCCTTAAGGGTGGTAATAAAAAGCTCATCTGTCCCGTCTGAATTTGAGAAATCTTGACCGCCAACAAATCCAATTTCACCGAGTTCTTTGTTCCAAGCTTTATTCAACCACTCGGGCCACTCGGAATTATCTTGTCTGCGCTCTTTGGTCATTTGAAAAGCTTCAATCACTACAGGCTTCTTTCTGAACTTCATGTTGTTCCCTCTCTGCTTATCTTCTTCTCTCATCAATTCTCGAACCACTTCAAAATCTGTTGCAAAATTTAAGAATCGCCAGATCCTTTTTATTTTTCTGAAAAATATTTTCAATCGGCCCACCCATAGGTCAAATCTCTTACCCGTTCAGGCGCATGCTCAATATCTGCCCTGATCAACTGGCGTCTAAGTTTAGCGATCTGACGCTTATGCCAACGCCTCGTTTTAGAGTTCCACTTAATATAGTGAACAGACTTGCAAGCACTTTTACATAGACCCAAAGAGACCCCCCTTTTGTTTATGCGAAAAATTTAGAGAACCCTTTTTGTTGAATAAGATGTGTGTGCAACAGGTATAGATAAACTTGGACGGCATGGGACCCTTGGGCGGTGGTCGGACTTATAACCAGCCCCCCCCCTACCTCCACCGCACCCCCTCGAATAAAACCTTCCCGCTCTGCCAATTGGTGTATAAAGTGGTGAACAGATTACTCGTCACTCTCGTAAACACCTGCCACCTTTACACTTTCAATAGCAACCGCACTGGACTGAGTATCCACTGGCATAGTATTACCTGCTATTTGAGCTGGCCCGAATGCTGCGATTGTAACAGATATACCGCCTGTATTCTCGACCTCGGTCTTATCTTTCCACCCGTAATTGTTCTTTAATGTGAATATCTTACCAATGGGATTAGACTTACCAAGTACAAGCTCTTCCTCCGTCTGCATCTCAACAAGGGACTTCGCTTTTTTGATCGTGTGTCGATACTCGGCTTTGATCTCGTCTGTCTCTTCAATCTCGCCTTTCTCATATCTCAACAAACCGTTTCTGGTGGCAAAGCCTAGAGCAAGAGCTAATCCTGTAACTGTATAGGGTTTCTTTCTCTCGTTGCAGTCGTCAAAGTAGGCATCAATAGCTACCTGCATATCTTCAACGTTGCTGTACTTAAGTGGTCTTCCCATCTTTGCCCCTATTCTCTCGTTTGTGTTGGTGTTACATCAGGTAAATAGCTTTCTATTCCATTCACTGACATTCAGGTCGCCTTTCATTGGATGAAGCTTATAGTCATGCTTCTTGTGTGTGCTGTTCTTAACTTCCGCAATCAGCTTTAATAAGTCGTCTGACCAGTGTGTAAAATTAGTGCCTTTCTTCTTATATGGTTCAGGTGACAAAATGGCACTATCTCGAAATTTGTTTGGAAATGGATATAATTCATACTGAGTGCTGACGTTTGGTTTTCCTGAGTATGAAATTATACTTACTTCCTTAAGGTCTGATAAAATCCTGAAAGCGTTCCTCTTTGAAAGTCCGGCTCTCTCTGAGATTGATTCTACTGAGGGATTACACTGGCCCGTATTGCTGTTTCTGAATGAGACTAAGGCATGTAATAAAGCTTTGTGCGGAGCTTTAAGCCTAGTGTCTAAGTTGATAGCATTGATCAATTTTATATTTGTATTCACAATGCGTATTTAATGGGGCGGTGAATATAGAGAATACCCACCAGCCCCGAGAGGAGGGAGGAGAAAAAACTATTTCTCTAATGCTTGTTTAATCCATGCAACGTTTGCTTTAATTGTAGCCAGCTCTTCGAGAACATGCTCATATCGGGCTTGCTCATTTTCGACTGATTCAAGTCTTGCTGAGAGATCACTAGCCCACCAAATGACCCCGCCAAATTGAATGAAAACGCCTAAAATTATTGCAAGACCTATTTTTTTATCAATCTGCCAACAACTGGCTCTGAATGCGTCTTTTGCTGCCATGTTGCCGCCTATGGTGCTGTAAGGTCCGGCAATCCTTCGATAGCTTTTGCTTTCTTCTGGAGTGCTGAAAGACCCTGAACCTTGTACCCTGCATTTGTCAGCTTAAGTCCCTGCGCTACAGCTAAGCCGATAAATGGGGCTAAAGGAGCAATAGGAGTTCCCGCAGCAATAAGCCCTGCGAGTGATCCAACAACATCACCGATAGCAACCGCTGATTCTTCTGAGATTTCTATATCTTCGATATTAAATTCAATCATTCTTCATCCCCGTTTAATTTAGCCCAAAGGTCCATAGCCTTGTCGAGAATGTCAGCGGCAATAAGTCTCTGTTGTCGGTAAACAAGTTCAGCCTTTGCCGAGTCGTCTACCGTTGCCGTTTTCCATGATTCAGCCGCATAAGAGAGGGCTAAAACGGCAGGTTTGGCATTATTCATAGCCTTCACAAAGGAGACGGCTGTGGCATTCTGTTCTGCGGGGATTGTATGCTTAATCTCGTTGTACTTATGATAAGTAGCGTTGTACGAGTCTAAAACGAAATTTGCATATTCAACGGCCTGATCTTCTGCAGGAAGGTCTGAAATTGTTTTGAATGCACAACCTGACGCAGCAAAAGCAACAATGAAAAATAGTAAGAGAATTTTACGCATTACTTGCCGCCTTTGTTTTTGGCCTGACCGACATTACAGCCAAGAATGTTAATAAGCGTTACGAGAGGCTTAAAGAATGCATCATCTTTAGGCGTTGGGGTAATAGCGGCAATTGCAGCGCATGCGCCAATCACCAGCCCCGCTGTTTGGATAATCTGAACTACATCCATGTTTGTTCATTCTCCGAGGTTTAAGGTTAGACGGTCACAAAACCGCCTTATAAATCTTTTCATACAACACACAAAAATAATTCACAGCATCATACAATCTACACTTTACATGCAGAGGGTTTAAATAATGCCGTAGTTTATCTTTGAGGGTAGGTTTCAATAGTCATACCTTCAAGGGAGTCTGCATCTTCTGTATATAAATTCTGTTCATCAGACCAACTACGGTATGCCTCTGAATCAAAGCCGCCTTCTATTGCGTCACAAACAGATATTGTTTTGTCGTTGCTCATGTAGTGTGTATAGTGATTGCTTGTAGAATTGGTGAAGTAAAAAATATTCACAACTTCACATTACGAGAAAAGCCCCACCTTCTACATTGAGAAAGCGGGGCTTTGTTTTAGTCACTACTACTAATTATATAGTTAATCCATCGTCTTGTTAACCCGTACCTTTTAGATATCACCGTTTGTGTTAATCCATCTTTAAAGTACAGGTCACGGATCGTCTTGTTGCGTACCTGCCTTGGCTTGGGTGGAGGTTCCGGCAAAATTTGCCCTTTGTATTCCTCACAAAGTTCACGAGCTTTCGGTTCCCCAATGAGCAAGGCTAAGTCGATGAACTCTACACCGATTTTATCACTATCCGAGCCTTGTCCGACCATCCTGTCATAGCCTCCATAAACTTATTAAAGGCTTGGGTGCTGCTTAGTACTGCCCTTTTACCGTTTAGTTTTCCGGGAAATGATCCAGTAAGTGGGCATCCCTCAGTATCATCAACGGTATTGCCGATATGAATACGGACATATGAACGGAGCGGGACTCCTTTAATTGTCCAGAGCTTCCGTCCCTTGCTTGGAGAATGTTCTAACTTAAACTCATACTCACCTGCAGGAATACAAGAAACGTCTTCTTGATTGTCTTTCCACGGCTCTTCAAGAGTCCAGCATATGACCTGACCTTCAACCTTAAGGACTCCAATCGTTGCCTTGTCGGTTTGTTCCACTCGAATAAGTTCAACTAATGGCATCTAACTTCCCTCCAGTCTTTGCCGTAACATTCAATAGCGAAACCACCATTCGCCATGATCATATCACCGCCCTCGACTTCAAGCGCAAGGTCATGCTTTTGGCAGTAAGCAATATCAGGATCAACTAAGCCGTGTTTACATTTCTTGCACCTGTCGACCTGAGTTTCAGGTTTTGGCGGTGGAGTGTATCCGGCTATTGCAAAAAGATCAGGCTGTGTATTCATCAAGAACCCCCTCAAGCCTTTTCAGCTTAAAAGCTTTCCGTTTAAAAACAGCTTCCTCAAAATCATCCCGACCTGTCGGATAGAGCATAGACAATCGTTCTGTTGTAATCTCAACATCTGCCATTTCGTCAACGACTCCTGCCCATTCGTCAGTGCAAGGCCCGTCAGCACATCCAAGCTTTGCGATAGCTGCCGCCAGCTCTGCAGATTCTTCACTTGCTTTGATGATAGTCTTTACAGGTCCGAACACTTCGTTTGCTCTTTTCAGTATTTTAGACATGGCTCATGTCTCCCGCTATCCCTGCGTACCCGGCAAGATCAACAAGGTTATCTAATTTTTCTTGTTGGGATTCTCTGCCAATCTTAAGCAGGACCATCAACATTGCTACGTCTTTAGGTGTTAGCTCCCTGTCTTCTTTCAACAATCCCCTTGACCGAAGGTAAGGAGTCCAAAAAGCAGCAATAGTTTTAAACGAATCTTCGGGGTTGCCGTATTGGTCTTGACGCTCCCCGTTAATAATTACTTTTGCTTTATCAAGAATGGAGCCACGGCCTATTTTTTTATCAAGGAATTCATCCAATTTTTGTTTAAAGTCCTGCTGAGTTTCAGGGCTTTCCTGTCTGACTGACTGGGCTGCAACCCTTCTATATGAATCGCTAAACCATCTTTCTATGACTTCACCTTCACAATAATCGTGTCCCCCTTCAATTTTTTGCCAGAGTTCACCACGTTTAAGCCAGAAAGGATGTTTTGAAAGAGTTTTATAGCCGACTTTTATTTGCCATCCATTATGTGCCCAAAATGGTAATTCGGAACATTGAATCACATATCCATTTCCGCTCATTGCAAGCCAAGAATATTTACTCACATTCACCCCCTACCCAATCCTCAAAGCATCCACCGTCATGAACGTAGTCGGGATTTTCTTCGATATAGTCATAATATGCTTTAATCATGCTCTTTGGATGAGTGTTGCCGTACAATTTGAACAACACTTCAAGTTTTGATGCACTCATTTTTTACCTTTACTTTTACGCTCTCGCCTTGTTATGCGAAAGGCATTGAGTTTTTACGAATAAGGTCCAGGAACATCCTTTGCTTGGCGGCTGTGGTGTTTCTGGCCTTTCTATTTTGTTGAGACATAACCTGCCCCAATCTGCCGAGTTTCTAACAGTGCTCCAATTAATGCATAGTAATCTGTGGGGATATGCAAGAAGTCGCCAGTATCATCAATGAATACAATTTCATCGTCTTGAACTTCTATGCAGCAAGCAACGGGGCTGATATAAGCACCGCCACCACCTTTACATATTGCGTCATACTCCCAGCCATTTGCTTTTAAGAACCGTTTACACCTTTTTTTACTGAATACGATTTGCCCCCGTCCGGGTTCTATTCCTCCGGCTTCTGCCATCGATATTCCCCCTTTTTATGCAAGTTAATTCCAAGCTCTTCCTCTGCCTCCCTGATCATTTCAGGCGTGATATCCTCATCGTTCATTATCTCTCCGCATGCTTCACGGCCTTGGCTTGACACTTGCCGCAGATATCAACTTTAGCCTCGACATACTGATTCTTATGTCCATCAAATGATGTTCCCGAAGCAATTACAGAGAGAACGCCAACATTATTTTCAATTGGCGACTCGCAAAAATCGCAACATCGGACTTCTTTAGTTATGGTTATTTCTTTCATAGACATGTTTGTTATTCCTCCGCTTTAGCGGCTTTTCTTTTGACTATTTTTAAAAGCCTGTACCTGTTTCCACATTCTGAGCATTTACCGATCATGGAGCCGGAACGAGTTTGTTTCAAATTGCCACCGCATTTACATTTAAATTTAACGACAGCTTGCAACATAGCTTCATTAATTTTTATTGAATTGTTATACCTCTTACGCTTGGGGACGATTCCTAGAGCTTTAACAATTTTACCGTATTCCTTTTCAATCCACTTACCGCCCGGTTCCAAATGCAACCCGTCTCCCATCATGTCGCCCAATCTAATTAATTGGTTATGAAGGAGGTCATTATTAGCCATTGTCCTCAACCTTTTGACTTACTGCCCCGCCCTTTAGGATCATATCCAACTGGCAATATACGCCTTCTGCGCTTTCAACTTCGGAGTCGATTGCAGCATTCCTTTCGTTAAGCCCGGCCACTTCTGCTTCGTTCTTTTGCTTTTCTTGTCTGAGGATATTCATACCTTCTTCAAGTTCTTTCATCATGCTTGAAAACTTACCAAGAACCCCACGAATTTTCTGCATTCCTTTGTCTCTTCCAATCATTTTAATTCCTTTTTTTATTTGTTTATAGAACAGTTAAATTAACCCTAACAGTCTAAATCAATTATCATTTGTTTCATTTACCAGTGCTTGAAATAAGCTTTCATCCCTGCCTAATAGTTCCCTTGCAGCTCCTACCAATTCCTTTGCAAGGTCTCGTTCGCTCCTTGGAGAGAAGCGGAACTCTGCCGTCACGGTGTCGGAATTGATTGCAAGGGCGTTGTTTTTTACTTCAATGATCAATTGACCTCCTCTGCTAAGAATTGTTTAATCAACCCACTTTTTTTGATTATCAGTCATTTTATTACTTCCTCATAAGCCTTGCTGTTTTTAACTTTCCACATTGCAACCCGAACAATGAGCCACAATTTATACGTTGATAGATTTATGCTGTAGTTGCATGTAGCTCTGTGAGCTAAAACGCTACCCTTTAGCCTTTCTTGCTTCCTTCAATCTGGCTGAACGTTTCTTTTTCTCTGCGTCTGACAGATTGCGCCCACCTTTCCCGAATCTCAGATGATAAAGCGGGCAGTTTTTCAACTTACAAAGCTTAATATCATTTGAGCTGTTCAGTTCTCCGCAACTCAAACAATAGGCTCGTATGGTTTTGAGTGGCGACTTGTCGTACCCTTCTTTCGGTCTTGTTCCAGCTCTAAATTTCCACAAAATGCAGTCCTGTGAAGGGCAAGACTTGATTTCAATTGCTTGATCTCCGCAGCAATCCCGGCACTTAGCCCTGATAGCCTTGAGCGGAGTTAACGGTTTTTCCATCTTTTCATTTACTCCTTGACTGTTATATGCAATGTCTTTTGTAATAGGTTTAATGTTTGCCATTGAAATAGCCATTTCGTGAAAGGATGCCCCAATGCGAAACATTTCTTCCATTAAGTCTGAATCAGTTGGATTCTCCATAAAGGTTCATATCTCCAACATAAGCAGGGACATTTGACGGACCTGCGGAACCACCTGTTTTATTTTCCCATGATGCGTAGATGTTCTGCATTTTAGTCAAATCGTTGTTCTTACTCTTTTTCCTTAAAGAACCTAATGAAAGAACATTTTTTGACCAGAAGTCATCAGTTACAGCCCATCTAAGGGAATCCCTAATTTGATCTAACTTGAAACCATCAAGTCTGATCAGTTTATCAACTACATCTTGACCGCTGTTCAAAAGGCTTTCAGTTATTTTAGGGGCTTTAATCCCATGAATAGAAAGAACATGCTTTTGAAACTTAGATACAAATTCCTTTATTTCAGGAGATATTTTTGTTTCTTTTTGATTCCCTTCTCCATTATCTGGTTTATCAACTGAGTAATGAACTGTGTTATTAACTGGTATAGGTTGGTGATTTCCGACACTTCCATTGGTGGAATTTGAACAATGCATTGGTGAATTTTGAACAATGGAACTTTCATTTTTCACAAATCCATTTGCGGTTACCGCATACCACTTAGTCCTATCGTATTTAACCTGGTTATAATTACCTGAAAGTATTAACTTTGCCTCCTCAAGAACCTCCATAGCCTTCCGAACCTTATGCCGGGTTAAATATGGAAACAATTCTTGAAAAGCTACGCTGCTGTTGTAAGTCCACGCCACGCCATCATGCATATGCTTTTCATTGGCCTGATTTTTCATACACCAGAAGCATAGGAAGTGCAGAATCACAGCAGCTTCGAAGCCGTGTTCTTTGGCAACCTCGACATTAAAACTATGAATCATCTTTATTCCTCCAGCGCAGTAAACTCAGGCAAGAAGTTGAGCGGAACGGTTCCAACTGGCCCGGCTCTGTGTTTCCTTGTTATAATATCAGTTACCGACTTAACCCCCGTTTTATATGTTTTATCGTTTGCGTAATAACTACCATTGTAGAGCATAATCACAACGTCAGCGTCCTGTTCCAGACTTCCTGAATCTCGGAGGTCGGACAAAACAGGTCTTTTGTCTGTTCGCTCTTCAACCTTCCGGTTCAACTGAGAGAGTAGAATCACGGGAACGTTAAGCTCTCTAGCTAATGCTTTAAGCTGCCACGAGATATGACCTATTTGCTGCTCTCGTGAATCTCTTAAAGAAGTCGGCTTGACTAATCCTACATGGTCAACGGCTATAATTTTACAACCATGTTTTTTAACAGCAACTCTTGCCCTGACCTTAATTTCTTCAACCGTAATAATGACAGAATCATCAATTTTGATACCGGACTCGTTAACAGCTTCACAGCCTTTTCCGAATCTACTGAACTGATCCTCATTAAGCCGGGCATCACGCAAAGCCAAAGTGTTGATGTGCTGATCTAAACAAATCAACCTCCCTACGAGTTCCTTATCATCCATTTCAATACTGAATATCTGACAAGGAATCCGGCTCCGATACATGGAATTTAGCATAAATGCTGTTTTGCCCATCCCCGGACGACCAGCCAAGATATACAGTTTTTTAGGCATCCAACCACCAAGAAGGCGGTCAAGTTGCTGGTAACCAGTTGGATAACCAGCGGTTGCCGTTGGTCCTTCCATCCGGCTTGTAGTTTCGTTCCAAACTTGCTGAATGACTTCCCCAATAGACCTTGATTCGTTTGACGTATCAGCTATTGCAATTTCAGATAATGCGGCCGTAGCCTGTTCAATCATCTGAGCTGTTTCAATTCCCGACTTTGCCGCCCTGATCAACTGTTCACCCTGCGCTGCAACAACACGCCGTATTGCCGAATCCTTAACTTGTCTGGCATGGTGCAAGGCACTCTGTTTGCTAGTCATGCCACCTGACAATTCAGCAAGTATACATACGTCAAACTTAGTTCCGGCTGCGGCATGTATAGTCACTACATCTGTAGGCTGACTTTTTTCATGTAATGTTTTTATTATTTCAAAGACCGTTTTATAAATCCCTACCGAAAAGTCAGACGGTTGGACTATCTCAAGAACGTCTTCAACCTCGGTTGTTCTGTTCAGGATACCTTCAAGAACAGTTCTTTCAGACTCAGGAACGGAAAGCATTGGTTGTCCTGCGTATATGTTCGGCAAGTAGTAAAGCGTCTGCCCTGCCGTCATGTTTTTTCAATTTAAGTGGTGCACTCGGGAACATCTGCCGGGCAACAGTCAATGAGGGTTTATCGTTTGGCCCTTTCTTGACGATTGAATAACTTTTCATCCAAGATTGCGGGGTGACAGTTTCAAAGGCCAACATATGAGCCAATAAAAGCCCCTGATATATTCCGAAGTTTTCCCCGAACTTAAAAGTCGATGCAACGCCCTGCTTCGGCATAGAGTGAACACGCTCAAGTCCAACGCCTTTGATTTGATAATCCTGAGTCCATCCCAACAGCTTACTTGCCACGATTGGCCCGTCCTCCCAATCCTGAATATCAACGGTTCCGTCTGCAGCTATCAAAGCCATTGCGCCAGATTTGCCGGGATCAATCCCAATTACTGCTACTGTTTTCATCGTTTACCCTCCATCAAGGCTTCTTTTGCAATCATTCTTGTGCTTAAATTATCAACGCTTAAAAGCCTGTTAAGTGCGCTTTTATAAATATTTACTTCACATTTAGCTTCTCGCAGCTCTTCCTCAATTGCAGCCAATTCATTCACTTCTGAATATTCCATAAGGTTTCCTTGTAGCGGGGCCACCGAAGCAGCCCCGATAATGGTTACTGAACAGGATTTACGTCAGTATCATCAGTCGGCAACGGGATATTAAGTTCATCCCCTTCCATTTTCCGGCTTTTGTAAATTTCATCCGTATCAGTTCGGATAAATTCAACCATACCGTTGTCGTAGTTCATGCGTTTGATACATGTGACATTCTTCATCATCCACTTGTCACGGTAATGCTTAGCCGCCAGATTTAGATCAGCGTCACATTTATCAATCTGAGCTTTAAAGTCAGACATAACCGCTTTTTTCTGATCCTCCAGTTCAGCCTTAAGCGTGGACTGTTCAGACATAATCTGTGCTTTTTCTGCCAACTCTTCCGCAGTGAAAGAATATTGCAGGTTGTCGAGGTATTTGCTTTCCTTCACATTCAGTGCTTTTTCGCTCATATATTTTACCTTCCCTTTACTGTTTTAAGACTGCGCCATCTTCGATAATTACGCTGCACTCTGCGCCCTTACTGACTCTTTCAATCCAAACCTGTGCATCTGCTTCTTTAGCGGCCTGAACAACCATTGCAAGGCTCTTATCATCAAGCAAAGAACCGTCACGAATAAGCAGCACCTTAAGCTTGGGATTCATTGCAATCCCCATATGAAGAGATACAAGCAACCGTTCTGCAGAAGAGCAACTTGAGAATGGAACCCCATTGAATAAGATTCCAGTTGCATCAAATGACAATCCTTTTACCGGGAACTTAGCTGCAGCCATTGCGTCAGCCTTGGACTTGTCAGCATCCTTGATCACGTCAGACAGTCGCTGGCTTTCTTCGCGGAGTTTTTCAAGCTGTAATTCTGTTTCTTTATAGGAAGCATTAGCCCGAACCATTGCGTTCAGAGTGTCAGCCTGTGCGATCTTGTCACGATATGCTGCAGTGTCAGCAATATTTTCAATTTTAGTGACGTTGGCCTGAATAGCTTGCAGCTCATCAAGTTCTTGCTGTGCTTTTTCAATCTCAATTATCTTACGGCTGATTTCATCAGCTCTTACATCTATTTCGTTGTTGTGACGCTCTGCTTCTGCGTTGCTTGCTTCGGCTTCATTCAGTTGGCCCATAAGTTCAGCAACAGAGATTGTTTCAGTTGGGGCTTCCGGATAAAACGACATAGTATTTAACTTTGCCGCAAGGCTTTTCCCATCACGATTTATATCAGTACGGTTGTTGTATGCCTCCTGCCGTTTCTGATCTATTTCCGTGAAGTCCAGACCGACAAGACCTTTCAAAGTTTCAAGCTGGCAACCGGGTTTTTCATTTGCAAACGCCAAAGGGTCAAAAGTAAGCTTAGAGGAAAGAGCATCCAGTATAGATTGCGGACTTGAGAAAGCTGCGCCTTCTGCATTCTGCACTTTCACCTTTGAACTTCCGTCAGGTGAAATGGTACGAGTTACAACCAGCTCACCAAGATCACATTTAATAACCGCTTTCGGTTCGCCATTCCTTACCGGATTTTGTCCTTGAGCGGTCTTGCCACCAAGAGCCATAAAGATGCTGTCTAAAACGCTAGACTTGCCCTGTGCATTGTCACCGCCAATGATAACGCTATTATCTTTAGGAGTGATTGAAACAGCCGTTAGACGTTTGACGTTTGCAGTATCGAGTTGAATTATGTGCATATATTCTCCTTAAAATGCTGGCCCGTTATATTCTTCCTGCTGTCCTGCATCATCCTGCTTATCAAGAGCCTGAACATTACTGGTCTGAATTTTAGTAGTGTACCGATCCTGCCCGTTCTTATCCTGCCATTTTTCAGTTTGCAGCTTACCTTCAACCATTACCAAGCGGCCCTTGCCAAGATACTTACTTACAAATTCTGCAGTACCACGCCATGCAACTACATTATGCCATTCAGTTTTTTCGACTTTCTGACCGCTATCCTTGTCTTTATATCCTTCGTCAGTAGCAACAGAGAAATTGGCTACAGCTTGACCGGAAGGAGTATATTTTATTTCAGGGTCTTGCCCGATTCGACCAATGATAATTACCTTGTTCATGCTTCCAGCCATTAAAAAGTACCTTCCATTTTTCTATACATTTCTCTCGCACTCTCAACATCATCACCACAATAACTGGCAATTTCACTGAGTTTACCTTGCTGCCAGAGTCCGAAAACTTTTGAGCCATCCATGCCCTCAGTTTTCCTTTTAACGCCCAAGAACTCGGCTATTTCGTCCGCAGTACCTTTTGCCTGATAGTCTGCCCCGTTCCATACTTCCCGAATGTCAACTATGCTGTCGCAATAACGTTTACGGGAAATTTGAGCGGCTAAGTCTTTCATACCGAACTTGACGGCACGATGATAAAGCCAGTTCATATCAAACGGTTTGATGTTAAAGCCGACCCATCTGATTTCATCCTGAAACTTGTTTTGCTCCTGAACCTTCGCCCACATAGTTTTGAGCAAATCTTCTTCATTTTCCCAACAAAGAGATTCAACAGGATTGTCACCAACTGCGAACCCGGTGCAAATGATACGGCCCTTCAGAGATATAAGGCTCTGCTTTTTCCAAAGCTCATCAAGTGCAGATTCTTTGTTTTCAGCAAGCCACGCTTTGATGGTTTCGGCCTTTTTCATCTGACCGGGTGCTTTTACTTCCGAGGCTTTAGGTTTTCCAGCTCCGGGAATAGTTTCAATGTCTATAAATAGTTCAATCATTATTAATTTTCTCCGAATGCTCTAATAAAGGTTAATGCCGCTTGTTCCGTTAGTTGCTTGGACGACTCAATGACTGCATGTTTCGGGAACATTGTTTTGAGCCAACCGTTCAACCTGTGGAGCTTTTCAGCACGGTCTTTAATTTTAAAGAGATTAGTACAAATGATGTTTACACCTTTGACCTGTTCCGCATTAGCCAACTGTTCAGAGCCTTGCTCTTTTGCGTCAAACTCCTTCTTGATCTTATCAACGGGGTTTGACTGTTGTTTAGATTCTGATGCGGACTTGTTAGAGTTGGATTTATCGCCTTCCGGCAAAGCCCATCCCGGCAAATCTGGCGGAGTCCATCTAAAAGCAGGGGTTCCCTTTTTGGAGTTGGCCCCTTGGTAGTTCTTGCCGTCTGCACTGATCTTGGCGAAATCCTCGCTTAAACCGTACAAATAGCGACCAATGCCCCACTGAACCCCTGCTCTTTTCATTGCCCCAGATAAGCCGCCCTTTACAGCTTCAACCTGTGTGTTTTCTGCTCCGTCCCATTTTGTGACCCATTCATCACCGACCTTGATAGATATGCCGCAAAGGATTCCCCCATCTGGAGCCGTGTGATATTCATTGCGCCAATTCTCAGGACCACAAACAGAATCAAGCCTGTCCATAATTGCCCGGTTAGTGACGTAAGCAAGAACCTTAGCCCAAGGATTGCCATTGCCAGCCTTGCCAACGCTTTGAACTCTCCACTCAATATCAGCCGCAGCAAATGGAGTTTTTAGTTTTGATAAATCCATCATGCCGCCCTTTCGCCCACTTCTGCCCACTGTTCATAAATTCCTGAAACGGGGTGTTTGAAGTTTTTTACTTTGTTCATACTTCCTGTTCCCTCCCAAAAAAATTGTTCTTGACACTTACCAACACTTTGATGTTGGTAATAAGTGACAGGTCCAAATAGTTTGGCGACCCTCTGGACCTGTCGATACCAATTTGTACAAAGTCGAATTCAGCCACTTCCCCGGTAGGGGTTTATGGTTTGGATCGATTTCGTGTTTCAAAGGCTAGATTGATTTGGACTAGCTGTCAATTCTAAAAATAGATTTAATTGGACTAGGAGAAAGACATCATGAAAGACGAAGAATTATTCCCATCAACAGACA
Organism: Desulfovibrio gilichinskyi; assembly: GCF_900177375.1. NCBI lineage: Bacteria > Pseudomonadati > Thermodesulfobacteriota > Desulfovibrionia > Desulfovibrionales > Desulfovibrionaceae > Maridesulfovibrio > Maridesulfovibrio gilichinskyi. The sequence goes on along the minus strand of NZ_FWZU01000001.1, from coordinate 280,138 downwards.
GAGCAACAAACTTTGAAAGATGCCTCGTTACAATTATAGCCGAAGCAATAAACTCCAAAAATTTGAAACACGTTTTAGTAGCAGATCAGGCTTTCCCAGAGCGAAAAGGAGCTGGACCGGGCTGGAGAAGAGTTAGAAACGGAGCAAAAGAAGAAGCCCCAAGAAAAATGCCAGTGCGTGATATGTTCGCTATGGCAGAAGTCTTGGGGCTAAACTTTATCCAGCTTTGTGCGGAAGCTGAATTTAAAATAAAAAACGGTTGGCATTACACAAAAGATGACACTTCATTAAAGCACTAAGTCTCTATACTTTCAGCAGCTTCTCTTATTCCCTGTAGTACCATTCCCAGCAATTCTGCAAGTTCTTCTGGGTGCTTTGCTGTGGGCAAAATAGTACATATATCCTCTCCCGCTGCTGCTAAGGTTGCAATTACATCTGCCTGGTCTGCGCCATTAATATCTACCTGCAAGACTTTACTCCCGACATCTAAAAGTTAATAAAAACAAAACACCCCAACCAACACCTTAAAGTCGTTATTTTAAATAGATACAGTAGCAAAAGTCTTGAAGTGGCGAATCAAGACCCCAAAAAAATATCACCGTGTATATTAAAAGTAAACACAAATTATTAAAAAAATTACCTCTTCATTAGTATATATTCACATCTTCATCTTTCGTTAAAATCAACCACAAAAAACCATTTTTAACGTTGACAGCTAGTCCAAATCAATCTAGCATTTTTACAACGAGTCAGGGAAAAGCAGACCGAACAACCCCGGATACAATTTCCGAAAAGTAGGAAAGCCCCCATAAGACAAGTTACCCCGCAGTCGGCAGGGAGGTTTAGTACTCCAGCTTTCAATAATGGGACGGAACGCCACTCATAGAGAGGAACCCCCAAGAAAGTAACGGATGAACAACCTAGAACGAGGACATACGCAGGGTTTTAAAAGATTTTATTATACTCTCTCACTCCTTATCTGACCGAAAGCCTTCGGCAGTGCTAGTTGAGCCTCGAAACGAGAGAGTTATAGCATGGGACCATTTGGCAAGGCTCAGAAAGGCCGTGGAGGGGCGCACGTAAACAGCCCCTTAACGCAAACGTCATTAAAACAAAATTGGAGCCGCAATGCCGTACTTACTTATCGGAAAGGGTCACAAAGATATCACTTTATCAGAAGAAGAAGCAGCTTACCTTCTCAGGTCAAATGATATGAACAGCTCGAAACTTACAGCAATGCGGGAATTTGGAGAAAACGCACACCTCCACTCTGGCGCAGTCATGAAGTGGGGTAAAAATGTCGCTTGAGCTTAGAAGATTTAGAGATACTAAGTTTTCTGTGGACTCAAAGGGAAGACTTAAGAACACCGAAACAGGAAACTATATCCAACCTGCACGTGCAGGGAGGCATTTAGTTTACAACCAGCTTGGAGGGCTTGGGGTAAAAACTCTTATGTCTGAGGTTTGGAAAAATCATTTCTTTACCGCAAATAAAGCATGGCTTGCTGAAACGGTTCAGTTTGTAGCTGTCAAAGAAGTAGAGAAAAAAAAAGCTTTGAAGGAATCTATTGAGAAACGGAAACATAGTCTGGAATGGGTGATCATTGAAAAATGCCCCACTTATGAAATGTCTGAACGTGGGACCATTAGGAGAATTGGCGAACCTGCCACCGAAAGAGGTCCGCAGATCAACCAAAAGGGATATGCCTATTTCCACGTTAAAGCTAACAGGAAACGGATATTTATAGCTCAAAGCAAAGCATACTTAAAAGCGTTCGGGAAAGACTTACCGGGTACTGTTCAGATCGGTTACATAAACCCTAACGAGTTTAATTTTAAATGTCCCTATGAACGGGGAATAATAGAAACAGGCTATGGAAACGGTAAACCTGACGCACAGTTCAGCCCTTTAGATTGGTATCATCAGGAATTGCCAGAAGCCGTGATGATACAACAGGAGAAATAATGTCAGCAAAGCCTTGTGAAACCACATAGAACTACCGCCTAACAGCTTTAGCTATTGTTTGTTAGACATTGGCAAGGGACACGCTTATAATGTGTTTACGAGCGTGTTCTTTGACAACTGAGAGAGAAAATACCATGCCAGTGAAACGGAGAGGAAAATGGTACGGGAGAAAGTCCGTAAATGGGATGAGGAAGGAAAAGCAGTTCCCGACAAAGAAGGATGCCCTAGCTTGGGAACTTATGATGCAGAGCGCATTATCAACACAAAAAGAAGATGGCATTGTGCTGAGTGTGTTTTTGGGGAATTACCTGACTTCATGCGAGACTAGGGGCCAAAGTGAGAAACACGTAAAGGAAAAGGAAAGAGCCTATACAACCTTTATGAAAAACACGAAAACGGGCCTTACTCCAGTCACAGATATAACTTATGATTTAGTTGAAAGAGCTTTGAACCACATAGCTAAAACAGTATCACCGCATCGTGCTAATGTTCATAGAAAGTTACTTGTAGCGGCTTGGAATTGGGGCATTAAAGCTCACGATTTACCGCCCAAGAATCCCTTTTCAGTGGATAGCTACAAAGTTGATAAGACTGAAAAGTATATTCCACCGATAGATGATTTTTGGACACTTGTTGATTCTGTGAAGCCGCACGAACAAAGATTGCTTTTAACTTTCCTTTATACAGGAAGCAGAAGAAACGAAATTCTGTCTCTTAAGTGGAAAGATGTGGATTTCAATAAAAATATAGTTTGGCTTGAAACGAGAAAAAGACGTGGCGGCGGTGTTCATCGTGATGCCGTGCCGATGGTTGACGCATTGAAAGAAGCCTTGCAGGAACAAAGATTAGAAACAGGCTTACAGGGCTTTGTTTTTATCAACCCCTCAACTTCTCAGCCATATAGTCCATTTACCAAATTAATGAACGGGTGGTGTTCAGAGGCCCAAATAAAGCCTTTTAACTTCCATGCTATCCGGCACTTGTCAGCATCGATACTCGCTGATAAAGGCTACTCATTACCTGATATTCAAAAACTTCTACGACATAAAGCAGTCACGACAACAGCGCACTATTTGCACTCATTAGGAATGACAAGTCTTGATTTAGAAGGAGCTTTTGACAGGCCAGTAAAAAAACAAAAGGTGAGTGAAATGGTGAACAGAACAGAAAAAAGGGTGAACGAGATAGCCTGTGATTAGACTATTCTATCTCGTAACACCCTTATTTTATTCTGGTAGGCCACGAAGGACTTGAACCTTCAACCAACGGATTAAGAGTCCGGTGCTCTACCAATTGAGCCAGTGACCCGTGCGTGAAAAGTGGTTTAGAGTGGATCGCGTTACTTGTCAACAATATTTTTATATTTTTCATTAAAAAAGGTCAATTAATGAGTTTAAAGACATATTTAGCAATATTTATCAGTATATTATTCCTGACAGCCGCTGCCTTCCCCAATCAGGCTTACAGTGCTCAAAATCAAAATCAGAACCTCAGCACTAAGTGGAAACTGTATAAACTAAGCCCTGAAGACCAAGCGAAAACAGGACTTCAAACGGATATTTTAGCCGCCCTTATTCTTGAAACCAAGAACGGCTGGTACACATACTCTCATAACCCCGGGAAAATGGGGCAACCTACGACATTAAAGGTAACTCTGCTCCCGCGTAAAACAATGCTTTTACCTATTTACCTTGCCGGGAAGCTGAAAGACGACCCTTTCAATCCGGGTAGTAAAATAGAAGTCTACCCTTCCCCTACTCCCATACTTATACCAATTCCTTCCGGGTTGAAATCTTTCACCCTGCAGGCAAAGCTCTCTCTACTCATGTGCTCAAAAACTGCGTGCATGCCGTTCAAGACTGACTTAAGCTTCCTCGGCATGGGAGTTCTTCCTGAAAAGCTTTCTCCTGCCAGTTCACAGGAATGGTGGCCCCATTTTTTAGAAGCTTCTCAAAAAGCTGATAAGAGCAAAATTTCTCTTAAAAATATTTCTGCACAAATAAATAAAACTGAACAGATCTTAAAAACTGAAATCAAGCCGGTCCCTGCCGCTGCTGACAATAACACTGCAACGGAATCAGAACTGATCCCCGTTCCGCCTAAAGCGAAAACAACCGCTGCATTTTCACTTGAATCTTTAAAACCGCAATCTTTTACCCCCGGCCTTGAAGTTTCAAACCTTACGACAGCTGTTCTTTTCGGGATTCTGGCAGGATTACTGCTGAATTTTATGCCGTGCGTCCTTCCGGTTATCAGCTTGAAACTTTCCGCCCTGCTGGCAGGATCTCAGCACGAAGAGGAGAAAGAACGCAGAAGACGCTTTAGAGAACACAATCTGTTTTTTGCCATCGGTATAATACTTTACTTCGGAGTCCTGAGCGGGATTTTAGGATTTACAGGACTGGCATGGGGACAGATTTTTCAAAAGCCGCCAGTTGTCATCATACTGACCGGAATAGTCTTTGCGCTGAGTTTAAGTTTATTCGGAATTTACAATCTGCCGATAGTGGACCTTAAAATAAGTACCGCAAGTTCAGGACCGCGCAGACAGGCTTTGTTCACAGGCGTGCTTGCAACTCTTCTGGCAACACCTTGCAGCGGTCCGTTTTTAGGCGGGGTTCTCGGATGGGCCATGATTCAGCCTCCTTATGTAATCGGCAGTGTGTTTATAAGTGTCGGGGCGGGGATGGCTCTACCGTATATTGCAATGGCAATATTTCCGGGTCTCGTAAAAAAATTCCCGAAGCCCGGAGCATGGACTCTCTGGGTTGAACGCGCCGCAGGTTTTTTCCTTGCAGCAACGTGCATATATCTGATCAGCATTCTGCCTGAAAATATGCTCATACCCACACTTATTTTCTTATGGTTCACAGGAGTTGCGGCGTGGATGTGGGGACTTTCCTCCGGCTGTAACACCAAATCAAGTATGATAATTTTAAGAACTGCAGCACTTGCCATCTGTATTGCCGCCGGATTCTGGGCCAAGACTCCGCCTGTACATACTGCCCAGTGGATAAGTTTTAAGCAGGATGACTTTGCGGAGAGAATCGGCAAAGAAGCCATGCTTGTAGAATTCACGGCAGACTGGTGCCCATCCTGCAAAATTCTTGAGCAAACAGTTCTCACATCAGGCAACCTTAATCGCTGGCAGGAAAAATATAATCTCAGTTATATAAAAGTGGATCTCACCGCTCCTGACAAAACTGCTGACGCTTTTCTACGTGCTATGGGTAGCAGATCAATCCCGCTTGCTGCCATTTTTAAAAAAGGCAGTAACAGTACGGCTCCGACAGTTATTCGGGACCTATACACTACAGGTCAATTGGATGAAGCTTTAAGAGAAGCACTTAGCGGAGATTAAACTTATTTTTTTAACATGAATCGATTTTATTATTGCTCTCTGCCCCTTTACGGGAGGGACTGTGTCAGTTAAATACATTGGCTGAGCAAACAGGCTTATAATTTCAGAATGATAATAATTAAGGATCAATATGCTTAACTTTCAATTTTTCATCCCTACCAGACTTATTTTCGGCCCCGGCAAACTTGCGGAACTGGGTACTACTCCTAATCTTCCTAAAGGGAATAAGGCTCTCATCGTAATCGGTGAATCCGGCGCAATGATAACCAACGGCTACCTTGATAAAGTTCAGGCCGCACTCGGCAGGCAAAATATTGCGACAATAGTTTTTGATAATATTTCTCCAAATCCGAAGTCAGATCAGATTGACGAAGCAGCTAAATTCGCCCGCGAAAAAAATATCGATTTTATTGTTGCACTCGGCGGCGGCTCCACAATCGACGCAGCAAAAGCAATTGCCCTGCTGACCGCTAACGTCGGTAAATGCTGGGACTTCATTCAAGCCGGATCAGGCGGAGGAATTACTGCTGAAAATCCTTCCATCCCGCTGATTGCTATCCCGACCACAGCAGGAACAGGAACAGAAGCCGATCCTTGGGCGGTTATCAGCAAAAGCGGCGGCACTGAAAAAATCAGTCTCGGCAACGATTCAACTTTCCCGTACATGTCAATTGTCGACCCCGAATTGATGCTCAGCGTACCGCCGCGCACTACGGCATATACCGGAATTGATGCATTCTTCCACGCTGTCGAAACTTTTGTTTCAACAGAGCATCAGCCGATGAGTGATATGCTGGCCCTTGAGTCAGTTCATCTCATCACAAATTATCTGCCGATGGCGATTGAGCAGGGAGACAACATTGAAGCACGCACTGTTATGGCATGGGCCAGCACCGCGGCCGGTATGTGTGAAACTCTTTCCCGCTGTATCTCCCAGCATTCTCTGGAACACGCTTTAAGCGCAATGTATCCTGATCTTCCGCATGGACTGGGGCTTGCTAAACTTTCACTTCCATACTTTAAACGCCTTGTGCCCGGCAGCCCTGACCGCTTTGAAGATCTTGCTATGGCAATGGGGTACGACACTTCAGAATTTGATGAGAATCAGCGTGCATCAGTGTTTCTGGAAGGATTACGCGTCCTGCTCGACCGTACCGGTCTAGCTGAGGAATCACTTAAAACCTACGGCGCAAAAGAAGAAGATGTTCCTAAACTCGTTGAAATTGCAATGACCACAATGGGCAAACTTTTCGCATTCACTCCGACAGAAATGGATCAAGACGACCTTGAATGTATTATGTCTGAAGCTATTGCAGGGTAATAAATCTATTTCTGAATAATTCACCGATTCCGCTTGGCAAAAGGTGTTTATTTCGCATAGTCTTGAAGTTGTTTAAAGTAACCGAAACTATAGTGCAGTATGCCCGTCAAAAATAAAAAAATTATTCAGTGCCCGTTTTGCAACAGCAACCGTCTCTATCTTAGACGCGGATTGGTTTCTGATGCATTTATTTCGCTGCTGACATCAGTAAGATCATTTACATGCGGTTCGTGCAGTAGAAGTTTTCGAAAATATAACAACTATTTTACCAGCAAACAGGCTCTTGTTCACATTCTGATAATACTTGCAATAGTTGCCATTGCTAATCCTGACCTGATCAACCCTAAAAATTGGTTGATGCAGGAACAGGTGGCAGCAGTGCAGGAAACACCTGCAACAGGTCAGCTGAGCTCTGAAGCAGATCCTGAAGAATTACTCGTGAACAATGAAACCATCGCAATTGCCACGGCTGTAAACGGAACAAGTGAACTTAATGCCACTTCGACCTACCAGCCGGAAATAATAGACAATGCTACGGAAATTGAAGTTGTAAACGGAACAGCAAACGGAACGGCCGGCGCGAGTCAAGAAAACGCGACAGTTACGGAAGTAGGTTTCAATGCAACAGAAATAAATGTAGCGGCAGTAAAAAATCCTGTCAAAACAGGCCTTCAGGGTGGAAGGCTTAATTCCATATACTTTAAGAACATAGATAAGAAAACGAGGATAAACCTTGATATGGGAGGCTCGCCGCTTTCTTATACATCCTTTTTCCTGCGTAATCCTGACAGGCTTGTAGTAGATGTTATAGGTAAATGGGAATACTTCGGACCAACAACGTTGAGACCTGAAAATCCTATTTTTTCCAGGTTCAGAATCGGAATTTATGAAAACAAATTACGCATGGTTATGGACCTGAAGGGGAACACTCCTGCTCCTACAATTTCTAAGACTGACACAGGTCTGAATATTGATGTAAAGTAGCTGATAAAGTTGAAACACGATTTAATGAAAAATCCCCTGAAACGGACATAAACGTCTGTTTCAGGGGATTTTATTTGAATAGTAAAACTTAAGTTCACAAATCAATCTATAAAAATCATATCGAAATTATTTCCGGTGATGGATTTTGCGCCGTCCTTTGTAATTTCAAAAGTATTTTCCACTCCGACCATTCCGACACCGGGGATTCCAAGTTTAGGCTCCAGCGCGAAGACCATTCCTTCTTCAATAGGCACATCAAACCCTTTAGCTATTGGTGGATATCCATCAATAGTCAGTCCAATTCCATGTCCTAAAAAAGGCACTTTACTCTCACCAAGCCCCATGAACCCTTCGAGATATCCGCTCTTTTCAGCTTCGCTCATGACCAATGCGTAAATATCACTAGGCAGTGCGCCGGGTTTTAAATTCTCTGCGGCCAAATCCTGCATATCTTTACAAAATGACTGCGCGTTCATAACCTCGGATGGAACTGAGTCTTTTGAACCGGACCAGTAAACTTGTGTTTTATCGGTATGGTATCCTTCCATGACAAACCCTACGTCAGTGGAAAGCAAACTTCCTTTTTCCCACTTTTTTGTGGAGCTGCCCATAAAAGGAGATGCCGGATGCTCACCGCGCATCCCTAAAGGGCCATTAAATGAGTTCGGATATACACCTGATTCTCCGGCGGAAACCACCCCCAAAAATACTTCTTCCCCGAAAGCCTGCATCCGCATATGGCCTTGATGACCGAGCTCAAAAAAGATGTTCCAGATAAAGTGCGCTATTTCAAGTTCTGTCATTCCGGGCAGTAAAACTTCCGGCACAATATCAACAAGAGCCATGTTGTGAAGCTCTCCGGCCTTGCGCATTATTGCAAGTTCCCATTCAGATTTCAGCGAGCGTGAAAAAGCAAGAACTTCATCGCAAGGAACAAATTTAGTCTCGTATATTCTGGAAGTAAGCATCTCGCCGAGCTGCCATGTAAGTCCGGCAGTTTCAGCACCGATAACTCTCGATAAAGGCTGACATGCATTTTTTGCAAGTGGAGCAAGATCTTTAAAGGATTTGAATGCACATATATTTTTAATTGAACTTTCAATATGCGCCCTTTCAACAGACCTGCGAACGAAAAGAACAGGTTCACCTTCAATTGGCAGCCAAAGAACTCCGTTAACAATTGTTCCTGATAAATAAAAAATCTGTAATTTAGAAAATGCTAATAATCCGCCAGCTTCAGGAGCTGTTTGAGCTAAAAATTTTCTTGCCTTAGCCCAGCGCAATTCAAGTTCTTCTCTAGGAACGGCTATATTTTTTACAATATTGCTCACGTCTTTAGATCTCCTTATCAGGATTAAGTTAATTCTGAATTACTTATAAAATATATACTTTTTTAAGCTGAATGAGTAACCTGAATAAAATGTTAATCATATTTTAAGTTACCGTAAAAGTGCTCTTTGCAAGGCAGACCTCTTTACTGTAGCATGCACGAGCTTATCCTTCATAAGGAGAAAAGTTATATGTTGTTACTTGATGAAAAAAAGTTAGCCTCGCTTCTAAGTGAGGTCAAGGTCATAGCCGTGATCGGGGCAGTAGATAAACCTGGCAGACCTGTTGATATGGTTGGCCGCTACTTGATTGAATCCGGATATACAGTTATTCCCGTTCATCCTAAAAGACAGGATGTCTGGGGTTTAAAAACCTATAAATCCATTCTTGATATTCCGGAAAGAATTGATCTGGTAGACGTTTTCAGGGCACCGGACTTCTGCCCGGAACATGCTGAAGAATGTTTAAAACTAAATACGCTTCCAAAAGTTTTCTGGATGCAGCAAGGCATACACAGCCCGGCCGCACGGGAACTATTAAGCGCGAAAGATATTACTGTGATTGAAGACAGATGCATAATGGTTGACCATAAAAGGCTTGTAGGCAAGAAATTATGATTGAAGCGTTTGATTGCAAAAGATGCGGCCACTGCTGTCAGGGCGAAGGCGGTATCATCATGACCCCAAAAGACCGCTCAAGACTGGCTGATCACCTTGGTCTGTCAGAAGAAGAAATGGTTTTAAAATACAGCGAAACCGTAAACGGTAAAATCCGTCTGAAAAGCAAAGAAGACGGGTATTGCATTTTTTTTGCTGAAGGTTGCGGAATTCACCCCGGCAGACCGGATATTTGCAGAGCATGGCCTTTTTTCAGAGGAAATCTGATTGACAAAACAAGCTGGGAAATGATTCAGGATTACTGTCCGGGTGTTAATAAAGATGCAGGACATGAACAATTTGTTATTCAAGGCAAAGAATACATTCGCGCCGAAGGGTTACGCCAGCACGACCCTGAAGTAGCACCAAACGCACTTATTACTGAAGACGATTAATCATATGAATTTTCTGGAAGCACGGAGAATATTAGGAATTGATTCAGATGCAAAAATTGCAGACGTAAAAAAAGCGTTTCGCAAACTGGCATTTACAATGCATCCTGACCTTAATCCAAGCCCTGATGCGGCGCAAAAATTTCGAGAAGTTAACGAAGCTTACGTTTTTCTTAGAAACGAAATGCGCGGAGACTCCGAAAAGCCGTCTTCTGCCGGAAGAGCTTCACGCAACGAACAAAAGTCAACTTTCACATCCAGAGCTGATCAGAAAACAGCTTCACCCGGTGCAGGAGCAAAGGCTTACCAGCAACAGCAGCGAACCGCACGTGCTGATGCTCAAAACAATAACCGTTCAACTTCCGCCCAAAGAAGCAGATCTTTTTATCAGAAAGAAGAAGATGTTCTCAAAGACATCCTCAATGACCCGTTTGCGAAACAGGTTTTCGAGGATATTTACCGCCAGATAGGCAAAGACAAACCGTTTAGACATGGACCGGGCACAGCTAAAGAACGTAAGCTGAACATGAACTGGGGTGACAAATCTGTATCAGTTGATGTTTCGCGCGGTATTTTAGGCGGAATCAAGTCGTGGGTACGCGGACAAATGGATGATGAACAAACAGTTTTCTTTCCCGCATCAACTCTTATCCCCGGCCGAAGTATCCGTATAACCATTCAGCAGGGTTTCCGGAAGACACCGAAAACTCTTGAAATAACACTGCCGCGAGATTTCATCATCGGCAGGCCCATCCGTCTGAAAGGCCAAGGCAGGCAACTCGGCCCTGTTAAGGGTGACCTTTATTTACGTATTCTTGCAAAATAAAACTCACGTAAAATCAAACTTACAGCTTAACACCCCTTCTCCGTTTAAAATAAATATATTCTATTCATCTTTTCTCTTGTTTTCCTCCGTTTTTTTTACTAGCCCCTTATAAAGAGAAGGACCAAATCCTTACTTTATGATGTTTTCGCAATCAGCTATTTTGACTGTGATTTTTTAGCGGACCAATAGATACATAAAAAAATGGGAGTCCAACTCATGCTGGCCATTCTTGACTACAAGGCTGGAAATCAAACCAGTGTTCAGCGCGCTCTGAACAAATTAGGCATTCCAAACGTAATTACTTCCGATCCGGACGTTCTCTCCAATGCTACCGGAATAATCTTTCCGGGAGTCGGAGCAGCCGGTCAGGCGATGGACGAACTTACCTCCGGCGGCCTAGATGAACGTTTGAAAGATTTAGTTGCGCAGAACAAGCCGCTCCTCGGCATCTGCGTTGGATGTCAGATTCTGCTGGACTACAGCGAAGAAAACGACACCAAAGCTCTTTCAGTAATCCCCGGAGAATGCAGACTCTTCAACCCTTCATGGGTGGATTACGAAGGAATTCCCATCCGTGTACCGCATATGGGCTGGAACCAGATTGAACTGAAGCAGGATTGCATTCTTTTTAAGGATATCGACCCTGATGCATATTTTTACTTTGTTCACAGCTATTATCCGGCTCCTGAAGAAAAATTTATTATCGGCGAAACAACTTACGGACGCCCTTTCTGTTCCCTGCACGGACGCGAAGGATTATGGGCTGTGCAGTTCCATCCTGAAAAAAGCGGAACACCCGGCCTGAAACTTCTTTCCAATTTCTACGAATACTGCAAGGAGGCTTCCGATGCTTAGCAAAAGAGTCATACCCTGTCTGGACGTGCGCAACGGAATCCTTACCAAGGGCGTTAAGTTCAAAGATAATGTTGATATCGGCGATCCAGTTGCAACAGCTAAAATGTATTATGAGCAGGGAGCTGACGAAATCGTATTTTACGACATCACCGCTTCTTCTGAAGGACGCGGAATATTCCTTGATGTTGTAGAACGCGTTGCCTCTGAAATATTCATTCCCTTCTCTGTCGGCGGCGGAATTAACTCTGTCGAAGATATGCGAGCAGTACTTTTGGCCGGAGCAGAAAAAGTATCAGTTAACTCCGGCGCTGTAAAAAACCCCGACATTATCAGTCAGGGCGCAGCCGCTTTCGGATCACAATGCATCGTTTTGGGAATGGATGTTAAAAGAGTTCCTAAATCAGAACTTATTCCTTCAGGATTTGAAATCGTCATCAACGGCGGACGTAAATTCATGGGCATAGATGCTCTTGACTGGGCCAAGACCTGCGAAGCTCTCGGAGCCGGAGAAATCTGCCTGAACTCAATTGACGCGGATGGAACAAAAGACGGATACGATCTTGAACTTACCAAACTTATATCTGAAAGTGTAACGGTTCCAGTAATCGCATCAGGCGGCGCAGGACACCCCCAGCATATGGTCGACGCCGTGACTGAAGGCCGCGCATCAGCTGCCCTGATCGCTTCCATCGTCCATTACGGTGAGTACACTCTGCCTCAGCTGAAAGAATACATGGCCTCAAAAGGTGTTAAGACTCGCAGCACTTGGTAGCAGTTTATAAAATTTGATAATAAAAATGCCCCCTGCCAAACGACTTAGTTTGATAGGGGGCATAATTTTTGAGAAATATAAAATCAATTTATACACCGTTTATGAAGGCATTATTTTTTAAGCATTTCCTTCACCATTTTCAAATAAGGCTCAATTCCGCATGGAATTTCTTCGGGCCATTCAAACGGAACATCATCCCTTTCTGCTACAGCCGTTACGATCATATCTTTAATTTTGATAAAATCTGACGGATCATCAAAAACTCTATCAGGCGGTAAAAAATAACTGCTGCCGTTGTCACGAGAGCTTAAAACAGGAAGTCCGCAGGCAAGAGCTTCAAGGACAGAATTTGAGCAGGCATCATAATATGAAGGAAGAACAAAAATATCTGAACTTCCGTAGAATTTCGGCATATCAGTGATTTTACCTAAAAACCTGACACGCTTTGCAACTCCGAGAGTTTCGGCAAGCGTCTGATACTTTGCAGGATTACGCCCGCCCGCCACGTGCAGATAATAATTTTCAGGTAACTGCGCCAATGCTTTAATCAAACTGGATACGCCTTTAAGCGCAAAATTTGTGGTGGCAGTTGATATTACAATCTCTTTATCAGTCAAAGAAAATTCAGCTCTGCTCTCTGCTCTAGCCTTCTTGCTCGGTCTGGAGAAAAGCGAAAGGTCAGGCTTGTTGTAAACAACCTCTATTTCACGCTCCATAAGGTCTGGGTGCGATTGGATCATCCAATCCTTAACTCTATGCGAAACACAGACCATGCGACAACCTGAGCCAATCTGACGCTTTTCAATATATTTAATAAGCAGGTTTACAAGAGCAGTGCGTCTGCGAAACATTTTAAATGAACGGGCAAGTCCTGACGGCCATGCGCGACGTGAAAGCTTCCAGAAAGATTCAAGAGGACCGCCGCCTATGCGAAGAATATCCTGATTAAGTGATTTGCCAAGGCTAATGCAAAGATCATAGTTTCCTTTTTTACGAGCCACTTCAGCCGCTACAACAAACCACAACAACTTTCCTGCGCGGCATAAACCGTAACGTCCGACATTAATAACCTGTACACTCTGCGGAGGATTTTCCTCAGCTCTGGAACAAATAAAATCAACACTGTACCCTTGCTCAGCCAGAGCCTTACTGAGATTATATCCAAAACGTTCTACTCCGCCATAGCGGCTGAAGCGCGGAAGCATGATCGCAATTTTATTCATTTTTAATTTTTAACCTTATAGAATATCAGAAAAAAAATTTAATTTATCAACATCATGCTTGGTCAGCAATACAATTGCACCCTTGCGGGCTGTCATTTAAATTGATACCTGCCAATTGAAGAAATTATCGCGACTACTGTACCGCGCGCGAATGTTAGTCGGAAACTGCCGACTTGCCAAGAGGAACAGTAAATCAGGAGAAATACGTGATTTTTATAACACAGCCTTGGGATATGAAACTATTAGTTATCGTCAACCAGATAATGAGAAAAAACTGGCTTGATATTGTAATGCCGCTGATTTCATCCGCCGCTCTTTTATGGGTGATAATTATTGCAGCTACGGCTTACGGTTTTCAAAAAAAAGGACCAAAATTTCTGGTTATAATGCTGGTTATTATCAGCTCCATGGGAATAGCCGATTTTTCAACAGGAATAATTAAAAGCACAATAGGTAGAGTTCGTCCTGTTAATTCTGTTCCGCTCACATATTTTCGGGAAGATGGAAAGTGGCAACGCAGACCGCTTGATTTTAAACCGCTGAAAGAAAAAGGTAATTCCTACCCTTCAGCTCACGCCGCCAATTCGATGGCTTTTGCGCTGATGTGCATGTTCTTTTTCCGCAAGCTGAGGCCCTGGATGATTTTTCTGCCGCTGGCTGTAGGCTACTCCCGGCTGTATTTAGGAAAACACTTTCCGACTGACGTGCTGGCTGGATGGGTTGTTGGAACATGTGTCGCAATTTCAGTCTGGCTAGTCTGGAAATATCTTATTAAAAATAAAATCCCTGACAAACTGCGACCCTAAATTTTACAACAAACTACAACAGCACTACAAAAATAAACCCCGCCAGCAATTGACGGGGTTTATTTTTTTTATTCAAAATCAATCTCTACTCAACCACAGCTTCAGCCTGATTGCGATATTTCCTGTAAATTTTAAATCCTAATAAAGTTGAAGCAATAAATAAAATTACAGCCACAGCCATTTGCGAAGTTGAAGAAACGTTCACTCCGCTTCCGAAAAGGGCAAAAACAATATTTTGCGGCAGATATCCTACTGCCGAACCGAGAATAAACGGCATAGCCGGAATGCTGGTAACTCCGGCAAGAAGGCTGGATATAAGGTTGCTTCCAAGCGGAAAAAACCGAATAGTCAACGCCATATTAAACGGACTTCTACTCAAAAAATTATCAACTTTTTGAATACGGGCACCGAATTTATTTTGAATAAACGAACGTCCGACCAGCCGTGCATAGGTAAAGGCAAGCGCACAGCCGATACCGGTCCCGATAGAACCGAGCAAAGACCCCAGTGCGACGCCATAGGCATAACCGCCCATGAAGCAAATTATCTGCCGTGGAAATCCGATAGCGGAAAAAAACGATGCAAGCCCGACATAGGTTAATACGCCGATTATTCCGCGCGAACGCACATGTGCGTCTATCCACTTTGTATCAAGAGCATCGCCAAGTCCCGCGTATCTTATCAGATAAACAGATAATGCCAGCACTCCGAGCATCACAAGCCCTTTAACAAGGGCTTTGATACTTACTTTTGAATCACTTCGGGAAGATGTCATGAATTTTCTTTTTCGCTGCTGCGCTCTTTAACAGAGTAAGAGAAATGGCGACTCTGCAACCAGCGCACGCCTAAAAGATCATATCCTCCGGCAATGGCCCGATCCAAAGTTCCATACTTGGACTCACCTAAATGACGCGAACGATGATTCACTTTAATCTCGGCAACACCTGCTCCCTGCATCTTCATTAGAGTAGGCAGAAAACGGTGCATTCCGTTAAAACGGGGAATATTGCGGACCATATCGGTACGCATTATTTTAAGAGAACAACCGGTATCTTTAACCGATTCGTGGGTTAATTTGTTTCTTATTGCATTGGCAATCTTGGAGCCGATCCGTTTAATCCACACATCCTTACGCTTTCTGCGCCATCCTATAACCATGTCATACCCCTCATCATAAAGGGAGAGCATAGCTGGAAGATCTGCGGGATCATTTTGAAGATCTGCATCCATAGTGGCGACTCTAGGTGCAAGGGCTTCATCGAAACCTGCACAAAAAGCAGCTGACTGACCTCTGTTCTCTGCAAATGAAATGTATCTGGCTTTAGGATAAGTAGTACAGATTTCATTCAAAACAGAGAGACTTGCGTCTTTACTGCCGTCATCCACAAACACAACTTCATATTGGATATTAACAGGCTCGAGGGCCGAGTCAATTTCCTGCATTAGTTTTCGTAAATTATCCTGCTCATTATAAACAGGGATTACGAGGGAGAGGTCATAGTTTTTTATCATAACGAAAGAGGAGATAAGAAAATTTAATAATTTTGTAAATAGCTGTTGACAATGAAGGGGTCGAACTGTAGACATGCTTTCAGTGACGCGGGGTGGAGCAGCTTGGTAGCTCGTCGGGCTCATAACCCGAAGGTCGTTGGTTCAAATCCGGCCCCCGCAACCACTAAATTTTGATGAACCTCTCTTCTGACGGGTTCTTTTTTTTCGGGGTTATGTCCATCCATGAAATGGACGTTATTATTTAAGGCCCTGATAATATTTGAAATATTTTTGCAAAAATCATTTTTTTGGTTGACAGCAAATACCAGAATGTGTAGAAACATTCTCAGTGACGCGGGGTGGAGCAGCTTGGTAGCTCGTCGGGCTCATAACCCGAAGGTCGTTGGTTCAAATCCGGCCCCCGCAACCACATCGCTCTAAATAAAAGGCTTAATCGAAAGATTAAGCCTTTTTTGTTATCCTGCAATATTCCTTCAAACAATCTTATTGTCTTAAAACATTGCTCAAAGCTTCTACTACTTCTTCATTTTCATGACTGTCGCAATTCTAGATCTAACCGGAATATTGCTGGAATTCAGTCCCGGAACCTGACCATGCAAATCGAACTCAAGCTTTACACCAGGCCTGAAAATAAGAGTATGGGTGGAACCTCCGAAATGAAACATTCCTAACTGGTCGCCCTTATTAACGTGCTGTCCTTCGTAAACGGTTATTTCATTTGATGAAACTTCCGCCATACCGATAAACATTATTCCCATCAAACCGATGTCCGGATTATCAGCTTGTATTAGAATCAATCCTCTTGCTGCGACTTGCGTGATATATCCCTGTGAATTATTAGGACCGGACGGATCAAACCCCATACTTTGAGCCTCGGCGTAATATGAACCGTCTATAATTTTAGTTTTCACAATAGTTCCGCTCACCGGACTGTGCCAGCGATGATAGCTGAGAGCACTTAAGAAAGCCTGATAAACTGTTCCTCCTTCAAAAACTTTAGCCAACTCTTCATCATCTAACATATGCGCAAGTGAATAAGGCTGCGCTTTAATCCAGAACTTATCCCGCAGCTTCACATTTTGAGCCAGCCTAAACGGTGCAGATTCACAGGCATTGCTAATGACGGAATCATCTTCAGGAGAAGCTACAGGACGACGACCTTCACGGAAAACACGGGTAAAAAAATCGTCCCATGAAGTAAATCCGTAATATTTTTTCTTCGGATAGCAGACAAAATCCTTTGCAAAAGTCGGCATTGCTTCTTTTGCGTCATGTCCGAACCAGCCGTGTTTCGGATCATCACTCAAAACATAACGGGAGTCCGGTGAATCTAGATAAACGGCCCACTGAGTTAAAATTTTCTTAAGCTGCCTGTTCACCTTTTCATTTAAAAAAGCACTGACTCCGGCAGGAGTACCCATAGGCCAATCTAAAATAGCATTAATAGGAAACCCTACCAGCCCTGTTTTATTGAATTCAGGAGCACGTGTCATAAGGGTATTCATAAGTTGCAGCATATGCTTGTAATTTCTTACCTGCGGTTTACCTGTTGGATCTTTATCATAAGGCGGTTTGCGCGGAACCTGATTAAACATTTCCGTGAAAAGCATAAAAAGCTCAGGGTCACTCTCGATCAAGTCTTTAAATTCCTGAATAACCGGAAGCAAAGGAACATTACCGGACGCATCCGTCTCTTTAATCAGATCAGTGCGCCAATCATTTAAAACCTGCTGATCCGACGGCAGCCACTTCCCTACTTTATAAGGCGTGGTTTGCGTTGTTGCATCAGCAGATGCAGGCTGCTGTGCTGCAAGGAAGAAAAAAACAGCAATAAAAACCGCAAAAAATCCGACTTTTGACAAGTATTTTTTCATACGCACTCCTTTTTCAGTTAACCATCAATAACAGGGTAACCCCCTACTGTTAACACAATTTTGTTTTAACTTATTTTGATAAACTGGGAAACGAAAGATTTCTAGTTTGCATAGTAAATTACGTATTACAGATATAACCGTTCGCAATTTTACTTTTTATAGACGGATTCTGAATTTAATATTAAACTAATGAAGATTTGATTTTAGGTTTGAAACTGTCAAAATCCGTTCAATTATTTTTCGTAAATGAAAATTTATTCGAAATTATTGAATACATAAAAACACATTTAATAACATTCCGGTTCACATATCGACATTTTTATTTTTTTATTTTATTTTAGGTCATGTATGGACAACCATAACCAAGGGGATATTAGATGAAAAAACTGATCAATGATGTGGAAAATGTGGTTAAGGAACAGTTAGAAGGGATGGCTCTTGCTCACCCTGAACTGACCGTTAAGTTTGAACCCTACTACGTTTACAGATCTGACGCTCCGGTTAAAGGGAAAGTTGCTATCATATCCGGAGGAGGCTCCGGCCATGAACCTATGCATGGCGGCTTTGTCGGAAAAGGGATGCTGGACGGAGCCTGTCCCGGTGAAGTCTTCACTTCTCCTACCCCGGACCAAATGTACGAATGCGCTAAAGCAGTCGACAGCGGCGAAGGAGTTCTCTTCATAGTAAAGAACTATACCGGCGATGTAATGAATTTTGAGGCTGCAGCTGAACTGGTTGCAAGCGAAGGTATTAAAGTCCAAAACATTTTGATTGATGATGACGTTGCAGTTAAAGACAGTTTATACACTGCCGGCAGACGCGGAGTCGGAACCACTGTTCTTGCTGAAAAAATTGTCGGCGCTGCAGCTGAAGCCGGATACAATCTGGAAAAATGCTCAGACCTTTGCCGCAAGGTAAACCAGTATGGACGCTCTTTCGGCGTAGCTCTCACCTCCTGCACCGTTCCGGCAGCAGGCAAGCCGACTTTTGAACTCGCTGAAGATGAAGTTGAAATGGGAATCGGTATCCACGGCGAACCGGGAACTCATCGCATGCCCATCAAACCGATTGATGAAATGACTGAATACTCAGCTTTACAGATTATTGATGACCCTGCCTATACCCGCACAGTTCGCGAATGGGATGGAAGTGACTGGGCTGAAAAAAAACTTGTCGATGTTCCTTTTGCTAAAGGGGACAAAGTTATCGCATTTGTAAACAGCATGGGCGGAACTCCTGTTTCCGAGCTTTACACAATTTACAAAAAACTTGATGAAGTATGTAAAGACAAAGGGATCACCATTGTCCGCAACCTTATCGGACCTTACATCACCTCACTTGAAATGCAGGGTTTTTCAATCACCCTGCTCAAAGCTGATGATGAAATCCTGAAATTCTGGGACGCTCCGGTTAAAACCCCCGGTTTAACCTGGTAAACGACCATACTTGAATAATAAAAAAGCAGGCGTGGATTTTTTCTGCGCCTGCTCCTTACTTTTGGAGAATAAAAAATGCCCATAAATAAAACTCAACTGATTTCCTGGCTTAAGAAGCTGAATACAGTTTACACTGACAAAAAAGAATACCTTACCGAACTGGATGCTGCAATCGGTGACGCGGACCACGGCATTAACATGAACCGCGGATTCTCAAAAGTAATTGAAAAACTCCCTGCTGTGGAATCGAAAGATATCGGGACCATCCTTAAAACTGTCGGCATGACGCTTATGTCCAGCGTCGGCGGTGCCAGCGGTCCTCTTTACGGCACATTCTGGATGAAAGGCGGCATGGTACTTGCCGATAAAGAAGAAATAAACTCTGAAGATTTTTTTAAATTTATTGAAGCCGGAGTCGGCGGAATTCTACTGCGCGGCAGACCGAATTTAGGCGACAAAACTATGTATGACCTATGGGCTCCAGTGCTGGAAAAAATTAAAGAATGCGCCGATAACGGTGATGATGTTTCTGCCATTGTAGATACCATTCTCCCTGTTGGTGAAAAAGCTTTAGCCGACACCATCCCGTTGCAGGCCAAAAAAGGACGCGCAAGCTACCTTGGAGAAAGAAGCATAGGTCATCAGGACCCGGGCGCGACTTCATCTTTTTACATGCTTGAAACCCTGAAAGAAGTACTTGCCAGCTAGAAATTAAGGTTTACGCTTCTGGAATTTACCGGAAGTTGATTGCCTTGAGCTACTTTGGAGCTTGATTGAAATGATCGGAATAGTAATAGTTTCTCACAGTCAGAAATTGGCTGAAGGTGTGCTTGAACTGGCCTCGCAGATGGTTCAGGGGTCCGTGGTGATTAAAGCCACCGGCGGAATTGATGACCCTGATAATCCTATAGGTACAGACCCCATGAAGGTTATGGAAGCCATTGAATCTGTAGCTGCGTCTGCAAAAGACGGAGTACTGGTTCTCATGGATCTTGGAAGTGCGCTTATGAGTGCGGAAACTGCGCTGGACTTTTTACCAGATGAGATAAGAGAAAAAGTTCTGCTATGCTCTGCCCCCATTGTGGAAGGAACTATGGCTGCGGCGGTTCAAGCTTCTGTAGGAGCCTCATTGCAGGAAGCAAGCGCGGAAGCGGCTACGGCCTTAGATGTTAAAATCCAGCAGCTAGCTCCGATCACAGGAGAAACTCTCACAACTCGTGATTGTGTACCGGAAATCGAACCTTCTGAAAATGAACTGAGCACTGAGCTGGTTATCATAAATAAAATGGGATTACATGCCCGCCCGGCAGCCAATCTTGTTTCAACTGCCGGTAAATTTAAATCCAGCATCAAGGTTCGCAAAGGCGAAAAAACTGCGTCTGCAAAAAGCATTAACCAAGTAGCTCTGCTCTCTGTCAAAAACGGTGATACTATTGAAATAACCGCATCCGGCCCGGATGCGCAAGAAGCTCTTGAAGCTCTTATTAAATTACATGCAGATAATTTCGGTGAAAGAGATGAAGATGTCACCGAGATCGTTCAAGAAACACGGCCCAGTGTTCAGCATACAGACGGAACTATCTGCGGAGCCCCCGCTTCCGCCGGATACGCTGTCGGCGTTGCTTATGTGCATCAGGCCAGTCTGCCGGATGTTGAACGCACAACCGTTACGGACAGCGCGGCAGAAATTAAAAGACTTGATCAGGCTATTTCTTCAGCTCTTTCTGATCTGAAACAATTACAGCTCGAAACCGAAAAAACAGCCGGAAAATCCAGTGCGGCTATTTTCAAAGTTCATGCACTGATTCTTAGCGATCAGGACATGCGCGATAAAGCTGCATCTGCAATTTCAGAACAAAATATTAACGCAGACTTTGCATGGTTTGAAGTCATGGACAGCATGGCGGCTGATTTTCGCAGTCTTGATGATCCATATATGCAGGCCCGCGCGGCAGATGTTATTGACTGCGGAGGGAGAGTTTTGCGTATTCTGACAGGTGTAACCGAACAGGCGATTCACCTTAAAGAAGAATCCATCATAGTGGCTGAAGACCTTTCTCCTTCTGATGTTGCAGGTCTTGATCTTAAAAAAGTTTTAGGGGTGATCACTGCAATCGGAGGTATAACCTCCCATGCGGCTATTTTATCCCGTTCCATGGGTATTCCTGCTGTAATCGGCGCAGGAGAATCCATTCAGCAGATTACAAACGGAAAAATCATCGCTCTTGATGGTTTTGAAGGTAAAGTCTGGATTGATCCGGACCAGTCTGTTAAAGATGAAACTGCAAAGAAAAGAGCTACATGGCTGGCAGAATGTGAAGAAGCCAAGACCAAAGGAGCCGCTCCGGCAAAAACTTTGGATGGAACTGAGATTATGGTTATGGGGAACATTGGAATCCCTTCCGACGCTCCCCGAGTTCTGGAATACGGAGCTGAAGGTGTCGGTCTTTTCCGTACCGAGTTTCTATTTCAAGACAGAACAGCTGCTCCTGACGAAGAAGAACAGTTTGCAGCATATGTTGAAGCTGCCAAAGCCATGCAGGACCGCCCCGTTATTATCCGCACACTGGACATCGGCGGGGACAAACCTGTTAAATATCTAGATACTCCGAAAGAAGACAACCCGTTCCTTGGTGAACGCGGCGTACGTTTTTGTATGGCACGCCCTGAACTGTTCCGCACCCAGCTACGCGCCCTTCTTAGAGCCGCAACCACCGAAAATATCTGGATTATGTATCCTATGATTTCAGATGTGGACGAGCTTACATCTGTTCTGGATTTTCAAGCGAAGGTCCGTGATGAACTTATCAGCGAAGGATTGACGATTGCTGATAAAGTTAAGACAGGAATCATGATTGAAGTTCCATCTGCCGTTGCAATGGCTGACAAGCTGGCTGCCATTTGCGACTTTTTCAGCATAGGAACAAATGACCTGACTCAGTATGTAATGGCTGCGGATCGCGGTAACGGTTCAGTTTCGAAACTGTGTGACAATCTTAATCCGGCGGTGCTGCGCATGGTAGCAATGACCTGCAACGCCGCTAAAGCTGCCGGAATTGAAGTAGGCATGTGCGGAGAGCTGGCAGGAAACAGCAAGGCTGCGCCGTTACTGTTAGGACTCGGCCTTGATGAACTTAGCATGAACGGTCCGGCTATCCCCAGTGTGAAAGAAGCTATCCGCAACGTTCACATGAATGATTGCCGTGCTCTGGCTGAAAAAGCTCTTACAGCTAAATCAAGCGATGAAGTAAAAGCTCTTTTGGTTTAATTCATCGCGGGCTTTACATGATCATATACTCATAGCTTTATGGGCAAGATTGAAGGCGATAAGCCACATGGTTACGCCAACAATGCTATCCAGTACTCGCCATGTAACAGGCTTTTTAAATAGGGGCGCCAATGCGCGCCCCCCGAAGCCCAGAGTATAAAACCAGATAAATGATGCTGTAATAGCTCCGAATCCGAAGAAATAACGACCATCACCTGAATACTGTCCGCTCATAGAGCCAAGCATTACGACTGTGTCCAAATACACATGCGGGTTCAGCAAAGTCAT
Source organism: Desulfovibrio gilichinskyi (assembly GCF_900177375.1). Taxonomy (NCBI): domain Bacteria; kingdom Pseudomonadati; phylum Thermodesulfobacteriota; class Desulfovibrionia; order Desulfovibrionales; family Desulfovibrionaceae; genus Maridesulfovibrio; species Maridesulfovibrio gilichinskyi. Next base: position 257,269 of record NZ_FWZU01000001.1, on the reverse strand, counting down.
GGCAAGAGTCAATAAAAGAATTGAGCGTAGCCCTGAAACTGCTCCTTCTTCAGTTTCAAGCTTACCGCCTTTAATTGCAGACCTGAAAGAACCGATCCCATACCAAGCAAGAAATACAGCTCCACCCCATGCGGCAGGTTTGAGAAGCATTGGATTTGATGCCACAAGATCTCCTACGCCAAACACGCCAAGCATAATAAGCACAGCATCACACAGCGCGCACACCAAACATATTTTTAAGTGATGATTCTTTTTAATGCTCTGCGTCAACACAAAGGCATTCTGAGAACCGATCGCAACAATCAACCCTGCCCCGGTTCCGAATCCCTGCATATATGGAAGTATCATAGACATATGTAATCTCCTTTGTTCAAGTTAAGAAGACCTTATGCATCAGGTCTAAATTAGTAAAATTAAATATTTTCATTTATTATTAATTTTGCTTATACTCAGTACATGCTCGATTACAAATTTTTAGAAGCACTCACCGCGGTAATAGAAGAAGGCGGATTCGATAAAGCGTCTGCCAAGCTGAATCTCACTCAATCGGCAGTATCTCAGCGCATACGGGCTCTTGAGGAACAAACTGGCCAAATACTGATAGTTCGCTCTGTACCGCCGGAACCTACGCAGGCCGGACGCAAACTTATTAAACATCTGCGGCAAGTACGGCTCATGGAAGATAGTCTGGCGGAAGAAACGGGGCTTAATGATCCAGATGATTTTATCAGCATACCGCTTGGGGTGAACGCTGATACTCTGGCAACTTGGCTGTTTGATGCACTAGGTGATTTTCTACGGGAAAACAGTGTCCTGCTTGATCTCTATGTTGACGATGAAACACAGACACATGAACTGCTTAAACGCGGGGAAGTTGTCGGATGCATTGGAACAAGTTCCAAGACATTAAAAAGCTGTAAAAAAGAATACCTCGCAACCATAGATTATTTATGCGTTTGTACGCCGAATTTTCGGGATAAATGGTTTAAAAGCGGCTTTACGCAGGAGGCCGCCTCAAAAGCTCCAGCCGTCATATTCAATCGTAAAGATGTAGCCCATAAACGGATGCTAAATATTGTTTTCCCTAGAAAAACAATCACACATCCAATGTTTTACGTTCCTTCATCAGAGCCATTTGTAGAAGTTATTCGCCGTGAATTTGCCTATGGAATGGTAGCAGAATCTCAAATCGGCGATGATTTTGAAACCGGAAAACTCATTGATCTTCTTCCAGAAGTGCGGGTTTCTGTTCCGATGTATTGGCAGTCTTGGAGTGTGGATACGCCATTGTTAAATGGGCTTAGCAAGGCTTTGGTCGGGTATTTTAAGGGGTAAAATATAAATAATTTTTGATCACAAAGTTTAAACAATCTTAAAGCTTTACAGTTCTACCCAGATAATATTTCACGCCAAATTAAGCATATTTAAAGTTTATTATTATCTTTATTTTGACACCTTTTTAAAATTCGTATACACATATTCTTAATTTGAAAGCAATATTTCAGTTCTCACTTAAAAACAATCATTCATGGTAATTTATATATTTCTAAAAAAGGGTCCCACCTTTTATGAAAACCGAAGAAACTAGTTCTACCTCCCCCGGCAATGTACATTATTGCTGCAGACTTGGTCTCTTCCTCCCCCTGTAAAAGAGAATCTGGAGACGCACCCCGCTGACAAGCGTCTCCTTCTTCTCTTTGCTTCCACCTAGGGCATAAACAAATCTCACCGCAAAAATAAAATTTATTCCTCTTGTAAAGCAACCCTATTTTAAATAGTGTTCAGACCTGTTGGCTATCCGGTAAAAGCGTAAGAAATCGCACTTGCTTTACCCCCTCAGTCTTAATGAATATTTACTCATCACATAAATTTTAAAAAAAATAAAACTAACGCTTAGTTAGTAGAAGGGATTTATCATGGCAAAAGATTACCAGCCAAGAATGCACTCGGCAGAACATATGCTAAACGCAGCAATGGATCGCAAATTCAAATGTGGACGTTGTTTCAGCGCGCACATCAACAAGAAAAAATCTAAATGCGATTACAAATACAAACGCGGCATGACCGACGAAGAAGCGCGTGAAATTGAAATGACTCTTAACGCTGCAATTTCCGCAAATCTTGCAGTAACCGAAGATCTCATCACTCTGGAAGAAGCTGAAGAAAGATTCAATCTGGAAAGACTTCCTGAAGAAGTGGACAGCGTAAGAATCATTAAAATAGGTGATTTTGATGCATGTCCCTGCATAGGCGAACACGTTGATAGCACCAGCGAAATAGGTGAATTCAATATGGTTTCACATAGTTATGAAGATGGCATTTTACGCATTAGATATAAATTAGGCGCAGTCTAAAAATTTGCAGGCCTAAAAACTGTTTACAAGAATAATTTCTGTTGATAGTTCTTAGGCCTGCTGTTTTAAAAAATCATTCCGTGCAACTGGCGAACTTAAGTGGATAACCACGAGGAAACACGGAATCAGCTTCCTGCCGCTCGCCTGGGCCGCGTCATACGACGTGCATCCTTTCCTCTTAACAAGGGGAACAAACAAGGAGTTGCCCATGAATTCATATCGCGACCTTCTCCAAAAATCAGACCCCGACATTTTTGCTGCTCTCGAAGGCGAAGAGCACAGACAGCGCGCCGGCATCGAACTTATCCCGTCCGAAAATTATACCTACCCTGAAGTACTTGGCGTGCTAGGCAGTGTTTTCACCAATAAATATTCTGAAGGTTATCCCGGCAGACGCTACTATGGCGGTCAAAAATACACTGATATAGTCGAAGAAATTGCCCGCGAAAGAGCCAAAGAAGTATTTAGATGTGAACACGCAAACGTTCAGCCGCTCTCAGGTTCACCAATGAATCAGGCTGTATACCTCGGCCTGCTTGAACCGGGTGATACAATTTTAGCAATGGACCTTTCACATGGCGGTCATCTCACCCACGGCGCGCCTGTTTCCTTTATGGGCAAGCTATTTAATTTCATCCGCTATAAAACTGATCCCGTAGACGGCAGCATAAATTTTGATGAACTTCGCAAAACAGCACTTGAGCATAAACCAAAAATGATTCTGTGCGGTTACACATCGTATCCACGTGATCTGGATTATGCTGCATTTAAAAAAATTGCAGATGAAGTCGGAGCTATAACCATGACAGATGCCTCGCACTATGGCGGGCTTGTTGCCGCCGACGTAATGCTGAATCCTTTTGACTTCGGGTTTGATATTGTTACCACAACTTCGCATAAATCGCTCCGGGGACCGCGCGGCGGTATGATTCTATGTAAAAAAGAATTTTCGCAAAAAATTGACAAAGCAGTCTTCCCCGGTTTGCAAGGCGGTCCGCACATGAATACTATTGCAGGTATCGCCATCACTTTAAAAAAAGCAGCTGAACTTGATTTCCACAAATACGGATTGCAGGTTCTGAACAATGCAAAAACACTTGCCGCCGAATTAACTAAATCAGGTGCCAGTCTCGTGACCGGCGGAACTGATAATCACATGATGGTTGTTGATACACAAAAAAGTTTCGGTATTGACGGGAAACTGGCAGAAGAGCTGCTGGATTCAGTCTCTATCACTACTAATAAACAGATTATTCCAGATGATCCTAACCCGCCGCTGAAACCTAGCGGAATCAGAATCGGAACTCCGGCAGCAACAACACGCGGCATGAAAGAAGAAGACATGTCTCAACTTGCCGGATGGATAATTAAGACTCTGAAAAATCCGGACAAGTCTGATCTTGCAAAACAGACTAAGCACGAAATTGAATCTTTCTGTTCAAAATTTCCTGTCCCTGGGATTTAATTAACAGCTTGCAATCAGCCCGGAACAAGATATTTTAACCTTGTTCCGGGCTTTTTTTAAATTTATTTCCAGTTTTTTCCATTAGTTTTTACTTAACAAAACAGCATATGCCGGATAGATATCCCTGCTCTTGATAAATCAACTCGAATGAATAAACTTAGGAAAAAGTCAGCATGTCTTTTTATGAAATAATTATCATATCCATAGCTCTTGCAATGGATGCTTTTACAATTGCCGTTGCATGCGGACTTTGCATGCCGGAAGTCAGCAAACGACAGACTTTCAGGCTCGCGTTTCACTTCGGACTTTTTCAAGCACTCATGCCGCTGATAGGCTGGGCCGCCGGACTTGCTGTAAAAACATTAGTCGAGACATACGCGCCGTGGATTTCATTTATTCTGCTTTCCTTTATAGGCGGGAAAATGATTCTTGAGTCTTTTCAACATGAAGACTCGTGCGATGTAAAAAAAGATCCGACCAAAGGATTATCATTAATTTTTCTATCTGTTGCTACAAGCCTTGACGCTCTTGCGGTTGGTCTCTCCTTTTCCATCATGGACTATCCCATTGTAATACCGTCTGTTTTAATTGGTATTACCGCATTGGTATTAACCGCAACAGGTATTCAGTTAGGAAAGAAATTTTCCAAAGCTTCGCGGTACAGCCATGCGGCAGAACTCGTCGGTGGTATTGTCCTGATACTCATCGGGCTGAAATTGCTGTTTCTGTAAAATAGTACATGACAAATAATCAAAATTTCTTCATTTCTACTTTTGACAGCGACCAATCCTAGGTATAGTCTTTATACATAGATTCCGTTTTCACTTTACCTAACATTAAAATCAGGTTTGCAGCGGCAAGCCAAGGATGGATATTTTTACCAAATGCCCTTATTGCAGCCCCCTCCCTTTAAACCTAAATTTCCTCTCCAGTCAGGCCACCTTCAAACTATTTTTCCGCGACTTTTCAGAAAAGTAAGCCTGCCACCTGTTATAAGAAGAAGAATCGACACTCCCGACGGGGATTTTTTAGACATAGACTGGCATTTGGCAGGCAGCACCAGACTGGCAGTAATAGCCCATGGACTCGAAGGCAACTCACGTAGACACTACGTGCTTGGAATGGCCAGGGCCATGGTTCTCTCCGGCTGGGATTGCATTACCTACAATTTTCGCGGGTGCAGTTACGAAATGAACAGAAAGCCGCAGATGTATCACAGTGGTGATACAAAGGATCTTCACACTGTTCTTGAGTACGGGCTTAATCACGGAATCTATGATGATGCAGCTCTTATCGGGTTTAGCATGGGCGGAAATCAGGTGTTAAAATACTTAGGTGAAAACCCTGATCTGATCCCTGAAAATGTTACACGTGCAATCGGAATATCTGTTCCTTGTGACCTGCTTACAGCTGCCAGGCAGCTTTGCAAGAAATCGAACTTTATTTACAGCCAATACTTTTTGCGATCACTCAAAAAAAAGGTCCTTAGTAAACACAGACAATTTCCAGATCTTTTCCCGCTCAATGCATTGCCTTCCGTTAAAAACCTCATTGATTTCGACAATAGTTACACAGCTCCGCTTAATGGATTTAAAGACGCTGCCGACTACTATAATAAATCGTCATGCAAACAGTTTTTAAATAAAATTAAAGTCCCTACTCTTATTTTAAACGCACAGGACGACCCGTTTCTTTCTCCTGAATGCTACCCGATTTCGGAAGCCAGAAACAACAACTATCTGTCGCTTCAAATTCCTCAATATGGAGGACATGTAGGTTTTACGGACCTGCCGCAGGAAAAACAGCTATGGTCTGAAAGCCGCGTTGTAAGATTTTTGAACGCATAATAAATAAATGCCCTGCCGAAATATCAGCAGGGCATTTATTTATTAATATAACCCATTCTGAAATAAGCATAACAGTTCTTTTCTAAGCCACATAAAATGGCAACCCAGATATACCGGAGCCGTGCCTTTAGCGTCTTTCTCAATACAATCTGCAAGCATACTCATCTCTATAAGTCCTAAATTACCGAGACTTTCCTTAAGGGTATGAGCATGGACAATTATAGATTCAAAATCTCCATCATCAATTGCTTCATCAAGACTATCCAGCTGCAAGTGTAAAGAATCAACAATTTCTTTCATGAAATCATCTAAATTTTCCGATTGCAAATTCAACTCCTTTGAAAGGAACTCCCGAGCGATTAATAATTGGTCACAACTCATAAGCACCTCCTTCGGGGTAGGTTGAATTTATAAAAAATTTCGATCAAATTATAGACTGAGCAATTAATCAGAGCGTGCTAATCCCCACGCTTTAATTCTTCAACAAGGTCAAGTAATTCTCTAACATCTTCAGACAGATGTTGTGTTCCTGACGATGCAACTTGACTGTTTTTCGCATTCTCTTCAGTCATCGCGTCAATTTCTCCGACACTTCGATTTATTTCTTCAGACGTTGCGGATTGTTCTTCAGCTGCGGTTGCAATTGACCGAATCTGGTCAGCAGAGTTTTTCGCGAGCTCAACAATTTCAGCAAGCATAGTTCCTGAATTTCTTGAAAGCTCCGTAGCTTCTTCTACAGCAGTAACTGTTTCATCTATACCCTTAACATTTTCACGCGCTAATCGCTGAATAGAATTTATACTGCTCTCAACTTCATCTGTTGCACCGATTGTCTTTTCAGCTAGTTTACGGACTTCATCGGCAACAACTGCAAACCCTCTTCCAGCATCCCCTGCTCGCGCCGCTTCAATAGCAGCATTAAGTGCGAGAAGATTTGTCTGGTCGGCAATATCATTGATAACACCAAGCACATTTCCTATTTCTACAGATTGCTTGTCTAGTTGCTCCATTGTTTCCTTCAGTCTTGAAGTTCTGCCCTGAATATCTGTCATAGCAACAATGGTATCTTGAACCATTCCAGCACCTTCACTTGCTCTTTTCATTGATTTCTCAGAGCTCTGACTTGTCTCGGAAGCATTTCTGGCAACTTCAAGAACTGTCGCATTCATTTCTTCCATTGCGGTGGCAGTCTCGGCGACTCTCTGCTTTTGAAACTCACTCCCGCGCAAAATTTCGTCTGCGCTACAGGTGACTTCATCAGTAATTGTTGAAACACGATCAATAACAGCCTGCAATTTTTCTGCGGCGGCCAGCATCCCTTCCTTCTTTGCTCCTTCGGCCCGTTTAGTGGCTTCCTGAGCTTCAGCCGCGGCCTTTTGTGCAATCGCAGTCTGCTCCTGCGCCTCAGCTTCCTTAAATTTAATGCTGTTAATATTCTCTGACAAAGTTAAAACCATCGAATTTAATGCCAGTTGCAAAGTTGATATTTCATTTCTACCCTGCGGATTTAGACTTACTTCAAGATTACCGTCTGCTACTGCAGTTGCCGCATCTGTTGATTCACGCAGCGGTGCAACGATAGTTCTGATAAGGTAGAGACTTAATGGTAATATTAATAATAAAAAAACCACGCTGGCCCCTATTACGATTTTCATGGTAATAGAATTAGCGCTTTCATTCATCACGCCGCTAATGCGCGCCTTTTCAATATCAATGTTATCTAAGTACACTCCTGTCCCGATCCACATGTCTGTTCCTGGAATCATCTGTGCATAACTGATCTTCGGTTGAACTCCAGATCCCGGCTTTTCAAAATAATAAGTAACAAAGCCTCCTCCATTTTGAGCAGCATCGGCTAACTCCCGAATAAGGAAAAGTCCGTTCTGATCCTTTAATCCGCTTAAATCCTTACCTTGCAAGGATTTATTGGGGGGCATTGCCATATTTACAGTACCCTTATATACAAAAAAGTAGCCGGAATTATCTTTTTCATACCTGACAGGATCTACTGCGGAACGGATGAACTCCAACTGTTCATCTTCACTCTTAAGAACCTTTAATTCTTGCCCCATTGATAAGGCCATACTTTCAATTGCAACGTGAAGCTTCTCTTTCTGGTCTTCAAGCATGACATTTTGAGTCTCACTTACTCCGTATGCTGTGATCTCGCGGATAGCTCCTAGAAAAAGAACTCCGGTGACAATCACAAACACTACCATCAATGAAAGCAATAGAAAAAACCGGGATCCGATAGAAAGATTTTTCAGCATAGGATCCTCCCCTATAAAAAATTACATTACCATAACCAATCTGATTAAATTACAGACCTTACACCAATACGTACTATAACTATACACGACAGTATTGCTTTGTCATAGTTATTTAAAAAAAATATACAAAAAAAAGAGCTGGAAGTTATTTAACTCCCAGCTCTTAAAAATCAAATTTATAATTACTTAAATCACATAATCTATAACATTTCTTGATGCGACAACCTGCTTTATGAAAGCAACACATGCCTGATGAAGCGGATGTACCTGATAAGCATCAAGATCATCTTTTGTTTCAAATTCTGAATAAAGAACTACGTTGCAGTCAGGAATCGCTGCAAAAACATCTACACTAACTTCAATATGTTTTAATTCATCTATTTTGCCAGACAGATTTTCAAGAATTTGTTTCATCTTGATTCCATTTTCAGCGGAAGTTCCGCCTTCAGCCTCATCCTTCAAGGTCCACATAACAATATGCTTAATCACTGAATTCTCCCTTAATTGATTACTACGTCAGTACTAAAAACAACCGCTCACCTATTTGCCCTTGCTCTTTTGAGTGCCAATACACTCAAAAAAAATATTTCATAATTACTTACGTAATTCTTCAACAAGAGCAACTAGTGCGTCAACTTCACCGGAAAGATCCTTTGCGGCCTCTGCTGCACGCATACTGTTTTTAGCATTATCCTCAGTCATAGAGTCAATCTCAGCTATACTTCGGTTAATTTCTTCGGACGTTGCAGACTGCTCTTCCGCTGCTGTGGCTATAGACTGGACCTGTCCAGCAGCGTTACCGGCAAGTTTAACAATTTCTGCAAGAACGGTCCCTGAAGCCCTTGAATGGTCTGTGGCTCCGCTGATTGCTTCAACTGCGCTTTGCATACCTAAAATATTCTGCTTAGCCAGTTGCTGAATCAAAGCGATACTTTTCTCAACTTCGTCTGTTGCGCCAATAGTTTTTTCCGCCAGCTTACGAACTTCGTCAGCTACGACCGCGAAACCGCGCCCGGCTTCTCCGGCTCTTGCAGCCTCAATTGCAGCATTGAGAGCCAGCAAATTGGTCTGGTCGGCAATATCGTTAATTACACCGATAACATTTCCAATATCAGTTGATTGAGTATTAAGTTTATCCATCAACTCACCAAGGTCATTTGTCTGCTGTTGAATACCGACCATGGACTCGATGGTCCCTTGAACAACCTGCTGTCCTTCAGATGCTTTATTTTTTGTATCTTCAGTGTCTTTATTCGTTTCAGAAGCATTTCTGGCAACTTCAAGAACAGTAGCTGTCATCTCTTCCATTGCTGCGGCTGTTTCCGCAATACACTGCTTTTGAAAATCACTTCCGGTCATTATTTCATGAGTGCTCTTTTCAACATTTTTTGAAATATCTACAATATTATGCAAAACAGATTCAAGCTTGGTAGCAGCGGCAAGCATCCCTTCTTTCTTCGCACCTTCAGCTGCAGCACGAGCTTCGTTCGCTTCCTTGGCTGCCAACTTGGCGACACGGGTCTGCTCTGCAGCTTCTGCGCTCTTCGCTTCAATATCTTTAAGATTAGATGAAAGAGTAACAACCATAGAATTTAACGCATTCTGTAAAGTAGAAATTTCATTTCTACCTTTAGGACTCAGTTTTACGCCAAGATCACCGGAAGCAACTTTAGTTGCGGCATCGGTTGCTTCATTAAGCGGGTGAACAACAGAACGAGTCATGAACAAACAAAGTGGTAAAACAAAAAAGACTAAAACAGCCCCGATGACAAGCGCAATTCTAATAGTACCAGATTCAGCCTGGCTTATCATCACACCACTGATACTGGCTTTAGCTTCTTCAATGTTATCAATGTAGACACCTGTTCCAATCCACATATCAGTGCCCGGAATCATTTCTGCATAGCCTAATTTAGGCTGAATACCTTTTCCTGGTTTATCAAAAACATATGTTACAAACCCGCCTCCGCCCTGAGCGGCACGGTTTAATTCCTGAACAAATAATACTCCGTTTTTGTCTTTAACTTTTCCTAAATCCTTTCCTTGCGCTTCCTTTTTTGTTGGCAAAGCGACATTAACTGTTCCTTTGTAAACAAAGAAATATCCTGATTTATCTTTTTCAAATCTTATTTTATCAATTGCTTTTCTTATAAATTCTATTTTTTCATCAAGAGAGGGAACACCTTGCAACTCTTCTCCAAGCGATAATGCAATGGTTTTAGTTGCAACCTCAATTTTAGCTTTCTCCTCAGTGAGCATAACCTTTTGAATCTCATCAACTCCGTATTCAGAAATATCCTGAGTCTGAATAAAAAACATTGCACCACTCAAGATTATAAATAAAAACATAATTACTAGCAGTACAAGAAATCTGCCACCGATTGATAAATTTTTTAACATGTCATTCTCCTTATACTATCTAACTTTAGAACAGAGCCATATTAAATTGAAAATGTAGATAATACGTTAGCTAATTTTATAGTAATAATCCAAAAAAAAATAGTTCTTAAAAAGATTATGGAGTAGCAAAATAAATCTTAAAATAATGTCCATAATATAATTACAATTATATAATAAATATTCCCTAGTTTTTATTTAAAAAAAGGCTTTTCCATCGGGCGAGCGAATGGAAAAGCCTGAGCAGTGCGACAGGTAACCGATTTATTTCAGTTGCGAGGTGAAAGTACCGGATAAGGAGGCAATGTTATTTACATGCCGCAACTATAAAATTTTTATAAAATCAGCTGCCACGCTTTTAGCGTGGCAGCTGATTTGTTGTATTAACTATTTTCTACGTTCAGATATCAGTTCAGATATGTGGTGAACTTCAACATTAAGTCCATTCTTCTTAGCACCACCACGAAGCTGCATAACGCAACCTGGACAGTCAGTAAGCAGAATATCTGCGCCGGTTTCTTTGATATTATTCATTTTCTTAGCAAGCAGCTGTGCAGAAACTTTAGGGAACTTAACTGAATATGTTCCGCCAAATCCACAACAGACTTCTTCTTCAGCACATTCGATGTAGTCTAGTCCGGCTTTAACCATCAACTCACGAGGAGCGTCTTTTACTTCAAGCCCTCTGCAAAGGTGACAAGGTGCATGATAAGTGACTTTTTTACCTTTTGAATCAAGGAAGTCATCTTCACTGACACCGACAACATCATTCATAAAGGAACTGTAATCGATAACTTTATCAGCAAATTCCTGAACGCGAATCGCGTATTTAGGATCATGTCCAAGCATTTTAGGATAGTTGTGCTTGAGGTGCGATGCACAGGAAGCACACATGGTCAAAATGTATTCACAGTCAGAATTTTCGAAAGCTTCCATATTCTGAATTGCGACATCTTTACATGCTTCTTTTTCACCCATCATCTGCAAAGGAAGTCCACAGCAGGATTGATCCATAGGGAACTCAAGAGCGATATCCTTTCCTCTCATACTTTCAACTGTGGCTACAGACTGCTCAGGATAAACGAAATCCTGCACACAGCCGGAGAAGATAGCTACTTTATGCTTAGGATTAGCAACCTTTGCAGGTTTAACTTTATCCCACATATCGCGGAAAGGAACCTTAGCAACGGTCGGGAGAGCTCTGAAGTCATGATTAGGAGCAAATATCATTGGAAGGTGACGGATGAATCCATCTTTACCTGCCACAGGTTTCTGAGCATGTTTTGCAATGCGCAGGAATTTGTGGAACAGTTTACGATTTTTCATCATCTTACCGAGCAATGCAGAAGTAAGAGGATGGCCTTCTTCGTCCTGAATTCTAGCGTGAATTTCTTTGATCAGGCCTGGAAGATCTATTCCGCCTGCGCAAATTTCTTTACAGGCTCCGCAGTTAATACAGTTCTGAACAAGGTTTTTAGCTTTATCAGTTCCATGGAAGAAGTACGTGAGAATGAGGCCGATAGCTCCGATATAGATATGACCCATCTTATGTCCACCGACCATGCGATAAACCGGACAGACATTGGCACATGCACCGCAACGTACGCAGCGCAGAACCTGAGAAAATAGAGGATCTTTTGCAAGAGCGCGTCTGCCATTGTCAAGGAAGACAAAGTGAACTTTCTTTGTGCTGTCTTCAGCAGTTGCACACTCGTTAGCACCGGTTACCCAGGTAACATAAGATGTGATAGCCTGACCTGTTGCATTACGAGGCAGAGCTTTCAGAACACGCAAAGCGTCATGCAAATTAGGTGTGAGTTTATCAAGTCCCATCAGAGCAACATGAACACGAGGTAATGTTGTAACGAGCCTTGCGTTACCTTCATTAGTAACGATACCTACTGTTCCTGATTTGGCAATTGCGAAGTTACCGCCGGAAATACCCATATCAGCTTCCGTGAATTTCTGGCGAAGTTCACGGCGAGCAACTTTTACAAGCTTCTGAATGTCGTCATCCTGTTTTTTACCGGTAACATCAGTAAATAAATCACTTACTTGATGGCGGGAAAGATGAATAGCAGGCATAACCATGTGGCTTGGGCCTTCATGACGAAGCTGAATAATCCATTCACCAAGGTCAGTCTCAATAACCTGAAGATTGAGATCTTCCAGATGATGGTTGAGAAGAGTTTCCTCAGCAGTCATAGATTTAGACTTAACTATAGTCTTACATTTTTCTGCAAGAGCAATACGTCCGATTATTTCATTTGCTTCTTGGGCATCTTTAGCTAAATGAACGACAGCACCTTTCTTTTCAGCTTCTTCTTTGAACTGAGCATAAAGTGCATCAATATTCTGAGCAGCACAATCCTTTGCATCAGCGATTTCTTTTATTAATGCCTTATCGTCGATACTTGCAAAAGCATTGGCTCTGCCGGTGCGGTAAGCAATGGCAAATTTATCCATTGCGGTGCGCAAAAAGTCATTCCCTAAAGCCTCATCGATCTGATCTTTGTACTCTTTAAAGCTAGTCGCGTCCTGCATTATACGCCCTCCAGAAGAAGAATATGAAGTTCCAGCGGTCCATGTACACCTATAGCAAGAACACGTTCAATATCCGCTGTACGGCTTGGTCCGGTAATAAAAGATGTGTAATCAGCCTTTTTCATGCATTCTTCCATAAAAGATTCCAAGTCATAAGAATCAGCTACAATCTTAGATTTAGGAAGAACGACAACATGAATTTCACTGACCATAGTTGCAATTCTCAATTCTTCACTGCGGCAGTTAAGCACAAGAGTACCTGTTTCAGCGATACCGTGATCGACAAAGGAAAAACCGATGTCAATTCCACCAAGGTGTTTACGCATTCCGTCTTTTAATAGAACAAAACCATTCTCTGAACAGAGTTTTTCCAGAGAAGAAAACTGTTTTTTGCTTAAAGCAGGCGCGGCTATGGTTTTTCCGATTTTTGCTTCGCAAAGTTCACCGGCTTTAGAAGAAAGACCTTCTTCGCAGCCTGAGACAAGAAGTTTACAAGCTTCTTTCTTGCCACAAAGATCAATTGTATACTGAAACGCCTCTTCAAGAGAGGACACTTCTGAAACAACGGCAGACGCTATTCCAGCTTTTTCAGTGAAAAGTTTGACATTTCCATTATCGACTGTCATTTTTTCTCCACGGTCAAAGGGTACACTACTTTGTAATATCCATTGGCAATCCCAGAGTAATACAGCGTCGATTCCACTCGATTGCAGCACTCAGCCCTTCCACAGTCTGATCTGGGGTATGTTAATCGGGTCGTTCCACAAGCGGAACGGCCCGAACCTTACAACTACTCCGGTGCGCAGATTCACTCCACACACCGGATTTATTCTAATATTATCTGCTACAATCCAAGAACTGCAACAGTATCGTTAGCAATTTCGAGCTCTTCATTTGTTGCAATGACTAAAACTTTAACAGGACTGCTATCGGCACTGATTGCAGATGGGGTTCTATCCCAGTTCAAGTTTTTGTCAGAATCCATGACAATTCCGAAGTTTTCGAGATCTGAACAGGATTTAGCTCTGTAAACAGGATCATTTTCACCGATTCCGGCTGTGAAGATGATTGCATCTACTTTGCCGAGTTCGAAGAAGTAAGAGCCTATGAACTGACGAACTCTATGAGTTGCCATATCAAGAGCCAATTCTGCGCGTTCGTCACCCTTTTCAATGCGGGCATGAATATCGCGAAGATCGTTAGAACCGCAAATACCTTTAAGTCCGCTTTCGTTGGTAAGCATTTTAACAACGTCAGCCGCACTCATGCCTTTTTTCTCAGAGATAAAACCGACAACGGCTGGGTCGATATCGCCGCAGCGTGTTCCCATGATGATACCGCCAAGAGGAGTGAGTCCCATGGAAGTATCTATGCATTTTCCGTTTTTAACAGCGGAAAGCGAAGCTCCGTTACCAAGGTGAACAGTAACAAGATTGCACTCTTCAAGAGGTTTACCGAGAACTTTAGCGGCTTCACGAGCAACATATTTATGAGAAGTTCCATGTGCGCCGTAACGACGAAGACCGAACTCTTCGTAATATTCGTAAGGAATACCGTACATGAATGCTTTAGGTTCCATTGTCTGATGGAAAGCAGTGTCAAAAACGACAACCTGTCTTACACCTGGAAAAAGTTCCGTTGCAACTTCAATCCCGATAACATGACCGGGGTTGTGCAATGGAGCCAAAGGAATAACATCTCTGATTCCCTGAAGAACTTCTGCAGTAACTTCAACAGGAGTTGAGAAAAGTTCGCCACCGTGAACGATTCTATGACCGATTCCGGCAATTTCAGAACTATCTTTGATAACACCTTTTTCAGGGTCGGTAAGAAGTCTGACAACTTCGTGCATTCCTTCTTTATGAGTAGGGAATGGGCATTCAATAGATTCTTTGAACTCTTTAGGAGTTCCCATAAATGCTTTGTGAGTAAGGCTACCCATATCGTCGCCGATACGTTCTACAATACCTGAAGCAAGAGGTTTTCCAGCTTCCATATCAAGAAGCTGATATTTGATGGATGAACTGCCTGCGTTAATTACTAATATCTTCATTAAATAAGTCCTTTTTCTGCCTGAGCTTGAATTGCGGTGATAGCAACAGTGTTAACGATATCAGGGACAGTACATCCTCTGGAAAGATCGTTAACCGGCTTGTTAAGCCCCTGTAAAATAGGCCCGATTGCTACCGACTGTTCAGCTGAACGCTGTACAGCTTTGTATGTGTTGTTTCCGGTGTTAAGATCAGGGAAGATGAACACTGTTGCGCGTCCTGCTACCTGACTGTCCGGAAGTTTTGTTTTTGCAACAGTTGGATCAATTGCGGCGTCGTACTGTAAAGGTCCTTCAATCAGAAGTTCAGGAGCACGTTCTTTCGCAATGCGTACGGCTTCTTTAACTTTATCAACATCAGCACCTTTACCGGACTGACCTGTTGAGTATGAAAGCAGAGCAACTCTAGGTTCAACACCGAAAATACGTGCAGTCTGAGCGGAACTGAGAGCGATCTCAGCCAGCTGTTCAGCATTAGGATTGGGGTTGACAGCGCAGTCTCCGAAAACAAGAACGCGGTCTTTCAAACACATCAGGAAAACACTGGAGACAATGGATGCTCCCGGTTTTGTTTTGATGAACTCAAAAGCAGGACGGATTGTCTGCGCAGTTGTTGTGATAGAACCTGAAACCATTCCGTCTGCATCACCCATATGGACCATCATGGAACCGAAATAGGTAGGATCAAGCATTCTGTCTTTAGCATCCGACATACGGATACCTTTATGCTCGCGAAGTTTAAAATAAGTTTCGCAATAACTTGCAAACTGAGGAGAAGATTCAGGGTCAAGGATTCTGACATTATTCATATCAAGACCGAGAGCAGAAATCTTAGAACCGACTTCATCAGCTTTACCGATAAGAACGATATCAGCTACGCCGCGACGGGTAAGAATATCCGCTGCGCGCAGAACCCTTTCAGCAGTACCTTCAGGTAGAACAATACACTGCTTGTGTGCTTTTGCTTTCTGAACCAGTTTGTACTCGAACATTTTAGGAGTAACTTTATCTGATTTTGTAGAAACAAGGCGATGTCTGAGTTCATTTGAATCAACATGTGCTTCAAATGTTCCAAGTGCAGAAGCTGTTTTACGCTGGTCTTCAGGATCAATACGTCCGTAAAGTTCGCTCAGAATCTGAGTAGTGCGGTAAGTATTAGAATTTACGGAAAGGATAGGAATCGGTACTCCGGTCCACCCTTCAATCAACCTGTGCACGCTAGGGCTGGGCTGCAAACCTCCGGTAAGAAGAATACCGGAAATATCTGGAAATGAAGTAGAAAGTCTTGATGCAAGACTGCTCAAAATGATATCGGAACGGTCACCGGGTGTAATAATCAGGCTTCCGGCTTCGATATATTCCAGAAAGTTACCGATACGCATAGCAGCGATAACGTAGTCGTCTACGAGAGTATCAAGTCTGCCGTGACCGTAAAGAACAGAAGCGTCGAGCCATTTACGGACATCATTCATGCTCGGGTTACCGAGACTTTCGTCTTCAGCAATACCGTAAACAAGCAGGTCCTGAGCACATCTTGTATTACTCTTGATGCCGGAAACGATTTCAGTCATTTCTGTCGTAGTTGCTGAAATTCTGTTGATTATAGCAGCAACGGTATCTACGCCCTTGTCTTCCAAAGCATCAATAACAAGCTGGGTTGAAGCAATGATATCTTCTGTGGTTTTTCCTCTGCCGTTTGCAACAAGCAAAACCGGACAACTGAGGTTAGCGGCTATTTCCGCGTTGATATCAAACTCAAAGTTCTGGTCTTTTCCCTGAAAATCGGTTCCTTCACAAAGGACAAAATCGAATTTTTCTTCAAGCTTACTGTATTTATTCAGAATGTTTTCGAGCAACAGTGAATGTTTACCACTGTTTATCAGCTCTCTAGCCTCTTTAAGAGTGTAAGCGTAGGTGTCCTCATAATTGATATCAAGATTAAAATAACTCATCAAAAGATTGATATCATGGTCGCGAGAGCCAGTCTGATTATCATTGATAATAGGCCTGAAAATAGCGACATTTTGTATGTCTCTAAGTAGCAATTGCATTACGCCCAAAGCGATAGCAGATTTACCGCTTTTCTCTTCGGTGGCAGTAATATACAAATTATTAGACACTGGAAAACTCCTGTGTGTCGTGCGGGGGGTTGGGTATCTGTTTTCCGGATCAGACAATACCCGCACTGTTCAACATGATAGCCAAACGGGCCGGAAGTAACTTTACTTTCCTACATACCCGATAAAATCCAACCACTCCATAAAAGCGGTTTTTTGTTAAGTAGTCCAGACCGTTTTTCAGATCTGGACTACTTTAAACTATTTTTTCAATGCATCTGCATAAATTTCAATAACATGCTTAACTTCAATTCCACCACCGGACTGCGACAGCATATCACCGAGCTGCATCATACATGCAGGACATGAAGTTGTGACAACGTCTGCGCCGACAGCTCTTACATTTGCAGCTTTACGCTGACCAATGCTTTTAGACAGGTCGTAATGATAAAGAGTAAAACTACCACCGCTACCACAACAGCGATTGGCTTCGTTCATTTCTTTAAACTCATATTTGCCGTTCGTTTTAAGCAGTGAACGTGGCTGAGCAGTAACTTTAAGAGATTTGGCAAGATGACAAGGGTCATGATATGTCACGACTTTATCACCACTGCCCTGCTCTGCTGTTAAGCTTACTCCGACAACATCAACTAAAAACGCACTTATATCCATAGCTTTATCAGCAAGATCCTTAACTTTTTCTTTGAAAATAGGATCTTCATCGTCTACCATTTTAAGCCATGTTTCTTTTATAGTCGAAGTACAAGTTGCGCATGGAGTAACGAGATAATCAAATGTGCCGTCTTCAAAAGCTTGAACATTCTGCTTCATCAGCGTCACAAAAGATTCCTGATCTCCGGAAGCCAAAGTAGGAATTCCGCAGCAGGACTGTCCTTTAGGCAGGAAAACTCCAACGCCATGATATTTGAGGACGTCCATTACTGCATGTCCCACATGAGGGAACATTTTATCAACAACACATCCGGGGAAGAAAGCAACCTTAAGGCCGCTGGCTCCGCGTGGTGTATCAACACTTGGGTAATCTTTTCTGAAAGGACGCTTGGAAAGCGGCATAAAATGACGCTCACCGATAATAGGGTTTAAAAGAGCACAGCTCGAGGTTCCGGCTGCTTTGTCAGCAACTTTTTCAAATGGTCCCTGAAACTTCGCGCTCATATCGGTCAGGAAATTGAACAACTTAGGACGGGTCAAGAGTCCTTTAAATATCAACTTTTTAGTTGAGGACAAACCTTTATAAGTTGTTACAATAACGCGTGCTTTAATAAAGATGTCCATGATCTTAACACCGCTTGGACAGTTCGCAGCGCATGATCCGCAAAGCAGACATCTGTTAAGTTTTTCATTAACCTGATCAGGGTCAGTAATCAATTCATGTGCAAGTTTCTCTAGAAGAGCAATCTTACCACGTGTTACGTCAGCTTCCTGCATGGTTTCGGCAAAAACAGGGCAAACAGCCTGACACATACCACACTTCATACAGGCGACCATCTGGTCGTCCAACTCCATGAGTTGTTTAGCTAATTTTTGAACGTCAGACATTTAGCTAACCTCGATGATTTTGCCGGGATTAAGAATTCCCTTAGGATCGATGGCTCTCTTCATACGCAAAGAGTAATCAAGAGTAGCCTGTGAAGTTTCCTTCACCATCCATTTGGATTTAGCCATTCCGATTCCGTGCTCACCTGAGAGGGTTCCTTTAAGTGAAAGTGCTACTTCGAAGATTTCATTAACAGCTTCTTCTACGCGATGGAATTCTTCCTTATCTCTCTTATCACAAAGGATTGTAGGATGAAGATTACCGTCACCGGCATGACCGAAGGTTCCGATAGCAATATTATATTTTTCAGCAATTTTGTTCACGCCGCGGATCATTGCAGGGATCTGGCTGCGTGGAACAGTTGCATCTTCAAGTACAGTTGTAGGCCGTGCACGTGCAAGAGCAGGAAGTGCATTACGACGAGCAAACCAGAGGCTTTCACGTTCTTCTGCGGTTTCAGCAGCATGAACTGAAGTAGCTCCGATTTTATTACAGATATTAACAACCTTTTCAGCATCATCAGCAACTTCAGCAGGATGACCGTCAACTTCAATCAAAAGAATGGCCTGAGCTTCAGTTGGAAGACCTGCTTTAGTGAAAGCTTCAACATATTTGATACTTACGTGGTCAAGAAGTTCAAGAGTACAAGGAACAATATGGTTTGCAATAATTGCTGCAACAGTTTCGGAAGCTTTATCAATATCGTCGAAAACAGCCATCATAGCTTTAGAAGCTTTTGGAGGAGGAACTAGTTTAAAGATAATGTTGCTGAAAACTCCGAGAGTTCCTTCAGAAGCGACCATAAGTCCGCCGAGATTGTAACCTGTTACGCATTTGACTGTGCGTGATCCTGATTTAATGAGGTCACCGTTAACATCGAAGAAATCAATTCCCATAACGTAATCTTTAGTAACGCCGTATTTAAGGCCGCGAAGACCGCCAGCATTTTCTGCAACGTTACCACCGAGAGTTGAAACAGCCTGACTACCTGGATCTGGAGGGTAAAAAAGACCGCGTTTTGCGACTTCTGCTGCAAATTGTGCAGTAACAACACCTGGTTCAACAACTGCGTATAGATCTTCTTCGTTGATTTCCAGAATTTTATTAAGGCCGTTGGTAAGAACTACTACTCCGCCAGGGTGAGGAATAGTTCCACCGGAAAGATTGGTTCCAGCGCCGCGAACAGTCATAGGAAGGCCATGTTCGTTACAAAGTCTCGTAACTGGTCCAAGCTGTGCTGTTGTAGTCGGCTTAATAACAAGTGAAGGAACAGCAGGATTAAGGACCGCTGAATCGTAAGAATATGAATGCAGGTCTGATTCTGTATGCAGAACGCCTCCAGCTCCGACTATTTTTTCAAATTCTTTTGCCAGTTTTGCATTGGACATTAAGTTAGCTCCTGTCTTAAAATCTTTATAAGTATATAATTAACCTTTTCTATTTGTTTTTTTAACCCGGCCGGAGATATCTCCGGCCGGGTATTAAAACAAATTAGAACAGGTGAGGTAAGAAGACGAAGGTCATGAGAGATGCGACAACACCTACAATCAGACCATAAAGAAGGAAAGGCCATACAGTACGCTTGAGGATAGCACCTTCCATACCTGAAAGTCCAACAACAGCACAACCTGCAACAATGTTGTGAATACAGATCATGTTACCCATAGCTCCACCAACGGCCTGAGCAGAAACAATAATCTGATGAGACATATTAAGGCTTGAAGCTACGCCCCACTGGAATTCAGCAAACAGAAGGTCGGAAACAGTGTTTGAACCAGTGATAAATGAACCGAGTCCACCGACAAATGATGCGAACATAGGCCATGTCTGACCGGCAAGACCGGAAACAGCGTCTGCCAATGCAAGAGGCATAGACAAGTAGTTGTGAGGGTTAAGTGCTGCATCAGCAATACCGGAACCACGGAAAATGGAAACCAGAGCAACGGAGAAGAACAACGCAATTGTTGGGTTCTTCATCTTTGCGATAGCTTCTTTCCATGCTTTTGCGGCTTTGTCGCTAGGCATCTTGTGAATGAAGATAGTAAGAATAGCAACAAGAGCAAAAGGAATAGTACCTGGAAGGTAAAGATACTGAATGGAAGCATTAACACTTGAAAAACCGAGAATGTTTTTGAAAGGAATAGATACACCTGCAAGCAGACCTTTAAGTCCGAGGTCAGGAATACGAGTAATAACGAGAATGATACCGATAAGGATATAAGGAGCCCAAGCACGAGCCTGACTCATATGAGCCTTGAATTCAGTAGAGTTTTCAGCTGAAACAGTACCAGTCCATTCGGCATCCCAAGTGGAGGAAGGACCGAAATCCCATATTTTTTCAGGAACACAGAAACCTTTTTTAGCACCTACAATCGCAAGACCGAGACCTACAAGACCACCGATGAGTGATGGGAATTCAGGTCCGACAAACCATGCGGTGAAAAGGTAAGGAACTGCGAAAACAGTTGAAACGAATAATGAAAATTTCCAAGCTGCAAAGCCTTCGCTCCAGCTCTTGTTCTGACCGAAGAAACGAGTCATGAAACCGAGCATGAACAAAGGAAGAATGTAAATCATAGGAAGATGCATGATAGTTGACCACTGACCAACGATTTTATCAAACATCTCCATTGAATGGAAGTTTACACCAGGAGCAGAAGCAAGAACAGCTGCGTCAACAAGTGTGGTCAGATATTTCATACCCAGAATAACAGGAGTACCAACAGCACCGAATGTTACCGGGAATGAGTTGAAAACCAGACACATAACAACTGCAGCAAGAGGAGGGAAACCTAGGCTTAAGAGCAAAGGAGCTGCCAAAGCTGCTGGTGTACCGAAACCAGCGGCACCTTCAATAAATGCAGCGAACAAGTAACCGATAATCAAAACCTGAATACGACGGTCACGGCTGATGTTTTGAAAACCGTGCTGAATGGTTTCCATACCGCCACTGTACTGAAGTGTGTACAAAATAAGAATTGCACCGAATACGATAATAAGAATACCGATAGCGGTAATAAGGCCCTGAACAGTAAGTGCTGCGACATAAGCGGCAGGCAGATTCCATACAGCAACAGCACCGACAACAGCAGACAACCAAGCAACTGGCATTGCTTTAGTCGCAGGCCAGCGCATTCCTACCATCAAGATCAAAGCGAGAGCAATCGGGACGAGTGCTACGAGAGCGAGAATTCCTACAGACATGTTTTCTCCTTAAGCAGAAAAAATCCAAGTTTGTTATTACGCTTCGATGAAACAATTTCATCGGACCACATTTGCGCAATAAGATTTCAATTTTTAAAGTCTTTTGACTGACTCCTCCCTTATAATCCTGCGAAGCACCTTCAACTTCACAGAAAAAAAGGAGCTTGCGGGCGGACTGAGGTCCACCCGCAAGCAATGAGGCTTTTATTTGCTTTCGCTGGAACCAGCGGCAGCCATATATTTAAAATATTCGTAGCGATCATTGTAATCTTTTTCAATTTTCGCACGATATTTTTTTGAGACTTCTGGGTTAGTACGTTCAAGCAAGCCATAGCGGTTTTCGCCGGCCATGAATTCCTGAATTGTTCCGTCAGGGTCCTTGGATTCAAGGATGAACGGATTTTTACCTTCTTCAGCAAGAAGTGGGTTGTAGCGATAGAGAGGCCAGTAGCCGCTGTCTACAGCCAACTTCATTTCGAGCTGAGTTTTGCCCATACCCTTTTTGATTCCCTGGTTGATACATGGAGCGTAAGCGATGATCAAAGAAGGACCGGGATATGCTTCAGCTTCCTGAATTGCTTTCAGGAACTGCTGTTTGTTAGCACCCATGGAAACACTGGCAACATAAACATAACCGTAGGTCATTGCGATACGACCGAGGTCTTTTTTACCTGTGCTTTTACCGGAAGCTGCAAACTTAGCGATAGATCCGAGTGGTGTTGCTTTAGAAGCCTGACCACCGGTATTTGAGTATACTTCGGTATCCATTACGAAGACATTGATGTCTTCACCGGAAGCAAGAACGTGGTCTACGCCGCCGAAACCGATGTCGTATGCCCAACCGTCACCACCGAAGACCCAGAAGGACTTCTTAGTGAACAGATCTTCCATTTCAGCAATTTCATAAAGAAGATCAGTCTGAGGTGCAGAATAAAGACCCTGCATAACCTTCTGACCGAATTCTTCGGAAAGAGCAGCATTATTGCGGTTTTCAAGCCAGCCTTTCATTGCTTCTTCCAGCTCGGCAGGAACGCCTTCACTGATAGCTTCAGTTACGAGGTCAGCAAGTTTTGCACGACGATGGGAAATACCCATTTCAATACCGAAACCGAACTCAGCAGCATCTTCGAACAGTGAGTTGCCCCATGAAGGACCATGACCGTTCTTGTTTGTGCAGTAAGGAGTGGTAGGAGCAGAAGCACCCCAGATTGAAGAACAACCTGTTGCGTTTGCAATGATCATGCGTTCGCCGAACAGCTGGGTGAGGGTTTTGACGTAGGGAGTCTCACCACAACCGGCACATGCACCGGAGAACTCTAAGAGAGGACGCTGGAACTGGCTGCCTTTGACAGAAGTTCTAGCTGCAAGGTCATCTTTTTCAGGAAGAGTCTGTGCAAAAGTCAGGTTAGGAATTTCAGTAGGAGTCTGAGTTGCAATAGGTTTCATAACAAGAGCTGTTTCCTTTGCAGGACAGATATCAGCACAGTTACCGCAACCCATACAATCCTGAGAGTAAACCTGCATGCGATATTTAAGACCGCTGAATTCTTTACCCTTAGCATCGACAGTTACGAAGCTTTCAGGTGCGTCTTTCAGTTCTTCATCATCTACGAGAACAGGACGGATAGCAGCGTGAGGACATACAAATGCACACTGGTTACACTGAATACAGTTTTCTGGAAGCCACTCAGGAACATTCACAGCTACGCCGCGTTTTTCAAACTGAGAAGTAGCCAGAGGGAATATTCCGTCAGGTTCAAAAGCGGAAACCGGAAGTTTATCACCTTTCTGAGCCAAGATAGGGCGAACGACATCTGATACGAATTCTGGATCGTCATTGAGAGCGACTTCAGCATCAGCAAGGTCTTTCCAAGACTCTGGGTAATTAACTGCAACGAGGTTTGCAACAGCCTGATCAACTGCAGCAGTATTCATATTGACGATTTTGTCGCCTTTTTTACCGTAAGCTTTTTTGATGGAATCCTTAAGCAATGCAACAGCCTGCTCAAAAGGAATTACGCTGGAAAGCTTAAAGAATGCAGTCTGCATGATCATATTAATACGACCACCAAGACCTACACCTGCTGCAATTTTGATAGCATCAATGGTGTAAAATTTAAGTTTCTTTTCAGCGATAGTGCGGCGCATGGAAGCAGGAAGTTCTTTTTCCATGTCTTCTGCTGACCAAGGTGAGTTGATCAGGAAGGTTCCGCCTTCTTTGATTCCGTCCAACAGGTCATAAAGATGAACGTAGCTTGGGTTGTGACAAGCAATAAAGTCAGCACTTGTTACCAAGTATGTGGACTGAATAGGTTTGTGACCGAAGCGCAGGTGAGACATGGTGATACCACCGGACTTCTTAGAGTCGTAAGCGAAGTATCCCTGTGCGTACATATCAGTGTTATCACCGATAATTTTAATAGCCTGCTTGTTAGCACCGACGGTTCCGTCAGCTCCAAGGCCCCAGAATTTACACTGAACAGTTCCTTCAGGAGTTGTATCGATATGAGCACTAACTTCAAGTGAAGTATTTGTTACATCGTCGTCAATACCAACATTGAAATGATTTTTAGGACCGGTTGCTTTCATGTTGTCGAAAACAGCCTTGACCATGCTAGGAGTAAATTCTTTAGAACCTAGACCGTAGCGACCTGAAGTAATAACAGGGGCTTCGCCGCGTTCCATGAATGCAGTACAAATATCCTGGTACAAAGGATCACCAAGAGCACCAGGCTCTTTTGTGCGATCAAGAACAGTAATATTTGTAGTAGTAGCAGGAAGAACCTGCATGAAGTATTCAGTGATGAAAGGACGATACAAACGAACTTTGATAAGTCCGACTCTTTCGCCCTGAGCGATCAGGAGGTTTACAACTTCTTCGATTGCTTCACAACCGGAACCCATTGCAACGATAACTCTTTCAGCTTCAGGATGTCCAACATAGTCAAAAGGTTTGTATTTACGGCCGGTAAGATCTCCGACTTTCTTCATACATTTAATGACAACCGAAGGAACCTGATCGTAGAAAGGATTACATGCTTCACGAGTCTGATAGTAAATATCAGGGTTCTGAGCAGTACCACGAATAGAAGGATTTTCAGGATTCATGCCTCTTGCACGGAAATTTGCAACAGCATCCCAATCAAGCAAAGAAGCCATGTCATCATAATCAATAACTTCAATTTTCTGAATTTCGTGAGAAGTACGGAATCCGTCAAAGAAGTGCATGAAAGGAACACTGGATTCAATTGCTGCGAGATGAGTAATCAATGCGATATCCATACATTCCTGAACGGAACTGGATGCGAGCATTGCAAAACCTGTCTGACGACAAGCCATAACGTCCTGATGATCACCAAAAATAGAAAGAGCCTGCGCTGCAAGAGCACGAGCAGAAACATGAAAAACACCGGGGAGAAGTTCACCGGAGATTTTGTACATGTTAGGGATCATGAGCAGGAGGCCCTGCGATGCAGTGTAAGTTGAAGTAAGAGCTCCGGCTGCAAGTGCTCCATGGACTGCTCCGGCTGCACCTGCTTCAGACTGAAGCTGTTTAACATTCAAAACCTGACCGAAAATGTTCTTGCGACCCTGCGCAGCCCATTCTTCAGCAACTTCACCCATAGTGGATGAAGGGGTAATGGGGTAAATAGCTGCAGTATCACTCATAGCATATGCTACATGTGCAGTCGCTGTATTACCGTCCATTGTTTTCATAATTTTAGCCATTAATTTCGCTCCTTAGAGATTTAATTAAACAACCTCATCGAGTTTAGACTTTGTTTTGAGCCTGAATGCAGGCATAAGATTGAATACTCAACCAAAGCTATACTCAAGTTTTGTGCCAAACCTGTAACATCTATTAAAAGTGTTACAAATCAAATAGTTACATACAATTTACTCTTAAAACAGTAATAACTCATCAACAACTGTCCTAAAAAACAGACTGAGAGCTGATTTTCACAAAATAAAACTCCCCGAATAATGCAGAAATGACATAAAACATTATTATTTGATTTTGTAAACAGCTATAAAAAAACATAAAAACCCCTGTCCTAAAAACAAGACAGGGGCAAATCCTAAAAAACAGACAGCTAAGAATCTAATTATATTTCACAATTAACAATTAATAACTGATTTCATATTTTTTGAGCAAAGCATAGAAATGTGAGCGCGAAAGCCCTGAAACATCCAAGATTACAGAAATTTCACCATGATACCTGCGTAACAGTTCTTCAAGGTATTTCTTTTCCGCAAGACCTTTAAATATTTTCAGTGAGGGCAATTCACTTGAAAAAAGATCTGAAGCCGCTGCTGAAACTGTGGATTCAATAGATCCATCATTTTTTCCAGCCTCTTGTGCTAGATTCTCGTCAAGACTATCAGAACCTGCACTTAGAGAGGATTCAGTTTTTTTAAGGTTAGATTTTGCCATTTTGATTCGCAAATTATCTGATAGATGCATAGCATAAATGGTATTCCCGCTACCGCTTGCAACAAAAGCCTGCTCTACGACATTGAACAGCTGGCGAACGTTACCCGGCCATTCATAATTATCTAAAACATCATAAAAATCAGAATTTGCAACTTTAGGCGGTACTCCATACTGAGTGCGAAGCCTCCGCAGATAAAAATCAGTAAGCTCACGGATATCTCCGCTTCTTGATCTAAGCGGCGGTAAAATTATATGAATAGTCTGAATGCGGTATAAAAGATCCTGACGAAATTCTCCTTTGGCAACCATTGCTTCGAGATCTCTATTCGTAGCAGCTATTAATCTGAAATCACTTTTGAATTCTTTATTTTCACCGACCGGACGATAAGTTCTTTCCTGTAACACACGCAAAAAAGATTTTTGCACCGAAAGGGACATCTCCCCTACTTCATCAAGTACCAGCGTGCCCTTATCCGCTAAATGAATAAGCCCCTTGTGATCCGCCTGCGCACCTGTAAATGATCCTTTCTTATGCCCGAATAAAGTACTTTCGACCAGATTTTCAGTTAGAGAGGCACAATCCACCACAACAAAATTATTTTTGGCACGTCTTGAATTATCATGAATTGTACGTGCAAAAAGTTCCTTACCTGTCCCGGTTTCGCCCGTGATCAACACGTTTGCATCAGATCCGGACGCATGGGCTATAAGATCATAACAGCTTTTTATTTCGGGGCTTTTACCGACAATATCATCTAAATTAAGCGCAACTAACTGAGCTCTGTTTTTCTTTTCAGCATGAAAAGCCAGTGCCCTGCTCATAGAAAGCGATATCTGTTTAATAGAAGACGGCTTTACAAGAAAATCCCATGCTCCGCCCTGAATCGCGAGCTCTGCTCCATCATCATCCCCCTTACCGGTAAGAATAATGACTTCAGGCTGCCCGGACGATTCCTTTATGCGTGACAGAAAATCTAAACCATTACCGTCAGGCAAAGATATATCTAAAAAAACGAGATCAAAAATTCCGGTTTCAACTTTATCCATTCCGCGAGATAATGTTTGCGCGTAATCTCCTTCATGGCCCGACCTAACGATAAGACTTTGAATTGTTTCACAAACCTGTACATCATCGTCTATTATAAGAATTCTACCCATCAATTTTCTCCGTGGACAACAGAACTTCTCTAATAGCGTCTGCAATTATATTTTTACTATATGGTTTCATCAGAACTTTCCTGACATTTTTAACTTCAGAAGCAACATTTAAAAAATTTCGTCTACCTGATACAATGAGAACAGGTATTGTCGGTGCAATATTTTGAATATCTTTGGCAAGATCCAAACCGTTTGTTTCCGGCATATCATAGTCAGTTATAATTAAATCAAATTTATCAGGGGCGACACTAACCTGCCTGAATGCCTCAGCAGGTGATGAAAGTGCAGTAACAGTATATCCGAGACTTTCTAAGATTCTAGGAGTTGTTTCAAGCTGATCTTCATCATCCTCAACAAAAAGTATACTTTCCTGACCAAGATGCAAGGGACCATAGCTCGTATTATCCACATTTCTAAGCTGTCCCGTAACAGGCAGATATATTTCAAAACTTGTTTTAACGTCTGGCAGACTGTTTACAGTCACACCGCCGCCATGTCCTTTGATTAAACCATGCACAACAGCAAGTCCAAGACCGGTTCCCTCTGCTTTACCCTTGGTTGTAAAAAATGGATCAAAAATCTTATCCAATATTTCAACAGGAATTCCAGGCCCGTTATCAGAAATTTCTAACTCTATATATTTCCCGGGCTTAACACGCATAAACTGACCTTGTTCATCTTCAACATCTACGGTTCTAAGAGAAACTTCAATTTGCCCGCCGCTATCCCTCAACGATTGAAAGGAGTTGGTGCACAGATTCATTATGACCTGATGAATCTGAGTAGGGTCAGCCATGATCAAAGGTGCATCTTCAGGTATATTCGCAGTGACCATGATATTTCTTGGTAATGAAGCCTTAATAAAATCGACCGTTTCACGAACAACATCACTAATATCAGTTGGCTTGATACCTTCCTGTGAAGGACGGCTGAAGGTCAGAATCTGTTTAACGACACGGCTTCCGCGTTGAGCGGCTTTTACCGCGCGGTCCAGATCCTTCCACGTTAGGGTTCCTTCTTTCACGTCATTCATCGCAAGTTCAATGGAATTGATGATGGAAGTAAGAATATTGTTGAAATCATGCGCAATACCACCCGCAAGTGTTCCTATTGCTTCCATTTTTTGCGACTGAAGAAGCTGCTTTTCAAGGTTGACTCTGCGTGTGACATCCTGAGCGGTAGAAAGAGTACCGACAACATCACCTTTTTCGTTATAAAGCGGAACTCTATTGATTTCCAGCCAGACAGGGTCACCACCTTCACGAGACATTGCCCAGCTGATACGCAACCGCTGATTGCCAGTTTCGATAACTTGTTGATCCCATTTGGCTGATTCCTTTGCAAATTCCTCGTCAGGCTTAAGTATAAAATCATCCAATCCGATAATTGCCGACGGCGAACCCATTTCAAAGAAATCTGTAAATGATCTGTTTGCTCCTAAATACCGCTGCTTTTTGTCTTTCCAGCAAATTTGCAGAGGTATGGTATCCATAAGAATTTCCTGAAAAGACAATTGAGCCGTTATTCTTTTTTCAACTTTTCTGCGCTGCAAAATAGAAATAACTAAAAAGATTAGAGTAATACTAAGTGCAAACAACGAAACAATGATAGTCCAAAAAACCTGTTTGTTCAGCTTATAAAAGTAATCCGGGCCATTTATAAGAACACTGTCTTCAGGCAACAGACTTTCTTTAATGTGAAATTTTTTTAGTACCTTATAATCAAACATAAAGTACTCACTTGTGCCCATAATTACTCTTTCTTTTGGTATCTTACCTGTTTTTAAAACTTCAACAGCCATTTTAGCTGCCTGCCGTCCCTGATCTTGGCCGGAAAGAAGCTTACCTCCAACTATCCCATGCCCGAGAAGAAACTCCCATACGCTGAAAACCATGACAGGAGAATTGTCCGATATTATCTGAAGTACTTCTTCTGCGGAATAAAGTTCGCCGTGAGCTCCTTTGTAAAAAGGCGTAAAGAGGAGGATATTATCACGGCCCATTGCCCTAGATTTTCTAAGCAGTTCAGACAACGTAAGATCATTCCAATATTCAAAAGTCAGCCGCCCGGCAAATAATGGTGCAGCGTTTTCAATCTGATGAACGATTGCTCGCGAAGTAACAGAATTATCTCCGACAACAGTAATCTTTTTAACATCTGGATTAAATTTAAGTGCAAGATTGACATTGGCAGCAATATCAGGATTTTCAAGAACTCCGCCGTAATTGTCTAAGCCAGCAATAAGTTCCGGCTTAAAATCATTAATACCACAGAAAATCACCGGAACTTCAGGGAAAAAACTATCCTTATATTTCAGCATAAAATTCAGCGCAGCGTTATCTGAAACAACAATGGCTGACAACTTGTAATTTTTATACTTAAATGCGTAATACGAATGAAGAATTTCCGTAAATTCGTCCCCTTTAAAACGTTTCGTATCCATATATTCAATATGCAGATCGATATTAATATTACTATCGCGAAAAACTTCTCTGATTCCGGCTAAAATATCATCTGACCATGCGTAGCCGTTTTGATATGAATTAAGAAAAAGGACATTTTTCTTCTCGATTTCCGCCATAGAAAATGTTGACGAAAATATTATGATTATTAGTGCAAATGCAGAGACGAAATATCTCACTTGTTTTGCTCTCCAGTTTATCTGTATATTAAAAACAGCTATTTTTGGTTTAAAATTAAAATTTAAAGCATCAAACCCAACTTTTCCTACTATACAAGAACTATACCGCAATTACCATCCTATACATTCGCATCATTTGCATGATAACGATTGAGCCATCTCAATTACAGGAGAACCAATGAAGAAAACAATAATATTTCTAATAATAACAGCCTGCATGCTAATATCACTGACTTTTGGAGTTTCTGCAAAACTTAATAAGCCGGAGCAGCCAAAGAGCAATCCGATTGATATAAAACTCACTTCAAAGCAAGTTGGCCCCCATGAGACAGATCATGTCGATTTAAACGTTGCAGGCTTAAAATATAAAGGGGCAATAATTCTGGAATGCGTTCACCCTGCTTTTGGAGGGCTGTCCGATATGCTGGTCAGCAAAGATCGAAAATCTTTTTTAGCTGTTTCAGATATGGGATTTTGGGTGAAAGGGGAAATGATATACAATAATAATGAATTTTTAATCGGGATTAAACCTGAGGCACAACTTGGGCAACTTTTAAGCATCGAAGGAAAAACTCTCAGCTCAAAATATAATGCCGACGCAGAAGCATTAAGCAGAGCCCCGGGATCCGGATTTCTGGTAGCTTTTGAACGCAGGCACAGGATCAACAAATACAAATCTTCAAATCTATTTGAGCTTTCAGGCACACCTTCCAGAATGAGTCAGCCTGAACATATGAAAGAACTGCCTAAAAATGGTGGGATTGAATCCATAACATTACTACCTGACGGCAGAATTTTATTAATAGCTGAAGGTGAAACAGACTATGAAAAACCATCATATGCGGCTGTGGGAATTGATAAGGACTGGATAGAAATGGAGTACCAGAGACAACCGGACTATAGACCGACTTCAGTTGCGACTCTTCCTGGAGGCGACATTCTTACACTTGAACGCAGCTTTATAAAACCTGTTTCATTAAAAATAAGGCTTTGTATTATTAAAAAACCAGAATTTAAATCCGGAACAAAGCTCCTCCCGAAACAACTTATTGAGCTTCACGGCTTGCTGCCATTGGACAACTTTGAAGGTTTGGACACCATAACAACAGACGATGGCAGGACTTTTATCTATATAATTTCAGATGACAACTACTCACCGATGCAACGTACAATTCTGATGATGTTTGAGATGGGAAAAAGTAATAAAAAGTAATAGTTAAAACTGACTGTAATTATTAATTTTTATTTTACTTTATACTTTGTATAGTTATTTTATCCAGTTATACAAAATATGATTATTTACTTATATATTACAATCAGATCCTGATTTCATTCAAATTTAAATAAAATAGATGTTGTTCTGCCCTCTCTGAAGAGTTATATTGTAACTGCATCTAACTAACCATCCAACAAATGAGGGTAGTATGAAAAAGAGCAAAACAACCTCGTATCCAAAACCCAAAATCATCATTAAAAAGGATCAGAAGATCAAAGAAGTACCAAAAAATTGTGAACTATTTACACTTAACAGTGAAAACTGGAATGTTCATCAAGATGACCGTGCAAATATTATGGGAGCTGATTTTCATCAAATGGAATCAGCAAGGAGCAGTAAATAGATATGGATGAAATTCGACAACAAATTACCTGTGAACTATCTCAATTAAGAGAAAATCCCCCCTTTTGACAATTAAATTCAAAAGGGGGGATTTTTTTAATCTTTGTTGTATTTATAAAAATTCAGAGAAGCTAAAAATTACTGTTTATTGCAGATAGAATTTTAGCTGAAGCCTGTTCATCTCCCAGCATACCATACCTGACTGAAACATTCGTAGTCTTGGATGAGACACTTTCCAAACTTATGTATACAGTTGTATCAACATCACGGGCCTTGATCGAGGCATCACTTAACCTTTTTTTATTACTTTCAATCTTTAAACCAAGTCCCTTGCACGCTTTAATTGTTGCGGTATAAGTAGAGCTTAAGCTTGAATTATATTGACGTTTAGCCTGACCGGCCACATATACGTATGTTCCTCCCGCTGCTGCTCCGCCGAGTAAAACGGCGGCACATCCTGAAAGTGACAAAACCATTACTGCACATATAAAGAACGTGGTAATCTTTTTTGCTGACATTACTAATCTCCTAATCAGAAAAACACATTTTAGCTCAATCAATAATGGGAATGAACATGTACCCATTACTGCTTCAATTGACAGCTCACACAAAGCGAACTGACCATCTTAATAAATCGATATATTCAGCACAAAAAAAGTGCACACGTAATATCCGGATGCACTTTCAAAATCTTAATACTCTTTCAAGCTATAGAATATTATTTTCGCGAAGTTCATTTAGCACCCTGACCTTGCTGAAAGGCTTCACTATATAACAGCTTGCGTAACCTCTAAAAAAAGCCTGACTCACGTTTTTAGTATCATTCAGAGAAGTGATCATGACTAGCTTAAACTCATCAGGACCTTGAATCCCCAATTCATTTTCAAGGTCACGAAGCTTTTTCGTAGCAGCGTGTCCATCCATTTCCGGCATCAGGATATCCATAAAAACAGTATCAAAAGGATCATTGTCCTTAACAGCCTTCTTAAAAGCTTCTATAGCCTCTGTACCGTTAAAAACAGTTTCACAGCGAGCATATGGTTCTAACAGCTGCGTCAGGTACATGTGGACGGTTTCGTCGTCATCAATAATTAGAAACCTCATAATCCCTCTCTTCAACCGTTCATGATTAAAACTAAATTAGAAAAAACTAAACCAGCAGTATTGTTTATACATTATACCAAATAGAAATGCATAGCAATAATGAATGCATAATAAACAGCTACTAAGTGTCATCAAATTACTGATAATGAAAACGCATAAATTATAGCAAAAAAAGGTTCAAGATCTAAACTTTTTTTGCAAATCAGATCTTGAACCTTAATAGTAACTGAGGGATGATCTCATCCTGAAATTAACACATCCGCAATGCGGATATTGCTAAATATCAACACCCCAAGCTTTAATTACAGCCATTCCGCCCTGAGTGTTGAGCACCTGATCAAAGCCTAAACCGTCAAGCATTACCTGCGCTTCATAAGAGCGTCCACCTGTATTGCAGACAAGAACAATTTTTTTATCTTTAGGAAGTTCTTCAAAACGAGCAGGTATTTCACCCTGCGGAATGTTATGCCAATGCTCAGGATATTTTTCCAGGAACGGCTCAGCATCAGCATGTTCGCGGACATCAAGGAAGCAATAATCACCGCATTCACGGTCCGCCCAGTACTGCGCAAAAGTATCAGGACCATGCCCGTGATTCAGCCCTGCGAGGGCATTATCAGCCATATTTGCTATAGCATTTAGAACGTCCATTGCGGAAGCAAACGGTGGTGAGTATGCAACCTCAAGATTACTGATATCTTCAACTGTAGGTTTAAATTTCATCAAACCGGCTACGGCATTGATACGGCCGACCATTGCATCGCCGCTTGAAGCAAAACCTTGCAGTCCGAGCACACGACGGGTGGCTTTATCAACGATCATTTCAAGAGTCATCATATCCTTAACAGGATAAAAGTGTGCTCTGTCTGCCATAATAAGCATTACGCTGATAGCATCAAATCCGGCCTGTTTAGCAGAGCCGAGACTGAAACCGGTTCCTGCAATAGACTTTTCAAATAATTTAACGACAAATGAACCTGCTGCGGCTGGGAATTTATCATTACGCCCGGCAAGATTGCTGCCGATAATGCGGCCCTGCCTATTTGCCATAGACCCCATGGGCAGGAAGAACGGAGAATCATCTACAGCATTTTTGATTACAACGCAGTCACCGCCTGAAAAAATATCAGGATCAGAAGTGCGCATGGTTTCATCAACAAGAATTCCACCGCGTTCACTGCAATCAAGTCCGCATTCGCGTGCAAGCTTGTCATTAGGAATAACACCTGCTGAAATGATTACTAGATCAGCTTCTATTGTGCCGTCAGAGGTTACAACCCGTTCAACTTTACCGTTACCTTCAATACGGGTAACCGTCTGACCGAGTTTAAATGCAACACCCTGCTCTGTCATATGATTCTGCCCCATCTTCGCAATTACGGGGCTTACTACGCGGGGTAAAATCTGATTAAATATTTCAACAACAGTTGTTTCAATTCCCCACATATCAGAAAAAGCTTCCGCCATTTCAAGGCCGATAAACCCGGCTCCCACAACGACTGCTTTATTAAACTTGCCTTCGGTGATGCCTTGTTTAATTTTTTCAGCATCATGCATATTGCCTACACAATACACATTTTCCAGTTCTTCGCCGGGAAGGTTTAATTTTCGTGGGGTAGCTCCGGTTCCGATTACGAGTTTATCGTAATCAAGCACACTCTTTTCGCCGGTCTTCAAGTTCGTAATATGAACCTGTTTTTTATCACGGTCTATTTTGGTGGCTTCCGTGCTGGAAAGGACATCAACACCTTTGATATCTTTAAAAAATGGTTCATCCCTTACCATGTGAAAAGCGGTGGTACGAAGAGCACTTGATTCAGAAACATCACCGGAAACAAAATAAGGTATTCCGCAACCGCCGTAAGAAAATACATCATCTCTATCGATGAGAATGACCTTAGCATCCTGTCTGAGTCGTTTAAAACGGCAAGCCGCTTTAGGCCCAAGCGCAACAGCACCTATGACAACTACATGTTCTGACATGATCGATCCTCTGGTTTATGATTAACATAACTTCTAAAACGATATTATTAGAAGGGGTTTGTCTTTGGCTTAGGAATTAATCACTTTAAGACATAAATGCAAGAGGAGGTGCAGATTAAGTAACCTGCACCTCCTCAAAAAAAAACATTATCACCTGAATATTAAGCCTTGGCGATGAAGTTCTTTAAGCCTGTTCCCAAGCGTTTAATCCCTTCGACAATGCGTTCTTCGTCTGAGTTTGAAAAATTGAGACGAAGAGTATTTTCACCGCTTCCATCAACATAGAAAGGACGTCCGGGAACAAAAGCAACTTTATTTTTTATTGCTTCATCGAAAAAGTCCATGGCAGATGAAGATTCCGGAAGAGTCACCCACAAAAACATTCCGCCTTCAGGTTCAGTAACTTTAACTTCGGCCGGGAAATATTTTTTAATACTCTCAACCATAACATCTCTTTGTTTACCATAACGAGCCCTGATTTTTTCGATATGATCATCCAGAACATTATCCGTAACATATCTGTAAACGAGATGCTGATTAAAAGTACTTGTATGAAGGTCTGAAGCCTGCTTGGCTATAATAAGTTTATCGCGGGTTTCGCCGCCGCAAACTATCCAGCCGAGCCTGAACCCCGGGGCCGCAACCTTGGAGAATGAACCCAGCAGAATACCTCCTTCATCAAGATATCCTCTGACTACAGGAGGATGAGATTCACCCTTAAAGCGAAGTTCTCCATAAGGATCATCTTCAACAAAAATTGTATCACGTCCCTTCATAAGTTTAGCTACAGCAGCTCTCTTTGCATCGCTATAGGTAAGACCTGAAGGATTTTGGAAATTTGTAACAGCATAAAACATTTTAACATTGTCTTGGTCTAAAGCGGCTTCAAGCTCTTTAAGATCAGGACCGTCATCTTCAAGACCTACAGTTATAAATTCAGCCTGAAACATTGAAAAAGATTGAATTGCTCCAAGATAGCCTGGGCGTTCAATTATAACTTTATCTCCGGCATCAATGAAAACTTTACCCAGCAGATCAAGGCACTGCTGTGATCCGGTAGTAATGATGATTTCATCAGCATCAACTTCAATTCCTTTCTTTTCCTTATAGCGGGCAGCAATGTACTTACGCAAAGGAAGATAACCTTCTGTAGTTGAATACTGTAAAGACTGAGGACCTGCTTCTTGTAAAACAGCCACAGCCGCAGCTTCTAATTCTGAAACAGGGAACAGTTCAGGATTCGGCAAACCGCCAGCAAAAGAAATAATAGATGTATCTTCTGTTACTTTAAGTATTTCGCGAATGAAAGATCTGTGGACAGTAGACATCCGATCGGCAAATTTAACAGGCATCCGAGCCTCCTTAAAAATCATAACGCCGCAATCTAAAGCATGTATTCCAGAACCCCAGCTCATGCCTTTCAGAAACTGCTCCCGAAAGAATTGTCAGCAATTTTATGTAGTTAAATAAATATTTAGATTCAATAATCAATCGAATAAATATCCTACTTATTTTTTTTAGGAACACAAGCGACAAAATGCACCTATATATAAAATACAGGTGCATTTTGCTTTTCTATTACTGACTATAAGTAGTTTAAACTGCTAAATACGTTTCTTGCTAATCGTGTTCGGTAATAAATTAACCCTGATACGGAAGTGATGAATGGTGCAGAACAATTTTCAAAGCACCGTTGGCATCCTTTATATATCCGAATGTATATTCAACCTTTGCCATATTACCTTTTGCATCGGTAAAAAAGTATTCACCCATCGCTATAGCCATATCGCCGTGCATATACATTTCATCATTTTTAAACTTTATATCAACCCATGGAGCTAAAGCGAAACCTGTGTCTTCACTGAATTCTGGATTTTCACCTACGAAATAAGAAAGAGCTCCTTCAACTGTCTTACGATATGGATGAATTTTTGCCTTGGTCGGCTTGAATAAAACTACACCTTTTTCATAATTATATGCATAAAGTTGATTGATCAGATTTTGAGCGGCAGCTTTATAATCTCCCTTTTCAGAATGAATCTTTCCAACTTCAATAAGCATATCAGCCCACTGTTTCTGCGCATTTTCTACTTCAGCAACTGTAATTGTAGCTTTAAGCGGAACATTTTTTTTAGCGCAGCCGGAAACAAAAAAAGCAAACAAAATAACAGTAACTAAAATAAACCTGCTGCAATACTTGGTTCTTTCACATTTCATAAGGTTTCTCCTTTAAGTAAAAAGTATTTTTTAGTTTATAAAGTCCACTATTAAAGTATTAGCACATAGAGAAGATGTTTTGCCAGACAATTCTAAGAATATATATGCCATTTTAAGTGAAAGGGAGAGCGGCGTAACCGCTCTCCCTTTCTGAGGCGAGGTAATAAGGAGATGGGAGCTAATTATTCATTTGATTTTCAATCCATTCTCTGACTTCTGCATTAATAGGATAATTACCCTTTAGTCCGCTGACAGACTTTCTGAATCTTTCTGCAATATCCTTAGGCAGATCAATACTTAAAAGCTCGCGGGCTTCTTCCGAATTTCTGCGGACAAAAAGGACTCTCGGCCTGTCATCCCACATATAAACGGTGAAATAGTTTGTATAGTCATTCTTAGACGTTACCGGGGTAAACTTACTATCCCAAGGATGGTTACCCCACTCCAAATATAACATCACGGCATCTTCCGGAGTCATTTCCCAATCTATGTCCCAGTTTCTATATTCGCTTAGGCTTCCCATGACTTTCTCCTTATTATCAATTTAGCTCGTTTTCCATCTACCTTGATTAAATAGTAACTATTACTATTAATAAGTCAAGTCAAAAATAGCTTTAAATTAAAAGAGTCTTAAAGTATCAGCGAAGAATCAGTTAAAACTTAGTTTTATTCATACACTAAATAAATCAATATTATATTACGCCATGGAAAATAAAGCTTACCCTGTGCCTGAAGCTCCTCAGCGCACAGAAGAAATAATTAAAAAAAGCAGATTTATTTGCGACATCCGCCGCGTGCAAAGCCGTGATGAAGCTAAAGAATTTATTGCATTGATTAAAAAAGAATTTCCTGATGCACGGCACCACTGCTCCGCGTTTATTGCCGGACCTTCGCAAACAGGTGATATGGGAATGAGTGATGACGGAGAACCGCAAGGAACGGCAGGAAAGCCGATGCTGCAAGTGCTGCAAGGAAGCGGAATCGGGGATATTGCAGCGGTTGTAACAAGATATTTCGGAGGGATACTGCTTGGCACAGGTGGATTGGTCCGGGCGTATTCAGGGGCGGTACAGCAAGGGCTAGAGTCTCTTAAAGTTGTAATGAAAGTACCGATGCGCATTGTAACACTTGATATAAGCTACGCGCAGGAAGGATTGCTCCGCCGTATGCTTGATGAATTTTCCGCCGAAATTGAAGATCAAACCTTCGGTAGCGGCATTACTTTTACACTGGTCATGCCATCTGATCAGGTGGAAAACTTTACAAAGACTGTGATTGAAGAAACTAACGGTACAGCAGAAATCATGATCGATGAAAATGATATCTGGCTTTGAGCTATACAGAAAGAGTTATAAAATGAAATCAAAAAACAATACTGCTTATTGTGGAATATTTTGTCCTGACTGTATTCACTACAAAAACAAATATAGTGTATATGCTAAATCGTTGAAAGATCATCTTACAAGTATTGAGTTTGACAAGTACGCAAAGATCAAAAGTCCATTTGGTGAACAGTTCAAGAAGTATGAAGAATTTGAAACAGTATTAACGGCCTTAGCTGAAACTGAGTGTAATCAGACTTGTCGCACAGGCGGTGGCTGTTCGGGCGTACCCTGCAAAATCATGGAATGCTGTATTTCTAAAAATTATGAAGGGTGCTGGGATTGCTCCGAGGTAGACGAATGCGATAAATTTGCTCTTTTGGAACCGCGTTGCGGTGAAATGCCGAAAAATAATATCAGAAAAATCAAAAAGAACGGAATTGATAAGGCAATGGAGAAACGGGGCAATTTTTACATCTGGCAGAAATAGTCATTTAATTATTATGACCTCTTAAATAATACTCAGTTTTCCAAATAAAAATCCCGACAGGAGCAACCTGTCGGGATTTTTACTATTCAAGTTGTAGCACTTACTTTTACTTAGTGAACATCTGCTTAATTGCTACAATTCCCATCTTGCGACGTAAGTAGCTAAGCTGATTCATGAGCGGCAGATTTTTCGGGCAGACATCTTCACAGGCAAGCAGCCCCATGCATCCGAAAATTCCTTCGTCAGAACCGATAACCTCAAAATACTCTCTATCCGAACGTTTATCGCGAGGATCGATTATAAACCGACCTAAACGGTTAAGAGCTGTAGCCCCCATAAAGTCATCCCGCAAACGCGCTGTTCCGCAAGCAGCAACGCAGCATCCGCACTCAATGCAACGGTCAAGTTCATAAATACTTTCCGCAACATCATTTTCCATAGGATCTTCAATTGCGCCTTGATCAAACTCTTTATCTGTATGAATCCATGACTCGACTTTGTTGTACATTGCTCTGAACCATGTTCCGGTATCAACCGACAAATCCCCTACCAGCTTAAAAACAGGAAGAGGAGTTAAGGTAATCTCAGGATCAAGATCTTTAGTCTTTGTATGACAGGCAAGCCCGGGCCTACCGTTAATCACCATTGCGCAGGAACCGCAAATTCCCGCGCGGCAACAGAAGTCAAACTGCAATGAGCCGTCCTGTTCTTCACGGATACGGTTCAAAGCAATAAAAAGCGTCATGCTGTCAGTCTCATCCAAAGAAAAAGATTCCATATGAGGTACAGATTCAGGATTCTGAGGATTAAATCTGAATATATTAAACTTGAGTTGTCTTCCCACGGCTAACTGTCCTCCTTACTGTCTGCACTGATAATCTGCATCTTACCGTAGCCGCGGTCTCCCGGAGGGATTTCGTAGCTTGGTGTTGCATCTTCATATTTAAGAGTAGGAAGATCATCATCAGGGTTCTTCCAGTAAGCAAGAGTTCTGGTAAGCCAATCACGGTCATTACGGGCCGGATAATCTTCGCGGTTGTGACTTCCGCGTGATTCCTTCCGCTGTAAAGCTCCGTAAGCAACACACAGAGCAAGTTTAACCTGCCCTTCTATTTTCAGCGCAGCAGAAAGTTCAGGACTTGCGCCGCATCCATCGGTTTGAAGACCGACTTTTCTGGCACGCTGCAAGGTTTCCTGAAGCGTAGTTACGCATTTTGTAAGACCTTCTTCAGTGCGGAAGACGTGCGCGCCTTTATCAAGTGCGTCCTGCATTGCTTCACGAATTCTGTATACGTTTTCGTTGCCGTTTTTACCGCTGATTATATCACTTATGCGCTGCTGCTGTTTAGCGGCAGTCTGCGAGATTGCGGCAGTAGGGATGGAACATTCATAAGTTTCTAAGAATTCAACAATTTTACGTCCGACAATTCCTCCGGCAACAACGGTTTCAGCAAGAGAATTACCGCCAAGGCGGTTAAACCCGTGCATATCCCAACAGGAAGCTTCCCCCGCCGCGAACAGACCTTTAAGTCCGTATGCCGCTCCATCTTTATTGGTACGCACTCCGCCCATGCTGTAATGCTGAGTAGGACGAACCGGAATAAGCTGATGAATCGGATCAACTCCCAGAAACGAGGTACATATTTCGTACACTTCGCGGAGTTTACCTGTGATATGCTTTTCACCGAGATGACGGATATCAAGCCAGAGATGTTCACCGTAAGGCGACTTAACACCCTTACCTTCGCGCATGTGATAAGTCATCCAGCGGGCGACAACATCACGTGAAGCAAGTTCCGCCTTATCAGGTTCATAAATGTGCATGAACCTTTCTTCGTTAACATCAAGCAGAGTTCCGCCGTCACCGCGACACCCTTCGGTAACAAGGATATCAGTCGGCACAATCCCTGTAGGATGAAACTGTACCGCTTCCATATTTCCAAGAGGTACAACGCCGGTATCCAGCACCGCGCCATGTACCCCTCCATCACAGATGACAGCATTTGTGGAAGCTTTATATATTTTACCGAAGCCGCCTGACGCAACCATGGTAGCTTTAGAAACATAAGCTATAAGTTCACCGGTACGAAGAGAACGGGCAATTGCGCCGTAACAGGTTTCGCCGTCCTGAATCAGTGCGATGGCTTCAACCTTATCATGAACTTCCACGCCGAGCTGGGCGCAGCGATTGTCCATAGTGTAAAGAACAGAATGACCTGTCCCGTCAGAAACGTAGCAGGTGCGCCATTTGGCAGTACCTCCGAAGTTTCTGGCTGTAATCAGGCCGCGCTTTTCTTCTTTCTCTTCTTTATCAAACTGTTTACCGCCCTTAAAATATTTGGATTTACCGGGAACAACTCGGTTCCACGGCACACCCCAATCACACAGGCGGCGCATTTCAACAGGAGCAGTATCAGCAAACAGACGGGCTACTTCCTGATCACATCCCCAGTCAGAACCTTTAACAGTATCTGCAAAGTGGACATCAGTGCTGTCACCCTCACCCATTACGCTATTAGCAAGAGCCGCCTGCATGCCGCCCATTGCCGCTGCGGAGTGAGAACGTCTGGCAGGGACGATGCTAAGGCATACCGCAGTAAGTCCGGCTCCCGCGGCTTCCGCAGCAGCACGTTCACCCGCAAGACCTGCCCCAATAATCAGTACATCTTTATAGATAGTCTGCATCAAGCCCCCTTACGCATTCAGGGTCATGAAACGGACAATCGTAGCCAGACCTATACAGATAAAAAATACCGCAAGACCTGTCGCAAACCTGTTGAGCTTACCGCGCTGAGCATTTCTGATAAATCCCCACTTTACAGCTATGCGGTAAAGTCCGGCAACAACATGCACAATAACCAGCGGTGCAAGCACCAGATAAAAATACAACCAGGGACCGGACTGAACTCTGGCGGCAGAACGAGCCGCGGTGATAGGAAGATCACTTAAAACAGCCCACATATGAATTGAACCCATAACAAGGATAAGCATTGCGGAAACAACCTGAACAATCCAAAGCCATGTGTCCCTGTGCTTCATCATTTTTGCATGAGCCCATATTGTTTTCTGGCCGTCGAGCCTGAAAGGGATTTTACGGGCAGCTAAATAAAAATGAAAAAGGAAAAGCAGGAAAAGAATCGGACCGCCGATCTGAGCCATATAATTTTTTTCGTAAGTGCTTGCAATCTTATCCATAACATCAGGATTAATGATTACACTTGAAACAAGACTCATATGCATAAAAACAAAAATTATCAGAGCCACACCGGAAAACATCTGGAGCCAATCCAAAATGGCATCGCTTTTGCCACCCTTCCTCATTGATCCATTAGAATTTAAAGACATCAGTACCTCCGTTTAAGTGGGTAAAAAACACCTCGCAACTGGTATTTTAGGAGCGCGATGATGTCTCTCATCGATTGTTTTGTCAATCAGTCCGACCTGACAACCTATGGACTTTCGGACATTTTTTAATTTTATGAACCATATATTTTTTTGCGTTTATCGAAAACATACGGCAGAACGTCCATTCATTACTCAGAAACAAACTTCTCAAATGCTAAATAAGTAATAACTGCATTTTATTAAATTATATGATTAAAATGAAAATATGTTAAAACTCAATAAATTCATGATCAGGCGTATTAATTTTTTACATTTAAGATATCACTCAAAGAAACTTCCGTTGACCTATCTCACTCTCATGCTTACTTACTGTTTCACAAATTACTACAAAACAGGGCTGCCCCGATATCAGGACACCTTGCACTGCTAAACGAATTGACACACGGGAGTTTAAGAGACATGTTCCCACATCAAAAAAAAGCGGTGAAAACAACCGCAAAAGGATTCAGATTTGACAAGCTACCCATCATTCTCCTTCTTCTCGGAGCACTGCTAATGGTTGCCGGATGCAAGATTGAGAAAACCGACAGAAGCTCTAAACAAGAAGCTTTACAGGCACCCGCTGCCGTAAAGATGTCTCAGGAAACGTCTTCATCACCAAAATCGGCTGAAGATTCCGCTGTTAAAGAACTTAAAAAAGAAATTTCTGACGCTTTGTCATCAGGTGAAGGTCCGCACGTTATCAAACTCAAAAACGGAATGACTCTCCTTATTAAAGAAGACACCAGATTTCCTTTGGTGAATGTCCGTTTGTTTGTACATGCAGGTTCTTCATATGAAACTCCGGATCAGGCAGGTATAAGCCATCTTCTGGAACATATGGTTTTTAAAGGAACCGACAAACGCGCGCCGGGGCAGACAGCCCTTGAAATCGAATCTGTCGGCGGAGACATGAACGCCGCTACAAGCTTCGATTACACAGTTTTCTACGTTGAAGTGCCTGAGAAAGAGTGGAAACTCGGCATGGATATCGTAACGGACATGGCGTTCAACGCGAAAATAGACCCCAACGAACTTAAGTCTGAACGCGAAGTAGTCCTTTCCGAGCTTGAAAGAGGCGAAGACAATCCGGGAAGCAGAATATTCAAAACGCTGCAATCAATTGTCTGGCAAGGCAACAGCTATCAGTGGCCTATCATAGGTTACCGTAAAACGGTTGAAAAGATTACTTCCAAAGATATTCATGCTTACATAGACAGACTCTATCAGCCTCAGTCAATGTTACTTAGTGTAGTCGGTAAAATTGATCCGCAAAAGGTAGCAATTGAAGCTGAAAGACTTTGCGGTTCTTTAAAATCGACACAACAGGTAGTGCCTCCTGTAGAATTTGCAATTCCTGCAACAGGAAAAACTACTGTTAAGCTGATCCCCGGCAAATGGAACAAAGCGTACATCGGCGTAGCATTCCCTATTCCCGGTCTGAGTTCAGCTAAAGTTGCAGGACTCGAAACTCTTTGTGAACTGCTTGGCGGCGGAGAAACTTCTAAACTCTACCGCGAATTTAAATATGAAAAAAGAATGGTCGACAACATTTCCGTATCTTCTCT
Source organism: Desulfovibrio gilichinskyi (assembly GCF_900177375.1). NCBI lineage: Bacteria > Pseudomonadati > Thermodesulfobacteriota > Desulfovibrionia > Desulfovibrionales > Desulfovibrionaceae > Maridesulfovibrio > Maridesulfovibrio gilichinskyi. The sequence continues at coordinate 213,603 of NZ_FWZU01000001.1, read as the reverse complement.
GACTCTTGAGCGGTCCGGTATGCTGTATATTTTTGCAACACTTGATGCCGATAAAGTAGAAGAGTTCTGGAAAGAGCTCATGACCGAAATGTCAACTATGGATTTCAGCCAGTTTACTGACCGCGAAATGGAACGTGTTTCCTTAAATCTTGAAGACTCGCTATTCCTGACCAAAGAGACCCTTTCCGGACTTGCTTCAAAGCTTGGCTACTTCCAATTCTTTGAAGGCGGACAGCAGGCAGAAGAAAACTACCTTTATGACGCAAAAAATATTACCAGATCTCAGCTTCAAAAACTTTATACTGAATACTTTGTTCCTGAAAATATGGCCGCATGTATGCTTTTGCCGGAAGGATTCAAAGCAACAGAAAAAGATTTTGAAAAAGTAGTAGCTAAAAGCTGGCCGAAAAAGAAAGAAGCGGCAAGTATAAGTACTAGTTCAGGCCCGGGTGAAGCCTCTACCATTGAACTTTCAAACGGTAGCAAACTGGTATTCATTCCGGATACGACATTGCCCTACACGGCTATGTCCATATATTGGAATGGCGGTGATGCCGATCTGACAGCTGAAGATCAGGGTTTATCCGCACTGGTTTCTCAAAGTTTGACCCGCGGAACCGAAAGCATGAATGCAACAGAACTTGAAGATTACATTTCTGACAGAGCCGCTTCGGTCGGGGCTGCCGCCGGACGCGATGTTTTCTCCATAACTTCCAAGTTCCCTTCACGCTTCACGGCGGACATGCTGCCGCTTATCAAAGAAATTATGACTGCGCCAAGATTTGCAGCTATAGAAATCGACCGTGCAAAACAGGATCAGGTTTCCTCAATTAAACGCAAAGAAGACCGCCCTGTAAGCTTAGCTTTCAGAAATATCTTCCCGTTCCTGTTTAAGAAAGGAAACTACTCATATTACCATCTCGGTGTACCTGCGAAAATAATGAGTTTTACCGAGCAGAATATACGCGACTTCTGGGCTAAGCAATCGTCCCGCCCATTCGTCATTGCAATATGCGGAGATTATGACCGAGACGCTCTCATGGCTTTTGCTCATGAGCTTGACGCAACGCTTGTTCATAAAAACAAGTTGGTAACTGTCCCGGTTCCGGAATGGGGAAGTGAATACAAACTTGAACTGACTCTGCCGGACCGTAATCAGGCGCATCTTATGGCCATCTTCCCGATTCCGGGAATGGAAGATGAAGACGCAACAGCAGGACTATCTCTACTGAGAGCTGCGCTTGCAGGGCAAAGCGGCTTGTTATTCCGTGATCTGCGTGACAAACAAGGGCTCGGCTATACTGTGACAGCTTTCCTCTGGCAGGCACCCAAAACCGGATTCATGGCCTTCTATATCGGGACCAAGCCGGAACAGGTAAAACAGGCAATGGACGGATTCGAAAAGACCGTTACGATGCTGCGCAAGGAAGATCTGCCGGAAAAAGAAATTCAAAGGGCTAAGAATATCCTTAACGGTGAATATTATCAGGAGCACCAGAGTCTGCTTTCACGAAGCAGTGAATCTGCGAGCCTGATAGTTAAAGGATTCGCACCTGATCTTGATATTAAAATCATTGAAAAAGCTAAAAAAATGAACGCGGCTGATATCAGATTGCTTATCAATAAGTATCTGGACTGGAGCAAGAAATATATTCTTACTGTTCAACCATAGTTTAAGTACTGTTTATCAGCGACTAAGTTAATCTTAAATCCCCCGCAGATTTTTTTCTGCGGGGGATTTTTTTACGTACAGCTTCATCCGATTACTATAATATTTTTTATTTATAATGCTTATTCAAATAAAACATGCTATATTATAAAACAGTAAAAGGACCTTCAGATCTCAGTAGTCTCTAATGATTGGATTACTTCGCATCCCCACTCCTTTTCGCGCATCTATACCGCGCCCACCAGGACCCTACTCTGTTACTTTCCCCTCTGTAACTCTCTAATACGAGATCAACGACAGAAAATTTATATTGTTTTGTAAGAAAATTGTTTTTGAGGTCTCGCGCCGTCAAAGAGCCATCAACTCTGGATGTGCGAAGAACGTTAGACCACAATGGATCAAAGTTTCGTATGGATTTTCTAACCAGTAAGGATTTATTATGAAAAAAGCACTGTATCTTCTAAGCCTGATCGTGATGGTTTTGATGTTTTTTGTCACCGCAAACCTCTATGCCTCCACAACGGATGACCGTATCGAGTCTTCCGCCAAACAGACCTATGTGTTTAAAACCTTTCTCAAGAATGACAACATTAAAGTGTCATCCAGTGATGGTGACGTTAAACTGACAGGAACAGTTGTAGAAAAATCACACATGTCTCTGGCCAAAGATACTGTTGAGGGACTGCCAGGAGTGAAAAGCGTAGATAACCAACTGACAACGAAAGAGGAAAAATCCTCAGCCGGCATGGACGCATGGCTCATCACAAAGGTCAAGCTCACTCTTTTATTCCACGAGAGCGTGAACACCGTCGAGACTAATGTAACTGCTGACCGTGGGGTCATCACCTTGCGCGGCGAAGCAAAAAGCCTCGCCCAGAAGGACCTGACGGGAGAGTATGCCAAAGATGTCGAAGGTGTCAAAAGTGTCAACAATATGATGACGGTTCCGGCTTCCTCACAGAACAAGGACTCATCCATAATTGAGTCTGTCGGCGAAGCCGTTGACGATGCATCCATCACTGCCATGGCCAAGGGGACTCTATTATATAACCGCTCGACTAGCGGACTGAAAACAAACGTCGTGACCAAGGACGGAGTCGTTACTCTGAACGGCGAAGCTAAAAACAATGCAGAGAAGGATCTGGCTGAAAAACTCGTTAATGACGTGCATGGCGTAAAAAAGGTGATCAACAACATCACCATTAGTTAAAACATTTCACAAAACGGAATCAGATCGAAAGCTCGCACTCTGTTTGCAGCAACTCTTTAACAACGGAGAATAATAATGTCTCTTGGCGCAATCATAATAATCGTTTTAGTGCTTATGTTTCTGGGAGTTATTCCAGTCTGGCCGCACAGCCGCGCGTGGGGTTATGCTCCGGGAAGTATCTTGGGGATAATCACAATTGTCCTCGTTATCATGCTTCTTACCGGCCGATTGTGACCGATTAGAAAATCGTAACCTCTAACACCAAGGAGTGACGTTATGAAATCGAGCACAGTTAATAAGGTCAAAGGGAAACTGCATCAGGCTTCAGGAAAGGTAAAGGAAGTTATTGGCGCAGCTATTGATAACAGCGAAATGCAGGCCAAAGGAAAAGCCGAGATTCTTGAAGGAAAGGTTCAGGAGAAAACCGGCGAGATCGAACAAGTCGCAGGAAAATAAATTAAGGTCCACATAAAAATAGTTTCCTCACAACGCGATTACACAAGTGTACGTTATGAGGAAACTATAATAAGTTACTGTTTAAAAGATATTAATGTTATAATTAAATAACACTACACATTCAGCCTTATTAAAAGGAGAGATCATTATGAGTAATTTAACACGCCGTAACTTTTTAAAAAGTAGTTTAGGTGCAAGCGGAGCCTTGTTGCTTTCTTCTACTGCATTTGCCGGGAATAAAGAAAAAAATGAGGAAAATAAAAAAGTAGGTAAAAATCAGGTCAAAGCTTTAAAAGAGATCGATGACCTTATAAATAAGCTGGAAAAAGAAGGCATTAAATTTAAAGCTGATCAATTGGATGCGGACAATGAAGCTCAATGGGATCGACTGGTTGAATATTACTTTGATCGCGATGACTATAGCTGTCTTTCAGTCAATGCAGCAAACCTTTGCCCCTCTATGAAACCGGTTAGTCAAATGGAAGATCTTGTCCGCGATATGTTAAAAAAGGACATTTCCTTTCCTATGAGAGGAGAGCTTGCAGAAGCGAGCCTCAGCAAGGGGCTTGATGGTATCAAAAATTGGCTTGGGCTGGGTAAACAGGAATATGAAGCAGATTATCTGATGGCTTTGGTTGCAAATTCTACTCAGGGTAATAACTTTGTTAATAATGGTTTAATGGCTTCAAAATTTTTTAATCCTGAAAAAGATAATGTAGTTGTCTGGGATGTAAATCATCCTACCAACTATCAAGCATGGGAATACCGCAAAGCTACCAAGGGCTGGAGTGATGATTCAATTCGAATCATGAGAACTAAAATGTTCACCAACTCCGTATCAGCTGAAGAACTTAAAAAAGGAATATTGCCATCCGATCCGAAATCAGAAGATGATATTATAAGTGCATTAAAACAGACGGTAGATAAAAATACAAAAATTGTTACTTTATCATGGCAGTCAAATGAATGTGGTATGCTTTTGCCTATGGAACGCATCGTTCATGAACTTAGAGCCATTAATAAAAATATGCATATTCATGCAGATTGTGCACAAACATTTGGAGTATTAGATCTAAAGCTGGGAGACTTAGACGTGGACAGCATAACCGGAAGTTTCCATAAATGGCCCTGTGGCCCTAAAATGGTCGGCCTGCTGTACATGAACAATAAGTCAAATGCCGCTGAGCGTTTCACTCCGAGTGAATGGGGATATGATGAACATATCAAAACTCCGGAAGAGTATGGATTTATGGCAAAAGATGGAGTTATTGACCCTAATGCCAAGCGTTTTTCATACTTAGGACAGCAAAATGATGCTACTCTTGTGGCTACATGGATGACAGCTTTATTTCACACCGGAAAGCTGCACCCTAATGTTACCCCAGCCAAAATTGAAAAAAGAATTCATTACTTGGGAACTAAAACCAAAGAAGCTCTGTTCAAAAATCTACCTAAAATTTATCCAGATTTTACTGAAAAAGAAGCTTACAAATGGATTAGCACACCTACGACAGATGATAATTTGCGTAGCTCTGTCTTTTTATTTAAATGTCCACAGGGTGTACAGGCTGGAAATGTGATCAACAATGTATATGAAAAGCATCAACTGGCCATTGCGAACTTGAAAGTGCTAGGACATGATTTAATCAGAATATCTCCAACATTTTGCAATACAGCTAATGACGTAACTCAAGTCGTTGAAGCTACAATTGATGTTATTTCCAACATGCAAAAAGGTAAATTAGCAAATAATACTATTTATCGCACTTATGCATAACAATATTTAAAATAATGAATCTCATTCTAATAAGAATTTCCTCATATTTATTTATGAGGAAATTCTTTTTTCATATTTTTTCTGAATATGTTCGTGGTCTGGTCACCTAACTGCGAGAATATTTGACAATATCCTCCTTGAATTCTTTTATCATGCTTTCAGTCAAAGAGGGTTTAAATGTTGCAATGGTCTGAACTATAAAATCCGTTGTTACCAGAAAATTACTTCTGGTATCGCACTCTTCTTCAAAGGCATGCTGAGCTACAATCTGGAAAAGGTATTCGATATCAGCAGGAGTATATTTCTCCGTCAAGGCTATGATTTGCTTCAAATCGATAACCCCCGGGTTCATCTTTGCCAAATAATATTTCAAAATAGTTTCTCGTCCACTCTCATCAAGAGCTCCAACCGGAATGACACAATCAAAACGTCCGGGCCGCAACAAAGCGGTATCCAGTTGACGGATGTAATTAGTAGCGCATACCAGCAAGACCTTATTGGTATTGCTCTTAATGAGTGGAACCTGCTTGAGAAACTCATTGGTAATCGACCTGTCAATCCGACTTGCATCATCTCGCTCTGTGGCAAGCTCTTCGAATTCGTCAATAAAAATTACAACTTCTTCCAAATTACGGGCCTTTTCCATAACGTCACGCAAATGCGCTCCGATTTTGTCAATACCGGCTATCATGAGCATGCTCGGCACTATTTCCAAGTACTTCCACGCCAGCCTTCCGGCAATCGCCTTGGCAAAATATGTTTTACCAGTGCCCGGGGGGCCAAAGAAAATGATGGTTTTAGGCGGAATGACACCATGTTTCTGAGATAATTCCTCCTCAACCAAAGGGAGAATGACTTTCCTTTGTATTAATTTCTTAGGCGGCTGGGTGTCAGATATGGTGTCCCAGATGTCTGGAGCGATGGTGCGCGCGCCCAGCTGCAATAAAAGTTTTTCATGATTATGCGTGGCGATCTCGTCGCCCGTCCCTATATTATCGAGAAAATCGTTGCATGCAATCTTGAATCCAACATCACGGTTAAGTTTTTCGGACATAATCCACTGATGTCGCATGATTTTTTGCCAGAGATCAAGAACTACATCTTCATCAAATTTTGCGCCGCTGACTTCAAAAATTTTACTTGCGCAAACCTCAGGTGCTGGCGATTCGAATGTTCTATCTTCCATTTTGGGGCTCCTATTACAATAACTCTCTATAATTTTTTAAAATTTACGAGCATATCATATTTGATGTGCTCCTCTTATGGATGCCGGGACTTCTATCGCTCCGAACTTAATGAACTGTATTAGATTTCACAGACGTCAACAGCAACGCTGTATCTAAGAAAAATAATCTGCTGCCGCTTCAGGGTAAAAGTGTTCAAATTGTTTTATGAATGGAGTAGCAACAGTGAATTCTTCAAGCATCAAGGATTTGATAAATGATCCATTAATAGCGTGATTAGTTAGTCCTTACGTGTGGCGAGAATTCCTATTTACTTAGCACAAATACCCTTTTGTAAAAAGAAATATCTCAATTGTGATTTTCTCATTTTTTTCAGACTTCGCATATTGATTGATTATCGAAACAATGTTATTGGTCTGACCAATTGACAAACACTTAAATTGGTAGGACCGCTTATGGAGAATAAACATGCAAAATCCGGTTTATGAATCTGTGGCAAAACAGATCATGGAATTGATTAAGTCCGGTGAATTGCAGCAAGGGGACAAGCTTCCTTCTGAAAGAAGCTTGGCTGAAAAGTTCAAAGTTTCGCGCAGTTCAGTTCGTGAAGCTATAAAAGTTCTGACGCATAAGAACTTAGTTGAAAGTAAGCGCGGCGATGGAACATATATTTGCGACCGGATCGACGCGGATATTATTGAAGCCTTTACTGAAGTGTTTGCAGATCAAAAAAAACGACTGAGTGATATTTTTGAGTTCAGAAAAGTAATTGAACCTCAAATTGCGGCTTTAGCGGCCATTTCGATTGATGATGAAACACTGAACCGGATGAAAGTGATTGTCTGCAATCAGGAAATACTTATCAGATCCGGCAAGGATACCAGTAAACTGGATGAACAGTTCCATCACGAGATTGCAGTAGCAAGTGGCAACAGCATTTTCCCGGATATGATGGAAGCTTTAAGTAAAATAATGAAAGAAAGCCGCTCGCAGCCTTTGCAAAACAAAAAACGAGTGAAAAAATCCATGACAGCACATTTTGATCTTTTAAAAGCGTTCGAAAGGCATGATTCAGAATCAGCAGCTAAAATAATGAGACAACATATTAAAGATGTTGAATCTGCTGCGACAGACTCTGACTCATTCAAAGAAGACTAAAAAGAGGAATTAAACATGATTACAACATTATTGGTTTTTGTAATTCTTGGCGCTATTGCCGGAATACTTGCCGGACTTCTGGGTATTGGCGGTGGACTTGTCATCGTTCCGATTTTATATTTTGCCCTTCCGCCACTTGGTGTACCGGAAGCTCAGCTTATGCATGTAGCTCTTGGAACATCTCTTGCGACGATTATCTTTACATCCATCTCAAGCATGCGTGCACACAACGCACGCGGAGCCATCCGCTGGGATATTTTTAAAACAATCACCCCCGGCATTTTAATCGGTACTTTTCTAGGCTCATGTTTCGCTTCATATTTGAATACAAACGTTCTTAAGGTGATCTTTGTTATCTTTCTTTATTACGTGGCTTCACAGATGCTTTTAGGTCTCAAACCAAAAGCTTCACGCCAAGTTCCTGAAAAATGGGGAATGCTAGGAGCCGGAAGTGCAATCGGAGCAATGTCCAGCCTTGTAGGAATCGGCGGTGGAACACTTTCAGTACCGTTTCTGACCATGTGCAATATCCAGATTCACACTGCAATCGGAACCGCGGCGGCAATAGGACTTCCGCTTGCACTGGCAGGAACCGCCGGATATATTTGGACAGGAATCGGAGCGCAGGGATTACCAGGCTGGTCCATAGGATACGTATACCTTCCAGCCCTGATCGGAATTGTATCTACAAGCATGCTCACCGCTCCTTATGGCGCAAAGCTTGCACACAGCCTGCCTGTTGCAAAACTTAAAATGATCTTTGCCATTCTTCTTTTATTAGTTGCAACCAAAATGTTGATAAGTCTTTTTTAAATTTTATTAATCAATCCAGCACACTTAAACTCAGGAGAAAGTACTATGAAATCAGTTCGCGATAATGCCAGAGAATTAATGAAAGGGTTTTGCAAGGTCTGTCCGGTATGCAACGGTAATGCCTGCGTAGGCGAAGTGCCCGGAATGGGCGGATTAGGTACAGCTTCAAGCTTTAAAAACAATGTTAAAGCCCTTGCTGATCTTAAACTTAACATGCGCACCATTCACGATGCCAGTGAACCTGATACCAGCGTTACAGTTATGGGAATGAAGCTTGATATTCCTGTAATCGCTGCGCCTATCGGCGGAATTTCATTCAATATGGGTGGAAAAATAGAAGAACTCGATTACATTTCTGCAAAGCTGAAAGCTTGCGCAGCCAAAGGAATCATCGGCTGTACTGGCGACGGCGTACCGGACTTCATTCACCAAAGCGGATTCGCTGCTATTGAAGCAGTTAAAGGACATGGAATTCCTTTCATTAAACCTTGGGAAGATGAAGAACTGTTTATGAAGCTTGAAAAAGCTGAAAAGACCGGTGCTAAAATCATCGGTATGGATATCGATGCAGCCGGACTCATCACTCTGAGAAAAATGGGCCGCCCTGTTACTCCTAAATCTGTTAAAAAACTTCGTACTATAATTGAATCCGTCAATGCTGATTTCATTCTTAAAGGAATAATGACTCCTGATGAAGCTAAAATGGCTATTGATGCCGGAGCAAAAGGAATCGTCGTATCCAATCACGGTGGACGCGTCCTTGACTGCTGCCCCGGATCTGCCGAAGTTTTACATGAAATATCAAAAGCTGTTGCCGGCCAGTGCTGCGTTTTGGCAGACGGCGGAGTAAGAACAGGAATCGATGTATTCAAAATGCTCGCACTCGGCGCAGATGCCGTCATGATAGGCCGCCCTTTCTCAATAGCGACTATTGGCGGATTACAGGAAGGAGCAGAAAAATATATTGATCAATTAAAGTCAGAACTGACTCAGGCTATGGTGCTTACCGGAACGCAGAAAGCTGATTCCGTAGCATTTTCAGCATTATATTGTTAACAACTACATCGCTTAAATCATTAAAAAAAAGTGCATAACAAAACAGTAGAATATATTGACGCAGCTTTTTACGAAGTGTATATTTGAATCAAAGGTAAAGGTAGCCACTAAAAATGGCTTTTATCTAACCCCAACGGGAGTGAACTTAGCGTTGATATCAAATTCCCATAACGAGCCTGACGTAGAGGCTCAACTTGAGGGGTAAGCCAAACGCGAGAGTTCTATTAGTCTCTCCTTTGTGGGCCCTAGGAGAGATGAGAACAGCCGGGATATCCGGCCGGCAAAAGACGGAACCCCTCTAAAACGGTTAAAACGTGTCTTTTTAAGTCAACTCGAAAAATCAGTTTTAAACACCCCGATCAGAATGAAATATTCTGGTCGGGGTTTATTTTTTGAATTATTTTTTGTTTTTTAAAGTTAAAAATTAACTCAGATAGATTCTTCTTAAGCATCACACAGCATAACTCTGTAATATTATTAATTTTTAAATTTAATTTAAAAATGTTATAAAATTTTGCAAAATTCCAGTTAATTGATTGACAACTCGCCTCAACATGTGTATTTTAAAGTCAACGATGGAAGTCTACCTTAAAGAAGGAGTTGTCATTTAACCCCAACGGGAGTGAACCTAGCGTTGAAATCACATTCCCAAAACGAGCTTCAAGAAGCTCAAGCCGAGGGGTAATCCTACTGCGAGAGTTCTGTTAGAATCTCCTCTTCGGGCCCACGGAGAGACTGGAAACGGCCGGGCAATCCGGCAAAGCTATTGAGATGGAACCCCTCAAAGCGGTTGATGCGCGTATCTGGATAACTTGCTAACATCAGATTTAAACAGTTTAAGTGGTGAAAATCGGATTCGGATTCTGAATTAACTCGGAAAACAACAGATTTTAACCGATTTAAGAGTTTAAAGCGCGTAACTAAGTAACTCGAAAAAAAATTATATTTACCCCCGGTCAGACCCATTCGTCTGATCGGGGTTTCTTTTTTGCTTAAAGAAACCCGGTCCCTAAAACTATTATTTTCTGCGAGGCATTGCGGCGGTGCAAACCCAGTCGAGAACTAATGCCGGATTTACATTGTAATTCAGATTTTCCTGAGCCTTGCCGAGAACCAGATCAAGTCTTCGTAACCCTTTGGGATCGAAAAGTCCGGAAAGGGCATTGGCGGCAGGCGTCAATTGAGGATCTTTGAGGGCATTGCGGAGCTCACGCTGACAGCCGATGATGACTTTGAGAGCCTGCTCTTTATCAAGAGCCCCCTTTGCGGAAGTTCGTGCAAACCAACCTTGACCGGAACGCCAGAATCCTAGCATGCCGTTTACCCAGTCGGAAACTTCGGGGCTGTTCTGAGTTTCAGTAGGCCACGCAAGAGTAATGACCCAACTGCGCGAGACTAAAGTTCCAAGCAGTCTCTCCCGCTGAGGAGCGGTAAGTACAAAGACATTTCCGGGGCGTGGTTCTTCGAGAGTTTTGAGAAGAGCATTGGCGGAATTACCGTTTAAGTGCTGAGCTTCCTCAACTACGGTAACGCGAGTTCCCCGGCCGTGGGGCGGTTGGCCCCAGACCGGGAAATACTTGCGAACATTATCTACTGGAATATCCTGCTTTTCAACACCGTCTTCATCGAAGCGGTCAATAAGCAGAAAATCATTAAAAGCGTTATCAGCTATTTGCAGACATGGTTTGCAATTGCCGCAGGGAGTTCCCCCGCTTTCACAATTTAACAGACAGGCCCAATAACGAGCCATATCATGCCTGTCTTCAGCTGAACCGCCTTCAATAAGCAGGCATTGAGGAGGCTGCAAAGCCAACTTGGCAAATCTTGGCAGAACTATTTTCTGCCGTGAAGCAGTCTCTTGAATACCTGTAAACATAATTATCGTACTATAGTCTGTTCTCTGTCCGGACCGACAGAAACGATTCCGACTTTAACGCCGGAAATTTCTTCAATACGTCCAATATATTTTTTAGCAGCTTCAGGAAGTTCATCATAAGTGCGTGCACCTGTGATATCTTCATCCCAGCCGGGCATGGTTTCGTAAACGGGTTTGACATATGCCATTCCGTTCTGTTCCTGAGGAGGATAAGAAATCACTTCACCGCGATATTCATAACCTACACATATTTTAATTTCTTTAAGACCGGACAAAACATCCAGTTTAGTAAGAGCAAATTCAGTTAGATCACAGAGACGCGCTGTTTCACGGATGATGACAAGATCAATCCAACCGCAACGACGTTTTCTACCGGTGGTTGCACCGAATTCATGTCCGTTTGTCTGCAAAGTGTTGCCGGTTTCATCAAGAAGTTCTGTAGCAAAAGGACCGCTGCCGACTCTTGTTGTGTAAGCTTTGAGAATACCTACGATGCGCTCAAGGCAGCGAGGCCCGCAACCGGAACCGGCGGCAGCATTACCTGCAACAGTGTTGGATGAAGTAACAAAAGGATATGTTCCGTGATCGATATCCAGATGAATTCCCTGCGCGCCTTCAAAAAGAACAGTTCCACCGTCTTTGTTGACTTCCTGAATAACGGAGGAAACATCTCCAAGGTAAGGTTTGATTCTTTCTGCGACTGGGAGAATTTCCTGAAATACTTTTTCAGGATCAAGAGGTTCTGCATTGAAAAGTTTTTCGAATAAAACATTCTTTTCAACAAGACCGTCTACAATTTTCGAACGCAGAAGTTCTGGATCGGCCAAATCAGCAGCGCGAATACCTATACGATTCATTTTGTCTTCGTAGCAAGGACCGATACCACGACCTGTCGTTCCGATTTTGCTTTCATCAGACTTGAAAGATTCTCTGCAATTATCAATCTGCTTATGGTAAGACATGATAATCTGAGTTTTTTTACTGATCATCAAACGATCAGGAGAAACATCAATACCCTTAGCGCTAAGGCCGTCGATTTCTTCAAGGAAAACTTCGGGGTCTAAAACGACTCCGTTCCCGATGAGACATTTCTTTCCGGGATGTAAAATTCCGGAAGGGATAAGATGCAGGATACATTGTTCGCCGGCGACTACGAGAGTGTGCCCCGCGTTGTTTCCGCCCTGAAAGCGAACAATCGCGCCAGCTTCTTTTGCAAGCATGTCAACGATTTTACCCTTGCCTTCATCGCCCCATTGGGTTCCAATAATTACCGTGTTCGACATTCCTAAAGTACTCCTTGGGCAGTTTTCTCAAACGGAAATCCGACCCGTGAGAATTTTTCTGCAATTTGATGACTTGATAGTAACACTGTGTCTGACGTATAGATAAAAAAACGATTCGTTTTGCCGTCTTTTTATTTCCCCCTGAAAGAGAGAATAAAATATTTTGCACGGCAGACGGGTTTTTTGCGTAAAAAATCTTTTAGGATAATGTCAATACACTTAAGCAAATTAAATCGCCTCAAAAAAGGCACACGCACTCTCTATTTACAACATATATTCAATATTGTTGCGTATTTAGCGTGCTTTTTAATCGTAGCAACTTTATATTTATTTAAATATGACATTTCTCTTCCAACCTTCATCCGCGTTGCTGCAGTAGACATTGAACGAAACTTCCCACAGCTTTCGCCTTGGGGACCGGGGTTTGACCGGGAGCTCCTTGACGGATTCAGTGATTATGCCAATGTAACGCTTTTAATAACACCCTACCCCACGCACAACAAGGCTTTTGAAGCTCTAGAAAACGGAAAAGCTGATCTGATGCTTGCAAGCGGTTTTAATCCCGAAGATTTCGACAAATATAATCCGATTAAAGCCGGACCTGTCTATGAATCCAGCCCTGCATTACTGTTGCACAATATCCGAAGATTCGAACTCAGAACACCTTTCGAATTATGCGATCAAGCGGTTTTTGCCCCTAACAATCCTGATCTTATAAAAACTTTCAAAAGACTTTCAAAAGATATTCTCTGCGCACCGACCCTTGTTACCAGCGACACATCCAATCACCTAACACCGCTGCTTGAACTGGCAAATGATAAAAGTTTCAGATTTCATCTGGTTGAAGCAGGAGCGTTTAAACCTCTGCAACCGTTTTTACATCAACTCAGAGTGACTGACAGCTTCGGAGACGACCTTGAATACAGATGGTATTGGCGTGACGATGTTGAAGGTTTAACCGATAAATGTGAAGATTATTGGAATCTTATTACAACAAATGGAACTCTTGAAAATAAGCGGGAACTCTACTTCGGCTTTATTCCTGATGAAACGGACTTTTATACCCTTTACTCATTACGCAATGACATCAAAGAAAGGCTCCCTTACTATCAAAAATATATAATCGCTGCCGCAAAACAATATGAAATGGACCCACTGCTGTTAGCGGCAGTAATGTATCAGGAATCACGATTTAATCCGCTTGCCAGAAGCAGAACAGGTGTTGAAGGATTAATGCAGTTAACTCAAGATACGGTTAGTCTCATGGGGATAAGCAGTAGGCTTGACCCCAAACAGTCAATTACTGCCGGGGCCAAGTACTTAAAATACCTGTGGGATAAACTGGACAACCGCAATGTTCATGGATGGGACCGCTGGTTCTTCGCGCTCGCAGCTTATAATCAGGGCTTAGGGCACGTTTATGATGCGATTGATATCGCCGGTTATGTGGGAAAACAGCCCGGGACATGGAGATCTTTAAAACAGATATTCCCGCTGCTGACCATGCCGAAGTATAATTCCCTGACCCGTTATGGTTACACCCGCGGGTACGAGGCCGTCGATTATGTAGACAGCATCCGCTACTATTATTATATAATGAAAGGGCTAGCTGTCCTTTCTGGGCCCGAAGCTAAGTACCTTGCGCCTTTTACTGTCGGAGTCTCTGGCGTCAACCCCTGATTCAGGCTTTTGTCCTTTGTTGCTCATAAGATCGTCTTCCTGCTTCATAGGGATAAAGTCAGGTCTTGGAGACATGGCTTCAGGACCGCACGAATCTGCCCAGTGGTAATTAAAAAGCTGATTTTTGAGCCTGATAGCCTGTATCATGCCGAAAACAACTGCTGATTCCTCCCATTTTTTAGTGGGTTCAAATTCAGCAACAATGGCTTCATATTTGTTCCAAAGCTCGGTTAACGAAGCTTCATCATAAGCGTTAAGCTGCTTTGCAAGCTTCAGCAGAGCTTTTTCCATATAACCTTCAGACATATTTTCTCCAGATTAAAGTAGTAAGCTAAATTATTAAAAATATATAAAATTTTAATCCCTTGCAACGGGATCAGTCTAACAAAAAGCGGGGTAGTACCGCAATTCAAAATTGCCCGTCGGTTAAGGCTGTGCTATTAGCGTTCATCCACAAGGCAATTACTTAGGAGAATACCCATGAGCGATCTTAAAAAAATGTACAATACCCTCTCACAGGACCCTTTTCCAGCGGACATGACTGTTCGTTTAGGCAAACAGGAATTGACCTTCAAAAAAAGGACCTGGGAAATCGAAGGGGAAACGAAAGGACTGCGTTACGGTGAAAACCCCGACCAGCCTGCAGCGTTATATGAACTGGTTTCCGGCGGATTAGAATTCGACGGTGTTAAATTTCGCGGCGAAGGACAGGGACTCGTTTCTGCTCTGACCGAAGAACACATGCTACAGGCCGGCAAGCATCCGGGAAAAACAAATCTTACAGACGTTGATAATGCACTGAATATTCTTCAATATCTTACTGCTAAGCCTGCAGCGATTATTTTAAAACATAATAATCCCTGCGGCGCATCTTGGTCTGAAAAAGGCGTAGGAACCGCGCTTAGAAATGCATTTCAGTCTGACCGCATCGCAGCTTTCGGCGGAGCAATTATTGTTAACCGCCCACTTACAATGGAAGCTGTAGAAATAATCGACGGCGCATATTTTGAAGTTGTCGCCGCTCCGGCTTTTGAAGAAGGTACTCTCGAAATTTTAAAGAAGCGCAAGAACCTGCGCATCCTGCAAATTCCAGGAATCATGGACCTTGACAAGCTAGTCGGCCAGCCATTCCTAGACATCAAATCTCTGATGGACGGCGGTATGGTTTTACAATTCTCATTCCGCAACAGAATCCTAAGTGCAGAAGACTTCATTCCTGCTGTGGCAGAAAAAGACGGTTCAAGTTACACAGCTCGTACTCCCACAAAAGGAGAAGCTGACGATCTGCTTTTCGCATGGGCTGTTGAGTCAGGCGTAACTTCAAACTCTGTTATTTTTGCACGCGACGGCGTTACAACCGCCATCGGCACAGGCGAGCAGGATCGCGTTGGCTGCGTTGAACTGGCTGTAAACAAAGCACGCACAAAATATGCTGACCTTTTAGCATTTGAAAAATTCAAAATGTCTATTTTTGAACTTAAATTAAAAGCTATGAAAGACGAACAGGCAGCAGCAGATCTTGCAGAAATAGAAAAGAAAGCAGCTGAAGCGAAAGGCGGACTAATAGGATCTGTACTCGTTTCCGACGGCTTCTTCCCCTTCCGCGACGGTGTGGACCTCTGCATGGCACAGGGCATAACCGCAATAGCTCAGCCAGGCGGTTCCATTAGAGACCATGAAGTGATTCAGGCTGTTAACGAATCCACCCCTCAGGTTGCAATGGTATTTACCGGACAACGCTCCTTCAAACACTAAAAAACAGACTTTACTAAATATCCCGGATACCTTTCTACATGTATCCGGGATATTCAATTTAATTTATAAATTACAACAAAGATGTCACATTCCAAGACCGCTGAAATCTGGCTGAGACGGGAATTTTAAAGAAGGAATTACATGTCCCTATTCACTGACGGGCGTTATGTCGCACCCGGAAATATTGTAGAGTTTATGCACGGCAACCAGCCCCAGCTTGCATTTGTAATGGAAGAACAGTCCGGCAAACTGAAACTCTACACTATTAATAAAAGAGAAACTAAAATGCCTGCGGCCCGGGTTCTGCCATGGACCGGACCTCAGTATTCTGCCGACTCAACTCGTCAGGAAATGCTTGATTTGATGCTCAGCCATCAAGAAAAACGCGGCGAAATCCAAGCCGGACTTGATGTTATGGAGATCTGGGACCTTGCGCAAGGCGAGCTTGAAAAAGCACCTCTTTCATGGTTTGCGGGTTTATTATGGGAAGCACCTGATTCTGATCAAATTTCCGCTATAGGGCGCGCAATGCTTGCGGCAAAAACTCATTTCAAATTTCAACCGCCTGAATTTATTATTTATACTGAAGAAAAAGTTGAAAACCGTTTGCAGCAACAGTCAGAAGAGCAGCGATACGAAGAAGCCATGACGGCCGGACAGGAGCTTTTCAAAAAAATCTGGACTGCACGTGAATCCGGCAGCACTGTCAGCAAAGACCAAATTCCGGATATGTCTGATGAAACAGCTGAATATTTAAAGAATTTTCTTCATGAGCGCATAGCCGGAATTGACGACGAAAAATCTCACAAAATGTGGATTGCATTAAAAAAAGGACTCCCTGACCATCCTCATTTGGCCTTAGTACTGGCCCAAGGCTGGGGAATTGTATATCCACATCATAACTTCCTGTTTGATGAAGCAGACTATACTCCTGATGACAGCTGGTCAGCCAACCATACTGAAGAAATAGCCAGACTGGTCAAAGCTGTAGAAACAAAAGCCGCAGAGCCATACCCTATGCTTATGCGCAGCATTGATTCTGCAACAACGCGCGACATTGACGATGCTTTTAATCTTAAGAAGAATTGCGACGGCGGATACACTCTGACAATAGCTCTGGCCCGCCCGTGCATGGACTGGGATTTCGGAGGTAAACTCGATCTGGCCGTTCTTAACAGAGGCACCAGTATATATCTTCCTGAAGGAACCAGTCACATGCTCCCTGAGGAGCTTGGTATCGGTGCTTTCAGCCTGTTTTCAGGCGAAGTACGCCCTGCTCTGATTACAACTTTTGAACTGGACTCCACGGGGGATTTAATATCCGTTTCTCCTAAAACAGGATGGATAAAAATAGCTGACAACAGCACGTATGTTGCTGTGGAGCAAATGCTTGAAGACGGCACAGATGAAGAAATGGCCTTGGCTTTTGAGCTGTCTGAAAAACTTATTACCCGCAG
Organism: Desulfovibrio gilichinskyi; assembly: GCF_900177375.1. Taxonomy (NCBI): domain Bacteria; kingdom Pseudomonadati; phylum Thermodesulfobacteriota; class Desulfovibrionia; order Desulfovibrionales; family Desulfovibrionaceae; genus Maridesulfovibrio; species Maridesulfovibrio gilichinskyi. The sequence continues at coordinate 196,229 of NZ_FWZU01000001.1, read as the reverse complement.
AATTAAAAACGGCGCAGTGGTAATCCGTAAACCTGAGCCTGACATTTCACTCACAGGCTGGCCTGAAAAAGTTTCTGTAAACATAAGCTCAAAGGATGATACTCCGAAAGCAGATCAGATCATCAGCGAATTCATGATTCTGGCAAACTCAGGCCTTGGAAGATTTGCAGAAGAAAATGAATTCCCGCTTCTCTATAGAACTCAAGACATAGTGCTCCCTTCTGATTTAAGCGGAATTGTAACGCAGCCGCACGAAATTTTTCAAAGAGTCAGACACATGGCCCCTCCGCAGATGGAGACTACACCCAAAAAACATGCTACGCTTGCTGTCAAAGGATACAGTCCCATTTCATCACCGCTCAGAAGATATGCTGACTTCATAAATATGGCGCAGCTGTGCACTTATTTACAGACAGAACACCCTCTTTGGACCGGTGATGAGCTGACGGCTCTGGCTGATACGCTGCAAAACAGACTGCAGGCCGTGGTCAAAATTCAGAGATTCAGACCAAGGTACTGGAAACTTCTTTACCTCGCACAAAACAAAAAGAAATGGCAGTCAGCCGCTGTTGTTGATGATAACGGTCCCCTGACATCTCTTGCTATGCCTGAAATTCAGATTAATGTAAGAGTTCCGCGGCCCATGCTTGGTGATAAGCTCTATCCCGGACAATTATTTCAAATCAGATTCAACAAGATTGATCCGCTTACAAATGAGATCAGAGTAGTTGAAGCTTTGGAAGAATAGTTTTTAATGAACAACTAAAACTAAAGGAGTTTGTACATGCTCTGGATATTCTGGTTAGTCTTCGCTTATTTTCTGGGTTCTCTCCCCTTCGGACTTTTGGTTGCAAAAATAAGCTGCGGCATCGACCCCCGCACGCACGGCAGCAAAAATACAGGGGCGACAAACGTAGCTCGTTTATGCGGATTTAAATACGGGGTCGCTGCTCTGATATTAGATATTTCTAAAGGATTTATCCCTGTTCTCATGGCATCGCAGTACAGCCACAACTGGATGTTTTTATCTCTGGTTGCCTTGTCAGCAGTTATCGGTCACGTTTTCTCTATCTTTTTGGATATGCGTGGCGGTAAAGCAGTTGCTACAACAATCGGCGCCTTCTTAGTTCTTGCTCCGGCAGCAACGCTTTGGTCAGTAGTTTTCTGCATAATCGTAATTATGCTTTCCGGCTACGTTTCAATGGGATCATTGACCCTTGCAGTCTCATTACCTGTTATGGCCTTACTTACCGGAAACTTCGGCGCAATCCTGCTGGGATGTATTCTTACAGTGCTCCTGTTCTGGACTCACAGAGAAAACATTCGCCGCCTTGCTACAGGTGAAGAAAATTCATGGAAGAAAAAATAGCCTGACGAACGAACGTTAGTCTATATCTGAAAAAACTAAAGCCCGAAGTCATGAACTATATTTGTACATGATTTCGGGCTTTCTCTTTGATTTAATTTCAGTAGGGTCTAATATAAATACTTAATCCTGATATTTCTTCTGCACTTCCAAAACGGCATCAATATTTTCAAAGAACAAATCAACCAATGCCGGATCAAACATCTTTCCCCGATTCTTTTTTAAAAAATCGGTAGCTTTTTCTATATCCCATGCATCCTTATAAACACGCTTACTGCAGAGAGCATCATACACATCGGTTATGCAGGTAATTCTTCCGGCAATATCTATCTCTTCACCTTTAAGCCCTCTTGGATACCCGGAACCGTCCCAGTATTCATGATGCTCATATGCTATAATAGCTGCTGTTTTCAAAAGTTTTCGTTTGCTTGATTTAAGTATGCTGTATCCGATTTCTGTATGAGTTTTCATAATCTTTATTTCATCAGGAGTGAGACTTCCCGGCTTCAATAAAATTGAATCAGGTATCCCGATTTTACCGACATCATGCATAGGCGAAGCGTAATACAATTCATCGACGCATGTTGGATCAAGCCCCAAAGCCGTTGCTAGAATGCGGGTAACTTCCGACACCCTGATAACATGATATGCTGTCTCTTTAGAACGAAATTCAACAACTTCACCAAGCACACGAACAATTTCTTTCTGGGTATCTAACACCTCTTGATTCAGATAGATATTGTCAAAAGCAACTCCCACATTGTCAGAATAGATTCTCAATAAATCTTCATCCTGTTCACTACGCTCTTTCCCGCAACCTTCAACAAACAGTAAGTGGGATCCCTGTTGTGACGTAGGAAGATAACCTACATAATCTTCTCCGATAAATTTCCCATGGCCGATTTTACATATATTATCAAATTTTTGTCTGGTTTCTTCAGTTATTTCCTGACAATTTTCAACAGAATCGCGGCATACGGCGTACCGTCCAGTTGAAGCGATAATGCGCATATTCCCAGAGTCGGAATCGGAACTGGAAACCGCCATACCACTTCCATCCATGTAGACAGAATCATGAAGCCCTAAAAGCGAAATAACCTGCGTAAGAACGCCCTGTGCAAGGCGTCCTATGGATTGCTGTTTAAAAAGACTTCCAGAAGCTTCAATTATATACTTTAAGCCTTTTCTGTTCTGGTCAATTACAAGAATATCTCTATACGAACGCAGGGCTGCGAGAACAGAAGTAAACAGCCGTTGCGCTGTCAACTCTCCTTTATGCTTATAATCATTGATGTCGTATTCAATAATAACTTTACGCTCTGGAGCTTGACCTGGTTGACCTGTCCGCAGAATAATCCGGACCATTTTATTCTGCATTTCTTCACGTATGATACGGACAACATCAAGCCCCGCATGACTTGTTTCCATCACAACATCAAGTAGAATAACCGCAATATCAGAGTGCTCACGCATTATCTCAAGGGCTTCATCACCGGTATAAGCACTAATAAACTCTAAGCGTCCACCTTCGAATATAACATCATCTAATACAAGACGAGTGGTACTGTGCACATCTTTTTCATCATCAACTATAAGTATCTTCCATTTTCTATCCAGTTTAAAAACAGGGTCCTTATGCTCTTCAGTTGATTCATCCGCAAAGAAGATTTCATCATCCTTTACGGGATCCTTACCTGCACCCATTTTACCCTCTCTTATGAATTATAGTATAAGTCAAATAGGTATTATCAAAGAAAAAACGGTCTGCTGATCATCAGTCTTCGAAAATTCGAGAGTCCAATTATAACCGTCTATAATCCTGCGAACAATGCTTAAGCCCATCCCCACAGAGTCAGGTCGTTTAGTAAAAAAAGGATCATAAATATATGGAAGGTCCACATCCGCAATTCCTGACCCGTTGTCGGTAATTTTGATATGACACAATTCTGAATCAACCTGAATAACAAGTTCCACTTGAGGTGAAGATTCATCACTGAATGAAACCGCATTCTTAAGCAATTCTTTAATCGCTTTTTTAAACAGATCTGGGCGACCGTCTATTACAGCATGTTTAAGTATGATATTAAATTCTATATTTTTATTAAGGCTGGCTGCATATTTTTTAATATCAACGACAACCTCTTCCAGAAGCGGAAAAATTTCAGAATTCTGATGGTCACAATTATTAATGGAAGCATAGTCGGAGACACTATCCACAACTTCTTCAAGTCTTCCTGACTCCTCAGAGATAGTGTCTAAATATTTTATGATTTCAGACCCTTGCTCAAGTTTACGTGTAGCCAGATTAGCAAAACCGGTGATGGTCATTGTTCTGTTTCTGATCTGATGCGCTACAGACATTGCAAGTTGTGCAAGGCTTACACGGTTTTGCTCAATCTTACATAAATCGCGATATGATCTCAAAGCAGTTGTAACCGAAGTTGTTAAACGCTGCGAGGTAAGTTCTGCTTTCTGCCAGTAGTCATTGATATCAAGTTCAGTAATAACCTTATGCTCAGGTGCGACACCAGGTTGCCCGGTTCTTAAAATTATTCTTACAAAAGGATTGTTTACAAAAGTCCGTATACGTCTGGCTACGTCCAACCCGGCGGTACTTGTTTCCATTACAACATCTAAAAGAACAACTGCTATTTCGAAATCTTTTTTTAAGATATTTAAAGAGTCTTCCCCGGTAAAAGCACTGATGAATTCAAGCTTGCGACTCTCAAAGGAAAAATCCCCAAGGACCATTTGGGTCATCGTATGTATATCCGGTTCATCATCAACAATCAGGACGCGCCACGGCTTCACCTTTTTAACAGGACGTTCTTCAACTTCTTCCCCTGTGAAAAGAAGTTCGTCATCAGTAAATAGCTCTGTGTCCGTCATCCTAAACCTCATAAACAACAATGATATTTTTAGTCTTTCATATTTTATAACTCACTTCATACAAAATTTAAATGGTTTGTTGCAAAATATCAGGATTTACTATTAAAAAAACTATTTAATATGGCCTGTATTCTGACAAGTTAAAAACAATTAATCCTTGTAAATTTAAGGCATATGTTCTATCCTTCACAAAGTTTATTACCTGTAAGGATACACCGAATGGAACTGCTTATAATTCTTATTGCCACCATAATTTATGCTTTCACTTGCTACTCTGTATATGCTGGACGTACAGCGAAATATGATCAACGGAAAAAGGCTTTCGAATTAAAAAAAGCTCACATGACCAGATCCATGGATCGTTTAAAATATGAAATATCCTTACTTGAAGATGAAATTAACAAAACTGAATCTTCCATAACAGAACCCAAGTATATAATTGACGATAAAGCTGATATTAAAGATGAAAAACCGCTTACACCAAGCGATTATAAGATGTCATTTTGATGATTATTACCACCGTATTTCTCATATTCGCAACTCTGATTACAATATCATTATGTAAAAAAATTTCCGGCAACTTTGATATAAAAAATGAATTACTGGTTGAAAAAGAGAAATTACTTTATTCTGAGCAAGAAGATCTTAGAACACAAAGACGCGATCTTAAACGAAAACTTGAAGAATTAAAGAGAGATGCAATAGAGCAATCTCCAGAAATAGAAGAACCGACAAAAAAATCAGCTACACAAGATTTAAAAACATGGCTTGAGAAAAAACAAAACATAGACCCTAACCAGTATTCAGCAGCTTCACAATTTGCAAATGAAAAGAACATGAACCTATTATCAGCACTGCTGACCTTAAATATGATAAATGTGCAAACCTATGAAGAAGCTCAAAAATTAAAATTAAAATTGTAATTTTTTCAGTTCATACTCGTATACTAAAAAAACTATTTTATCTGCATAACGGTAATCATCTGTAGATTATGTAGAAAAGTTCACTTGTTTTATCATAAAACTACCCATCAAAGCAGATTACCAATAAGTCTTTTTTCCCAGTATTATAAAAAACAAAGCCGACCTTAGGAAAGATCGGCTTTGCAAAAAACTTTAAACATAAAACATTAAAACTCAATTTTAAATGTCTCACCTTTATGCACGTAGTATCTTAAATCATACGTTTTTTTCAAATGCACAACTAAAGAATCTACTGTCGCATCGTCAAGTCGCTGAACCCAGATAAAGACCTGCCTGCGCCCGTGCTCAACCCCTTCATAAGAGGTAATAACAGTCGAAAGCCTGACACCTCTTGCCCACAAGTCACTCAAAACGTCTTCCAGAGCTAAAGCTGAATCTTCCAGCAAAAAAGCAAATTGAGAACTACCGCGATTAACGCCGGTTACTGTTGTCAAAAATTTATAGATATCAACTTCGGTGATAATCCCGACAAGTCCGAACTCATCAACAACCGGAAGCCCTCCAATTTTATTATCAAGCAGAATACCGGCTGCAACTTCCATGCACGTATCAGGAGCAACAACAAAAGGATCATGAGTCATAATATCTTTAATCTTAAGCCCCTTCAACCCTTCACCTTCAATAGAAGCTCTATCTCCGGCTAAATACTTTGAAGGCATCGCATCACGGATATCCCTGTCTGAAACTATTCCAACAACAAGGCCGGAGGCTTCAGTAACCGGAATCTGCCTGATTCCGACTTCTCTCATCATTTCAACGGCGCTCTCTATGGGCGCACCAGGAACGAGGGTTAAAACCTCTTTGGTCATCCAATCCCCTACTAGCATATATAACTCCTAAAAATTCATTAATCCAAAACTTGATGAATACTCATCCGAAGCAGTCTAAAAGTCAAAAAGAAACAACATACGACTCGTTACTGCTAAAAAGCTTCCCCCGAAGCAAATAGAACTTCGTATGAAGCTCTTATCCCCTGCTCTCCACCGTAAAATTTTTCATATTCTTCAATAAAATGTAAATATTTCGATTTTCCCCATGAAATACTCCCGCTTGAGGCGACTGCGCCAGTTCGTTTATGATTCCGTAAAAAATCTACAACTGAAGGAAAATATACTTCGTGCCGAGCTCTACTAAAACTGACCCTGATATTTGAAATGCCGGAAATAACATCCATATAAAATTCAGCATCTTTTAAATTCTTTACAGACCCGAACCCCGTTTTTAAACTGATATCTGCAAGCTCGCAAAGCGTTCCTTTGACAAAAATAGCGATGGCAAACCGTCCGCCCCGCTTCAACATTTTAAAACTTTCAGGGATGGATTCTTCTGGATTTGAATACCATTGCATAGCAGAAGAACTAACAAGCAAATCAAATTGTTCTTCTCGTAAAGGGATATTTTCACCATCCGCCGCGACTAATAACGGTACTGATAATTTTTTCTGTTCCATGAGCATTGAGTGTACCAGATCCAGCGATACATAAGAATCAAATACAATTCGATCTTTCAGCTCACTAAAGAGAAACCCCACACCTGAGCCCACATCTAAAACTTTTTTAAACTGTCCTTCAGGGCAATACTGAGCGCATTGAAAAGCCACTTTCTTTTGAACAGATGCCGCGTCACCATAGCAGGCTGCGGCCTTGCTGAAACATTGCTTAATCCTCTTTTTCACGCTCTTAAAGCCCCTTAATCAAATTTATTATTTCACTTTCAGGTATTTTATGCCCACTTTCAGATTTATAAATCTTCGCTTGTGGAAGAATCTTCACAACAGAATCAAAAGCTGACTCTTTGACAATTTTATCATTATTCCCATGGACAAGTATTAAATTCGCTGAAAAAGGACCTTCTGCAAAGTCGATTCGAGAACAGATAAGATATTCAAGTCCTTCTATAAGCGCATTGACATTCTCTCTGACCAAAGAAAGATCTGATTCCTCACCACAATTATTATGAAAAGAATTTACAACTGTAGTCGGATTCTTATGTAAGCCTGCAATCATACGCCTTAAGATTCTTTCCGGAAAGGAATCGATAAAAGACAAAAACGGAGCTATTAAAATCACCTGATCATACATAGAAAATAAATGGGAACATTCTTTCAATAAAATATGCGCCCCTGTGGACCATCCTACAATGATTTTACCCCCGGTAAGATAATCAGGCAGCTCTTCCGGACTGAAACCTACGAAAGGAATTAAGAAATCACCCGATTCGGCTAAAGCAGGATATTGCTCTTTTGCTGTTGCCCATCCGCCGATAAAAGTTAAACTCACGATAAAATCTCTTTTCTAAGGGCGACAAAAGCATACTTAACTTTTTCAATGTCGGCTTTGGTTAAATCTGCGCGGAGTGAAAGTCTGAGGCGTGCAGTATTCATAGGAACCGTCGGAGGGCGGATTGCCGCAGTATAAATACCCTCTTCCAGAAGAAAAGCCTGAGCCTGCAATGCCAGTGCATTTGACCCTAAAATAACCGGAACAATCTGGCTTTCAGAGTTCCCGCAATCAAAACCTTCGCTTTCAAGAAATTTTTTCAAATCACGACTATTCTCAAGAACTCTTTCCCCCATAGAAGGATCTGCCGAAACCAATCGAAGTGAAGCGAGATTGGCCCCGACAACAGCAGGGGGAAGAGCTGTTGAAAAAACAAACGAACGCCCTTTATTTCTGAGAAAAGATATTAAATCAGAATTCCCTGAAACCATCCCGCCATGCGAGCCGAATGCTTTTGAAAAAGCTCCCATATGTAAATCAACAAGAGCTGAAACCTTGCGTTCAAAGCAAAGTCCTTTCCCCTCACCGAATACACCCTCAGCGTGGGCTTCATCAACTACAAGCATCACGTTATAGAATTTGCAAATTTGAGCGATTTCCTCAATATGGGCAAGGTCACCGTCCATGCTGAAAATGGTATCAGTAATTAAAATTTTAGCTAATGAATCTTTAAACGATTCAAGACGTTTTTTTAAATGTTCAATATCATTATGCTGATAACGAGCGTGCTTGGCTCCTGACATTTTAATCCCGTCTAGAATGCTGGCATGATTAAGCTTATCTGAGAAGACGACTGTTTGACGGTCAGCAAATGAGTCTATGATCGCCAGATTCGCGGCATACCCAGAGGAAAAAAGCATAGCCTCATCCTGCTCCTTGAACTGTGCGAATTCCTGCTCCAAAGTTTCGTACAATTTAAAATTACCGGTTACCAAACGTGAAGCGGCAGCCCCCGTTCCATAATCACGTATTGCTTGAATAGAAGCAGATTTGAGACGATCATCACAGGCAAGTCCGAGATAATCGTTAGAGGCAAGGTTCAAAAGTTTACGTCCTTTAAAGGAAAGCTCTTTCTCCGCTCCGTTATCAACGGAAGGAATCTTCCTGAGAAGAGAAGCTTCTTCAAGTTCAGCAAGCTTTGTCTCAATAGATAAGTTAAACCATTTTGATATCATATAAAACCGAACTCCGCTTACTCGGATGAGTGGTATGAAATATGTTGACTCACTTAAAAAAAACGAACCGGGAAAAGAAAAATATATTTCATAGCGCAGAATGGCAACCCCGTTTTTATCATAAAAAAACGGGACACTTAAATAAGTGTCCCGTAATCTGAAGTTATTGTATTATTTCAAAATATTTTCGACGACGCTGCTGCCCATAATGGAAGCAAACACATGCTTGTAATCTTCAACAGTCGCGTTTCCATCAACGCAGACTTTTTTCCATGCAGCACGAGTCCTTTCGCTTATTTGGCTGGTATCAAAATCTTTTGAACCTCGCATTTCCGGAATTTCGCGGTGAATTGAAACACCGCTCTGTTGTTCAACTTTATGTACTACTTTGCTCATTATGGTTTCTCCTGAATATAAATTTTACCGTCAGTAAAGCGCATATCTTCCGGTGACCGTACAGACATTGCAAGCTGCTTGAGATTAGCATTATTAGGGAACTCTATTTTATCCACAGTTAGCTTAAGTTTACCGTCAGAGAGTTCAGAGATATAGCCTGCAGGTGTTAAGCTATAACAGTCTGGAATTGCGACTTTAGCTGGAACCTTGTCCAGTGGTGTTTCCAGATTAACGATTGTTTTAGTCATTTTTTTTGATTCAGTACCAAATAAACGAACTCGCCCAAGCCCTGAATATCCATGCTGTGCAGTATTACCGCAGTTAAGTTTGAAGTAGTTAGCCGTGTGTGACGCACCTAGATCAAAGTTTAGTGTCTGTGTCCCACCTCCAGTGGATGACCACGTAAAAGCAGCCGCCTGTTGATGTAACAAAGTCCACGGACCTGTTAAGGAAGCCCCTTTGTACAAAGCCCAAGTTTGCGAGTTTTGAACATATGAAAAGGCTGATATTAAGGAATATTTACTAATCGTTTTAGGTGAATCAAATGCAATAACTAGATCAGTTGGATATCCATTTGCCTGCCAATAATCTGAGTTTGAAGGTTGATTAGCTTTACCAACCTTCCAGCAGGCATAAGCTGGACCGTAATCAGATCTACTTGCGGTTATAGTACATCCGTCTGTGGTTTCACCCGTCATGTCTGGTATTATCTGCTTAACCGGGCTTATACCATCCACGATTTCTTCACTAACGCTTGCAACCGCAACATCCTGTCCATCACATAAAATATTATTATTCAGTCCGCCTTCAACAAATATTTTTGCGGCTATTGATCCGGCGGAAGTTAAAACGAGCTTAGATGCTGTAGACCCCTCACCCTGTTCCACCACAATTTCCGGGCCTATATACTCGTTGGCATTACCCACCCCAATTGCAAAAATATTTTCTATCTTTCGTGAGGCATATTGGGGGGGCGTGGTCAAGCCGAAAGAAGTTATATCTACCGAAAAGTTGCCTCTTTTCTTAAAAGCCAATTCAAGTACGTTCATGTAATAATCAAGTTTCGTATTGTTAGACACAGCCCAATGAGTGAATTTGTCGGTTGATGCTACAGGGTAGCTATGTTCTGCATAAACTGAATTGTCTGTTTGTATTGTTGTCCAAGTTACTCCGTCATTTGAAGCTCGTAGATTAATAGTAGCCCCTAAATTTCTAGGATCAGCTAATGGAGTTAAGCTATACTCTTCTAAAGAAATAGGTTCCTTAAACTTCCACCCAATCCATGAACCATTTATTGCAAGATCTGCGGCAGTGCTTAAACCTGCCCAACGATTGGCAATATCCCCATCAAAGGCATTAGCTGAAATCCAGCCTGTAACATTTGCGGACTCTATAGGAGTCCCTAACTCAGACGTATATGGTTTATTAGGATACTCCCCAAGTTCGCCACTGGTAGCTCCTGCAACACCCTCAACCCCGTCTAAGAAAAGACTTTCACCTTCTTTAACTAGCTGATTGGTTTCAAGACTCGTTGCGGTAGAACGTGTGCTGACAACTAAAGTCTCACCCTGTAATGGGTTTTTAAATACTTTTGCCGGAGCGGCAGGAAGATTAATTATGCAGGAATAAGCTTTTTGCCCTTCTTCATAAATCTTATCAACATCATCTTGAGTTAATGTTCTGTTAAATACTCTCAGTTGATCCATAGATTGAGCATCATTGGCTCCGTGTGCCAAATCAGTTAAAGCTCCTGATCCGGTAAGACTTATATTAGTGATTGTCTTTACGAGCGTTTTATCAATATATAAATATCCATTTTTACCGTCTGAAGTTATACATATATTGATAAACTTGTTTAGATTTTTCCATGCGGAGGTATCCAGAGCCACATTTTGACCAAAAATAGTTACAGAGCCACGACCAAAATCGACACCGCAAATTCCCCCCATCATCAACCACATGATTCGATAACTTCCGCTCGTATGACTATTTAAAGAAGGGTTAGTCCACACAGACACGCCAGCGTGTTGGATATCATCAACTGGTACATTACATGGAGCTGTTCCATTATTTATAGACACAGCTTGACCAACTTTTCCTGTAATGTAGCTAACAGAACTTTTTGGAACTATAGAACTTGCAGCCTTCCCCGAACCGTTTAATGCCCCGTTAAAATTGTAAAGGGCAATGCATGATCCATCATCAAGAAGATCTACTATATCGGCTGAAGATACTGTTGACGACTCTACACTTTCAACGAACACATTGCCCTTGTCAGTGACTAAAAGCATACCTGCATAAAGCTCTTCAAGAACTTTAAGAAAAGTACCAGTTGTTCCGTCTAAAACCGTTTTTTGTCCGCTCGTCACCTCAACTTCCATTTTACCGCTGACAATCTGTTTTTCATTAACTGCACCGACAGAAAAGGCTGGAGGTTGTATATTCTCAGCGTCAATAGCCGCGCCGGGCCACCCCTTAGAATCATTCGCAAAAACCATTGTCGGGCCGTCATTAATCAAAACATTCTTAACTAAAATACGATAATTAGCAGTTTCAGAATAAATTTCCCCGCGCCTGCGCTTCACTACTTTCAGAGAATGTTCGGTATCTACATCCACGTTTCCTAAAGTCCATTTAATAACAGACCCAACAAGCACAGCCGATCCGAACTCCGAAACATCAAGATCATAACTGGCTAAAGAATCCTCCACGTAACCAACGATACCTACTTCTACGGTAGTTCCTTCATTCGCACTTTGCGGTCCGGAAAGGACCGGCGTACGACTGCGAAGATGTTCAATACCGTCCCATGCTATAGCTTCTGCTTCACTTTTAGCATATTCGGCTGCGGCCTGCGCGTTTTCGGCTCCTGATTTTGCGTATTCAGCTGCAAGTTGTGCGACCTCGGATTTGCTACAAGCCGATTCTGCGCCAGCACGGGAAGTGGCGGAAGCATCACGAGCCGCAATTATATTACGCATAAATTCTTGCGGCATAAGCTGATCTTCTTGCGGAGTTGAAATATCGTATTTTAATGCTCGTGCAACCTGTTCCTGTAACTGCTGATCACGCATAACACCTCGATCAAAAGCTTCGTTGAGCAATCCTGCAGAAAAAGGATCATTATCTACAAGTTCAAGTTCTTGAGAATAAGCAATTTCCCTGTAAAAAGTTATGCTGTCACCTTGTTGCAATGGAAATCCGGAAACAGGGTACATAACCCTGCCGCCTGAGTCATTTCCAGTTTCTGATATGAGTTTGAAGTCACTGCTTACAGCCAGTTCTCTTTCAACCCCGGAACTGTCGCGAACAACTGCCGCAAGATCCTCTTCTTTGAAAATCTTGAAATTAAAATCAAACAACGTTTGAACACCGTCACCAGCAAAAGTGATGTTGTTACTGCTTGAAACCACTGTCATAAAGTTTCTCCTCAAAAAGTTACTGATATATAAAACCACTGCCTTATACTTTCAGTCTATTTTGAAGTCCGGACATGAAACAGCCGACTCAGGTCCGGGGGCAAAAAAATGCGGACAAACTCATTAGAATTTGTCCGCATTTTAAAACCTACGAAAATTAATAAAATTATCAGCCAATCAAGGTGGTAATATGATCGGTTGCTTTATCTAGAAGCGAAGCCCCGATACTATCAACTTTATTCCCATACTCATGATCAGATTGATTTTTATCAAGGGCAGCATTGTTGGTTGCAGACCACACTGACATATTTCCTTGATCACCATATCTACTTGCCGAAATGTCCGCCTGGTATTTCACGATTTCAGCATCATATCGTGCTTGTCTGATTGTATCTTCTTTGACATCCACAATTGATCCTGAATCAAGCCGCACACCTTTATATCCGCTTAGCGAATGTTCACGACGGTATAACTCACGACGCAAAGTCGCTAATTTTATTTCTGCATCCTGCCTGACAAGCTGTGCTTCCTTATAATTACTGTCGCGGCTATACACTCCACGCTGAATATTATTAGTTCTTTGCAATTCAGCCATCTGTGAATTATATGCTGCTTCGCTTTGAGCATTACTACTGTTAAAAACCGATTTTCCGAAATCAGTCATCATGCCTATTCCGGCGCTTGCATCAAACCCTCCCCAAGTTCCAGAGCCTGCACTTTGAGCAGCAGCTGTTCCCCCGCCACCTCCGCCACTACCGCTAAGAGCTCCACCGACAACACTTGCCGCCATAGAGCCGACAGCTATCATTGTTCCTGTTGCCATTATTTATCTCCCTGTTTATTTAATTTCACGTTTGCAATTCTAGTTGCCCGGTAATAAAAATCACGACCAATTTTCAGCTTTTCATCATTAAATTTAAACCCGCACCATTTATGCCAATGAATACTTTTAGAGTTTTGAGTGCATACAAATGTATCAAAGACGGGAAAAAATTTTTGCAACATTTCTATAAGAGGTAATGATGCCCTTACAAACGGCAACGCATTCCTATCAACACTCTTTGCTCCTACTACCCATGGAGTTCCGACTCCTGAGACAGCTGCGGGAACTACGCCGAATACAGCATAGGGAACATCTTCAAGATAAAGACCGTAAACAAGTTTTGATTTCTCAACGTCCCTCATTATAACCTCAAAAATAGCCATATCCGGCCATAGACCTGAAATATCCTGCCTGTCGCTCTGCCGAATATTCTCTGCTACAAATTCAATATCTTGTACCGTAGGAACTCCGAGAGCTAATTTTGAGGCTGTAGATTTTCTACTCATGAATACACCGAGACTTGAGGAATAAGAGCCAATACGCTAAGTGGCAATGGTTGATCCTGTCTGATATAAATCTGCCCGTCACGATCATAACCACGGTTGAATTTAACTTCATAATCACCATTAAACAGTGATGGGGGACCGCCTACTTTATCAGCAGAAGTTCGGAAAGGCGCACGTTCAAGATTGTCTTTATCGTAACCGACCTGCAATCCGAGAGACTGAAATAAACGCACAGTTACGTGAGAAATCCTTTTCATACTCCCCTGTGCTGTTCCGTTCATAGATCCGCCCTCGATACGCAAGGTTTTCAAATTTGATGTATATTGAAGCCCCGCGTGGACGACCTTTGCCGGAGAAGCCAGCGTAATACACCCGTTTTTAACCACAACATCAGGGCGAACAGCCCCATCAGCCAAGATAGAAACTTTCATCCCTTCAAGGTGCTCAAGCCCCGTAAACACAGTATCAAGAGCATCCTGATTGTAGCTTAAACCTGAATCTACAAAGAATGCTCCCACAGAATCGTCACCATTAAACTGCTCTTCCATTCGTTCCACGTAGCTGCGTGTTACACCGTTAATCTCACGCGTAACCACGCACCACAATTCCTCCTGCGAAATACCGGGAATTACGCACGCTGAGCGAAACTTTCCTGCGGTTACATGCCTGTGGAACCCCACAACTTCCTGCTCGCGTTGATATGTGAGTCCTAAAAGGACACCGTCATCACGAATCATCCAGATTATGGAATCAGGTGATTGTTGGTATGCCCACTCGGTAATTGTGTTGGAACGGGTCATATGCTCAGCCAGAATTGTCAGATCCGGCGCGACGTAACCGTCAGCTTCAAATGAATATGAAAGTTCACGGATTGTTTTTCCTTCTCTCTGCAGAAAAACCATGATGCCGCCGACAACTACCGGGGGAATAGATGCTGAACCGTGAGTCGTTTCACGCCGGACAATTACAGAATTCGGAGTTACAGAATCCGAACTTCCACCTCCTGCAAGCCACCATTCTCCGCCAGATGTTCCCATAATAAGTTTCTTGGAACTGACCATCCAGCGAATCGCATTAACCTGATCCGCGGAGAGTGTGTAAGTACAGGCATCATCATCCACAATCGGAGATGACACGCCGAAATCCTCATATGAACCGCTCTTACTCATCCAGATAGTTTGCGGATTCGCAGGACTTGCGGCAAAGCACAGACGTTCTTCAAAAAACGTAACGCATGAAGGAAAACCTTTAGTACTATTCCACTCAGATGGAGGGGAAGAGAAAGGAACAAGTTTTACAGTCCAGTCGACATGAGATGTTCTGGATAGTTTATAAGGTTGCACCTCAGGGTGTACCAAATACATAACGTCAGCAGACTGGGTAAAACGAATCTTCGCTAAATCATTCTCAGTGTATGGAGTCGGAACCTCAACAGGTTCACCATCTGCACCTACAACAATACCGCCGTCTTTATAAATTCTGATATTTTTATCGGTAAACTCAAGAACATATGCCTGCTCTGTGGAGAATTCGAAGGGAATTAATCGAGCTTTCGGCCCTATTTGCCGCACATAAACAGAATCAATTTGCCCTTTGAAATCGGCATCTGCGCTAATACTGATTAGTCCAGAATCTCCAGCTTCAAGACGAGATACAAATTCCCCGCTAGCAGAAGCGGACTCGCTAACTCCAGCACCAGCAGAAACAATTTGCACGGAGCCACCAGTATAATTTGAAATTTTAAATCCAAATTCATACGTGCGCCCTGCGATTAACCCTACTTCCCGACTTAGAACAGACGCTCCTTTTTGGGTTCCACCGCAAGTTGCAGAACCGCCTGCAACAGTCCACCCGGCACCGACAGTCCAGCCTGTTGCGGAATTCAAACTGTTTTTCGGCATTAAATCACGCCCGACAATTTCTCGAATAAAACGAAATCCGGTTCGACGCGATGCTCCTCCATGCGGATGAGTGTACATATTTTCAAGAACAGAAAGTCCGTTTGAATATTTTGCGAGATCAACCCTACCACCGAGACGAGGTGAAAGTTCACCTGCGCTGAAGTTGGTCATTATTAATGAAACTGACACAACTAAGCCCTCCACACCGGCGAATCAATACCGCTTATTCCGCGGGCCTCAAGCCACGGGTCATTCAAAATTTCATCCTCACGCCCTTCGGCAGAATCTGCCAATCTGGCGGACTGCATTGCATTAAGATAAAGCGTCCACATTTCTCTGGCCTTAGTAGATGAACCTGTAATGTCATCAGCTATTTCTGCCGCGAGACGTGCGGCAAAAGCCATTACAAACGATGAATCAAATAAGACCGGATTAGTCACTTTGCCGGTGTAAATGGCAAAAGCACTATCCACATTAGTGAGGATTTTATCACCTTCAACAACAAATTCGTCATCAGAACGATTAAGCTGGCGCAAGTGAATACAATCCACCGGAACCTGATATTGAAATGAAAAACCAAATGCCGGAGCTTGCGCAAGCTTTGCAAGCCTGCACCGGGATGCCGCAAAATTCCACGGGTGATCACGAAGAACCGCGTCACGCACCTGCTCATAAAAAAGATTGCAAGTGACCGCTTCCTGCGAGCTGTCACTAAGCGACTCAATGAGCCTTGCACCAAGTTTTCTAAGCGCAAGGTTACAAATCTTAACTTCTGAAATTGCCACGTAAATTCTCCTGTCTTTGTTATGGTTACAATTCAAATGAATGAATCCCTTACAAAGTCAGGATAAAAGGCAGGCCGGACATGAATAAGCCGAGTCATGTCCGGAGGTGAAATTTTAATAAAAAAAAGCCCCGACCGAAGTCGGGGCTGATAATAAATTACTATTTGGTCTCTTTTATTGAGGTATCAATTTCAGCTTCTTTTAATTCTGGATGCCTTTTATAAAATCCTTCAAGTTGTTCAAGAGAACAGTTGCACTTGTGGCACATTTGGTCTTCAGGTGCTTTTTTAGGCATAAACACTTGTTGGCATTTAGGACAAATAGATTCTTCAAGTTTAGTGAAATGCTTTCCCCCCCATAGGGCGTTTGTAAAAAATACCGCACCAAAAAATTAGTAGCCCAAAGGCAAACATCGCCCACTTCCCCCAAAGGCCTATTTCATGCCCTTTATAATAGTAAGGTAGTTCATTTGGCCATGCCCCACACATAGTAAATAAACCGTAGGCAACTGCAATTATCCTCATTACTAAAGGATAGTCCCCTTTATTTCCCTTTAATATTCTTTTTTGTTTTTGATTCATCAATTTTGTTTTTTATTTCTTTATAAGCTTCTTTAGCATTTTTAACGGCTAGCTTCGTACCAAAAAAAGCGGTAACTGGACCATTTATTGGTCCATTTGATGGAGGTAATCCGTCAACAAAACTTGTTGCTCCATCTGTAATATCATTTAGATTTACTTCATATTTTTTATTTGATGTAAAATTACGTACTGTTACATCAGCTTCGTTATAAGCGTCTTTAGCTGTAGCTATTCCTCGCTTAGCAATCTTACTAACCTTATCCAACCCTTTTTCTACATATGGAGCGGATCGTCGTGCTGTGGCAAGCCCCGTCCGATCATGAAAATTAATAGGATCATCCAAACAATCCCCGTAAACATCTACGTCTCCGCCAGCGAATCCTAACGGATCGGGTGTGATGAATCTTCCGATTGCGGGATCGTAAACGTTTTAGTCTGATATGCTTCCATGACTGAAACATCGACAGCATCTCTTTGCTGTTCATCATGAATATTCGCACCCGTGCCAGTTTCCGACTGTCGCGGCTGATCTTTAGTAACTTCGGCAAGCAATTCTTGCCCATATTGTGTTTTAATCAAGTCTTTAACAAGAGGCAGATCTGGATTTTCAATAATAAATTTTGCGTGAAGTTTGCGCTGTGTTTCCTTTAAATATTTCTTTTCGTATTCTATTTCCCTTAATTTACGTTCAAATAAAGCCTTGCGTTCTGGGGACATCATGCTTGGATACATGCGTTCATGGGCAGGAAAATCATTAAGAGCATAATAGGGGCTGTCCATTTCTTCCGGCCCTTCGAGAATGGAATTCGGTACCACATCGTACATCATTTCCAGAATATCTTCCGGTGGTATTGAGTTTTTATACAACCGAACGTTAATGGGGATGTCCTTGCCTTCTTTTTCTCGTAATTTGTATCCGCCTGGATAAATCATAAAGACCTCTGCTTATTTTCTGATAGCCGGATTAAACACAGACCTGTTCTGAATTTAATTAAGCTATCCTTAACTGAATAAGCATAGGATATAGGGCAGGGCGGACATGAATAAGCCGAGTCAGGTCCGGGTGGTGAAATTATAAAAAAAAAACTATAAAATATACATACAACCACATAACCATTGGAACAAACAGACAAAATTACACAAATAATCACAAAGCTTTACATGATAATAATATAGCAGTATGTAACAAAACACGAAAAAATATCGTGCTATGTATTCTATAATGAGAGGTTTTTATGAATATGATTAAAAAGGGGCACTTAATCCTCTTTATCGGTACAGGACTTATTATTCTAATGACGGCTTTGGCATTGATCTTAGATATTGGGAATATGTTCTGTATGACAGGGATTGCGCTTGTCGCCGTTATAGTTATGCTTTCAGTCGCCTTTATTCTGCAAAAACAAATAATATATATTGATTCTGTAGCAGACTTTGCAAATGCTCTGGCAGATGACAATAAGTTGACATCTCCAGTAGAACCAATTTCAGATGACAATATTTTATGGCCGGCAATAAAAAATCTCTCAGAAGCTTTTCTGCGCGAAGCCGGCATGAAAAAAGGTATTATTGAAGGGTTGCCTACTCCGTTTCTGCTTGTTGACACCAAAGAACGCACCATGTTCACCAACCAGGCTTGTATGGACATGGTTGAAATTAATAGCACGCCAAAAAGTCAATATGGGAAAACCCTTTCAGAAATATTCTACAACGACCCTACACGTAAATCAGCAGTCGGGCAGTCCATCCAAACAGGCAAAATATTCAAAAACCTTGAAGTAAGTATCACCGGTCACAAAGGTGGAGTTCGCCACGTTCTGGCAAATGTATATCCACTGTACGATATAAACCAAAAATGTATAGGTGGTTTCTGTCTGTACATTGACATGACAGACCTGAAAGAAAAAGAAGCACAACTTAGTGCACATAATGAAAAAGTAGCCAAATCAGCAATGCATGCAACTGAAATATCCGACAGACTCGCATCTGCTACTGAAGAACTTTCAGCACAGATAGAACAATCCTCTGCAACTTCAACTGCTCAGCGAAACAGCACCCGTGAAGTTTCAGTTGCCATTGAACAAATGAATGAAACTGTTATTGAAGTAGCAAGAGGAGCCGGAAATGCGGCCGAACTAGCAGATTCTGCTAAGAAGAAAGCTCTTGAAGGTGAAAATGCCGTAGGCCAATCAACTCTTTTGATTTCAAATGTATATGAAAATGCTTTGCACCTTAAAAATGAAATGCATGTTTTGGGTGAACAAGTGGAGAGTATCGGAAGCGTCATAAATGTAATTAATGACATCGCAGATCAAACTAATCTTCTAGCACTTAATGCTGCCATTGAAGCAGCCCGTGCAGGTGAAGCAGGTAGAGGTTTTGCTGTTGTCGCTGACGAAGTTCGCAAATTAGCGGAAAAGACAATGCAAGCAACCAATGAAGTAACTTCCGCCATTAACAACATTCAGCAGAGTACTCAAAAAAGTATGACCTCATCAGAAAAAACTGCGCTGGAAATTAATGAGAATAAAAAACTGGCAGAAATATCTGAAAAAATACTTAAAGAAATTGTTAAACTTGTTGATCAAACAGCCGACAATGTCCGCAGTATAGCCGCGGCTGCGGAAGAACAATCGGCAGCAAGTGATGAAATTTCTTCATCAACAGAACATATTGCAAATTCTGCTGAGGAAAATGCCAACTCCATGCAGGAATCAGCTATTGCTGTCAGTGACCTTGCAAAAATGGCAGATGAACTGAAAACAATCATTAACGACATGCAATAATAAAGTAAATGAAGCCCCCCGGAATTAATTCCGGGGGGCAGGTCAGATATGAATTAGCCGTGGTTACAAATAAGTTATTTAGTTTTAATTTTACTCAGATTCAGCCTCCTTTAAAATTTTACGTAATTTAGGCATACTGTCTTTAGGCGAAAAAGCCGCTCCGAGATTTTTAAGAGTATCAAGAAGATCCTCTCTTTCACTCTTAATCTTACCTTCACCAGATTCATTGAAACCGCAATCTGCTTCTTCAAAATGCTCAACCACCGCAACATTTTCCTCAAAATCAGCACTATCTCCACGGTTAAAACGTTGAAACACGCCTTGCGAGTTCCGTACATAACAATTCTGTTTACAAATATATTTCAAAATAATTCCTTACAGCTAAACGTTGGTCTGATCATCAATGATCACATAACCGCTTATTTTTCCGGCAGTTGCATCACTTCCGCCAACGGTCAAAGACAATCTTACAAACGCTTTGTGCTTCACAGGCAGAGACGGCAACGGGAAATTATACCCTTTAGTCAGGCTGGCAACAGGAATTGCGCCTGATTCAAAAATGGTATCATACAATCCGAAAGAATCATCCTCAGAACCCTGCAACGCCACTCTTAGATCTGTGAGTCCCGCACAAGCTTCACCGTCCACAAAAACTTTAAGTTTAACAGTATTTCCGCTACCGCAATCTTCACCGACATAGATAACATTTTCAGAAATTGCGTTTCCGACAATTGATTGCTTTTCACAAAAACAAAGCTCTTTATCCAAATACATATTAGTCTCCTTTAAATTAGATCTGTTTAAAACATGGCCGAATCAATAATTAAGCAGTGATTGCAGACTCAGTATTGAGAATGGAATCAACCCTGCGAATCGGGCATCCCCAGAAGGTTGTTACAGGCTTACCTTCCCAGTTTTCAGTTTTAAGCATGACGTTATTTTTGTCGGAGGCTTCAATATCAAGCTGAGTTTTGATGGTTTGATTACAATAAATTACCGTTTTACCCATGTTTGTGTTGGGTATTTTGTTCAAAGCCTGAATCAGGGCATGACGCAAAGATTCTGTGCCGAAATTGGTGGTATCGATGGAAGCAATACGCATTACATAACGCCAATCACGGACAACAAGACCTGGCGTCCATTTAAAATGGGTACGAAGTCCCTGATATTTACCGCCGTTTGCGTCTTCCAAAGTAACTTCACCAAGATCTTTATGAGTCAAGCCGCCAGTGCTTCCTTTAGGGAAAGTGAAATGCACAGTCTGATCTGACCAGCAGACAATCCAAATAGATGTACAATTATTCCCAGTTCCACCGAAATTGACTACATTCTCATGTTCGAGGCTGCTGAAACGAGGCGAAAGACCCAAATATTTTTCAGGTTCAAGTGCAGTATCACCGTAAACAAAAGTATCAGCAAATTCCTGATTCATTGCTTCAAGGAACGCACGCTCTTCTGAAACACGGAAGGTTGAAGTATGCCCGTTAAGCTCAGACAACGCTTTATCCATTTCCGCATAAGATTCCAGCATTCCGCAGGTATCATCAACCTGCTTTGTGCGCGATTTACTGGGCTTGATACCGTAGTTGAGTTTACGCCAGCTTACTGTCGGCAAATCAGTGCGGACGGTGGTTCTATGACCTGTCGGCAGGTTACCTTCAACCCATGCGGCATCTTCAAGAATCTCGTTTGTCTGTGAAAGTGTTTCAACAACAGCAGCGACATCACCGCTAGGATCGACACGTTTAGACCATTCTGCAAGAGTAAGAGCGTTGTTACCAAGAGTTCCCATAAAAAATCTCCTTGAATTTCGGCCTTCTTGCGGCTCTAATTTAAGGACGCTTTAAGCGTTCATAATATATAACTAATCGCTTCAAACGAAAAATTATCAATAAAAGTTAAACAGGCTGATTAGGGTAAAGGATTTCTCCGATTGTTTTCTTCCTTCCAGTCGGTCTAGGGCTGTCCACATAAGAATCTTCAGACATACGCATCCCTATTCCATGAAAAGCTTTAACCACCTCAGGATGATTGTTATAGCCTGAATCTTTGATCAGCTTTACCAGCTCAGGTGAAGCAAAAGCTTTCATAGCCTTATTGGCTATGCTTACATTTTGTCTGAAAGCAGCACCATGCCAGCCGGGTAAGGAACTTATTTCATCCGCCCACTTATTGACCTGCTGTTCATGATCCTGATGTCTTGCACTTTCAAGTTTGTTATTAAAATCAACCAATTTCTGTGCAAGCTCGGCCGTTACACCGTTTTCACGAGCAAAATCTCTGAAATGCTGATCAATATGAGATGGAACTTCTATTCCTTCTCCATAATTTATTTCATAGTCTGCCGGATCAACCTGCGAGGCAGAGCGAAGGTCAGGCTTAACATCACTTTCCCCACCTGCTCCACGAAGCTGATTCCCAGCCGACTTTTGATGATCTTCTTGGTCTGAACCATGTTCATACTCCCCGTCATCATTGCCTAGAATAGACAGTCGCCCGTTCGGTTGTTCGATACCACCGGCAGCTGTTACCCCCGCCTGCGTATCTTCAGGAGCAACGTAATCACTCATTTTTTATCCTCCTCTTTCCTAAGTTTTTCAGCGCGCTCACGAATAATTGAAAGGTAGATTTCCTCATCTGCCGTAACAACAGGCGCAAGAACATTTTCTACTACAAAATCATGAACAGCCACATTCCGGTAAATATCTGTTTCTTTGGAATACAGAACCGCATTAACTCCTCCCTGCTCAAGCAGAAATGTAAAGATCCGCCTGCCGTGAGGAGAACCGAAAGTAGCTTTCACATCTGCCAGAAACAGCTCTGTTAATCTGCGATGTTCTTTTTTAATACTTTCAGCTTCCAACTGTTCATCTTCCAAAAATTCAGCATCCATTGTCATTAGCGTTATTCCTCCTTTGAGGGTAAACTTGTTGTTCCTCCCCCCTACAAGACATAGAATATGTAATAGCCCGGACATGAAACAGCCGACTCATGTCCGGGGGACAACTTTTTTTAAATTATTGTAATGAAAAATGACTTGAATAAATTAAGAATCTGTACAACGAGGAGGTTAAACTAGAGGAAAAGACATAACGTAAAGCAGCAAGTACAATCTATCATATAAGATGATTTACTGTTTAATTACACATAGTAAAGAGATATTTGTGAATACGCAGAAATAATGAACGGAGGAGGAAAACTATAAGTTAACCGGTAAAATTCAGGAAGGTAATCTAAACATTAAGTCAAATTTTAAAACTTTAAAAAGATGTGTGAAAAGGATTATTACAACAAAGAAAAAGAACAAACCATATTGCGCCCACTTTCTTTTGCCTTATAAAGGGCTTTATCGGCATTGCACACAACCTGATCTACATCCTTATCACATAGCTTAGCCGTTTGCCCTTGACCTTTATACTCATAAACACCGATACTTATTGCAATATTAACTTCGCAAGGACCGATAGGAATCTTAGTATTGCTGAGCGATTCACGCATTCTCTCAGCAACATGAACAGCCTCTTTTTCAGAAGTATCAGGAAGAATCACCACAAACTCCTCGCCGCCGTAACGAGCCAAAAGATCCTCTTCACGAATAGAATCTGAAATAAAAAGCCCTAAAGCACGCAATACAATGTCTCCACAGGCATGACCGTGAGCATCATTAATATTTTTAAAATGATCTGCATCGATCATAAGAAAGGAAACACTCCCTCCCCTGCGCTCTGTTCGGTTCAATTCTTTTCTTGCGGAATCAAAAAACGATCTTCGGTTAAAAAGACCGGTAAGCGGGTCAGTCACCGCCAGTAAACGATATTTTTGTTCACTCTCAAGAAGCTTAGTTCTCGTTTCTTCGAGTTGGACCACCATCGCATTAAACGCTTCAGAAAATTCACCCAAGAAATCCATTTGTTGACTGTAATCACCTTCAGTCACCTGCTTTGTCTGCCAAGTCATATGACGCAAATGAGAACGAAGCGTCTTTAACGCTCCGGCCATAAATCCTTTGACTCTGAGTTCCTTTGAGGTATCTCCGTTTGCAAGAGACAATGCAAAAAGACTGATATCTTTAAGGTCATTTAGCAAAGAAGTCAGATCCGCATTTTCTCTAAGTGAGGATGGAAGAATAATATCTTTGTCAGGATATGTTAAAGCATGACGGAAAATATCGGCAATTTCAGAAACTATAGCATAATTTCCATTATTTCCAGCTGATTCTAAGGGAGCAGTTTCTTTATTCTCCGTGTATAATCCGTGCTCAAACGGAAACTGGTGATGCATAGTCTAATCCTTCACGGCTTCTGCTAAAAATCTACAGGTTCTATCTCCTGTACACCAGCAATCTACTTCTTTTACCTTAAATTTAATCCCTGTAAAGCTCTCCATCAAACCAGCTATAAATCCTTCATCATAAGCACAAATCTCATAATCAAGTTCCGGTAAACCTGAGCAATCCAGATCTTCAGAAACGGTTAACACAAACCTCCCAACTTCAAGATCAGCTTCTTCCACTTTAAGAATTCCTACACCCATTTCACGCAAAGCAGTTTGCAAAACTTTTACGTACTCATTAAAATTAGTCAATTCTGAAAAAAACTTCTTAAACATTTCTTCGCCGGCAAGTTTACCGGATTCATAAAACAATGCATCAGCTTTTTCAGTACCGTAATTCTTTTCCAAAATATCTCGAAAGGAAAATTGCATTAAACGATAAACTTCAAGTCTGGCATAAGGACCTAAATTAGGACGCCCCAGTTCAAGATCACCTATAAGATCCCACGTAAATTTATACTTCCTGTCTTTCATACTATCCCTACTCAATTGTTTCTCTCACTAAAATGATTCAAAAAATATCGTTTACAAACCATTTTTTTGCTGACCGCAAATAATTAATATTTAGCAAAAAATTTTAACCTATCATTATAACAAGTACAAGAGCAGTTAAACAGATTTCTACGATTAAACAGCTTACATGATAACTGAAATATACTTATAAATAGCCCAAAAGTGGCAAAAGCTACCAGCCATTACAAATATATGAAAAATTTCATGAAAACCAAGAAATCCAGGCCAAGGGTCTGGACGTTTAAGAGCATAAATTACAGCACCGATAGAATAGAAAATGCCCCCGGCTAAAAGCCAGAGTAATGCTCCGATCTGCAAAGCTTCTACAAGAGGCCAAATAGCGACAATAGCCGCCCAGCCCATTGCGAGATAAAAACCTGTCGAAAGCCAGCGCGGTGCATCCATCCAGAAAAATTTAGTGATAATTCCGCCGACAGCCATCGCCCACACGCATCCGAAGATTGACCAACCCCAGACACCCTTCAACCCGACAAGACAAATAGGAGTGTAAGTTGCCGCAATAAAAATAAAAATCATGGTGTGATCAATTTTACGTAAGAACCGTGTCCCTTTTTCTGAAAGAGGAAGCCAGTGATAAAGAGTACTTGTTAAATACAATAGAATCATACCAATTCCGAAAACTGAAAAAGTAACAACATGCATTATATTGGTAGGATTGATTGAAATATTGATAAGCATTCTGAGGCCGACAATAGCAAGGCAAAACCCGATAAAATGAGTTAAGCCGTTCATAGGATCGCGAATATATTGAAGCATAAATTACCTGCTGACTTTCTTTAAAAACTCTCAAACATAGCTCATGTTATGAATATACACTTTAAAATAACAAGCAATATTAATTGCACAAGATTAAAAATAGATCATATATATGACAAATTGCTGAATTCATTTTTTATTATCACAAAATTTTATATTTAAAAATAAGACTTTTTTGTAGCAAGATTGCCTTTGCAACAAATATCTTGTAATTACTACTCCGCTGTTTTTACGAAATAGCAATAAATTTCACAGGGGAAATCTTGTATGCGTTATTTTAGAACTGTTTTTTTAGTTTTTGCCTTTATTCTGATATTTTGTAATCCCGCACTTGCCGCGGACTCCAGTTTAGCTCCTATCAATGCCGCAAAATTCGGAATACTCACCCTAATCCCACCTTTGGTTGCTATTGTTCTTGCTTTCATTACTAAAAATGTCGTCCTTTCACTTCTTTTGGGTGTTTTTTCGGGAGCATTTATGCTCGAATTAAAAGGATTTCATATCTACGATGCTTTTATTGCCGGCTTCCTACGGCTATCCAATGAAATACTTACTTCACTTGCCAGCCCTTGGAATGCAGGTATCATTCTACAATGCCTTGCCATAGGCGGCCTTATTGCCCTTGTTTCCAAAATGGGCGGTGCGAAAGCAATTGCGGATGCTCTTGCTAAAAAAGCAAGAAGTCCTAAAAGTTCTCAGCTTGTAACATGGTTTCTCGGTCTGCTTATTTTCTTTGATGACTATGCAAACTCGCTGACGATCGGCCCGATAATGCGCCCGGTCACCGATAAAATGAAAGTATCCAGAGAAAAACTCGCTTTCATCATTGATGCAACAGCCGCTCCTATCGCCGGAATAGCTCTGATTTCAACATGGGTTGCATATGAAGTCGGACTGATTCGCGATGGTCTTCAGGGTATCGGTTACACTATGAATGCTTACGGTGTGTTTGTAGAAACTATCCCCTACAGATTCTACAATATTTTAATTCTGGTCTTCATTCTCGGAACGATCTGGTTCATGAGAGAATTCGGTCCCATGTACACAGCTGAGCAGCGTGCCCGTACAACAGGGAAAGTACTAAGTGACACAGCTAAACCTATGATCTCAGATGAAGCTACTGAATTGCAACCTAATCCAGACATTACTCCAAGTATTTGGTATGCAATTATCCCTATCGGAACTCTTATCGCTGCCGCTTTTTTAGGTTTCTATTTCAACGGCTACAATGCAATCATGGGCGGCGACAACGCTCAACTGATTAAATTATTCAACGATTCTCCAATGTCTTTCAGGGCCATCCGCGAGGCTTTCGGAGCATCGGATGCATCTGTTGTTTTATTTCAGGCAGCTCTGATCGCCGGAATTGTGGCTCTTGCAATTGCTATCGGTAAAAGAATTCTAAAAGTTGATGAAGCAATTTCCACATGGATTCAAGGTGTAAAGTCTCTAAATATAACAGCAGTTATTTTACTTCTGGCATGGTCCCTTTCCGGAATCATTAAAGAACTCGGAACAGCTGCATATTTGGTAAATATTTTATCTGATACTATCCCCATATTCCTGTTACCTTCAATCATTTTCATAATGGGTTCCATCATCTCATTTGCAACAGGAACTTCTTACGGAACAATGGGAATCCTGATGCCGCTGTGTATTCCACTTGCATTCGCACTTAACCCCGACCAAGGATACGTGATCTTAAACATAGGTTCTGTTCTCACCGGAGCTATCTTCGGAGACCATTGCTCTCCTATTTCAGATACAACTATCCTGTCATCAATGGGAGCTGCTTGCGACCATATAGATCACACCAAAACCCAGTTGTTTTATGCACTTCCGGTCGCACTTATATCTATCCTGTTCGGTTATATTCCAGCAGGACTCGGAATGCCGGTAGCCATAATACTTCCTGTAGCTATTTTGGCCGTGCTCGCAACAATACGCTTTTTAGGTAAGCCGGTAGCAAACTGATCTCCCACCTAAAATTTAAGCTTAAACGCCCCTTGCTCTTCTGAGCAAGGGGCGTTTTTATTTGAACCAATATAATACATTTCAATTGACGAATTTTATTTTCTAATGTTAAAGTGAATTCACTTTCACATATTAGGAGAATATTTTGAAAAAAAGAATGGACCGTGATTCACGTCGTGAACAAATCGCCGAAGCTGCTCTGAAACTTGCAGCTAAAAACATTTCCGCCATCACTGTAGAAAATGTTGCAAAGGCGTGTAAAATTGTTCCATCCGCTTTATATCGACACTATAAAAATAAAGATGAAATATTCGACGGGTTACGAGATCTTGTAAACAACAAACTAAGAGAAAATGCTACTATTGCAGCAAAAGAAGAAACTAGTCCTCTTGCTATTCTAAAGAACCTTGCGCTCAAACATGGAGATTTGATTTATAAATATCCCGGAATTCCAAGGCTTCTTTTCTCAGACCAGGTAGCAAACAGCGACTCTTTAAAGCGCAAAGGATTTCTCGCTATCATGGATGAATATCGTAAGGTTCTGGCAATGATTGCAAAAAAAGGTCAACAAACTGATGAAATAAGAACGGACATAAAATCTGAGGATGTGGTTTTTATGTTTTTAGGAACAGTGGTCCCTCCTTCGTTTCTGTTTCACCTTTCCGACGGAGAGTTCGACCCACGTCCTCAAATACAACGGAATCTTATTTTGTTTGAAGATGCAGTGAAAAATAGAAACATTTCGGAGGAATCCTGAAATGAAAAAAACTGAAACCCGCGTTCTGCTACTAATCTTTACCATAACAATATGCCTGCTACTTTCAGCTTGTACTGATGATGAAAATTTCCTTTGGCAAGGTTATGTTGAGGGTGATTTTGTTTATGTATCATCCCCTCTCGGCGGACAGCTTGAGGAAGTGAATGTAAAAAAGGGACAACAAGTAACCGCAAATCAAACCCTGTTCACACTTGAAAGAAAGTATGAAAAAGCCGGAGTTGATGAAGCCTCTGAAAATTTGGATAAATCGCTAAGCGATCTTGCGAACAAACGCAAAGGAAGCAGACCTTCTGAAATTGCTTCAATCAAAGCTAGGCTTAAAAAAGCAAAAGCGGCAGAGTCCCTAGCCGCCACCGATTACAAACGTAGAGCAGACCTTTATAGATCAAGGACAATATCCGAAGAAGAACGTGATACATCACTATCAACTTATCAGCAGGCAACTCAGCAGGTAAATCAAATTACATCAGAACTTGTTACCGCTACTCTCGGGTCGCGCTCTGACGAAATAAATGCTGCAGAATCAGCAGTTGATGCAGCAAAAGCGAGACTTGTCCAAGCCCGTTGGAATTACGATCAAAAGGAACAGACCGCTCCGCGCTCAGGTTTAGTCTTCGACACCATCCGGTATAAAGGTGAATGGGTTCCGGCTGGAAATCCGGTTCTTTCCATATTGCCTCCTGAAAACCGCAAGGTAAAATTCTATGTTCCTGAACCGATTGTAGGAGAATTTAGAATCGGAGAAGAATTATTTCTTAACTATGACGGATTAAACGAACCCGTAAAAATTAAACTGACTTATATTTCACCTAAATCAGAATACACTCCGCCGGTTATTTATTCCAGCCAGAGCAGAGCAAAACTGGTCTTCATGCTGGAAGCTTACCCAGAGTTAAAGGATGCGCTGTGCCTTAAACCGGGACAACCTGTAGATGTCAGCAGGAATATAAAATATTTTGATCATAAAGTAGGGATCATCGACACCGTAAAGTCTTTCTTCCGAGGTAGAAATGGATGATCAGACTGTCATAAATGTAACGGGCGTGACCAAAATTTTCGGGGAAAAAACTGTTGTGAATGCGCTGGATATGAACGTCAAAAAAGGCGAGATATTCGGTTTCCTAGGCCCGAACGGATCAGGTAAAACAACGTTTATTCGCATGCTTTGCGGCCTGCTTCAGCCTGATGCAGGTTCCGGCACATGCCTTGGGTATGACATTTTAACAGAGTCCGATCTTATAAAGCCCAAGGTCGGATACATGGCTCAAAAATTCAGCCTGTACGGCGATCTGACTGTACGTGAAAACCTTGATTTTCTGGCAAGAGCTTATCAACTACCAAACCGCAGGAAACTGATTGATGAAGCGATAGAACGCATGGGACTCGGCAGATTCGCAGGTCAACTTGCGGACAGTCTATCCGGTGGCTGGAAACAGCGACTTGCTTTAACCGGATGCACATTGCACAGCCCACAGCTGTTACTTCTTGACGAACCAACCGCTGGAGTCGACCCTTCTGCGCGGCGGGATTTCTGGGATGAAGTCCACAACTTGGCCGCGCATGGAATCACAGCTTTGATAAGCACTCATTATATGGACGAAGCTGAACGTTGCCACAGACTTGCCTACATTGCGTATGGAAACCTCTTAGTTAAAGGCACGCTTGAAGAACTCATTGCCAATTCCGGCCTGCATACTTGGACGCTCAAAGGTCCGCGGCTTGCCGAAATGACTCCCCTTCTGCGAGCTACAGACGGGATAGATCAGGTTGTCGCCTTCGGGAACACCCTGCACATAAGCGGAAGGGATAAAGCAAAAATAGAAAACGGTATTAAAACTGTAGCAGGACCGGATAACAGTTTCAGCTCGTCTGAAACAAGCTTAGAAGAAGTCTTCATAGATCTTATGAAAGGAAAAATGCCATGAGCACCCTAAAATTGTTTTCTTTCAAAAGGTTCATGGCAATTACGGGAAAAGAATTCATACAAATGCGTCGTGACAGGCTGACCTTTGCCATGATGATCGGCATTCCGATCATTCAATTGATTCTTTTCGGATACGCAATAAATTCTGATCCGAGGCATTTGCCTTTAGCCATACTCTCCGGTGATAACTCTCAATATTCACGCGCCATAGTCTCCGACATGCAGACAAGTACATATTTTGATGTTGATCGGTTCATAAGCTCCAGAGCCGAAGCAAATAAATTACTTGAGCTTGGCGAAGTGCAATTCGTGCTGACCATCCCTGAACAATTCGGACAGAAAATTGAACGGGGGGAACGACCGACACTCCTGCTTGAAGCCGATGCAACAGACCCGATGGCCACGGGTAATGCGGTAAATTCCATGAAAGAAATAGTAAATCGGGCGATGGAACAAGAGCTGAAAGGTTCACTGAGCTATCTTCTGCCCAAAGATCCGCCCGTAAACATGCTGATTCATGCGGACTACAACCCCGAAGCCATCAGCCAATATAACATTGTCCCGGGCCTCATGGGAGTAATTCTTACCATGACTCTTTCTATGATAACATCACTTGCAATAACAAGAGAACGGGAACGCGGAACAATGGAAAATCTGCTGACGACCCCCGTCCGCCCGCTTGAAGTAATGCTTGGAAAAATTATTCCATATGTTTTAGTCGGGTATATTCAGGTAATGCTGATTATGCTTGCTTCGATCTTTCTGTTTAATGTCCCGATCAACGGCAATCCTGTGATCATTTTTTTGTATTCATCATTCTTCATTGCCGCGAACCTGACGGTAGGTGTTACAATATCAACTATTGCTAAAAATCAGCTTCAAGCCGTGCAGATGTCCATATTCTTTTTTCTGCCGTCACTATTGCTGTCAGGATTTATGTTTCCGTTCAGGGGTATGCCGCAATGGGCGCAGACACTGGGATCATTTCTACCGCTCACACACTATTTAAGATTAGTACGCGGGGTTCTGCTTAAAGGCAGTGGATGGATGGAATCAACACACCACCTGTGGCCTATAATCATTTTCTGGCTGGTAATTCTTGCGGTGGGACTTAAGAGGTATAAAAAGACTCTTGATTAAATGCAGCACCCTTCAACCCAAAAACAGCCCGGAAAACAGTATATTCCGTTTGCCTGCATCCAGTATCCCTGTTTGCCGTTTTTGCCTGTATAAGCTCTGCTTAAACCTACACGCATGAACACTTCTTCGCCGCCGGCAAGAGCTGTATTAAAGTCTTCAAGCCTATCCTGTTGAACATATTTCAAAGCACAGGAATGAAAATTTAAATCCGCAATAGGGGTATGCCGAAAAGTTTCGCCGGTTTTATCCGTAAAACTGAGTCGCAATTTTTTTTCATCAGTTCCGACCACAGAAAGTGACAACGACAAAGGGGCTATTCTTACGGTTCTAATCGAAAAATCAGTAGGCGAATCCAAAGGAACATATCTGTTTTTAGGCGTAATCATGCCGCTGAAAGCTTCTTTAACAGAATCTACAGCGCTTCGCTCCAGTAAATCTTTAAAAGAAACTTCGCCCATCCTTTCGAACCATAAATCATTAACAAAAAGACAATCTTCAACATGAGGGCGGACTGCGGCTTCATTCGGAATAACAGTAGCATCAACAATCATGCCCGGAGAAATCCCTTTCTGATCAATAATAGCCTTAGTTGCATAGGGCAAAGGCCGATGGCATTTGCACGATTCAACATCAAGTAAGGCCATGCAAACATTATCATTATCTTTAAATCTAGTTATATCCGTCACAACCAGCTTCATAAAACCCTCTTTATTCTCTGGATAAGAACCGCCCATCCCTGCAATTAAGCAGATGTTATAATATACATCTTTATAACTAATATATCAATATACAAGATACAACAACCTAATATAACATATGAAATAAGATAGAATGTGCACATTAAAAAAAGCGGAGCCTTTTATAAAGACTCCGCATAAGAACTCTCCCATGAAATTTTACATTGAACTCATAATCTGCTCTGCTTTTCCGGCAAATCCCGCAACTTCGTTGCGAGTAAATCCTGCCTGCGATAAATCTTTAATCATACTTGTGCCTGCAGAAGCCGCGGCCATGCCCTGTTGCATTTTCTGCTGCTGAAGCTGCATCTCTCTTCGTTGAGTCCTGAACTTTTCAACCTCATCACCGGATCGTACAATACCTGTCGGCACCCCTATCAATTCAGCATATTCATCAACCGCGCGATCCATATCAACCTTATCTAAAATCTCAGGGTTTGCTCCGGCGAGTCTTCCCACAAATTCAGATAGCGACTGAATTGACTGAGTCCCGACCATTTTCTGAGCCTGAGCAAGAATTGAAATATAATCGATTCGGATATCCATACCGTCAAGGCAGGACGGAGGCTCCGGCAATTTACCTGCGCGCGTTAAGATCCCGAAAACTCTGTCAATAAGCGGATCGAGAAGTTCTGTATGCTGACGATCAATCACCGGCCCTAACTGGATCAGTTTTTCTTCGTGCCGCTCGGCAACTTCAGAAGCTGTAATAACTTTACGGGTTGAACCGGCCATCATCATGAAAACATCATTATAGAACCCTTCACGAATTGCAGACCGGACTTCCTGAATTTTACCACTCACTCCGGCAAGATCCGGCCGGACCTGATAAAGCGGAGCAATAGCATCCTGTTGATTCTGTTCAACCGGATTCTGCCCTCCGGGAAGAAGATTAAGCCTGCGCGAGTACATGGAAGGCACTTTCATAGGCGGACGCAGAGTCAAATGCACAGCCTGAATTTGACTTTTACTCATTTCCATCAACATTTTAACATCTGACAAAACATCCATCCCCGGCGATCTGCCATACACATCCATTGCCGAGGTATCCCAGCGCGGTGCCATGTAGGGATTTTCCATGAATCCGCTTTCCGAAAGGATTTCATTTCCCATACCGTTAAGAATAAATACTGATTCAAAAGGCATATTCTGCTTATCAAGTTTTCTGGGATTGAATTCATCACGGGGCTGAACCGCATGCAGAATATCAAACCAATGATCCCGATTACTGGCCAAACTGGTTCTTACAGTTGCAGGAAGAGCGTCAATACCGAATCTTTTTTCAAGCTGGCGCGCTGTCATTTTGAATTCACGGTAAACGGTATCAACTCGACCCTGCGCATCGGTTGCAAGACAATATTCTCCGGCTGTCAAAGTACGAAATCTTATGCCTTGATCAACATCCGGTTCACAATAAAGTATCCCTGTTCCGAACCCCGCAAGCTCCGTATAAAGTGAATGTATGCACGAATAAAAATTACTACGAGCAAGTGCCCTATACATGACCGCTTCAACATTAGAAATCCAGTCGCGAACAGATTTATGCTTGGACATATCCCGATCAGCAAGTCCCAGCCGGAACCAAGGACGCGCCGGGGAAGTAAGCCCGCCTTGTAAACCTGCTGCAAGAATCCTTAAAGCCCTTGTTGCAGTGGAATCAATAATACGATTATTTTTTCTGCTCCCGTCATTGGGAATAATGCCATCATACACACCTTTTCGCGGCAGAATATAATCACTTATTTCCCGCCAATGCCCCTCCCACGAACTACGCTCCTGCCTGAGCGTTTTCAGCCTGGATTCGTACTTATTTTTATTACTTACATTCATATTTTATCCTTTGGTCTATCTATATAAAAAGGGGGGGCCGCCAATCTTGAAACTACAAACATTAAGCCTGTAACGGCAAGACCTGCCCCCCTTAATGTATAGAAAATCAGTTACTCTTTATTACAGGAAAGTTTAACCAGCTTTTTACACTTCGGACACTTAACCTGAACCTCAACAATCTGCCCTTTCATAAGCAACCTGCCGCATACAGGACAACGAAGATCAATCACTGCATCACTCCTTTTGAATTTTGTAAAAACTGTTTCTCTACTTTAGCCACACCGGAAACACCTACAGGTCCAGTAAGTATCGTCTTTTTTCTGCCCAAAGCATGAACCTGCCGCATCTTTTCTTCGTTGGCGTTTCTGGCAGATATTCTGGCTTCGATATCAGCATTTTCCTTATCGATTTCACGCTTTCTAATGTCATTTGGATGAAGCCATTCACCATCAATCAGATTAAAACCGGCATTTTTCATTTCACCTGGAGTGTACCAATGCCCAGTAGCATCGGAAAAAGTCCATTCATCAGGCATCTGCCAATTGGACGGAGCTGATAACCCGCTGGCATTAAATGATGGATTCGTTCCATAGGTAGTTTTATGCCATTTAAAATAACCGTTAAACCCCGGAGATCCATAGTCAAACCAGACGGAAGATCTGCCTGATTTAGGCAGGTCAGGTCTGTAATAACTGCTCATGATTTCACCTTACTGCCCGAGTTTAGTCTTCTGTCCCAGAAGAGTTGCATTCTCTGTAGTAGTCTCCCCGAGAACACCCTGCCCGCTTGTAAGAACAGTCGCACTTCTACCTTTTTGAAGACGGGATAATTCCCGCATCTTTTTGGCCTTCAGCTCCTCTTCACTCTTTTGCAGATCGGTATCCATAATCGGCGGTGCCGGAGCCGGTGCTACAGGCGGCGGCGGAGCCGGTGCTACAGGTGCTGATGGTGATTTTGATCCAGATCCTCCCATGATCATTCTCCTTTCGTTTAAAATTTTAACCTTAAAACTTCCTTAAACAATGAAGCTTCACATCAACTATTTCTGACCGCACAAAAAATTACGGCGTCCACACTTTTATCTTCCGCAGCAAGGTATGCTGACTGCGGAAGTATTCCCACTTTGGTAAATCCACTTTTTTCTGCTATGCGGCAGGCAAGTGGATTTGTTACCGGTGTGAGACCTTTGACGCAGTCAAGAATATAACGACCTGACACGTCACGGACTGTCAACAAATGGCGCAACGCACCTTTTCCAATACGTAAAGCCTCTTTTCCGAAAAAATCAGGCATCACGGCAAAATGAACAAAGCAAGAATACTGACTAAAACCGTTCAGCCAAAAGAGCACTGAAGGTTTCTCATTTTTAAAACCAAAAAAGAAATGTTGATCTTTCAAATCCACCAAACGCTTAAAATCCTCAAAACATTCAACAGAACCATCGTAAAAAACAACCGGAATTTGCCCTGCTCTTTCCATCACATCCCAAAACCATTTTAAATGTCCTTCGGTAAGACTTTCCGTTCCGTCAAAATCACGATACTTATAAAACGTAAAACCTCCTTCAAGTTCAAACCCGTACATTATTGTCCTCCTGTAAAAATATCGTAATCCATGATTCCCTGAACGGACTCCTGCGGCTGAACGCAGTTACCAGCTCTGGGAAAAACAGCTCCAAGTGCCGGATCTAAAATCCTAGCCATGCAATCCAGCATGTCGTCATGGGGAGCAACAGGAAAAGCCAGATACTCGTCATCAATAAATTCCCGTACTAAATCCCGCTCCCGTCCCTGATGATCCATAAATCTGCTCCTCCACGGCAGCCAGAAACGCCCCTGTTCAAAAATAGGTACAAGCTTTCTGATGCGATCTGTTTTCGGAACATGACCGCCAAGCGGTTCAATGGAAAAACGATAATTCTGTTCTCCCATCACGTACTGCATGTGCTCAACATCCGCCTGCTGACCGTACTTTTCGTATCCGACAACTTGCGGCCCGTAAGCTCTGTGCAATCTAAAAAGAGCACGGGCCCGCTCTGTTAAGTTGAGGCGGTCGCGAATACCGTCTATCAGATAATAATTCCTGTCCGGACCGAGTCCTATGACCAGCATTACCGTATAATCGCTACCGACTTTCTTCTCGCTTGCAGGGTCCACAAGCAGATAGCGGTTAAATTCGCGCCACTTAGGTTTGCCGCTTTGAGAATGCTGCTCCCAGCGATTGATCCAGTCTTCTTTAAACCCCTGAACATCGTCCGCTCTGGGGTCCTGCATCATCTGGCAACCGAAAACATACGGCCCCATTTCACGCCGCTTGGTTGCAAGCTGTTCTCTGGTGAGCAGTACCGGATCACCTTCAAGAGTTCCGTCAGCAGTTGCCGGAAAAATTCTCGGAACAGCCGCCTTCCTTTTCAAAATATCGCGACAAGTATCATTAAAATGATAGCGGGTTCCAATATACCTTTTGATCCCTTCACGAGTTCCGAGATTGATAGACAAGGCCCACGCTTCAGTCGTTTTAAAGATCATATCCGGCGAGGAAACCGATTCACGCGTAACCACATCATCATAAATCAATCGTGAGAAATGCTTACCGGTCGGCTGTCCGTCCACCAGCCCCCATGCTTCCACAGTGGCTTCTTTGGGATTGGATTTTCTTTTGACTATGATTCCGTCTTCCTCAGACCACTTAGGAGAATCCTTTTTAGGATTAGCCCACAACACATCACGGTAACACTGCTTAAGGAGTTCATTACGTTCAAACTCCATCTTTATCTGACGTAAAAATCCCTTTGCAATCGGGCGCGTGTGGCTGAAAATTCCAATGGTAACTTCCGGGTCACGCAAAATATCCTGAACTGTCAGCGCAAAAGTTATGATAGTGGATTTGTAATGCTCACGACTCCACAAATCGAGACGCCCGTCAGAACTATTCTGTACGTCCTGACACCTTGCAAAAACCCATTCATTGTTTGCATCGCCTCGGCCGAGTAAACGAGTCAGCAGAAAAAACAGATCACTGCGCCCAAGTTCAGCAAGAACCTGCAAAACCTCTTTGCTTTGCTCAGCCTTACGAAGCAAATCAGCATACCACTTGTTCGCGCTGCTAAGATCTGTAAATTTCATCCAGCTTCTCCCTCAGTTCAGGACTTATTGCAGAACTTTTCTTGTTTTTTTGTTCAGTTGATACTTCTTTTTTAGTGTCGCCGATGCACCATGCTTTACGCTCCATGTCATGCCGCTTTTGCATTATGTCGAGCTTGGTTTTTAAATCTTTAACCATGTCGGAATCACTTCCATCCACGGCAAGCGCGAAAACTTCCCGAAATCGTTCGAGCTCCTCCTTCTGACGTTTAACAACTTCTGTTTTATTCACTTTTCAATCTCCAAAGTTTACTTCACTCCGCTAAACAGATTAGAAAAACACAAGACCTACTGGACAATGTTTTTACCCAGACTTTCGTAGACACCGGCTTCTGTTTTTCTCATGCACTTGCGGCATAAACGGGCTTCACGGAAAACAATTTTTCCGCCGTAACGTGTCTCCATCCTGAAATATTCAAGCTTATCAACACACCCGCAACAATCGCATCTGTCCCCTTCAAATGATCCGCCTAACCATGACGCCGCGTCCGCAAAAACTGCTGAAACTATCATCGAAATGCCTCATAAAAAGCCCGGGCAGTTACTCCGGCTACAACAGTGACAGTGCCCCATACAGCCCGTTCAAGACTGCGAATTTTTTCTGTATGGGTATGGCACCGTCTGTCCCTGTTAATTCCAGCAATGTCCTCCTGAATAGATTTTACCCGTTCATCTATACGAATGAGCAGGTCATGCAATTCGCTCCTTTCTTCAACCACCATTTTCCCTCCATGTTTTAACAACTTTTTCCGCGCTTCGACCCACAACGTAACCGCTAAGCCCCAGCTGCATCAGTGACCAGAGTTGCGGCGGAAGTTCCAACTTCGGTGCTTCTGCCCAAAACAAACTCATGTACGGATACAAAAGGTAATTATTAGCCACTATGGTAATTATGGTCAGCATAAGAATAGGCCGCCATGAACGCTGAAGCCAGTTACCTGACATTTCCGCCAGCATGATTTTCAGACGGGATTCAATCTCAACAAGCTCCCCCTTACTTTGCAATTCCACGAGCTTAAGTTTCGCTTTTTCCCTGTCACCAGCATCAGGCCAGATTTTGTCGATAATCGTTGATCCCAGATCCAGAATAGAACCGATCATATACGCACCACCGGGGTTTCAATGCTTTGTGGATGTTCCCATCCTCCGAGTTCAGGAACAGTTTTGTTCCTTTTGTAATCAGCCAATGCAAATCCGAACTCATGCCAATCCGGATTATCCTCAACAAACTTTGCGTAGGTCTTTATGAGTCCTCTATTTTCAAGAGGGTACAAACCCGCAAGAGTTTCAACTGAACTTTCTTTCATTTCTTCCTCCCTTTTATTAAAGAATATCGGTGAGGGCGGACATGAAACAGCCGGTTCATGTCCGGAAGGCAAATAATTGTAAAAAAAATCCGCTGAAAAAAAGAAAACCCCCGCAATTAATTTGCGGGGGCTTCAACAGTATTCCTAACTTATTTAATTATAAAACTTTATTATCTTAAAACTAAATAAATGATGATAAAAACAATCTACATCCTTACAAGTATCTTTTTTGAACCTTTGCGGCACGCATGCTCAAACGCTGATAGAAACTGATCAAAATTATACTCAGCTTCTATCAACCCTGAAACATCAATAAGGCCATGCTCAAGAGTCGAAAGAGCAAGTCCGATATCACCGCAGCGGGAACCTACAATCGAAATTTCATCTACAACCACTTTAGCAAGATTTATTAATGTCGGCTTATGAGATGTTGTTTTAGCTACGACAGTTCCTTCAGGTCGTACAAAATCTATGGCATACGCTAACCCGCTCTCACTTCCTGTTGCCTCAACAACCAGATCATATCGGCCATGCTTAACCGCTAATTCAGAAAGAGCTTCCACACTTTCAATACAATAAGTTGCTACTCCCTGATCTGCGGCAATCGCAAGTTTATCAGCGTGCTTTCCGATCAAAAGTACATTCGGATTATATATCCTTAATGCTAATGCCGTCAGTATGCCGAGCTTTCCATCCCCAAGCACCATAACCCGCATATCGGCTGTTATATGGATCTGCTGGCTTACTTCAAGGGCGGCGGCAAGAGGCTCAGCGAAAACAGCCGCCTGAGTAGCAACACTATCTTCAACAACATAAAGATTGCTAACCGGAGCCTTGAGATACTCGGCAAAAGCACCATCATGATTCGCTATTCCTATAACATTCCTACCAGGTGCGTGCCGCGGATCACCGGAATAGGAACTGTCCGCAATATTAATATCTGCAACAACCCTTTTCCCGATGAATTCAGGGTTATCAGGACACTCTTCAACTATTGCGACAAATTCATGCCCCGGAACACCTTCAAAACCGTAATAACCTTTATGAAGCTCAATATCCGTATTGCAAATTCCGGCAATAATGACTTTTAAGAGGGCTTCACCTTCTGATAATTGAGGCTTTTCAGTCTCAATTAATTCAATATTTCTATCTTTAAAATATACTGCTCGCAAAGATTTTTCCCCATTAATAAATTATACAGAGCAAAAATGATTAATCAAAAATGATTAATCAAAAATTATGTTCCTTCGACAGTATCAACCTTTGCAAATAGCGGCTCATGGAGCGGAATGATTATATCTGCAAGCGATTTCACTTCGAGCATGATATCATACGCTTTGTAGGTGTTAACACTTGTACCCGGAGGTATCACTTCCATTTCCATACCGGTTACTTCAAGCGGCGGATAAAAATTCTCCATAATTACACAAAAACCGGTAATTGCAGCTAATCCGCCTTTGGTATCTACAAGTACGGTAAGCCCGCCTTCCGTATGTACCGGTGTATGCTTTACTCTGATTCCGGGAACTATTTCACAATCACTATCAATTATTTCAATTTGCCCGTTATCTTCAACATCTTCTATATAATCTTCCAGATATCTGAAATCTAAAGGATGAGGATTATGTATGTGTTCAAGCTCCTTACGGTGAGCATAAATCTTAGCATTCACGCATTTATAATCATTTTCACAATGGTCGTTATGTAAATGAGTATGAATAACAATATCTATGTCTTCAGGTTTTAAACCGTATTTGGCTAAACCATCCTCAAAAGTATAAATTCTACCCCCGAGCCCCTTCTCGCGATCATCGGAGATAACAGGTTTCATTTCGCCGGTATCAACAATAACAGTCTTATCTCCACCTTCCAAATACCAGCAATAAATAGGTATAATATATGGAGTTCCATAGTCATGCTGATATGTCATCATCCCCTTATCAAATCTCTTTGTTCCCATTACAATAGGATGTATTTTATATGTATTCATTTTTCCTCCGACATAAAAATTTGACGAGTGACTATTTTTTTCTAGTATGCTAACTCTACGCTATCTAGCTATAAGAAGAAAGAATCTGGTTTAAGACCGACCTGGAAACAAAGTGAAAATTAACACAATTCGACCTTTTAACCTTATTAATAATCTAAAAACAACTTAAAGAATTTTATAACAATCAATAAATAAAACTCAACTTGCTTATTTTATTATCAAAAAATAAATATTGTTACTTTTTTCACAATCACAGGTTCCAAAACAGCTATTTTAAAGACATGTTTATGTGAAAAAGTTATTTTTTTCTCTATTTCATTTTTACTTGAGAATTATATCACAGACTTATAAATAACCTTTAACTTAACAAGCTATCGGCCTTCACGGCCGGGTAAATATTAATTAACGGACGAGGAGGAAGTTATGACTTACAAGGAAATTCAAGAATTGCTGATGAAGGAAATGAGACTTTATCATTATCCAGTCGCTGTTAAATTTTTCTTTAAACAAGAAGAAGTCGACCAGTTCAAAAAAACTGCCGAATTCTTTACTCCAGTCAAGCCTATGACTTATTGCCAGTGGGAAATTGCTGCCCGCATGAAAGGGCAGACCGTTTACTCAGACATCGACGGCCTCATGTGTGGAAACGCAAAGTACAGCTTCGGCTGGAAAGACCTTGATGATGCTGAAATCAAAGGACACGCAAAATACACCCGCGACCTCGCACAGGCTGAAAAATTTGTTAAGACTAAATCTCAGCTCCCTAAAGGCCTTATCGGAATAGCTGTTGCGCCTCTGGGAGATATTGACGGTGTATTCGAACCTGATGTTGTCCACTTTTATGTAGATAATATGCAGTCCTACCACCTTGCAGTAGATTACATGGCTGCAACTGACACTCACCCGCTTCGTCCTAATGTAACAATGAACTCATCCGCATGCGGTGGTACTGTTTATTCTTATATTGAAGACGAATTCAATATGTGCCCAGCATGCTCCGGTAGCTATAATGCAGGTAAAACCGAACGCGGTGAAATCAACGTAATGATTCCAGGCACAAAATTTAAAGCCGTTGTGGACAGACTCGTTGAGCGCATTAATGAAAAAGGCAGCGGCGCAATCACACGCCCCGGCGATGGATTCCCCGGTGCTGATGTTTGTAAGAACTGTCCTTTGATCATCTTCAAGAAAAACGAAGAACCGAAATAGCTGTTCTGTCTACAGAACATCGAAATAAAGAGGAGCGTATACCGTAACGGCATACGCTCCGAGCAACAAATGAAGACGCTGGCTATTTTAACGCTTAATTTCCTGAATCCGCTGCAACGGAAACAGGTAATAAAATATCTGGCAAAACCAACTTTCACTTAAGGAGATACACTATGTTTAAATCCCGCAAAAGCCTTTTGATTATGGCTCTGGCGGCGCTGGCAGTGGTGGTTTTTTTCGAGCCGGCCTTCGCAGGCAAACTGCAAGCTGCTATCGATGCCACCCCTAAAGGTACAGGTCCAGGCGAAATCAACACCGAACTGGCTACCGGATTCTTAGGAATCAACGGAGCTCCATCCCCTAACCTTATTCTCGGATTTGCATGGGCAATCTGGGTTGGTTGGATTTTCTCAACTGTCGGCGCATTCGGCGGAATCATGGCTGGTGTAGGTCACATCACCATCTACGGATTCGGTAACTTTGCTTCTACATTCAAGAAAACTTCTCCTGTAATGAACAAGCTCGTTACAGACTCTATCCGTGTATCCAACCAGTGGCTTGTAGGTACATCCGCAGCGATGTCTTCTTACAACTACTTCAAGATGGGTCGTCTTGTTCTTCCTTTGGGACTTTCACTTGCAGCCGGTTCAATCGCAGGTTCATACCTTGTGCCTTGGCTCACAGCAGGTAAAATTTCTCTGAAAGACTACATCGGATACTTTGGTCTTTTCGTTCTTTTCCTCGGTTGTTACCTCCTTTACGAAACATCTCCTAGAGGACAGGCAAACAAGAAAGAAGCTAAAGAAGCAGCAAAAGCTTTCGAAGCATCAATCAAAAAAGAAAAAGAAGGCGGAGCCGTTGATACCCAGTCTTTGGGTGTTAAAGTTATCAGCTTTTCTCTCACCAAGTGTATTTTCACTTTCTACGGTGTAGAATTCTCTTTCAACCCTCTGATTCCAGTTGTCGGTGGTTTCTGCATCGCATCACTCGCTTCCTTCCTCGGAGTCGGCGGCGGATTCTTGCTTGTTCCTTTCCTGACAAGTGTTGCCGGGCTTCCTATGTACCTCGTAGCAGGAACATCAGCTCTGGCTGTTCTGGTCGGTATGACAACTTCTATCTTCACCTACATGGTTGTTAAAGATACTCCTGTATTCTGGCCTCTGATCGGTGTTGAACTTGTCGGTATCCTTGTCGGTTCCTTTATTGGACCACGCACTTCCAAGTACATCCCTGACGTATGGCTCAAGAGACTCTTTATTGTTCTCGCACTTTACGTTGGTATCCGTTACGCAACCAAGGGCTTCCTCGGTTACAGCTTCTTGCCTCCGTTCTAGACGGTACGTTTATAGATTATAAGCACCACCATATACAGGTCGTTCCCTGCCACCACTCTTTGCAGGGGACGGCCTTACTAAACGGAGTTTTTTGATGATTGATACAAATACGATTTTATCTGTTCTTGATACTATATTAATTACCCCTTACCGTATTCCCGTCCCTGAAGTTATTGCATTCTGGTTCGGTACAGCGGTTGTGGCCTTATGGTGTACAGTAGCAGGCGAAGTAAGTATGTCGTTGATATATCTGTGGAACAGAAAATATTATACAGACCTCAATCAAAAAATGACCCGCATGCACAATATTTCTATTGAAGCTATCCGTCGTAAAAACAAAAAAGTTTATAAATCGGCCAACCATTGGGCCAATGAATATTTCGGAAAAGTCTTTTTCTCTCACGCAGCTCTTTTTGCAGTATCACTTTGGCCAGTTGCTTTCGCACTGGCATGGCTTCAAGGAAGATTCGGCACTATTTCTATCCACACTATTCCATATATAAATTTCGGGCTTGGATATCCTTTTGTTTTCATTTTAACTTATATAGTTCTAAGATTTTGTTTTTCCAGAATCAGAAAATTCATTCCATTTCTTGGCAAAATCGATAAACTGAAAGAAGAAGACGCTCTTGAAGCCGGCGAAATGACATCATGGACAGATCTTGCTCCTGAATTTAAAAAAAATAATTCTTCAAAGCAAGAAAACCTGACTTCACACCGCCCGCTTAAAAGCAACTTGTAAAGCTTCCGCCCTGCTCAGCATGCGTTAGGGGGAAGATAGCTTCTCTCGCATAGGAAACTAAATGCTGAAACTTAAGTTTTTAATCCCTACAGTCCTGTTGCTTATCGGCATAGCTCTATATCTTCGCGGACATGGTCTGGATGAGAATATAGTTAAAGTAGACATGTCTATCCGGGAAGAAATAAGCGTTCCCGAGCCTGAAACAGCCATTACTTACGCATATCTTCCGCAATATTCACATAAAGTTTCATATCAAAGACATAACAAACTAATCGAATATATCGCTAAAGAAACCGGCCTGACTCTCAGGCAGGTTTTCCCTGATACATTTGAAGAACACCGCCGAATGGTTGAAAACGGAGATATTGATATTTCCTTTT
Source organism: Desulfovibrio gilichinskyi (assembly GCF_900177375.1). Taxonomy (NCBI): domain Bacteria; kingdom Pseudomonadati; phylum Thermodesulfobacteriota; class Desulfovibrionia; order Desulfovibrionales; family Desulfovibrionaceae; genus Maridesulfovibrio; species Maridesulfovibrio gilichinskyi. The sequence continues at coordinate 152,230 of NZ_FWZU01000001.1, read as the reverse complement.
CAAACCCGATGACCTACATAAAAATAGCGAATTCCGGAGCGCAAGCATTCGCCCGCATAATAGAGCCCTCAGGCAGCCCTACTTTCAGGGGACAGATAATAGCAAGACGTGACAACCGTTTCATTCGCAAAATTAAAGACTGCAGAGGAAAAAGCTGGATTGCTGTCGACCCCCTTTCTGCCGGAGGCTATCTTTTTGCTCTGGGGCTGTTTCTCGACCAAGGTATTACTGCCGATGATTTTAAAGAGATCGCATTTGCTGCCGGACCTGGAGGAAAACAGGAAAAAGCGGTTCTCGCTGTCTATGCCGGAAAATACGATTTTGCTTCAATTCGCGAAGGGACACTTGATATAGTAAAAGACAAAGTTAATATTTCTAAGCTCAAAATTGTAGCAGAAACTGAACCATATCCGAGCTGGGTATATGCAGCTCGCAAAGGGCTTGACCCTAAAATAAAAAATCTCATCGCAAACGCTATGTTTAAACTTTCCATGGACAACCCAAAGCAGGCGGAAATTTTAAAACAAGCCGGAATGCGTGGAATTATTCCGGCACAAGACAGTGACTATGATTCTATCAGACAACTCATGGCTAAATTAGGGCTTACCACTATACATAGCAAAGAATGGGGAGGTAAGAAATGACCTTCCTTTCACGGTTGCGCTTTCGCACAAAGATCAATCTTGGATTAACGCTGATTGTCGTTTTCACAGCCTTGATTATTGCTTTTTTCGTTACCAGCATGGCGTCAGAAGCTCTAGTGGATCAGACACGCAAACGCGGTGAAGTATTAGCCGGAAATTTAGCACTCAGAGCTCAAGATCCCATGCTTTCTACTGACCTTCTTCAGCTTGGATCAATGGTTAACGAAGTAAAAAAAGCCGATGACGAAATAGTTTATGCGTTTATTCTCGATGATAAAGATAGAGTTCTTGCAAGCACCTTCAATGAAGGATTCCCAGTACAACTGCGCGAAGCTAATTCTCCAGGCAAATTAATCAATATAGTCATGGTCGATACAGGGTTATTAAAAATTTATGACTTTGCTGCGCCCATCTTTATCAGTGGGAAAAAACTTGGAACTGTCCGCATCGGATTATCGAGAGCAGGCATTCAAAGCGTTGTCCAAAACCTGATGTTTGCAATCTTTGTTTTAACAGGAGCAGTCCTGCTTATAGCTGTTCTGGTTTCAACACATTTTGCAAGACGCATGACTGTCAGGTTAGGTAAACTTCAAAAGCATGCTGTTGATATTGTCCGCACACACTTGGGACCGGAAATATACAAAGATTCAACTCCGGATAAGAACCGTAAGTTTTATAAGAAATTTTTAAAAGGTGATGAGATTCAAGAATTGACGGATACTTTTGATGCAATGGCAATGAATCTAGAAAGTCATATTGAAGACCTTGAAATAACAGAAACAAACCTGACCAGACAAAAAGAACTTCTCAAAACTATAATTAATGTTTCGCCGGATTATATATCTCTGTTAGGACCGACTTATACATATCTGGCTATGAACAAACCACTTGCTAAACATTTAGGTAAAACCGAAGAAGAGATAATCGGGCTCAAAGATCAAGATCTGTTTCCTGCTCATGAAGCTGAAATCAGAGTGGAAGAAAGCCGAAAAGTTTTAACGAGCGGACTGATCATTAATAAAGAGACGCGCGAACAGGATGAACATGATTCAACGGTTCGCTGGTTTCACACCATAAGGGTCCCTGTCTATTCTGAAAACGACAGAATTATCGGAGTTCTCTCAACTGCCCGCGAAATAACAGAACTTAAAAGCTATCAGGCTCAACTTATTCAATCGCAGAAGATGGAATCGGTAGGAAAGCTCGCGGGCGGCGTTGCTCATGAAATCAATACCCCTCTCGGGATTATTCTTGGATACGCTCAGCTTTTACAAGACGATCTCTCACCGGAAGATCAAATTTCACAAGATCTTAAAATTATTGAAAAGCAGGCTCGTGTCTGCCGTAAAATTGTTTCGGATTTGCTTGGGTTTTCCAGACAAACTGAGAGCGAAAAGACCGAAATGTGTTTTAACAATTCAATTCTTGAAGTCCTACAGCTCGTCAGTCACACATTCAAACTTGAGCAAATTGAAATCGAAACAGTGCTTGATGAGCGATTCCCGATTATTCACGGTGATCCTGAAAAACTTAAGCAAGTCTGGCTGAATCTGCTTTCAAATGCGATGGAAGCTGTTAACGAACAGGGAACTATCCAGATTACAACACTTTTAGACATATCAACTATGACCATAACAGCTCTGTTTGCTGACTCAGGACACGGCGTAGACCCGCAAAAGTTAGGTACAATTTTCGACCCGTTCTACTCAACCAAACCTGTCGGTAAAGGGACAGGACTCGGCCTTTCAGTATCATTTGGAATTATAAAAGATCACGGCGGAACAATTGAAGCAATCAGCCCTCTTCCACGATCTATTTCAAAAGGAATGAACCTCCCTGAAAACTCCGGTCCCGGAACTCTCTTTAAAGTTGTCTTACCGCTTGATGCAATATCCGCCGAAGAACAAGTTCTGAGCACAGGTTCAGTTTAATCTATAACATTAATATACCACATGAAATTTAATAAGCTTTTTAATCATTGGACTTACGAAACATTCCCCCCCGGTAGACTGCTTAGAAGAAGATATAATTCATTTAAAATGCTGATGGACCTTGAAGAAGAATGTCTGCACATAATCTCACGTATTGAAGACATCGGATTCGGTCTAAGCGAAGTGGATTGGGCCAATGTAGAAAAACTGTCCATAGACCTCGGCAATAAAGTTCATTTAATGCTCGAGCAATTGCAATCTATGAACCCGATACGTTTTATGGATTTAATGGATTATTATAACAAAATAAATTTCTATGTTCGTATGGCTGTGACCGTGCCGGACCCTGATATTTCAATGCCGTTCACACTTGCTCTGTCAGAATCTGCAAAACACACCGCGCATGCCGGAGCAAATGCCGTGGTCCTTGCACGCATTATTTCTGAGACAGACATAAATGTTTTGGATGGTATGGTTATAAGCTCCGGAGTTTACAATTACTTCATTGAAGCTAATGACCTCAGAGTACATATTGATCATATTTTAGAGTCGGTGACGTCTACTGATCCTGAGCAGCTAAAGAATACTTCCGAAGCTCTGATTTCTGTTTTTGTGAAAGCGCAAATGCCGGAAGCAATCACTAACGAACTCGAAATTGCAGCGCTCGAAACAGCCAAGGGCGGTAATTTACTGATACTTTCAGCCAGTGTGACTCCTGAAGACGAGTCCTGTATACTTCCTGAAAACAGCACAATAATTCACAATGTCAATCCGCAAGACATTGTAAGTGCGTGGAAAAAAGCTGTACTCTGCAAATTTTCGCCGGAATCTATAAAAGCACGCATCAAGCTCGGCTATTCCAATAGAGAAACTCCTGTTGCGGTTATCATTCAGCCGGAAATAAAAACACAGGATTCAGGTTCACTTGAAACTCTGCACAATCCTGAAACAGATCTTCCGCCGGCAGATCAGGAAACAGGATGTTCTGCTGTTTTAAGTGACAATGACTCAGACCCGTTTATATTTTCAAGACGGAAAAAACAGCGCAGACTTTCAAATCCTGAAAAACAGTCTCTATCACTTCACTCTGCCAAAACAATAAATGCAAATGGATGTGAAATTGAAAAGATGCTTGGTGTCCCCCAAAAATGCAAATGGATTACCGACCTTCGCAACCGAGTATTCATAACCTCGGCAGAGCCTTACCCAAACAAAGGCGTAAGAGCTGTCGACCGCATGAAAAGGACTTTGCAATATATTGCGAACCTTAAAATTTCTGCTCAAAATACGGAAATGTTTTTACCTGAAAAAAGTAAATCCATGTATGATCTTGTCCGCTTTGCCAATGAAAAAGCAATTTCAGAAATGTTTTCTCTAATCAGCAAAGAAGGACTCGGTTTAGACGGGGCTAAACATCTAACGGCCAGACAGCCTATATCGCTGACAGTGCTGAATCTCCAAGAGGGTCTTTTCACAACTGCTGCGGGGAAAATGGAAATATCTCCGGATGACATCAAATCAGTTCCCATGTGGGCTCTATGGTTCGGACTCGGGGCAAAACGTCCCGGATGGTCTGAAGAAAACTCTATTGAAGGTTACGCTATCCTCTCAAAAACATATCTGAATATAAAACTTAAATCTGAAAAAGATTTATCTGAAATTGATACTGTGTGTGATCAGGATTATAGCAAAAACCATATTCATTTCAGATTTAAAGGCGGAGACGGTTCTGCCGACGAACGCATAGCAAGAATTGAATTCATAAAGAAAGTTTTAATTCCTGTAGGCTTTGAAATTGAAAATCAGGGCGATTTGATTGAAGCTGTGCATAAAGAATCTACTGAAGCGGAAATCCAGAAAAAACTGGCAACAATCGGTCACATAATTGCCCATATCGCTATAAGCAAACCTGTCGCGCAAAATAAACAGCAAGCCGCAAGCGAAGCTGCAATATTCATTGCAAACTTGAATTAATTTTAATATTCCATGAACCTTCTATAATCATAAACAAAAACCCGCCTGAAATTTGCTTTTTATCAGCAAATTTCAGGCGGGTTTAAAATGTACTCAGCTTTAAATTAACTAGCTTTTCATATTCACAAACTGAAAAGGCATCTCCAGATCACATTCTCTGACCAGTCCCATAACTTCCTGAAGATCGTCAATTTTCTTTCCGGTTACACGGACCTGCTCATCCTGAATAGCAGCCTGAACTTTTATCTTACTGGCTTTGATCATTTTTACCAGATTCTTAGCTGTATCCTTATCAATACCTTCTTTAAGCTTAATAGCCTGTTTAAGCTGTCCTTTCGAGGTAGGCTCAACTTCACCGTAATCAATAACTCTGGAATCAACTTTACGTCTGGTAAAATGGGTAATCAGCATATCTCTTACGGCTTTAACTTTCATATCGTCGCCGGTTACCAGATTAATAACTTTATCTTTTTTGTTAAAAGAAAGTTCTGTTTTAACTCCGCGAAAATCATAACGGGTTTCAATTTCTTTGACCACATTGTTTACGGCATTATCAACTTCCTGCAAATCAACTTCGCTGACAATATCAAAAGACGGCATAAGATATATCCTCCATATCATTAAAATACTATTTCATATTATTTATTTGAATACAGCCCTGTTCTTTACCAATCCATTTCAGAGAGTCAAGTGGATTAAAAACAGAAATAACTGATTTCAGGACACTACCAAATAATCACGTTTGAAACAATATACAGTCTGTCGCCCTATACAAAAATTTAAAAGCCTTGAATAATTTCTATATTCAAGGCTTTTAAATTAATGGCAAATGCACTAATTTGGAAAAATGTATGATCTGCAAAAATCAACTGTTTAATGCATCTTCAACAGACGGATAAATATCAAAAATCCTGTCTAACTTGCCAAGATTAAAAAGCTGCATAACAGTTGCAGTAAGCCCGACTAAAAGGAGACGGCCGGTTCCGGCAAGGGACCGTACACTGGGAAGAAGCCCTGCAATCCCACTTGAATCCATAAAACCGACTTGAGACAGATTAATTATTAATCTTTTTTCGCCCTGCTTTATAATATCATCCAGTGAAGATTTAAGAAGAATAAAATTTGAAGAATCGAGACGTGATTCTTTAATCTCAATAATTAAATAATTCCCTGCTCTTTCCTTAGATAATTTCATCACCTTCTCCTAAAAAATAAAGATTCCTGCAGCCGATCATTGACAAACTTAGACAAAAAAATAATCTTTTCAGTAAAATACTGACAATTAGAAAATGTCTAGATTTCATAAGATTAGTCTACTTATCATTTCTAAAAAAAGAGAGCAATAAACAATGTATATTTTAAGCCTAAATTACGTAAAACCTGTGAGTGAAATAGAAAAGTTCATTGATGACACATCAAATATTTAAAAATATTATAAAGCAGGTGTTTCAGATATGTCTTGAAGGAGAGTTCCTAACTATTCAATGATGCGAAGCTGACAAGCTTTTGCTGATTCTCATCCCACAAGTTCAATTTCAACGACTTCAAACTTTTAAAGAAGCTCAATGCCTGTACTTTCTGCATCTCCGGGCTGGAGTCATAGCACTCCTGAAGTCTGTAATTCGGGATTCTCGGCAAGACATGATGCACGTGATGCAGGCCGATACTACACGTGAACCATTGAAAGACCTTGGGAAGTTTGTAATAGGAACTCCCGTTCATGGCAGCCATTGCAGGGTCCCACTCATCCTGATGCGCCCAATAAACACCCTCGAATTGGTGCTGTATGTAGAACAACCACACCCCTACCGCACCGGCAATAAGCATTATCGGGATCTGAATCATCAGATAACTTTTGATGCCGATGGTCAGACTTGCTATGGCAACAATCATCACAATAGCCACATTTGTGACCATGGCGCTCAAACGCTCATGTATCCCTTCCCATTTGTGTAAAAAGCGCTGGGTAATCAGAAAAGTGTATCCCGGGCCAATCCCCAAAAAGATGATCGGATTGCGATAAAGGCGATAGGCCAGACGCTGGGCTGGAGCGAGTTCACGGTACTCTTTTACGGTCAACGTCCACAGGTCGCCCACCCCTCTTTTGTCCAGATTCGCATATGTGCCATGATGAACGAGATGGTTGTGCTGCCAGTAAGTAAAAGGAGTGAATGTCAAAAATCCTGAGACATACCCCAGTATAGTATTGGCTCGGCGCGAGGCGAAGAACGAGCCATGCGTGCAGTCGTGGAAAATGATGAAAATACGAACCAAAAACAGAGCTGCTAGAATAATAAGCGGAAAGATTACGAAAAATGGAGCTGCGTTCTTTAGCAGGTATATAAGAAGTCCCCAAAGACCAAAATATGGCACATAAGTATCCACAATCTGCCATACAGCCCGTCGAAGTTCATGTTTTGCGTATGGTTTAAGCGGGATACGCAAATCATCAATTGAAAGTTTATTGGTATCATTCATATCACTTCCCCTTGGCAGCTTAGACAAAAAATAACATTGCAGTAATATACCTGATAATTTAAAAATGTCTAAATTCCAAAGAGTAGTCTACTTATCATTTCTAAAAAAAGAGAGCAATAAACAATGTATATTTTAAGCCTAAATTACGTAAAACCTGTGAGTGAAATAGAAAAGTTCATTGATGAACACATCAAATATTTAAAAAAATATTATAAAGCAGGTGTTTTCGTTATGTCAGGAAGAAAGGTCCCACGCACTGGCGGAATCATTTTAGCAAAAAGAGTTTCACTTGAAGAACTTGATACTATTATACATGAAGATCCTTTTCACATAAACGAAGTAGCTCAGTATACTGTAACCGAGTTTATTCCGACCATGACCATGGATGAAATTTCGATACTGAAAGAAACTTTATCAGATTAATTTGCTTTTATAATATATTCTTAAGTTTGAACTGTGGACAGCATTTTGAAACAATAAATGCTGTCCTCAAAAATTCAACGCACAGCTGAGATCGCAACAAATCTTACGGGAAAAAATAAATTGTCTTGCTACTGAGCATATAGAGAATTAAAGTTAGAATTGATTTCTTCTACAATAACTTCTCTTAAAAAATTGCATAAAAGAAGCACCCCAAATGTTCACAATCAGACCTATTTACGACACGCAGCTCCCGATAGACCGCTTAGCCATTGCTAAAGTTCAAGAAATTCTAAGCGAACGCTTTCCCCTTCTTAATAACAGTGAAATAGAACAGCTGCCGGATATGCTGGCAAATCCGTTTCTTAAACAATATCGCTCAATCCTTTTCGTTGCAGAAAAACGCCGCTCTGAAGTTCGAGGTTTTGCTCTGCTCTGCCATTTTCCAGATCTCAATTTTTGTCTTCTAGACTTCATCTCTGTCAGTCTGCGCCACGGCGGAGGCGGAGTAGGATCTGCTCTATACGAAAGAATCAGAGAAGAAGCTCTGGCTCTTGGCGACACAGCCCTGTTTTTTGAATGTTTACCGGATGATAAAAGTCTCTGTTCGTCGCCGGAGATTCTCAAAGAAAATAAAATGCGACTGGCGTTTTACGAACGGTACGGAGCGCGCCCGATAATAGGAACAGCTTACGAAACGCCTCTGACTTCAAGTGATGATTGTCCTCCGTATCTGGTAGTTGACCCTCTCGGCAGAACTCTCAAACTATCCCGTACACGCATACAGGCCATAGTGCGCGCAATCTTAACTCGTAAATATAAAGATGTCTGCCCTCCTGAATATACTGACATGGTCGTAAATTCATTTAAGACAGGAAATTTGGAACTCAGACAACCTGTCTATATCCCCCAAACAGAAGCAAATAGCCCTGCTGTCCAAAAAATAAGTAACGATAAACGAATAGCTCTTATCTTAAATGATCGACATGATATCCACCATATACGCGAACGCGGCTATGTAGAAGCTCCCGTTCGTATTTCACGGATCAAGAAAGATCTGGACAAAAGTGGACTCTTTGAAGAAACGCCTGTCCGGCATTACTCTGAATCATTCATCACTGCAGTACATGACGAGAATTATGTTAAATATTTTAAAAAAGTCTGCTCAACACTTCCTGAAAATAAATCAGTCTACCCTTATGTATTTCCTATAAGAAACGCATCAAGACCGCCGCGTGAACTGCCTGTTCGCGCCGGATACTATTGCATGGACACATTTACACCGCTGAACGCAAACGCGTGGAAAGCTGCCAAACGAGCAGTTGATTGCGGTCTTACTGCCGCGGATACAATTCTTGAAGGACGCAGAATAGCATACGCATTGGTACGCCCTCCCGGACATCATGCAGAGCGTAAAGCTTTCGGAGGTTTTTGCTATTTTAATACAGCTTCTATTGCCGCAAACTATCTTTCAGGTTTCGGATCAGTAGCGGTACTCGATATCGATTACCATCACGGCAATGGAACACAGAATATTTTCTACAAACGTAATGACGTACTGACAGTGTCAATTCACGGTCACCCAAGATTTGCCTACCCGTATTTCAGCGGATTTACAGAAGAAACCGGAAAAGATGCGGGACTTGGTTTCAATCGCAATTTCCCTTTGCTGGAACATGTTGACGGCAAGATGTTTCATAACACCTTGCGTAGAGCCTTAGACGTTATTCGTAATTTCAAGCCGTCATTTCTAGTTGTTTCACTGGGGCTCGATCCTGCCAAAGGTGACCCGACAGGAACATGGTCCCTGATTGCAAAAGATTTCACCACCAATGGACTTCTTATCGGTGAACTGGGACTGCGCACTTTGGTTGTTCAAGAAGGTGGATATCTCATCCGCTCTCTCGGAATAAATGCACGCAGCTTTTTTCAGGGACTTCACAAAGGAATAGCAAAAGCTATCCAAAGATGAGTAAACTATAAAATAGACAGCTTTTCTTAAAATCCGGCACACTCAAATAATAAAGCCAATAGTTTTCAATATTAATGAAAACTATTGGCTTTACTTGTCTCTCAGCAGAGATACAACTTTATAATAATAATTGTTGATCTGTGTTACCATTTTGAATTATGTATACTCGAGTTCAAACAAATTGAACATCAGTTTAACCAAGGAGGATATCCTATGTCAGGATGTACACCCAAGTCAGGACCGGTGATGGCCCCGGCGGACCTATCTGCAATTCACCCGGATGCGGAGGGAAGTATGAGACTTATCGAAGGTGTCATGTATCGGAATTACGCTCCTAAAGACGGCACAGACCCGGATAGAATTACTTTTATCCAGGTCGATGCAGACAAATGTCAGGCTTGCGGAGCGTGTGAAGAGGTCTGTGCTACCGGTGCAATTCAGTCTATAAACAGTGACGGAATTCATCAGGTAGTCGACCCCGCAGCATGTATGAACTGCGGACAATGCTTAACCAACTGTCCTTATGGAGCAATCTACGAAGGTGTCTCTTTTGTTGATGAGTTGTTTGAAAAACTCAAAGACCCTGACACTATTGTTGTCTCCATGCCCGCCCCTTCTGTTCGTTACGGTCTCGGGGAATGTTTCGGTGCTGCTACCGGAACATACGTTGGCGGTAAGATGCACGCAGCTCTCAGAAAACTGGGATTCAACTACATCTGGGATACTGAATTCGCTGCCGACGTTACCATCATGGAAGAAGGTACGGAGCTGATCCAGCGTGTAAAGGAACAGGGACAAACGAATGCACGACCTTTGCCGCAGTTTACCTCCTGTTGCCCGGGCTGGATAAAGTTTGCTGAAACATTCTATCCGGATCTGATGCCTAATCTTTCAAGCTGTAAATCTCCGATAGGAATGCTTGGCCCCTTAGCCAAAACATACGGTGCAAAAGAAACAGGCACTAATCCCAAAAAGATTTATACTGTTTCAATTATGCCGTGTATTGCCAAGAAATATGAAGGCATACGCCCGGAACTGAATGACAGCGGTTTCAGTGACATCGACGCCACAATCAACACCAGAGAACTGGCGTACATGATTAAAGCAGCTGGTATAGATTTTAATAATCTGCCGGATCAGGAGCCTGATCCCGTATTAGGCGAATCAACCGGTGCTGCCACTATTTTCGGTAATAGCGGCGGTGTTATGGAAGCGGCCCTCAGACTTGCTTATGAAGTCCTATCAGGTGAAAAGCTGAACGATCCAAACATAAAAGTTGTTCGCACGCACGAAGGCATCAAAACAGCTGATATCAATGTTCCGAATTTCGGAGTTGTTAAAGTTGCTATTGCCAGCGGGCTGAAAAATGCTGCAAAAATATGTGATGAAGTAAGAGCAGGAAAATCTCCTTATCACTTCATCGAGATCATGACTTGCCCCGGTGGCTGCGTGAACGGCGGTGGTCAACCCCTTGATCCTGAAATTCAGGCTTCACTCTTCAGAAGTACTGTTGCTCAGATTAATAGACGGTTCAGAGCCCGTAAAATCAAGGCTTAAGGAGAACTGAGATATGAAAATGAAAAGACGCAGTTTCTTAAAAGCTTGTGGAGTACTTACCGGTTACGCGATGCTCAGTGTGAACATTGCTTCCGAAGCTTTTGCCGCAGCAATGAGTTTTGTAGCTTTGAGGCAGAAATCTGTTTACGCAACAGATGCAAACCCCAAAATATACAAATTCAGAAAATCACAGAATAACCCGATGATCACCAAAATATATAATAAAGATAGCGGTTTTCTGCATGACGGACCTTGCGGACATAAGTCCCATGAGTTGCTTCATACGGAATACATTGATCGCAGTGCTAAGCTAAGTGCCCTTAAAGCCAAAGGGTATAAGTTTAACTTCTAGTTCATAATAAAAACAGCGTTTACCTGCGGCTAGGGTGGATCTGATCCAAGGGTCGGCGCTTGATTGTAATCTTTATATACCCTGCACAAAGTTGTATTCAGTAAAATATCAGCCGAAGAGTCTGCCTACGGAAAGGGTTTGTCCTGATCCCGGGGTCGAGTCTTCCGGAACTGCCAGCTGAAAGTTGGTTGCCGCCCGGAATACCCGCCTTCATAACCATTGCAGATTACTACCTGAATATTTTTCTGCCTGCGACTCATCAGTAGATCGGAGTAACTGCATGGATAAACGGTTAGGAATCATTGGCATAACGATTAAAAATCGATTTCAATCTGCACCGAAAGTCAATCAGACACTCAGTGAACACGGTGATATAATCGTCGGACGTATGGGCCTTCCTTTCCGCGAAAAAGGTGTAAACGTTATCGGTATCATTATAGAAGCTACTACCGATGAAGTTGGAGCTTTGACGGGAAAACTCGGGATGCTTGACGGTGTTAAAGTTAAATCACTTCTAGTTTAAAAAATCAGGACAAAATCATGAAAAATATTAATAATTCTGGGCACAATCTTAAATCATTTATAGATGAAGATCTTATCTGGTCTGAAATGGAAAAAGCAACCAACCCTGAACCTGCTCAGGTTAGGGATATTCTTACCAAAGCAAAAGAAAGAAAAGGTCTTACCCCATTTGAAGCCGCTGTGCTTCTTAAAAATACCGATAAAGATCTGGATAACGAAATTTTTGAAACAGCTATGGAAGTCAAACGAGGAATCTACGGAAACAGATTAGTCCTTTTTGCTCCTCTGTATATTTCCAACGAATGCGTCAACCAATGCGCATACTGCGGATTCAACGCAGAAAACAAAGATTTAAATCGCAGAACACTAAGTTCAGAAGAAATCCGCAAAGAAGTAGAAGTTCTGGAAAAGATCGGTCACAAAAGACTTTTGCTGGTTTACGGAGAACATCCTAAATATAATGCAGACTGGATTGCTCAAACAGTACGCGATGTTTATTCAGTAACCTCAGATAAAAGCGGCGAAATTCGCCGGGTAAATATTAACTGTGCTCCTCTGGATGTTGACGGTTTCAAAAAACTTCATGATGTCGGCATCGGTACTTACCAGTGTTTTCATGAGTCATACCATCAGGAAACATATAAAAAAGTTCATCTGGCTGGCAAAAAAACTGATTATTTATGGAGACTCTATGCCATGCATCGTGCACAGGAAGCAGGGATAGATGACGTAGGAATGGGTGCACTCTTCGGCTTATTTGATCCTATCTTTGAGGTTATGGGACTTCTTTACCATGCTAAACAGCTCGAAAAAGACTGCGGAGTCGGCCCTCATACTATTTCATTCCCCAGAATTGAACCGGCTCAGGGATCAGAGCTTGCTTTCAATCCTCCTTACCTGTCATCCAACCATAATTTCAAAAAGGTTGTAGCGGTACTCCGCCTTGCTGTTCCGTACACAGGGCTTATTCTGACAACCCGTGAAAATGCCGATTTCCGCACAGAGCTGCTTGAAGTCGGAGTTTCACAGATCTCTGCCGGTTCAAGAACCTATCCCGGAGCATACAGTGATCCTCAATATGATCGTCCAGATGTCCAGCAGTTCTGTATAGGTGACAGCCGCAGTCTTGATGAAGTTATCCGCAGCCTTATCGAGGGTGAACAAAGCTATGTCCCGTCATGGTGTACGGCGTGTTACCGTCTCGGCCGTACTGGTGAACATTTTATGGAACTTGCCAAAACAGGATTTATACAAAAATTCTGTCTGCCGAACGGTCTTTTGACCTTTAAAGAATATCTGGAAGATTACGGTTCAGAAGAAACTAAAAAACTTGGTAATGAACTTATCCGCAAAGAACTTGATAGTTATGCCGACCCTGATCGAAGAAAGTTGCTAACTGACAGAGTTACTCGTATGGAAGCAGGTGAGAGAGATCTTTACCTGTAAAATATAATCGGAGCAGCTATGTCGGATACCGAAAAAAGAAAAATGCGGATCGAAAGAGACGCACTTGGCGAAATGAATATCCCGGTTGAGGGTTATTACGGTATTCATACTTTAAGAGCCGTGCATAATTTCCCGTTTTCGGGTTATCAAATGCATCCGGAATTCGTTCGCGCCTTTGCCATGGTTAAACAAGCTTGCGCAGTTGCAAATGTTGAACTTGGGCACATGGATGAAAAAATAGGTAACGCTGTTATCACAGCGTGCAAAGACATAGCTTCCGGCAATCTCCATAATGAAATCATTGTTGATCCTTTTCAAGGCGGAGCCGGAACTTCGACCAATATGAACTTCAACGAAGTTATCGCCAATCGCGCGATTGAACTTCTAAATGGTGAGCGTGGCGATTATTTGCTGGTACATCCTCTAAGACATGTGAATATGCATCAGTCCACCAATGACGTGTACCCCACGGCTTTAAAGGTGGCCACGCTCAACCTTTTAATAAAACTTGAAGCTGAAGTGGCAGAACTCCAACAGTCACTTCAGCTTAAAGAACAAGAATTCCGAAATGTTGTAAAAGTCGGGCGAACTGAATTAAATGATGCTGTGCCCATGACTTTAGGCATGACCTTCGGAGCTTTTGCGGAAGCTGTAGCACGGGACAGATGGAGAATTTTCAAGTGCCGAGAAAGGATCAAAAAAGTTAATCTAGGTGGAACCGCTATCGGAACCGGGCTTGGAGCTTCGCGCGATTACATCCTATGCGCAGCAGGAAAACTAAAGCAGATAACGGGCCTGCCTGTTTCGCGTGCTGAGAATTTAATCGACGTTACACAAAATATGGATTCCTTTGTTGAGGTTTCAGGATTCCTTAAAGCATACGCTGTAAATCTGGTTAAAATATCATCTGATTTGCGTTTGCTTGCCAGCGGACCTGCAACCGGCCTTGGTGAAATTAAGCTCCCGACTCTTCAGGCCGGATCTTCAATCATGGCAGGTAAAGTTAACCCTGTCATGCCGGAAGCGGCAACACAGATCTCGTTAAAGGTTATGGGAAATGATCAAACCATTACCCTAGCCGCCTCGATGGGACAGTTAGAGTTAAACCACTTGCTTCCGCTTATTGCACATTCTTTGCTCGAATCCCTGACGCTTTTAGTTAATGTAACTAAAGGGCTTTCAGAAAATTGTATTGCGGGAATAACCGCTGACCATGACAGGTGTAAAAAGCACGTTGAAAAAAGCTATGCCCTCGCAACAGTTCTGGTTCCGGTGCTGGGATATGAACGGGTTGAAAATATTCTGACAGATGCAAAAAATGCAGGAAGAACAATCCGCGAAGAATTGATACATCAAGATATTGCTTCACCAGAAGAAATTGATGAAATTTTATCCCCGAACAGACTTTGCAAACTCGGTTACGTAGCTGCTGACCTCCGCTGGATTAAATAAAGATGAAACTTTTTGCAGGTACCGAAGAACTGAATATTCCAGAACTTTTTTCCGCAGCATCCCGCCGGATAATTCTTAACGGCGCGGTTTACGGACCCTTCGCAAAATCTGCGCGGCACATGGCAGGACTTGAGACGGCTCTTACCAAAAAGGAGTTCAGACAACTTGATATTATTGCAATAAATCCGGCACTTGATTTAAATTGGAAAAAATATTTTCTTGAAATTCTCAGGTTCGGAATTTCCAGACAATCAATTGAAGATGAAGTCGAAATTTCATATTCATTTATAGCTGGCATTGCAGAAAAATATCCCGCAAAAGTTAAGTTGCATCCGGTCCGCAAGTGGCCGAACCTCCCCCTTGTTATTGTAGATGACACTCTCTGTTTCGGTCAGTATGCATACGCTGCGCAACATGCGCCGCAAGGTTTCTGGGGTATGGTTGAAGCTGATGTTGAAAAAATGTTTGAATGGACGAAATCCGGCCGACCTCCGGCAAACTCCACAAAAGAGGAAATTGCCGCATTCCGGCTGATAAATGAATGCGCCAAGTTAATGAATATTTCAAAATTATAAGTAATAAATCGCAATTTAATTTCAGGATCATAATTATATGTACGAACTCAGTAAACTGGAAATTCTGAACTACTTAAACGGTCACAATGATGATGAACTTTTTGAACTTGCCGATCAGACAAGAAAATATATATTTGGAAATGAAATTTTCATTCGTGCAATTGTTGAATTTTCAAATGTTTGCAACAAAAAATGTTTTTATTGCGGGCTTAGAGCTCCGAATTCTAAAATAAATCGTTACCGCCTTGATCTACCTACAATTTTGGAAGCAGCCGAAACGGCAGCGTCAAACGGAGCACGGACAATTGTTTTACAGTCAGGAGACGATTTCAGCTACACAAAAAAGCAGATTGGTGAATTGGTTACGGAACTTAAGAATCGTTACGACGTTGCAGTCACCTTATCCGTTGGGGACCGCGGACTTGATGAATATGCTTATTGGGCGCAGTGCGGCGCAGACCGCTGTCTAATTAAGCTTGAAACTTCAAACCCTGAGTTATATGAAAAAATCAGGAGCGGCGAATCGTTCGAAGCAAGGCTTCATCGCATAAAATCACTGCGTGATATGGGCTACGAAATAGGTTCAGGCATCATTGTCGGCTTACCAGGTTCAAACATAAAAGATATTTTGCAGGACCTTCTGTTTTTGACTGATCTTAAGCTGGATATGATTGCAGCAGGCCCTTTTATTCCACACCCTGATACTCCCTTTGCAGAGTGTGCTGCCGGAGATTTATTACTCTCGTACCGGGTAACCGCCCTGCTCCGCATTTTAAATCCCGGAGCCAATATTCCGGCTACATCTGCTCTTGATTCTTTTGATTCAAGAGGCAGAGAACTCGGACTCGGCAGAGGGTGCAACGTAATAATGCCTTCTGTCACCCCATCTGCACATCGCGCTGATTACAACATTTATCCCGGTAAAAATTCTGTTGCAATTGATGTTTCAGATTCTCTATTTCAAACTGAAAATATGATCAGAAATTTAAACTTCATCCCCTCATCTTCGAAAGGATTTTCAAGAAGGAGCAAGAATGTCCAATAAAGCACCACGCGGAGTCAGACTGGTTATAACTCTGGCAGGAAGACGAAATGCCGGAAAATCCTCTCTGATAAATGCAATTGTAGACCAAGATATCTCTATTGTTTCAGACCAGCCGGGAACGACTACCGACGCAGTTGCCAAACATTATGAACTGCTTCCGCTCGGCCCGGTAACTTTTTACGATACAGCAGGACTTGATGATACAGGCGAACTTGGAGAACTTCGGATAAAAGCCACCCAGAAAGTTTTATGGAGATCTGATGTTGCCCTTGTTGTGATCGGAGAAGAAGGCATCACCGATTATGAAAAAAATATTATCAGCAACATATGTGAACTTAAAATTCCATTCGTTATCCTGTTTAATAAAAACGATCTGCGTACTCCTTCAGCGGAAGAACTCAATTACTGCCGTGAAAACAATTTTCCATTCTTAGAAGTTTCCGCAACAACGGGCTTAAACATTAAGGAAATAAAAAAAGCCATCATTGAATTGTCACCGGATGAAATGAAACAAACACCTGTTCTAGCCGGAGACCTTTTCGGAGAAGGAGACTGGGTTGTCTGTGTTGTTCCGATTGATCTGGCTGCGCCTAAAGGAAGACTTATTTTACCTCAAGTTCAAGTCATACGGGAAATTCTGGACTGTGACGCGGTAGCCGTCACTGTTAAAGACCGCGAAATTGAAGAAACTCTATCAAACATGAAACGTAAGCCTGCTCTGGTCATTACAGATTCACAAGTAGTGCTGACCGTTGCGGGTGATGTTCCGGACGACATTCCGTTAACCACTTTTTCAACTCTTTTTGCCCGCTTTAAAGGTGATTTACCAAGCCTTGTCAAAGGCGCGGAAGCTATTGATACTCTTGAAAACGGAGACATTGTGCTTGTGGGAGAAGCCTGCTCACATCACGACGTTGCGGATGACATCGGACGGGTGAAAATACCGCGCTGGGTCACCCAATATACAGGGAAGAACGTCAAATTTGAAACATATGCAGGACACGATTTCCCGGAAGATCTTGAAAAGTACAAACTGGTAATTCATTGCGGCGCATGTATGCTGAATCGCACCGAAATGCTGCGAAGAGTTACAGAATGTAATCGCAGAGGAGTACCCATAACCAATTACGGAGTTGCAATTTCAAAAGTGCAGGGAGTGCTTGAAAGGATTATTGCACCGTTTAATTTATAGCAAAAAACCTCTTACACTTAAAACAGTGTAAGAGGTTTTCATTTACGCATTTTAAAAAATATTAGCTAACTGATCATTTTAATCTCATTAAACGGCAAGTAATTAGCTGGCATCTTGTCCTTAAGTTCTACGCCTGATTTCTTTGTAATCAAAGCCTGCTCAACTAAGTAAGCCAACTTTTGAACGCCGTCTGCGATACTTAAACCGCCGTCACGTACATTTGAAATACAGTTGCGAGCTTCGTCAGTGGTGCCGGGCTTAGGATTGTAGGTCAGATAAATTCCCATTGAATTAGGTGAACTAAGCCCCGGTCTTTCTCCAATAAGTATCACTGAAAGCTTTGCCGAAAGAATACTTCCAATCTCATCTGCAATTGCAACGCGGCTGTTTTCAATCAAACAGACAGGAGTCGCTTTAATTCCTGCCTGCTCAAGCAAAGGCATAAATGCATGAATAAAATTATATCCGTTTTCATGAATTGCGCGAGATGAGAGTCCATCCCCTACAGCCACACACACGTCATATCCTGTTTCCTGTTTTTCAAGTAATTCACGTGATTCAGCACTTAAAACTCTGCCTTTATCTGGCCGAGTTAAATATTCCATTCTGTCATCAGCGCTGCTCTTAAGCGTAAGGCAGGGGTGTCCGCTTTCTTCAAGTTCCGACTTAAGTTCATCAATTTTAAATGACAAATGAACAGCGTCACGCGCTTTTGCATGAGCAAGTTTGAATGAAAGAGATTCTTTGAGAGGCAGACTGATTCCGCATCTTCCAAGTGAAATACGGGCATCAGTAAATTTTTTAAGCTCGGACCAAGGGTCAACAGTTATAATTTCAGGTCTGTTTTCTTTCATTATAATCCCTGTGTTATGGCCATCAATGAATTAGAACCGGAGGCGGGCAATAACTTTCCTTTTTCATCATGAATGCCTATTTTTTCAAGCCATGCCTCAAATTCAGGTGCAGGTTTTAAATTCAGTAATTTACGCAGATAACAGGCATCGTGAAATGAAGTGGATTGATAGTTGAGCATAATATCATCCGCACCGGGAACCCCCATGATAAAGTTGCATCTGGCATTCCCGAGCAAAGTCAAAAGCACATCCATATCATCCTGATCAGCTTCCGCATGGTTGGTGTAGCAAACATCCACTCCCATCGGTAATCCGAGCAGTTTACCGCAAAAGAGATCTTCCAAACCGGCGCGCTGAATCTGCTTTCCGTTATACAAATATTCAGGACCGATAAACCCGACTACTGTGTTTACAAGTAACGGTTTAAATTTACGGGCAACAGCGTAAGCTCTGGCTTCAAGCGTCTGCTGATCAACACCGTGGTGAGCATTCGCAGACAAAGCACTTCCCTGCCCTGTCTCAAAATACATAACATTGTTTCCAACTGTTCCGCGCCCAAGTGAAAGCGTTGCTTCATATGCCTCCTGAAGCAAACTCAAACTGACACCGAAACTGGCGTTAGCACCTTCAGTTCCTGCAATGGATTGAAAGCAAAGATCAACCGGAGCTCCGGCCTTAATCGCTTCCATTGTTGTTGTAACGTGGGTCAGAACACATGTCTGCGTGGGGATGGAATGTTTTTCAACTATATCATCCAGCATACACATCAAGCGGGTAATATTTTCAACATTATCCGTAGCTGGATTGATGCCGATAACAGCGTCACCTGCGCCATAACACAGCCCGTCTAAAGTTGAAGCGGCTATTCCTTTCAAATCATCAGTCGGGTGATTAGGCTGCAAGCGCACAGAAAATCTGCCGGGCAACCCCAAGGTATTGCGAAATTTTGTAATGACCTGACATTTAGATGCGACAAGAATCAAATCCTGCATACGCATAAGCTTTGAAACCGCGGCCGCCATTTCAGGAGTGATGCCCGGTGCAAGTTTTGTAAGCACATCAGTTGAAACTGCGTCTGTAAGAAGCCAGTCGCGGAATTCTCCAACAGTGAAACTGCTTACAGGTGCAAAGGCTTCTTTGTCGTGATCGTCGATAATAAGACGTGTAACTTCATCTTTTTCATAAGCAATAACAGGTTCATTTAGAAACCTTGTTAAAGGAACTTCAGAGAGTTCTATCTGTGCTAAAATTCGTTCTTCTTCTGTTCCTGCTGCAACGCCTGCCAAGACATCGCCGGAACGAAGCGGTGAAGCCAAAGCCAGTAGTGTTCTTAAACTTTTTTTATCTTTCTTTAGTGTACTCATTTTGCAGGCTTCCGTTAGTTAGGACAGTCAGACTTATATTTAAGCCTAACTGTCCGCTAATTTTATGTAAGGTTACTCAGCTTAAGCAGACACTAACTGCTAAAGTACATATCTGGCAAGTATAGAGCGATCTGAGGGAAAGCCATAATCAGGCAGAGGCCGATGACCATCAATATTACAAACGGAACAATAGAACTATAAATATCCACCAGAGTAACTTCCTTCGGAGCCATAGCCTTCATAAGGAAAAGGTTGTAACCGAAAGGCGGAGTCATATATGCAATCTGACATGTTACTGTGTAAAGTACGCCATACCAAATCGGATTGAAACCGAGTGTGATAATAAGCGGAATGTAAAGCGGCGCAACAATAACCAGCATTGCGGTATCATCAAGAAACATTCCCATAACGATGTAGGAAACCTGCATCATGATGAGAACGCCCCAAGGACTAAGTCCCCATTCTTGAATAAAGAGTCGCTCGATGGCATGAACTGCGCCGAGACCATCGAACACAGCTCCGAAACAAAGAGCTGCAAGAATAATCCACATAAACATACAGCTGACACTGAGAGTCTGATGCAGAGTATTATCCATGACTTTTTTAGTTAAGCGACCTTTACCCCATGCTGCTAAAGTTGCGGCAACTGCGCCGACAGCTGAGCTTTCAACAAGGCTTGTTACGCCCATCATAAAAAGTCCGGTTACGGAGAATATAATTGCGAGAGGCAAAATTCCTGCGCCGAGCAGTTTAAATTTTTCAGCCTTGCTGACATTGCGTTCTTCAAGTGAAAGTGCAGGTCCGAGTTCCGGCTGAATTTTACAACGAACAACAATGTAGATAATAAACATTACGGCAAATAGAAGCCCCGGAAAAACCCCAGCCAACCACAAACGGCTTACTGGCTGACGGGCGATCATACCATACAGAACAAGTACGATACTTGGCGGAACCATAATCCCGAGTGAGGACCCCGCCTGAATAACCCCTGTGACCATTCGCTTGTCATAATTTCGCTTCAGCATCTCCGGCAAGGCTATACTGCTTCCGATTGCCATTCCGGCAACACTGAGTCCGTTCATGGCGGAAATAGCAACCATCAAAACGATTGTTCCTATGGCAAGACCGCCGTTTAAAGATCCCATCCAGACATGCAGCATTTTATACAGATCGTTCGCAATACTGGATTCAGAAAGCATATACCCCATGTAAATAAACAGAGGCAATGTTAAAAGCGGATACCAGTTAAGAAGTGAAATACTGGCATTAAAAGGCATCTCTGCTCCGCCGTTCCCCCAAAGGAACAGTGATGACGCCGCGCCGATAAATCCGATTGCTCCGAACACTCGCTGCCCGGTCATTAACATGACCATGAGTGTTGAGAACATCATGAGGGCTATCATTTCATGACTCATTTAATTTCTCTCCCTGTGGCTTTTGCTACGTCCTTAAAGAAATTAGAGAAGGACTGAAGCAGCATCAGGGTTATACCGATGACCATAATTATTTTGATCGGCGACATAGGCGGTGCCCAAGCAGAATAGTTTCTCTGTCCGTACTCAAGTGAATAGGCAGTACTTGAAAGGCCGCCGTAAAGCAGGACTCCCAAATAGAAAATCAGGAAGAATGAAGTAATCGTGTCTGTGACAGCTCTTCTTTTTTCCGACCATTGACTGTAAAAAACGTCCATGCGAACGTGTGCTCTGAGGATCATAGAAAATCCTCCGCCGAGCAGATAATATGCTGCCATGGTAAACTGAGCCATCTCCACCGCCCAGATCAGCGGTGTGTTGAATATAGCTCTCGCAATGGATGACAAAAGCAGAATGCCCATCATCACAAATACGAGATACAACGATAGATGCCCGACACGGCAATTTATCGCGTCTATATATTTGACGTAGATTTTAATTGCTTTAGGCATGATTCATTCTCTTTATTTAATACAATTTAAATTAGTAATTTAAGTGCTTTACAGATATCAGCTACTTAAATTAGTTAAATAAAATCCTCGCGCACAAAGCGCACGCGAGGATCACTTTTACAACTTTTCGTCTGCTTTTAACGAATTATGAGCGGTATGGATTTCCGGCTTTCTTCATTACTTCGTTGTATTCTTTAAGAATTTTAACAACTTTAGCACATCTTGGGCTCTTAAGCGCAATTTCATCCCAGTACTTGATCGCTTCATTTTCAACAGTCTGCCATTCGCTCTCTGGAATAGTGGTAAGTTTGAGCTTTCCTCCGGTTACGCGGTAGTGAGCTTCTCCCCACCAGTACCAGTACAAACGGTGATAATGTGAGCTGTCCATGGACATTCTGAAAAGAGTTTTAAGGTGTTCAGGAAGAGCGTCCCATTTGTCTGAGTTGGCAAAATAAGAACCGGCCCATGCACCTGAAATATTATTTGTGAGGTAGTATTTGGTTACATCCGCCCAGCCGACAGTGTAATCTTCGGTAATTCCGGACCATGCAATACCGTCAAGCTCACCAGTTTGAAGTGCAACTTCAACATCTTCCCATGGGAGAGTTACCGGAACAACTCCGAAACGTTTCAGGAAACGACCTCCGGTAGGGAATGTGAAAACACGTTTACCTTTAAGATCTGCAAGTGAGTTGATAGGCTCTTTAGTTGCAAAGTTACATGGGTCCCATGCTCCTGCGCTGAGCCAGGTTACACCTTTAATTTCTGAATAAGCTTCTTCCCAGATTTCTTTTAAGCCGTAGTGATTGAAAAGAGTCGGTACATCTAGTGAGTAACGGGAGGCACATGGAAAATATGCTCCGAAAATTGCAACATCAACCGGAGCTGCAATTGAATCATCATCACTTTGAACTGCATCAATAGTCCCGCGCTGCATAGCTCTGAATAGTTCACCTGTCGGGACAAGCTGGTCAGCATTGTAAAGCTCAATAACCATGTCACCGTTGGCGATTTTATTAAATGCTTCAATCTGCGGCTTAATTACATGTTCAGCAAGAGCTGGCCCTGCGTATGTCTGAAGTCTCCATTTAATCGTTGATTTCTGGCTCGCGTGTACAAATGGTGCATTTACTGTTGCCCCCGCAACAGCGCATGCACTGGCAATTCCGGCTTTTGTGAGAAATTCTCTTCGTTTCATAGTCTCGCTCCATTCTTATAAAGTTTCATCACACCTTAAAACAATTGGTTGCAACATACTGCACCACAACCACCTAAATTACTTAAATAAAATATTATTATTCAAAGCTTTGAGGCTAATAAGCAACTAGTGTTCCAAAAGTGTATTTTTATAATTTATCTTTGTATTTTGAATAGATATATGTTTTACATTTCGATTATTTTTAAAATAAAATATTATTTATATAACAAATTTGTTGTTTAGCTAATCAACAATAACAAAAACGTAATCAATAGCTAAAAAATATGAATTTTATATATTATTAATAACAAAATTTAGTAATTATTTCTTATAGAGCTTCATTAACAGTATATTATACGCCTAACTAAGAGATAAAATTTAATTTTAAAAGACTCTAAGACTGGAAATACTTTTTTGTATTTTTAAGCATATATTTTTAAATTTTAACACTCGATTAGCAACATATAAACAGTAACTACTCACACAGTTTGCCATTTTTGCAAATTTAAATTCATTAACGTAGGTATGTAAAAGTGTGTAAGCAGATCTAATACAGGACGTAATTGTTTTCGGTGAAGAATTACTCCAGCGAGCGCAATAATAATGAAGGCAATTGAAGAATTTAAAGCAGATAAATTGAATCTTGCAGGATTAACTCTTTATGGTAAAAGAGCTCACTTGATAAAGTCATAACGTAGTTTCTTTACATCAATAATGAAGAGAATGAAAAGCCAAAATAAACTAAAAAAGCGTGGCAAACAAAACAGTCTGCCACGCTTTTAACACTATTTCTAAAGCAACTTAGCCAAATCTGCCGGAGCATCCAAAACAATCTTAGCTCCGGCCTCTTTAAGTTCGTCAGCACCGCGGAAACCCCACCCTGCGCCAACGGCTATCATCCCGGCGTTAAGACCGGTTTGAATATCCACATCAGAATCACCGACAAAAACAGTCCTTTCAGGAGTTGTGCCCATTAGCTCAGCAAGCTTCAACGCCCTGTCCGGCTCAGGCTTTAACGGAACATTCTGAAGCGCGCCATAAACAGCCTCAAAATTCACGCCCGGCAAAAGTTTTTCTACGGCTATTTTAGAAAACTCCTCAGGCTTGTTAGAAAGCACCGCAAGTTTTTTGCCAGCTGAAGATAGAACCGCAAGTACTTCCAAAACGCCATCATAAGGACGAGCAATAGTATTTAGAGACAGCTCGAATTCTTCAAGAAGTACGGGAAGCAGTTTATCATAATTTTCTTGGTTTCTCCCATCCTGCGGCAGAATCCGCCACGCCAGTTTTTTAGCTCCTCCGCCCAAAAAAGTACGATATGCACTGACGGAATGTGTAGCATGTCCAAGTCTGCTAAGTGCTGCATTACCGGTGGCTGCGATTTCTTCCAAAGTATAAAGTAACGTTCCGTCAAGGTCAAAAATGACTGCGGAAAAATCCAGTGAATAATTCATATTTTTTAAACCTTAATCAAAATGGTGGTTGCCTATTAATAATTCAGTGCAGACAATCCAGCCTGCTAACGAGTGGCCTCTTCTACTAGGTATAAGATGTTACGATAATTTTTACCGCCATGCAAAGTCAAACCGATCTCGCAAGTTCTGGAGACACTGTATCCTTCATCACAATGCTCAATCTGTCCTTTCAAATTTTCAAGAGCCGATTCATTCAGTTCCGGTTTATGAAAACCTTTGTCACCTGAAAAACCGCAACAATTCACACCCTTCGGGACGACTACAGTTTCAGCACATTTCGATGCAAGTTCGCTGAACATTCCGT
The DNA here is from genome assembly GCF_900177375.1 of Desulfovibrio gilichinskyi. NCBI lineage: Bacteria > Pseudomonadati > Thermodesulfobacteriota > Desulfovibrionia > Desulfovibrionales > Desulfovibrionaceae > Maridesulfovibrio > Maridesulfovibrio gilichinskyi. The sequence goes on along the minus strand of NZ_FWZU01000001.1, from coordinate 127,551 downwards.
CTAATCCCATTGTCCTTGTTGAACATGTCGGATGCAGAGCAACTGTCTTAGGCAGCTTCTTGAAATTGAGACGATCCGCAACATACTTCATGGCAAATTCGATAGGGTCCATCAGGACAAGCCGCTTATCCAAAGTTTTTTTCATACGCGCCAGACATGGACTGGTATCACACAGCACAACACATTCGCCATTTCCGCTTGCTTCGAGTAAAGCAGTACCGAGTTTTTGTGCAAGTTCATCAGCTTGCGCCATAAATCCTTTAGTTTCAAAAGATTTGCCACAGCACAGGCTATCCATGCCCTTCGGGAAAACAACTTCATACCCTGCCCGTTCAAGAAGCAGGACAGTTACATCCATCAGAGGCTCAGATTTATCATCCTTACCGGTCCCCATTGTTCTCACAGCGCAGGAAGGGAAATAAACGACCCGCTGATTTCCGGTTCCGGACTTAACTGCCGGAACTTTACTTCCGCCCTTCGGCATGGCTTTATTCCAGAGCGGTAACCGTTCACCGGAGAGGTTACGGGCCGAACCTGCAAGACGTGACATCATAGTATCCCCGATAATCCGCTGAGCAAGTGACATACCGCTCAGAGTGATTGAAGCAGCCTTAAGAACGCCCCCAAGGTGATCAGTTACGTAATCAGCAATTTTAGTGGCATTAGCAGAAGCTTTTTTGCCTCTGATGCTCCTGATAAGGCTGGCCACATCAACACCGAGCGGACACTTCATGCTACACAATCCATCAGTAGCACAAAGCTGTTCCCCGTACTTACGAAAGATTTTTCCCCACTCATCCGCAGCCTCACTCTTTCCTTCAAGACGCAGTTTGGTAACTGCTCTGAAAAGGCTGATCCGTTGCCGCGGGGTAAATCCAATATTCTTAGACGGACAGACGTGTTCACAAAAACCGCATTCAACGCATAGATCCACATCCGGCGATACGGTCAAAGGGCTTTTAAGCCCGTCAGTATGTCCGCTTGAATCTTCATTGATCAATACGCCGGGATTTAAAATTGATTCCGGGTCAAAAACTTTTTTTACGCCACAAATCACTTCATACAATAAGTCTCCCCACTCTTTACGGACAAATGGAGCCATTGCACGCCCTGTTCCATGCTCTGCCTTGAGTGAACCGTCAAAACGCTCCGTAATAAGATTAACCAGATCAACCATAAATCCCTGTAATCTAGCAACTTCTTTAGAATCAGCGATCTTTAACGGAATTGAAAAATGGAGATTTCCATGAAATGCATGCCCCATAATACCAACGGTAAACCCGTGACGCGTAAACAGTTCTTGGAAAGCTTCACAACCTTCAGCCAACCTTGAAACAGGAATATTGATATCTTCTGTAAGAACATACTCATCCGCTTCACGATAGTTGGCGATAGCCGGATAAATAGCTCTTCTTATGTTCCATAATTTCTCACACTCCGTTTCAACGGAGGTAAAAGAATGTTCGCATAGTGCCGGAAACCGATTTAATACTTCAAAAATTCCGTCAACGTTTTGCTCAAGTTCTTCAAAGCTCCACGCTTTAGTTTCGATGAGCATAGCGCAGGCACCCTCTTGAAGATTCCTCATAATATCGGGAATTTCTTTGAGGTTGTTCTGCAAAGCGATAAGACAGTTGTAATCAAGCACTTCAGCCGCATCTATGTTACATGTACCCTTCATAGTCAGCACAATATCCGTGACTACATTTAAAGAAGGGAAAAACATAAGTGCCACAGATCTCATGGGCGGGGTAGGGATAGTTTCCATAAGAACTTCATGGATAAAGCCAAGTGTTCCCTCTGACCCGACCATAAGATGCATCAGAATATCAACAGGATCTTCGTAATCGACGAATGAATTGAGAGTGTAACCGATAGTGTTCTTGATTGAATACTTACGCTTGATACGCTCAACAACACCATTATCGGCGATAACTTTAAGTCGCAGTTCACTGAGTTCATCAAGCATACCTTTATGGGAATTTCTAAACGAAGCGACGCTATTCTTATCAGTGGTATCCAGATACGTTCCATCAGCAAGAATCAGGCGCATCCCTTTGATTGCATGGTAACTGTTTTCTTCAACCATGCAGCACATTCCCGCAGAGTTATCGGCAATTATGCCGCCCATTGTCGCAGAAGTGATGGAAGCAGGGTCTGCCCCCATTTTACGCTGATACGGAGCCAGCGCGATATTCACATCAATACCTACAACCCCACTCCCGGACCAGAACATTTTACCTTCATCAAGGACCGTTATCTTTTTCCAATACGGCCCCATAAGACGAACAAGAACACCTTCTCCGCACGCCTGCCCGCTTACAGCAGTTCCGGCTCCGCGAAAAGTTACTCCCATATTGTTCTGTGAGCAGACTTTAAGCACTCCGGACACTTCATCAAGATTCATGACATCAACTATCAGCTTAGCCTTGGGAGCAAAATAACTCGCATCAACAGCATATGTAGCTACAAGTGCAGGGTGATCGTATATACGCTCAGCAGGGACAACTCCCTGCATATCTTTAATTAACTTTTTCAACGTAAACTCCATCTTCTGACAAATCATCCGTAAAACGCCACAGACCAAGCCCGCGCAGGATGATAGGAATCGTAATCAAAACCATTGAGACCCAGCCCATGCTTCCATATCCCTTACCGATGAGCGGAATCAACCCAAACTGAGCAACCATCCAGCACGCTGCAACCAAAATGGTTGAAGCTATCATAGAATGAACACGCTGCTTACTGACTTTTCCGGCTTCATCAAGCTTACGCCCGAAGAAGGTCACCAACCGATTGGTGGTTCCATATACAAGGGCAACGCCTGTTGAAACAGCGCCGACAACTATACAAACGGAGATAAGGGAGGTCATCCACGAACTGCCGACACCATGCATAACAACAAACAAAGCCGGAACCGCTTCTTTGAAAATACCTTGATCCGCAAAAGCCAAAATACCGAAATAGGACAGGTACATAATCAAACTGTTGATGATAATACCGATTGTAATTGCTTTTTTAAGACACGCTTTATCAGGACAGACCTGTGCATGAACAATATAAGCTCCGATAGCACAACAGTGCAGTGTTCCGTACTTAATTCCCCACCACAAAGCATCCCATGAAGAGTTGGGACCGCTTATCGCAATCTCCCCGCTCTTAATAGCTGCGATGTTCTGAAGTATTTTGGGGAAGTAATGAATAATATTCGGGAGATAAATAATGAACATACTCGCAATAAGCAAAAAGGAAACGACGACTGCCGACCTTCTGACAAGCTCTGAACCGTAAATTGTAAACACAAAAATAACGGCGGCGATGAAGAAAGTATTCATCATATACGAAGTGCCGAACAATTTGGATAAAACAGTCCCTCCTGTGGCAAAAGCCACTGCTGTTGCGAGCAAAAGCACACCGTTAACCAGAATTTCATACACCGGCACTGCAAAAAAACCGATTCCGCCATACAGTTTCTTCGACCATGTACTATAATCATAAGCCTTAAATTTAACGGCGATGACCATTGAATAGTACATGCAGATACCCATTATGAGCATCGAAACAGCAGGCATGAACATGGATGTCCAGTGATGATTCAAGTAAAAAGCGACAATCTGCCTACCGGAGGCAAAACCGCCTCCAAAATGCGAACTGAACCACACCAGAGCTATAGCCAAATAGCCGGGAATTATTTTTTTCATTATCTTAAGGTGTTAAATTATCAAGTAGTATAGTTTTATAATCAGCTATTTAGCAGGAGCGGTCTCAGCAACATCTTCAGCAAAACGCCAAATTCCAAGACCACGGAAAAGAACAGGAACAGTTAGTACTAACAAAGATACCCAGCCGATATTCCCATACCCTTTACCGATAAGCGGAATCAGACCGAACTGTGCGACAAACCAGCAGGCAACCACAAGCACGGCTGAGGAAAAGACTGCATGGATTCCGCGTTTACGGGTTCTTTCATCCTCAGTCATACGACGGCCTAAGAAAGTAACAATACGATTTGTAGTTCCATAGACCAGAGCGACTCCGGTAGAAACAGCACCGATTACAATGCAAAGTGTGATAAGCCCGGTCATCCATGTTCCGCCGACACCGTGCATAACTACAAATAAAGCCGGGACAGCTTCCTTAAGTACGCCCTGTCCGGCAAAAGCAAGAATTCCAAAATAGGTAAAATACATAATTACAGTGTTGATTAAGAACCCGACAATAGTGGCTTTTTTAATACTGGCCTTGTCAGGACAAGCCTTGGTATGAACAATATAAGCTCCTATGGCACAACACTGCAAAGCTCCATACTTAGCGGCCCACCAAATCGAATCCAGTAAGGTATCGGGACTGCCTGTTACTATTTCCCCGCTCTTAATCGCAGCGAGATTATGAATAATATCCGGATAGAAATGTATAATATTAGGGATATAAATCAGGAAAATACAGGCAATCAAAATTAATGAAACAATGGTAGCCGATTTTCTTACAAGGTCTGCCCCGAAAATTGTCAACGTAAAAATAATCGCTGCAATCGCAACAGTGTTGAGTGCATAAGAAGTGCCGAATGCCTTGGTAATGGTTGCGCCGCCGGTGGCAAACGCCACAGCGGTAACCAGTACAAGAAGAGTATTAAAAAGGAGCTCGAACACAGGAGCCATGATCGGAGCGGCTCCGCCGTAAAGTTTCTTTGACCAACTGCTGTAGTCATAAACTTCATACTTCGCAGCGATAAGCATTGAAAAATAAAAAGTGAAAGCCATAATCAACATTGATACGGCAGGCATGAACAGGGAAGTCCATTGATGGTTGAGATAGAATGCTACGATTTGGCGTCCTGAGGCAAAGCCTCCGCCAAAGTGGGCACTGAACCAGACAAACGCAATAGCGAGATAAGCGGGGAATACTTTTTTCATTTTTTTTCACAGGGTAAAAGTTTAGCAGCAAATTTATGTCGTTTAAGATTTAAGCAACAACGGCTGACTGGGGAGCATGCAATGCACACTTGTGACCAGCGGTCATTTTTAAATTCTTATAAAACGACAAATTTGCTTATAAAATAGGACTGCCGCGTCTTCTGTGAGCACAAAAGATGGGGATACACGGGTGCAGAAATTCTTCCGAGCCCACGGGGTACGCAGAAAAAATCTGCGGACAATCGTCCGTAAGGACATTGTGAGCACGGATTGGTTCATGAAGTGAATAATTAGACTGAATAAATTTCATTTGATCTATTCTCTCCTGTTTTTTACCTTACGTAAGAACGGATATGTGCCACTCAGCTAAGCTTAATAATACTCCGACTCCGTATGGACAGCTGTGACGTTAGGGTATTACTTCTACGATTTCAACGTTAATTTAGTGCAACCCGCTATTTTAATACTGTTATTACTGTGAGGGATTCTATCTCGGTCAGAATTATTTATCTGAATGATTAAGTGGTAAAATCCCCGCAAATCTTGAAAAGATTTAGAAAAAACGTTAGGGCATAAAAAAAGAAGATTGTTAATGTGTTAAGCTAAGCATACTACCCTCAAGCTTAAACATTTTAAAAGGATGAAAATTATGAATATCCGCTTAATATTAATTTTTCTTGTTACACTGCTATGCTGTAACCCGGTCTATGCACAGCTCTCGCCGACCATCTCCAAGGTAAAATTAAATACTAAGCAGCAGACTGAAGTTAGATTTGATAGGACAGCGGTTGAAGCAGATCAATATTTAGTTGCAGTGAATTCGAAGACTAAACAGGAAAAACAGGTTCAAAAGAACAATGCGTTGCAAGTAGTGAAAATGTCCAAATCCGGCATCTGCCATGACACATCATCTCAGTACTACTCGCGTACCAAACACTACACTCCGTTTAATTCACTTGAGGATTGCCTCAAAGCCGGGGGGCGGTTACCGAAACGGTAAATAGATATTCAAAGTTAACCTAACGACCAAGGCGAGGTTTATTCTTCAGCGACAGAATATGCTCTATTACAAACTCCTTACCGTTCGGTATGTAACCGTCCACCCAATTAACTGCGGCAGTTTCATCGCCGTTTAAAACCATCTCCGTCAATTTTTTATGATTGGCAATCTCGTTGTGTAAATCGTCCCTGTCATTTTCAATACAGGCAATAATGACCTGAAGATCCCGCATAAGACTTTCTTCAAGCTCTGCCAGCTTAAGACTTCCCGTGAGCCCGACAAAAGCCTTATGAAAATTAATATGAGCGGTGGCGATAGTTACGGGGTCGTCTACATACGCAACAGCTTCATACTCTTTAATACTATCCACAAGAGCCTGCTTAAATTCATCCGAAGCTGTAGGAATGCTTTGAGCTGCCCGTATTTCAAGTATGTGGCGGGTTAAAAAAATATCATCTATTTCTTCAAGGCTTAACATGCGTACAGAAGCCCCTTTATTAGGCAGATGTGCCACAAGCCCTTCTGTAGTTAAAATGCGCAAAGCTTCCCGCACAGAACCACGCGAAACTCCCATCGACTTTGAAAGGGCAACTCCCTTAAGCTGCTCGCCAGGCAAAAAATACCCTTCAAATATAGCTCTGCGCAACGTTGCAGCTATTTTTTCTACGCTGCTTATTTCAGTAATTTCCATACAGTTGATTTTCATCAATTTCTCTAAATTTATTGTTTATTTTCCCAAATAACAGATCCCGAAGAAATCGCCGCATCTACAATAGGGGCACCGATAGAAGTGCCAAGCTGGTTTGGATGCTCACAATTAAAAATTGTTAAATCACCCTTTTTGCCGATGTCCAGAGAACCTCTATCGTGATTTTTACCTAAAGCATACGCAGCATTAAGCGTTGCCCCGACAATGGCCTGAGCAGGTGTAAACTTAAACCATGAACACGCGGCGGCAATGGTTAAAGGAAGTGAAGTTGCCTGAAACGATGAACAGTAATCTGTTGCAACAGCAACCGGCACATTGTTTTCTATAAACAATTTCCCGTTTGCCTTGCGCTCATCAAGATAAAATTGTTCTGCAACAGGCAATAAAACTGCCACAGTATCTGTAGCTCCTACCGATACGATTTCCGAATCAGGAGTATATGTAAGATGGTCAGCCGAAAGAACGCCGCCTTCTACGGCAGTCCGCCAACCTTTGGAATCGGAAGAGGCATCTGCGTGGACATGCACGGGAAAACCCAGCTCATTTGAATAATCTATAAGCATCTTAGCCTGCTGAGCAGAAAAATCTCCGTTTTCGCATGAAAGATCATGTGCCACGGCTATATTCTGTTCCAAAACAGCAGGAATCATTTCATTCTTAACACTCAAAACGAAATCATCAGTACTGCGCCCGTCTTGAGGTGCGATATGCGCACCCAAAAAAGTAATTACTATATCCATTTTTGTCTGTTTCGCCGCTTCATTTAGCAAGCGCAGCAAACGCAGTTCGCCGTCTCTATCCAGACCGTAACCGGACTTTACTTCAAGAGTGGTAACGCCGCCTGCCGCGATTAATTCAAAGGCTCTGACAGCATTATAAATAAGTTCATCATCGCCGGCTTTACGGGTATTAACAATGGTCGACCAAATACCGCCGCCTTCGGCTCTTATTTCTTTACCGGTAGCCCCTTCCAGCCTGCGCACATATTCCCAGTGTCTGTTTCCTGCAAAAATAGGATGGGAATGACATTCCACAAGTCCGGGTATAATCGTTTTGCCGGATGCATCCAAAACAGTTCCGCCGTCGCTGTAATCACGCAAAATCATATCTGTAGAGCCGACAGCAACAATTTTACCATTGCGTATGGCTATTCCGCCATCGTGAATAATATCAAGCTCACTTTGTGCTTTGCCCGCTCTGGGCTTATTGTGGTCAAAGATACAGGCTAAACTGCTTGCATGCACAATTGTAAGATCATCACTCATTTTAATCTCGTCAGTATTCGTTGAAATATCCATATATTACGACACGCAAACCATTTTACACATCACTTGCGACCAGTCAAACAATACGTCAGCTTAAATTATTTCCGCTAAAATCCGCGCTGTAATTGTTGTTGCATTAAGCGTCGGTCTGCCCGAAATTTGCCGTACATATTGCCGCTGTTCTTCGGTAAATCCCATATCATCTAAAAATATATATTCTGCGCCGGAATCTTTCGCGCTCATTGCGGCCTTTTCCAAACATTCCATACCGCCGTACGGGGAAGCTGCTGCGGTCACAACTGAAGCAGCATACGGTTGCCACTGCTTAGGCGCAGATCCCATATCAGATTGCGGACCGATAATACAAAGACGCGACTGCCCTGCCAGTTCTGCAATTACAGAACGGATAAAAACAATCGGTTCGATAAGCTTCGGAACAGCCTGTTTAAGGGCCGGGAATTGACCGGAACAAAGTAAAAAGAAAGCATTGCATTCATTTTCAAGTTTCTGCGCTGCCAGAATCAGTTTCGGGAGCAACTGTTCTTTAGAAACAAACACGCCTTTAATTTTATCTTCCTGCGTAGAGATACATGTTTCAATGCCTGGATCACCTTCAGTTGGGGCAAGAGCCTCAACGTCTTTTTCCGATAAGCCGTCCAGCCCCCCTCGTTGACGGAGAATGACACACTCGCCAAGCATGCTTCGCAGTGTGGATTCAACATCAGTGCGTGGCGACTGTCCGAGGGTAAGCAATCCTAAAGTAAAGTTATTTTGCATAATTTTTTACGAAACCTGAACATATTCCTATGCAAATAAGCCACTCTCACAAGATTTAAGCTGAAAATACAACTGAATCTTCATATAAATATATTACTGAGAGTGGCTTACGAATGTCTTACGTAATTAAATTAGTTTACAGCCTGACCGTTAACAAGCGGCTGAGCAAGAGCTCCTGTGCCGATATTCCACTTATCAAGAATCTGCTTGTAAGTACCGTTATCAAAAAGAACTTTCAAAGCTGTGTAAACCGCATCACGGAGCTGGCTGTTAGTTTTGCTGAAGCAAATACCGTATGGGTCCGGAGCTAAAACAGGACCGACTGGGATGAATGCTCCCTTCTGCTGAACGTTAGCCCAGCCCAGAGCTTCAGGACTTAAAGCTGAAGCCTGCGCACGGCCTTGCACCATCTGCATACGGGCAGTAGCTGCGGAATCAACTGCCATAATGTTGATAGCCGGTTTACCCTTTGCTTCAAGGTTGTCAGCACTCCATTTTTGCATGGTAGTCAGATAATCTGTTGCAGCAGAAACTGCGAGAGTCTGTCCGCTTAATGCATTAAGAGTGGTAATTTTTTTAGCAAAATTTTTAGTAGTGAAACACTGGGTTCCGGAATTAAAGTAATCAATAAAATCCAGACTTTCTCTGCGGATAGCAGTATCAGACATACCGGAGATGACCATATCAACACGGTTAGTATTAATAGAGTTAATAAGCTGGTCAAACTTTTGATCGTCAAAAACGATTTTAATGTTCAGCTCTTTACCAAGAGCATTAGCTAACTCAACGTCAAAACCGATAAGATCATCAGAACCGGGAGTTTTAAATTCCATGGGAGGGAAAATGCCATTGATTCCAATGATAATTTCACCTTTTGTTTTGATATTTTCAGGAAGCATATCATGACTTTTTGAAGCAAAAGCTGTTGCTGCCAAGCTTAAAGACAACAGACATAACATTGTAAATACAGATAATTTTTTAAACAAAATCCTTCTCCTCTAAGCACATGCCTTAGCATGGGGTAAAAACATTCACACAACATACGGCATATGCCTCACACCAGATCAAACAAAATAATATATACACGTTTTATTGCTTATCCGTACAAGAGCGTTCATGCCTAACACATTGCCTTAACTATATTTAAATCAACTTGCGTTGTAATCTCTATTCTAAAACTGACAGGCTAAATTGAACCCAGAAAAGCTTTAGTACGCGGGCTTTGCGGGTTATCAAACACTTCGGAAGGAGTTCCTTCCTCCACCACGTACCCGTTATCCATAAACACAACTTTACTGGCCACATTTTTTGCAAACTCCATTTCATGAGTTACAACGACCATGGTCATTCCGCTTTCAGCAAGGTCACGCATAACAGTTAAAACTTCACCTACCAGCTCTGGATCAAGAGCACTTGTCGGCTCATCAAAAAGCATAAGTTCAGGATTCATTGCAAGGGAACGGGCAATGGCGACACGCTGCTGCTGTCCGCCGGAAAGTTGTTTCGGAAAACGCTCTGCCCAGTCACTCAAACCTACTTTTTGTAATAATTCCTGAGCATGTTTTCTCGCTTTATCAGGATTTTCCTTTTTTACAGTAACCGGACCTTCAATAAGATTTTCTAGTACTGTCATATGCGGAAACAGATTAAAATTTTGAAAAACCATCCCGATCTTAACCCGCATCTTGCAAATGTCTTTCTCATTTTTTTCATATAATAAGCCGTTCCGCTCACGGGCACCGACAAGCTTATCGCCGATATAAATTCTGCCGGAATTAATTTTTTCCAAGTGATTTATACAACGCAAAAGCGTGCTTTTACCGGAACCTGAAGGTCCGAGAAGACACAGAACTTCACCTTTATTCACTTCTAAATTAATGCCCTTCAAAATCTCATTTTCACCATATGACTTATGAACGTTATTAACTCTGAGCATCGGTATGGTTTGGGACATGACTAAACTCTCACCTGTTGTCTTTTAAAAAAGGTAATCGATTTGAAAATATCTAAGATACCACGCTTTGCAGTAATATTCTGACCACGGTCAAAGTACCGCTCAATACCGACCTGAATAATGCTGAGTATGGTTACAACAATAAGATACCAACCGGTGGCAACCAGCAATAATTCCATAACTTTTGCATTTACAAAATAAATAAGCTGCGCCCTGTGCAGCAGTTCGGTAAAGGCAATAGCACTGGCCATAGATGAAGTTTTAAGAAGACCTATAAATTCATTTCCAACAGGCGGAACAATCACGCGCATAGCTTGAGGCAAAACAATGCGACGCATGGCAACAAGGCGCGTCATGCCTAAAGTTGTGGCGGCATCGACCTGCCCTTTATCAACAGACAAAATGCCGCCGCGCACGATCTCTGTCATATATGCGCCTTCATTAAGACCGAGACCCAGCAGAGCGGCAATAAACGGAGTCATCAGATCTACCATTCTGTATTCCGCAAACCCCAGATGAACTACCGGAAAAATCAGCGCCAGATTAAACCATATAAGCAGTTGCAAATAGACCGGAGCTCCACGGAACAGCCAGATATACAGACCGGCCACCATCCGAGCCACAGGATTTTGCGACAAACGCATAACGGCAAAAACTACTCCCAGAATCAAACCGATAATCATAGAGCAGAATGTTATCAGCAGGGTATTCCCCAAACCTTTTATAAGCGCAGGCGAAAAGAAAAACTCACCGACCACGGGCCAGTCAATCTGCCCTACAATGAAAGCCTGTATGATCAGCCCCATCAGGACGATCAGTACAGCTCCTGAAAACCAGCGGCCGTAATGACGGAGAGGGATAATTCTATCTTGTGTTTCCATATCTGTTCCGAAAATTCAGGGTTATATTTCTCGCTGAACATCATATTTCCGACTTTCAGAAATGCCCGGCAGCGTTCTATTATTGTTGAACAAAGATTGTAATACAAAAATTGTTGAACAATAATTGCCCTACAAAAATATGCGCGTCAAGCAGAATAATGACGGAGACCTCACCCATTCACCCAGCCGTCTATCAAATGACTGCGTAGCAAATCCACTGCCAATCAACTTGACAACCATGACACCAAAATTTATTGCCCAGTCAAGGAGTTGGAAAGTGTAAAAGACAGGCTGCGGCTTATGGGTATACTTAATAAAATCGTAGACAATTTATCTTGTCATATATCTAACAACGAACTCAAAGGCATTTAAGCCTATGCTTTTATTAAGGTAAATACGTGCCAAAAATTAATATAATTAAAAGATTTTTTTTAGTAATTTTAGGGCTTTTTATAATGGCGCTAGGCGTAGCCCTGTCAGTTAAGGCAAATTTAGGTGTTTCGCCTATATCGTGCATTCCATATATTTACAGCCTGAAATTTAATCTATCTATCGGCGAACTGACCATACTCATGAATATTCTGTTTGTGATCGGTCAATTTTTAATTTTACGGAAAAAATACACTCTTCTTCATTTATCACAACTATTGGCAATAACTGTATTTGGGTTTTGTATCGACTTTGCCATGTATCTTATTGCAGAACTAAATGCTCCTACTTATATATGGCAGGTATTTTGGTGTCTTCTCAGCTGCGTGGTTATTGCATTCGGCATATTCCTACTTGTTAAAGCCAACCTTACATATCTCCCCGGTGACGGCTTAGCTGTTGTTATTACAGACACTTATAAGAAAGAATTCGGCAAAATTAAAGTCGGATTTGACAGCTCAATGGTCACCATCGGTATAATCAGTTCTTTCATCTTATTGCACCGACTGGAAGGAGTACGCGAAGGAACAGTCGTGGCGGCACTGTTGGTAGGCTCTCTGGTTAAATTCTATAACAACAAAATTCATATACTTGATTCATGGCTTGGATACGAGGCAGATGCAGAAATACTTGAGAAACTGCCGGAAACATCCGGCGACTTTCGAGTTATCACAATTTCTCGTGAGTACGGTAGCTGCGGGCATAAAATAGGTCAGGAAATCGCCAAAAAACTGGGAATCCCTTTTTATGATAAAGAACTGATTAATATCACCGCAGAAGAAAGTGGGTTTACAGCAGAATATATTCAAGAAAATGAACAGAAACTTGCAGGATCTTTGCTTGAAGAACTTTACATGCAAAACTATGCATATGTAAAAGACGAAATGCCTCCGTCAGATGTTCTGTTCTTGGTACAAAGTAAAATCATCCGAAACATCAGTTCCAAAGGTCCATGTGTAATTGTAGGACGCTGTGCGAACTATATTTTGAAGGACAACCCGAACTGTTTCAACGTATTCATCCATGCTGGTAAAGAGTACCGTAAATCGAAAATTATTAATGAATATGGCGTTGACTCGGTAATTTCAAATGAAGAAATAGAAAAACTGGACCGCGAACGCGCGAACTACTGTAAAAAGTATACCGGTGAAAACTGGAAAGATTCCACAAATTACCATGTTGCAATAGACAGTTCGTTTTATGGTTCGGAACAAATAGCAGATAAACTTATTGAACTGCTTCCGGAAACAGTTTCGCAGTATTAATCCTGCCTTTGGAATATACTGAGAAAACTTTTTCTATTTTTCAAATTCGCAAATAATTTATGAATCGTCATCCTCTTCATCTAAAAGCATCTGCGCCATTTGCAAGGCACTCCCCTGACTTTTAAAAACATTCTCTTCGCCCACAACTTGAATAAGCCCAAGTTCCCTCATGCGCTTACACATGCCGTCCTGCAGGGCAATAACAACTCTGATATCCACATCACGAAGTTTTTCAACCATTTCGCTTAAAGCAAAAACAGCGGAGATATCAATAAAAGGAACGGACATACAGTCAACCACCACAATACGCGTACCCAGCAGACGCTCAACCTTATCCGTCATCTGAGAAGTTGTGCCGAAAAAGAACGGCCCATTTATAGTAACAACACGGATGCGGAAATTGCTGTCTTCTTGGATCTCACGTTCAGAAACGGAATTTTCCTTACCTGCTCCGGCATCCAAAATACTTATGCTGGTATGGCTGGCTATGCGCCATGTAGTCATAATCGCCGCAAGCGTTACTCCGAGAGCCACCGCTACAATCAGGTCTACAAAAACCGTGACCCCGAAGACTGTAACCATCACCATTAAATCCTCACGCGGAATTTTACGCACGAGGCGCAGCAGCCGATAATCAAGAATATCAACACCGACTTTGACTAAAATTCCGGACAGAACCGCAAGTGGAATATGTGAAGCTAACGGCCCCGCTCCTACAAGTATCAACAAAAGGACCAGAGAATGAATAACTCCGGACAATCTGGTCCGCCCCCCGGCCTTGATGTTGACGACAGTACGCATGGTCGCCCCGGCCCCGGGAAGACCTCCCATAAAACCGCACAAAGCATTACCTATTCCCTGCCCTATGAGTTCTCTGTTTGAATCGTGGTGATCCTTGGTTACGGAATCCGCAACTATTGAAGTCAGCAAAGAATCGATTGTACCAAGCAAGGCAAGAGCAAACGCTGTTCCTGCAATACTGCTCCACTGTGCTAGATTTATGGACGGAAAATGAAATTCCGGCAATCCTGAGGGAATTTCCCCTATGGTATGTACCGGAAGATTAAATATCCCAGCGATAGCGGTCATACCTACCAGCGCAATAAGCGGCGAAGGCACCACCCGCGTGATGCGTGGAGGAATCTTAAATACAATAACCATGGTTGCAACAGCCAGAGAAAGACTTGGAAGAGAAACATTCGCAATAGCTTCAGGCATATGCACTATTGCCATTAACGGAGAACCGATGCCTGCACTGCCCAAAATAGGTTCAATTTGCAGCAGTATAATAATTACGCCGATGCCTGTCATAAACCCTGAAATAACCGGATAGGGTATAAACCTGACAAATCCACCCAAACGGCACACGCCGAAAATAATCTGAATAATTCCGGCCAGAACAACTACCATACAGACAGATTGAAAATCCCCTGCAAAGGCGGCTATTGCCGTAGCAGTCACCACCGTCATCGGACCGGTCGGGCCTGACACCTGAGTAGGAGTTCCGCCCAGTATGGCTGCGAAAAATCCAAGAATAATCGCACCGTAAAGACCGGCGGCAGCCCCCGCCCCGCTTGCCACACCAAAAGCAAGGGCAAGAGGCAAAGCGATAATACCCGCAGTAAGACCACCGAAAACATCACCCATCAAAGCAGTAGGTTTAAAACCGACTTTTAATACGTTGCTCATTTAGGCTTGGTCCTTCTGCAAATCTTTTGCACTCATTCTCTGGCGATGCAAACGCCCTGTTTCAGCAGCTCCATCGATAGTTTTAATCAGCTCATCTAGCTCGACAGGCTTAATCAAAAACTTATATGCACCCCAGCGAATACTTTCCATAGTACATAGCGGCGTACCGTGAGCACTCAACATGATAACTTCCACAGCAGGATACTTCTTTTTTATTAAATGAAGTGTGTCCAAGCCGTTAGGCTCAGGCATTCTAACATCAAGTACAACAACCTCTATACTGAAATCTGCGGCAAGGACCTCTACAGCAGCTTTTCCGCTATTTACATGTTGCACTCTATAACCGCGTTTTGTCAGACGCTTAGCCAGCGCATCGACAAAACCGGTCTCATCATCTGCTAAAAGTACATTCACAGACATTTTCTTAACCTCTCAGTAACAAGTTTTATCTTAATTTTTAATAACGGCGGGAAACAGCTTGAAATCTTCAAAAAACTTCTTTTTATATTTCTCAACTTCACAACTGTTAGTCATAATCATATCAAGCTGACGGGTATGAGTGATGAGATACCCTAAAATTTTGAGACGTCTTTCCATACTTAACCGTTCAAGACCTTCAAGGCGGGCATTTAGATTATCTTCCCTGATCCTTACTCTAAAATCGAACTCATCAAGAATTTCACCTACAAATTTTGCCCGCAGGATTCTACGCTCCAGATTCGCGGCTCCACCCTTGAATTGAAAACTTGCATAATTTTCGCTCACTCGATCACTGATAAGAGCTTCCACTCCGCAAAAATGAAAACCGAAGCGGGATTGCAAACAGCAATACCTGTCTGAAATCATAAAATAATTTTTCTGAGAAAATCTGGACGAACTTGTTGTATTTAAATCAGGGTTAACCGTTGCCTCAAACATTACAGAAAGAAGCCCTTGTGTATGAACAGCCGGAGGGCCGTCCCACGGAACAGCCTGCATGCCTTCCCATAATGCACGCATGGGAACCGAGTTTATATCTTCAAGAAGAACACACCTGTCTGTTCTTTTTCGTCCTTCAGGAGAAATACCGTTTCCAAGATTAAGAACCCAGAACTGCTTCGGCACATTGCAAATAAGCTGACGTGACGCAGACTGCACAAATTCTTTTTTAGTTCCGAATTCAAACATTTCGCGAACTGCCATCTCATGGCAATAACGCATGATGTCATGCAAAGTTTTACAATTTGAAGGCTTGAATTTAGGAGAATCAGGATCAGTCAGATTAAGCCGCACAATATGTCTTGCCGCTTTTGTAAGCGTTGCCTGAACAGAGCTGCCGCGCATAAGCCGATGCCTTGGTTTTTCTTTAAGCAGTTCATCAACTTTTCCGACGTATACAGCACGCCCGTCCGCATCTACAGTAACAATCTGCCCTTCTTCAAAACTGCTCAACGCCCCTTTTACTCCAAACAATGCAGGCACTCCGAATTCTCTGGCGACGTTGGCTAAATGTCCGGCAATACCGCCCTGTTCAGTTATTACGGCGCAGCATCTGCTGAGAAGAACCGCGCGGCTGGGTAAAGCCTGTCTTAAAATGAGCACAGCCCCATCCGGAAAACGAAGCGCATCAGCATCCTTACGGAAAATAAAAACAGGACCGACTCCTACACCGGGGTTAGCTGTACGCCCTCCTGAAAGTATAGGGATAGATACGGAGCTGGTTTGCAGAACAACTTCAGAAGGATCTTCCAGTTGCATCAAAGGTCTGCATTGCAGAATATAAAGATCACCGTCTTCTGTAATTGCCCATTCAATATCCTGCGGCAAACCGAAGTGATCTTCTATACGAACGGAATTTTCAGCTACGTTTACAACCTGATCATCACTTAAAGAAGGTTCACCCCTGAGACGTTCAATCTGGCTGACTCGGCATACGCCTTCACCTGTATCGCAAACATATTTATCTTCCTTATCTGCAATATGGCGACCTATCACCTGCATTGGCTTAGTACGGCTGACCATAAACTCATCGGACTCAGCAGCCCCGTCAACAACACCTTTCGGTAAACCCCAAACTGAATAGACAGAAATATTTTCATCACGGATATTCATAGGGTTCCGCGAATACGCAACGCCTCCGGCGGTTGCATCAATCATCATTATGCACCCGACACTCATGGCGACATCCTCATCACGAATGCCGCGATTAATGCGGTAAGCCATTGCCTGCAAAGAATACTTGGAAGCCATTACCTCTTTACAGGCTAAAAGTAATGAACTGCGATCTACATTTAAAATGGAGCGGTACTGTCCGGCGAAAGCAGCACCTTCGCTGTCTTCACCTAAAGCACTGGAGCGGACCGCAACATTTACTGCCCGTCCCTTACCGGCACTTAATGAATCATATGCTTTCAAAATTTCTGCGGCTACATCGTCCGGCAGATCAGAATGTATTATCAACTGCATTATTTTTGACGAAAGTTGAAACATTGCTTCCCGATCTTCAGGATCAACAGTCTGAATAATTCTATCGACTTCTTCTTCAAGGCCGTCCTTTTTCATAAATTTACGAAAAGCCCCGGTGGTTACAACAAAACCGTCAGGAATTTTAAGCCCGAGCTTGTTCCCAGCTTCGCCGAGGGTTGCCATCTTAGGTCCGCATAAGTCGGCCTGATCACGCCCGACATCAGACAAAGCAAGAACAAGATCTCCGTCTTCATTATGCTGCTTGGATTCAAGATGCGGTGAAATCTTATTTTGAATAGCGGAAAACTGATCGTAAAGTTTTTTATAAGAATCCTGATCAAGTTCATTAAGATGTCTTATCATCTGAAAAACTGAAGTTGAAATTCGAGTGCATAAAGCCCGCACATAGTGCATCCCATACGGCTGAAAACCGCGAAGAGCCTCTTCCAGTTCCGCCATAAGCTCATGGGTCGCAGTGTTGGCCTGAATGAGCAGCCTGAAATGATCATAGCGAGTCGCGAACGTCCGGCGTATTTCAGCCAGATCTTCTTGTGTTTTTTCGGCTTGTTTTTTCCTGAAAGGAAGCCAATCAAATAAACTCATATGTCCGCGACCCGCTTATAATTATTAGTTTTCAATCAGTTAAATTACATTTCTTTTTTTCTACTGGACTTCATCTCAAGGCCGACCCCTTCGAACATGAAGAAGATCGCATAGCCCCACCACATGGTATAAATGACATAGAAGACAAGTGAAAAAAGAATAATCCCCCACCGCTCAGAAGCATGCTGTCCCTCAATGCCGTAATAGTTGTAACCAACTTCTATGGCCCGGTTAATAACGTTTTTACTTATAAACGTTGCAGGTGGAAATTTCTTCTGCTGATCCAGAGAACTTTTCACTTCTTTCATTGTCTGCCACCATACGTACAGAGCCTGCTTTGCGTCCATACCATACTTTGCTTCAAGGACATTCCCGTTGTTATTAAACATAACATCCGAGTCTTCCGTTGCGCGCATCATGAGCGCACCTATATCGCCGGAAACGGTTATTCCCTGCCCGGATTTGGTCACTGCAAAACCATTCGCTTCCAAGATTGTAGTAGCATATGGAATGAACTTAATTTTATCTTCAAAAATAGTTGTTTCAAAATTCTTGCCATCAAACTTTTTGATCCCTTCCTTGACCTGAGGAATATAGTAAGTTGACCCTTTGGATATAGAATTAAACAAACCATCTGAAGCATGGAAAGCATTCATACCGTTAAAACTCGGGGTAAACATATAATAAAGAATCCCCAGAAAACCTAAAGCAAGGGTCAGCCCCGTATAAAAATGTTTTTTATCGCGTATCAACATAATCTAACCCTCCCTCAATTCCTTGATTTTAGACAGGAATGTACCGATAACCCACACTGCAAACACCCCGATAGTCAAGAAAAACAACCAATTACCTACATTTGTTAAAAAGGCGCATAAATCCAGGTTTATCGACAGGATCTTCATATCATTAAGCTTTGACGGCATAGCAAACAATCTGTTTACAAATCCTGCAAGAATTGCCAAAGCGTAAAAACCACGGATATATAATCCGGGAACAAGCTTAGTTACGAGAGCTCCTATCTGAATACCGAGAAGCGATCCCAAAAGCATTCCCATTGCCAAAGTGTAAAAGATAAAACCGTAAATTGCGTACTGAGTAATTGCAGCAAATCCAGCTGTGAAAATGATCTGCAAAATATCAGTTCCGACAGTTGTAAACGAACTTACACCTAGAACATATACGAACATAGGAAAGGTCAAAAAACCTCCGCCAACGCCCATAATAGCTGCCATAAAACCAACTATAACCCCGCAGAGAGCAACAAACAGACCGGAGATTTTCTTACCGCCGGGAATTAAATCTTCATCAAAAGAAATCATCGGCGGTATATGAGCAGATTGAAGCTTGGCAGGAAGACCGCCTGAACTGCTACCTCCGCCTCCGTGCGCGTCACCGCCGTTTCCGGCTTTGCGTAAGCGCAGAAAGTCGAGCATTGCATACATACCCAGGAAGCCAAGCAGAACAACATAAATGACGGAAATAAAAGCATCAGACGCAACAGGATTCGCCTCGTAAATCATACGGTTCAAAACCCCGCCTCCGAGTACGCCTGCACCTGATCCAACTAAGAAAGCAACAGCAAGTCCAACCGAAACGTTTCCGAGTTTCTTATGCACAGCCGTTCCCATGATTGCTTTAGCAAAAATATGGAACAAGTCAGTACCTACTGCCAAAATACCCTTAATTCCGGCCGACATCAACGCAGGAGTAATAATAAACCCGCCGCCTGCTCCGATACATCCGGTAATTAAACCGGCGCAAACACCGATGGCGATAGAAGCCACAAAAATACCTGTTGTATAAAAAGCCGGAGTATAGGCTTTGCTGCCGCCGAGCATTGCCGGTAAATTAAGATCATCAGCAAAAGCGAGTGAAACCATCAGCCCTAAAGCGGTCAGTATAGCAAGAAGCCATACTTTACGCTTATCCCTGATAATACTGGTGGAGACCTCCAGATCCCACCTTGCATGGGCCATCGCTGCCTGCTGCAACGCAGTATAAAATTTACGTGCAAAATTCATAAGATTATCCTTATTTTAATTTTTATGTCCTCATTCTTGACCATTGCCACTATTCTCACCTTCTGATGCGCTTCACGCCTGAAGGATTTTTCAAATTTAGCGATTAACAGCCTGATGAATTTTTCCGAGCAACTCTTCCAGATCACAAGGCTTTAACAGATAATCAAAAGCACCATGCTCCATACCTTCTTTGGCTGCTTTTCCGGAACCGTGTCCGGTAAGCATAATCACAGGCATGTCCGGAGCCATTTTTTTGAATATTTTAAGAACCTCAATCCCATCCATGTCCTCCATTTTAAGATCCAGAATTGCGACATCAAAATCATTCTTCCTTAAACTCTGAATTGCGACGGTTCCGCCGACGGCAGTCACAATTTTCAAACCGCGCTTACCGAGGCGTTTTTGCAAAACCTCGGTGAACCCACGTTCATCATCTACAATCAAGACCCTGATCATCTGAACGGACATGACAACTCCCTTTAATCGCCTCTGCGCAATTCAATATGCCTCGCTCTAGCCTCATATATTTTATTTTCCTGAGACTGCTTTTTCAGATAGGCATCTTTAATCTTTGCAAGAAGCTCTTCCATCTCACACGGCTTAAGCATGTAATCAAACGCGCCGTTCTTCATGCCATCAATGGCACTTTCAACAGTCGCATGTCCTGTAAGCATTATTACTTCCACCAGCGGGTGCTCTGTCTTGATCATTTTAAGAACATCTATTCCGCCGATACCCGGCATTTTGACATCTAAGACAACCACATCGATGGAATGATTATTTGCAAGGATCTCAAGTCCGTCCTGCCCGTTATAAGCGGTGTGAACAGTCAGACTCCGTTTGCTGAGCCGCTTTGACATGGTGTCCACAAATCCATGCTCGTCATCGATAAGAAGAATAGTAGCTAACATGGCATAACCTCCTGTTTTATTGTAATTTACAAACAACGAATAATTATCAAATCACACCTATGAAATTCGTTTATTACCCATCACACTCCAAATCCGGACGGCCGGATTCATCTTTGGCTGCAGGTAGTTTCAGAGTGAAAACAGTTCCTTTATCAAGAGCTGATTTCACAGTGATTTCACCATTCATTTTACTTATAATTCCGTATATTATGGACAACCCGAGACCTGTCCCTTTGCCTACAGGCTTAGTTGTAAAAAATGGATCAAATATTCTGGAAAGATTGGACTTCGGAATACCGCATCCGGTATCGGAAATTGAGACAACTACAACACCGTCTTCAAAGCGTGTTGAGATATCAAGCTCCCCTCCTTTGGGGTCCATTGAATCGATGGCATTATTGATGAGATTCAAAAAAACCTGCTGCAGCTCTGACGGACTGGCAGCAACTCCAGGCAGATTATCTGCAAGACTGGTTTCAATATTAACATTGGCATACTTCGCGCGCTGTTCGCACAGATCAGCCATTTCATGAATTAAATCATTTAAACAGACACGTATAATTGTAGGATCTATTTTATGTGCAAAACTCAGCAGTTTATGAGTGATATCCTTACAACGTGTTCCCTGACTGCGAATCTGGGTCAAAGCGCGCGAAACCTCACGCTCATTGTCCTCAACATACAGCCCTTCCTCGAGCAGATCCTGAATCCATCCGGCTTCTTCAACCATAATCGCTACCGGATTATTAATCTCGTGAGCGATTCCCGCTGCAAGTTCCCCGACAGAGGCAAGCTTTCCAGCTTCAATGACCTGCTCATTCATCATGTCCTTTTCAAGATCAGACATTTCAACTTTGCGGGCCATCCTTTTAGACATGAGATATGCCATTGCAATAATGGCTACTCCGCCTAGCAACAAGACGACAGTCGCCAGATTTCTGGCCTGATTAAGATCGGAAAAAGCATCGCTTACATCCTGCTGATATATCATCAACCAATTGCCGTTCTTAATAGGGCTGATTACAAAAATTGTCTCATGTCCGGTGGCTGGATTTGTTTTGATGCTGATAGAGGCTCTGCGTCTCAGCAATCCTGAGAATTCATTCTTTCCTGCAGCCAGTTCTTTCAAATAAGGAACTTCTTTAATAAGGTCTTCGCGGGGTGTGGTTTGGAATTCACCTTTACGGTTGATAATAAAAGCCAGCCCTGTTTCACCAATGCGGATATCTTCCACCAGTTTATTAAATGCGATGAAATCGAGAGTAGTCCGCAGAACCCACTTCTCTCCGCCTGACTCAAGAAGAACGGCTATAATAAAATGCGGCACACCTCTGAGACCGAGAAAAACATCACTGACATATATCTGTCGTTCCTGAATATTCTTGAACCAGTCTGCGTTTGCATAGTCAGCACCCCTAAGATTGAAAGGTCCTGCGTAAGCGACCTGAACCCCCTTACTGTTCACAAGTCCAAGGTCGACAAAATCTCCTCTATGATGACGAAGTAATGAAATATGCAAAGCTTTGAGGCGGTCTTCATTTTTCAAATTATCGATGCCTTCCAGATCAGCTAAAACCTGTATCTCTGCTATTCTTTCTTTTAGATAGGAATCAACATTTTGATCGTGCTTGAGAACAAGTTCCCGCAAGTGAGCTATAACCTTAGCCTTATAAGCGACGCTGTACTGATAGCCGGCTAGAAGCGTGATAATAAGCAGCGGAGTAAACGACACGAGAATAATCGTGAACATCATACTCTTAGCCAGACCGTGATAGTAACGGTTAGACATTATTATTCTCCGGCTCATCATTTTCAATTAAATCAGGATAATATCGATTTAAAACAATTGACACCATTCTGGTCAGGTTCTCGGGATTACCGCTTTTTTCAACCATGCCCGCAACCTTCTGGAGGAAAGGATCCTCGGACAGTTCTTCAAGATAGCTATGCAGGATAACCGGGACATTCGGATAATTGGTTACAAGCTGTTGCAGCAACCCTCCATCCAAACCCTCAGGAGTGTTCACAGCGAGCACAACGAGGTGAGTAGTGATATCTGAATCGAGTTTTAAAAATAACTCATTCCCGTTACCTGCATCTTCAACAAGAAAATTACGCCTAGAAAATTCGCGCCGCAGAAAATCCCGCATCCGACGGTTACGTTCCACGATAAGAATTCTGACTTCAGTCCTTTGCATCCATTCCTCCAGCAGGGTTACTTGTAAAAGGATATTGGCAATAGTTGTGCCAAGAATACACGCAAAGATATTAACATATAATATACTTAATTAATTGAATATTTGTTTAAGAAAAGAGATGGTGAAAGAGAAAAAAAGCAGTATAGGTGTCTGCTTTTTTTACAACACGAAAAAGAAGCCGTCGCCCATATACATGGACGACGGCTTTTATTAAGCAGATTGAATTTGGTTTATTAATTAACTTTAACTTGAGTTCTCAAACCGTATTTATCAATACGGGCATTCAAAGTAGGACGAGTCATGCCAAGCAGTTTGGCTGCGCGGGTCCGGTTGCCTCCGGTAATTTCCAGAGCTTCGCCGACAACAAGACGTCCGGCGTAATCCATAAGCATCTCGAACCCGTTTTCACCGGCATGTTTTGTAAGCACGCGTCTTATTTCTGCCTTGAAAGCATCCTCTGAAATATCAGATGGCGTATGCCTGTCAGAGCTGAGCCCGACGACCTGCGTAAGCTCACCACGTGTTATAGGTGCGCCGCGACTGAAAATTAAAGCTTTCTGAATCGCATTTGAAAGTTCACGGACATTGCCGGGCCATTCATGCGTAACTAGAAACTCTTTACCATCTTCAGAAAGTCCGGGGTTATGCATTTCCATTTCGGCACTGAGATGGTCTAAAAAATGATTTGCAAGTTCAAATACATCTTCACCACGTTCACAGAGCTTAGGAAGTCTGATGGTAACAACATTAAGCCTGTAATATAAATCTTCGCGAAATTCACCGTCTGCCACCGCTTTTTCAAGATCGCGATTCGTCGCTGCCAGAATGCGGACATCAACCGGAATGGAACTTCCTCCACCCAGACGTTCCAACTGCTTCTCCTGCAGCAAACGGAGAATTTTAGCCTGAATATTAAGCGGCATATCTCCGATTTCATCTAAAAAAACAGTCCCGCCCGCGGCTTGTTCAATCCGCCCTGCACGGCTCCGGTTTGCTCCGGTAAACGCTCCTTTCTCATATCCGAATAATTCAGATTCAAGTAAAGTGTCAGGAATTGCAACACAGTTGATAATCAGAAAAGGTTTATCCTGCCGCAAGCTATGTTTATAAATGGCCTGAGCAACTAACTCTTTTCCGGTTCCTGATTCACCGCGGATAAGTACTAGAGCGTCTGTTGCGGCAACACGGCCTATGGATTTATAAACCTTCTGCATAGCACGACTGCTGCCAAGTAACTGGTTAGTTGCCGAAGCGACTTGTTCCCGTGTGTCTGTATGTTCCCTGCTCCGTTTCGATGTTTCCAAAGCCTGACGGATCAGGGCCAGCATTTCAGGAATATCAAACGGTTTTAAAATATAATCGTAGGCCCCCATTTTAGTGGCTTCGATCGCGGTTTCAGTTGTCCCGAAAGCTGTCATGATAATAACAGCCATGCGCGGCGCACTTTCCCGCATCAGCCGGAATGCTTCAAGGCCGGTCATTCCGGACATACGCATATCCATAATAACCAGATCCGGCACAGACTCAGTCACGGCCGCGACCCCGGTTTCACCGGAAGAAGCGATACGCACAATATGTCCTTCCTGCGTCAAAAGCTTTTCAAAGCTTTGCCGCAGTTGAAAATCGTCATCTACAATCAGGATCTCAGCCATGTACTTGCATCCTTCAGTGGTAAAGCCATTACAAATGATGTCCCCTGCGGTCCTGAATCTTTAAGATGCAACCATCCGCCATGTTCAATCATAATGCGATTGGAAATAGATAGCCCCAGCCCCGTGCCTTCTTCTTTGGTAGAATAAAAAGGCTTAAAAATATCATCTCTGAATAAAGCCGGAATGCCCGGACCATTATCAACAATAGTCAGAGTTGCCATTTTACCGTAGGGAGCGATGGTCATAGAATCTTCCGTAATTGAGATTTTACCTCCATCAACCATGGCTTCACAGGAATTTAAAATTAAATTCATAAGAGCTTCTTTGAACTGCTCGGGATCAGCATTAACAACCGGTAAATTTTCGTTGCGGCAGACAGTTACAACCACGCCGCAAGATTCAAGACGATGGCTGAGTAAATTCAGAGTACTGTCTACAAGTTCAGACGGAGATACCAACTGAGGCCGCAGCTTTGGTGGACGGGAAAATTCCAGGAAATTTCTTATGATGGTATCCAGATGTCTGATTTCCTCGGAAATAACCTCAAAATCTTCCTTCTGAACAGCATCAAGATCAAGACTGCGTTCAAGCGAGAATAAACGCATTTTCACCGAGGTCAGCGGATTGCGGATTGAGTGCGCCATTCCTGCGGCGAGCTTGCCGACTGTGGCCATTTTCTCGGACTGCGCAACTTGGTCACGACTATGTTGAAGCATCTCGTAAGCATTTTCAACATCATCAAGCAGATTCTGCATGCGCTCGGACAATGCACCGACTTCACCGGAAAGAAAATCCGGTACACCTTTTTCTTCCAGCAGGGCCAAATGGCGAATAGGATCAAGTATACGTTTGATGAGAATAAAACCGATCCACACAGCAAGGAACGCGGACAGCGGAACTGAAGCAAGAGACAAACCGGTCAAAACCTTTGCCTGCTTTTTGTAATTTACAGCGGCAGACCTGATCTGTTCCTGATGCAACTGCTTGTATTGCTCGCAAAGGTCATAAATTGACTGAAAACGTGCACGAATCTTCCGATGCAGTTCAACTCCTTCTTTGTTGAGATTTTTACTATACAAACTGATGACTTCATTTCGAGAAAAAATATAATGAAGATAATCCGACTCAATGTTGTTTAGAATAGTCCGTCCCTGATCTAAATAATTTGTCTCTCTGGCTTTATTTAACAAAGCTTCAAACTGTTTATTGTGATTTTCAAGGCGGACAAGCCATTTGTCATCATGATCCAGTGAATAGTATGTTGTAAGCCCCTGCTGTGCCATCAACTCTTTTTCAAGTCCCTGTGCGGAAAGTAATGCTCCGATATCGGATTTTTCCATATGCTGAAAAAGGTGCTGAGTGGCATAAACATACCATAGCGTCACCCCTGCAACCGCTAAAGTCGCTACAACAAGGCCTATCAACAAACATAGTAATTTGGCGCGCAATGAAATGTGCTTAGACCCCAACTTTATTTTATCTGGCATGACTATAAACTTTATCGCTTAATTATTACTGGTTTATTGAATTGCAATTAACGCACGAATTCAGCTTGAAGCTGTTTTATAACTTTAATATTTGCATTACTTCAAGAGGTTAATCTGAGTTTGCTTTTAATAAGAGTTCAGCAATCGTCCACTGCTTCATACAAAGAAATATGCCTGAAAAGACTGGAATGCCACTGCTAAGCAAAACTTTTGTGAGTATCATAAATGAATTTAAGAGGCTTGTTAATCTGCGCAACTATGAATTTTTTTTCAACAGCTTCATAATAGTTTTTAAAAGGCTGTCAATCTCAACAGGCTTAGACAGATAATCGTTCATGCCTGCTCTCAAAAAATCATTTTTACTGTTTGCTGTTGCATAAGCGGTTAAAGCCACAATCGGGATCTCAATATTATCATCCCCTGCGCGCCCGTTTCTTATAGCAACGGTCGCCTCAATCCCGTCCATAAGCGGCATACGGATATCCATCAGAATCAGATCATATCTTTTTTTCTCCAATTCTTTTAATGCTTCAAGCCCGTTTTCAGCGGTACCGACATTAAAGCCTGACTTCTTTAAAATTGCTTTAATAGCAATCATATTTATTCTTTCATCTTCGACCACAAGTATTGAATAATTGCATGATTCTGAAATATTCATTGTTGAACATGCTTCGGCAGGAAGCGGTTTGCTGCTGCCTTTTTTGAATGGGATGGACACATAAAAAGAAGACCCTTCTCCAACTTTACTTGTGACAGAAAGATTTCCACCCATCAGCAACACAAGTTGTCTGACAATTGCCAATCCCAGACCGGCCCCTTGATATAAACGTTGATATCCTTCATCCGCCTGAATAAACATACCGAACAAATTTTCAATATTTGCTTCTTCCATACCGATGCCGGTATCCGACACAGAAAAGAGAATTCTAGAAACATCAGGAGCGGTATCCGGGAGCAAATGGACCGCAACGCTGACCTTTCCTCGCTCGGTAAACTTAACAGCATTCCCCACAAGGTTATTTAGAATCTGACTGATCCTTAAAGAATCACCTACAAGAGTTGCAGGAACGGAGCTGTCCATATGCAATTTTAATTTTAGACCGCGCTGCTTACATGCCGGACCGAAAAGCGGCTCTATTGCTTCAAATAATCTTGCAGATTCAAATTGTTTCTCTACCAGCTTAACCTCACCGGATTCTACCTTGGTTAAATCAAGAATATTCCCAAGCAAATCTGTCAGCCTTTTTGCAGATTGAATAGTAAGCTTAACGTAATTAGCCTGCTCCTCATCAAGTTCAGTTTCTTTGATAAGATAGAGCATACTTACAATCCCGTTTAACGGAGTCCTGAGCTCATGACTCATATTTGCCAAAAAAGACGATTTTGCCTTATTTGCGGCATCGGCTTTCTTTTTCTGTTTTATAAGTTCAAGATTTTTGTTCAAAATCTGTTTGCGCATTTTATCCAGACTATGGGCCATCTCATTATATGAATGTGCCATCTCCAGCATTTCATCAGGGAAATTATCCGTTTCTATAAGCGGTTCTGAATCACCTTTTTTAAGGCTGACGAATGCTTTTTGGAAAAGACCTTTGGCGGTAGTGATTAATTCATGAACCGAGAGAACTGTGATACACATCCAGTCCATGGAATTTATTCTCTGCCAGTGAACCTGAAATGATCCGCTAGCGGAATTAAAATTTCTATATCCATTTTTTGATTCAAAAAATTTTTGCAGGTTTATATTTTCAAAGCATTCATGAATATCATTAAAATTAATAAGAGCTATTTCTCCTTTATCCATTTCTTTTGTGAATATGCCTCTGCTGTCGGCAATTAATGACCCGCTTTTATTAACAATGCAGGTCAGCTGACTCTTCCGGCTTGCCGCCAGAATCTCATGGCGCACCAGCCCTTCCACCTTTATATCAATACTCCACAGGCCGACAAAATCATGCTCCATATACACAGGAATCGACGCGGCAACTATCAATCCCCGTCCTGCGTAATCCACATGTGGCACCGACCAGCGAACTTCTCTTTCCGGGTTTACTTCAGGATTGACTGAGGCGAAAGTATGGTATTTAGACCAGTCAAAATCTGGAGTAATAGCTTGTATCTGATCAATGTAGGGGAATTGCAAAGCGGTGTTTGTGACATCCTGATAATATATCCAGACGGCACTAGGAATTCTCTCATGCATGGATGCAAGAATATCACCGATATTGTGAAGGCAATACAGATGGAACCTGGCAATTTCATCATCAATTTTATCAGGGGGCCACGAAAAACTTACAGCATCACCGACCAGTTTTCTCTTTCTGAAATCTGCAAGCTGGGAGATACTTAAAAAGAAGCCGTCTTCCCCCACTGCAAAATCATTTTCACTGAGCCAGTGAGCTATTACGGTGCGATCATGCTCCGTTTCAATAAAAAGCTTGGACGTCAGAGAATCTAAAAAATAAAGGAAATCCTCTACCCTTTCCAGTTCACAAGACACAACCTGAGTAATAGACCTGAGTTGAGTCTGAATATGTTTAAATTCCGGCATAAAAACCCCGCTCTTTTTAAAACACCTCTCTTTTAAGATACTACGTATAAAATATCTTCACAAGGAGGAGATTAAAAAACAGCGCGAGTGGGTAATATATTAAATAAAAAACTCACACAGATACTTACCGGCGGTAAAAAGAATGACGCCGCAAAGCATCCACTTAATTAAACTTGCAGAAAAGAACTTCTGGCATCGTGCTCCGAAATACATACCGAATAAACCGCCTATTCCGAAAAGAAAGCCTAACCCCCAGTCAGGCGCGATAACCTGTTCTGGATAAAGCGGGGCTATAATCTGGTAAAAGGCAACGCCTGCAACCGAGGTAACAAAAGTTCCCATAAGAGCTGCTCCCGCAACAGTATAAACAGGCAATCCGAAAACAGCTACAAAGAACGGAGCGATGATTGATCCGCCGCCGATTCCATAGATTCCGCCAACCACTCCGACCACAAGAGAAAGAGACAGAATCCCCACGGTAGAGAAATCATATATTTCCCCATAGAATTCATAAACAATGCGCTTCATGGAAAAAGTGCGGACCTGTACAGCGGAAGTATTCTCATCACGGTCAGTCCTTTCGCGATACTGAAGAAGCAATTTCTGAAAACGTTTCTCAGCTTCTTTTTTATCATTGGTATTTCCTTTGCCTACCAACCCCATCAGCAACTTGTAACCTATCCATAGCATTACCACTGCGGCAAAAATCTTAAAATTACCGGGATCAGGAAGATACTTAACGCGGATAATTGCGCCGATAAGCACCCCGGGCAACGTTCCAACAATAACTACAAAAGTAAGAGGCCAAACCATACGCCCTTCCCGGACATAACGGATTACACCTGAAGGGATAGCCACAATATTAAATAACTGATTTGTTGCACTTACCGAAGGTGTCGTGAACCCTAAAAAAGAAACTTGAAAAGGCAGCAATAAAAATGCTCCAGAAACTCCCCCCATTGAGGTAAAAAAGGATACTACGAACGCAACCAGAGGTGGTATGAAAGGATTAACTTCGATTCCGGCTGTGGCAAAATACATATTTTCTCCTTAAATACTAGGTTGCGGCAACTTCGTTTGCTTCTGTGACCGCAACATCAAGGGCCGGAGGTAAAAACAACGAAACAGTTGTTCCGATACCGGGTTTACTTGCAAGCTTAACTCGGCCGCCAAGTTCCTCAACGATCTTCTTAATCATTGCCAGTCCAAGCCCGCTTCCGTCTTCTTTTGTGGAATAGAAAGGATTAAAAACACGGTCCTGCTCATGCTCATTCATACCTACCCCGGTATCAGTCACTTGCAAAACAACATCGCCACCGTTCAAATCAAGCTTAAGCGTAATCACCCCGCCTTCAGGCATAGCCTCAACTGCATTTTTTATAAGATTAACAG
Source organism: Desulfovibrio gilichinskyi (assembly GCF_900177375.1). Classification (NCBI taxonomy): domain Bacteria; kingdom Pseudomonadati; phylum Thermodesulfobacteriota; class Desulfovibrionia; order Desulfovibrionales; family Desulfovibrionaceae; genus Maridesulfovibrio; species Maridesulfovibrio gilichinskyi. Next base: position 97,409 of record NZ_FWZU01000001.1, on the reverse strand, counting down.
TGCATTGCTTCAAAGCATCTTCGTCTCCTAGAACATTTGGAAGAGGAGAAACGGAGCAGACCTCAATTTTATACCCGCGCTGACCGTAACCGATGGACATTAATTCCGCGGCGTTCTTAACGACGGCCAATATATTCAGTTCCTTCCTTGATGTATGAGAGGATCGCACAAAATTAAGCATATTCGTGAGTAATCTGTCCAGCCGCTTTGTCTCTTCAACAATTATCTGTACCTTCTCACGATCCTTTTCATTAAGGGTCGAAGACTTAAATAATGAATTGGCAAATCCACCGATTGCAAAGAGCGGGTTGCGGATTTCATGAGCCAGATACGTGGACATTTCGCCGATTACAGCTAACCTGTCCCGCTGATTCTGGTGCTTTTCACGATTGGTACGTTCAGTAATATCTCGGTGCATGACCATAATATGAGACATTTCACCCCTTATATCAAAAACAGGATACGCATAGAGTCTGTAATATTGCAGCAGGCCGTCTTTATTCACTTTTGTAACAAGTGATTCTTCTTTTTGCCCGCTCCTTAAAGTTTTATGGAAGGGACATTCAGAATCAAACTTATCACAGAAAACAGATCCGTCACGCTGGCGTGCGGCGTTCCAACAGGTTTTACCTATCAAATCACTTTTTGGAATTTCAGCCCTGCGCCAGACAACACTGTTTAAATCCACAACACTTCCGTTTTTATCCATAAGAAATATATCTTCCCGTATTTCATCAATAATCGACTGAATCAGAACCTGCTGCTGAGCAAGATTATTCTTATAGTTACCCTTCACAAGGGCCATGTCATGCAGACCGCAAAAGAACACGATTTCGCGATGATCCATTAATGATACTGATTCAGGTAGATATTTTCTAATACTTGAAAACATATCATTGTTACCGGTCATTTCGATAACAAGATTAATATCAGGATGAATCTCAAGCATCTCAGCATAGGAGCTGTATATAGGAATACCAAGTTCACCAAGCGCAAGAGTGTCCTTCTTTTGGTGAACATCACTAATTGCTACCAATGTCATCTCAGGAAGAAACTCTCTAAATACTTCATTGTTGATAATATCCAAAAGGACTTTCAAACCCGGGCCGACTCCGACAATTCCTATAATAAACGGATTCATTGAACCGTTCCAATAACAGAGCCTCATATTATCTTGAGAAAATTCAGTCATGAGATGTCTCCATGATTACACATGGTTATTCAGGGTTATTCAAAAGATCGTGGATGCCTATCTTATCGTTGCGGAGCATTTTCTGGTCATATGCCTGATTAATTTTTTTAACTATATCCTGAAATGAAGCAGGTTTAAGGAGGTAATCGAATGCTCCGTGCTGAATTAAATCTACAGCCCTGTTAAGGGAAACATGTCCTGAAAGAAAAACAGTCTCCACATCAAAGCAATTCTCATGAATTCTCTGAAAAGTTTCCTCACCGGAGAGCCCGGGCATTTTAATATCAAGCAGAACAACATCAAAATCACCTTCCGCAAGTTTTTCAAGAGCTGCAGCCCCGTCAGCAGCTTCATCCGCCATCAAACCTTTTTCATTAAGCATCCGCACGGTTGTTTTCCGGAAACGTTCCTCGTCATCAACAACCAGAACCTTAACAATAGCTTTTGGAGATTGTTCCATTATATCCTCCTGATATTAAACGGGAACATGAACAGTAAAGGATGCGCCCATACCCTGTTCCGATTCTACAGTAATATAACCGCCAAGCTGATTTACAATCCGAAGGCTGACCGACAGCCCCAGCCCTGTGCCTTTTCCTGGCGGCTTGGTCGTATAAAAAGGATTAAATATTTGCTTAAGTTGCGCTTCAGGAATCCCGGGGCCGGTATCACTGATCTGCGCGAATGCCATATCGTCACAACTCCAAGTGGTTACAACAATCTCGCCGTTACCTTCTACAGCCTGAACCGCGTTGTTAAGAAGATTAAGAAAAACCTGCCGCAACAAAGGAGGATCTGTTTTAATTTTCGGGATATCAGAGCTGAATTTTTTTACGACCTTGATATTCTTAGCATCAGTCTCCGTTTGAACTAAGGTCAACATATCCAGCAGCAGCCTGTTAATATCCGCGGTTTGTGTAACCGGCCGCCTCTTTCGTGCAAAATCAAGCAATTTATGGGTAATATCTGAGCAGCGTTCGACCTGTTTAAAAACAACTTCCAGACTTTCACGAAGTTCATCCATTTCCTCATGGGTAGGATCTGAATAAAGGTTTATCCGCATTAATTCTGCTTCCTGCATGATTACATTCAGCGGATTATTAATCTCATGTGCTATACCTGCTGAAATTTCGCCGAGCGCAGATATTTTTTGAGATTGTACAAGCTGATTTTTAAGATCTGCCTGTTCATCGCAGGCACGCACCAGCGAACTGAATGAAGACCTGAGAATCATCCACAAACCGATGGAGGCTAAAACCGCGGCAACACTTCCGACAAAGGGCCATTCATAAGCAACAATCAATATTACCAAATACGACAAGGGGTATGCGTATTGTCCCAATTGGATAATTCTTCTAGTTTTGTTCAGATTCATGAAACACTCCGGCTCTGCCGCTTAAGCTCCGCGTGTTCGTTCGCTGCGCGTATTCTTTCAAGCAGATCATCAATTAAAAACGGCTTGAGGATATAGTCGTATGCACCATGACTGATGCCTTCTATTCCGGACTGAACAGACCCATGGCCGGTAAGCATAATAACCGAAGTATCCCGATATCTGCGTCTAATTTCCTTAAGAGTTTCAATGCCGCTAAGCCCCGGCATTCTGACATCCAGAATTACGACATTGACTGGATTTTTAGACATAAACTGCAAAGCCTCCTGTCCGTTATTTGCCACATCAACATCCACATTCCGCTTCGTTAGTCTTCGGCTTATCAACTTTAAAAAATCAGGTTCGTCATCCACTACAAGCACTCTTATTCTGGACACAGTTCCTCCTAGCTATCGCTGACAGCACCTGATAGCGGTAGAAAAAAAGTAAATACAGCTCCCTGCCCATGTTCACTTTGCACTGTGATTTTACCACCAAGTTTATTCAGTGCGCTGTATATGATAGATAAGCCCAATCCTGTGCCCTCTCCTGCCGGTTTTGTTGTAAAGAAAGGATCAAACACCTTGGAAAGCTGATCCGGAGGAATGCCGGTCCCCGTATCCTGAACTCCCATAGCAATGAATGATCCTTCCACACGGCTTTCCAGTGTGATACGCCCATTCTCGCCGACAGCATCAATTGCATTTTCCAACAGGTTAAGAATTATCTGCTGCACCTGATTCGAATCTGTTGTTATCAGCGGAAGCGCTGGGTCAAGATCGAAAACGACGTCAATACTACGATGTTTGATTTCATTTTCCAGAAAGGTAACTGTCTGTTTAGCTAGAATATTAAGGTCGACATCTTCCTGAACAGGTTCCATTCTGCGGGCGAACCCAAGCATTCTGTGGGTAACAGTGCGAGCTCTTTCAACATGTCTGTCAATATCACTGACAGCTTCATTCAGATCGTCCAAAAGTTCGAATCCGTCCAATTCTCCGTCATTGATAAGATCACGAATCCATCCGGCACTTTCTCTTATTATGGACAAAGGATTGTTTATTTCATGAGCTACACCGGCAGCCATTTTGCCGAGAGAGGCCATTTTGCTCGATTGCATAACAGTCGCATCCATGGCAGCACGTTCATCATTCGCCGCCTTTAATTTTCCGACAACAGAACCAATCGTCAGATATGTACCCGCAAAAATCATGCATGCACAAATCAGAAACAGAATATATACCATTGATTGAGCTCTCAGCAGCGGAGACAGCTCTTCACCGGGACTTTCAGTGACAACAAGTTTCCAATCTGTAAGTGACAAAGAGGTTATGCCTGCAACATGCGTTGTTCCGTTTTCAGTCCATTCGCAAATATTCACAGTTTTAACATCGGAATATTCAGGAAGTCGCGCACGGGATAAAACCTTACCCCCGAACCGTGATGGTGTTTGAAGATCCCAATTACGATTGACCAGATAAGCATCACCCAGTTTACCGCTGCGAACGTTTCTGACAAGAGCTTTAAAGACATCGGAATCAATAGTAGCCCTTAGTATCCATGTTTTACCGGCTTCTCTTCTTTTCACAGCAATAATGAAATGCGGAAAATTCCTGAACCCCATAAAAACATCACTTATATAAAGTCCTTTGAGCATAACCTGATTAAACCATGCTTCATCTTTGTAATTTACATCTCTAAGATCAAAAGGACCGCTGTAAGCCTCATGATTCCCGTCAGGACCGATAACGCCGAGATCGATAAAAGACCGTGATGTATTATGAATTATATCAAAGAGAGAATTAAGATACGCTTGGTCCGTCATCTGCGCGAGCGTGTGCGTATTGGCAAGATTCTGCAATTGCACGACACGTTCAGTTAAAAACATGTCAATTGTGTCCCGCTTATTATTCACAACCAGCATCAAATTACTGGTCAGTTTTTCTTCATAAGATTTACTGAACTGGTCATGAATAACGTAACCAAGCACAAAAAGAGGTATAAGAGAGAAGCATAAAGTTATTGCAATCAGCTTCCATCTGAGCTTCGTGTAGGAAGTAGTCGTCATAGAGCTCTCCTATACTCTGAAGAAAGGATGCTATAACTTGATAAGACAGCTTTTATATCCTGCTCGAATTTTACCTGATAGTTCCGGTAAGCCTCGGGATCAGACATAACCATATCAATCTGTCTGGTGTGGACAAGCAGGTATCCGGCAACGGCGAGAGCCCGCTCGACAACTTCTTCCGCAACTCCTTCAATTCTGGCAAAAAGAGAGTCTTCCTTCACATCAACAATAAATCCATACTTTTCAAGAATTCCGGCAATAAGCCATGAACGAATCATGCGACGCGATTTGTCCGCTCCACCTCCGGTAAATTGGAAAAATGCATAATTTTCATCAGGATCTTCCCCTGCGTACCCTTCAACCGTACAAAAATGAAAACCGAACCGGGACTGAAGGTTGCAGTAATTTCTGGAAATGATAAAATAGTTGCGATCACCCATATTATTCGACATTCCCGGAGCCAGAGCAGGATTACAGGCCGCTTCGGCGATAACCGACATCAACCCGGAAATTTGAACAGGGGGAGGACCGTCCCACTTGATGTGAGTCATACCGATCCATAACGCTTTCATGGCATTTGAGCGGATGTCGGACAAATTTATATATTTATCATCTGCTGAAGAAGAGGTTCCGCCTCCAAGATCTATCAACCAGTACTGAAGCAGGTTTTCATCCTTCAACCTCTTGGCATTTGCCGCAGGGGCAACGTTGTCACGGAACATCTCAGCCACAGCCTTTTCATGACAAAATCTGGTAATATCGTGCAGTGATACACAATTTTCAGGAGCAAATTCAGGTGAATCCGGGTCCGTTAACGATAGCGGAACTATGAATGGCAGAATATTACGTAATGCAGTAACTACAGAATTATTCTGCGCCGGAATCGGCTTGTGATCTTGAGCCGTGCGCTTATCTTCGATACAACCCCGATAAATTTTGCCGGTAGCGGTATTTACGGTAACAACTCCGGCTCCGGCCAACTTATCCACCACACCCGCAATGCCTATAAAAGCCGGAATTCTGAATTCTCTGGCAACATTCGCAAGGTGTCCGGTGGCACTGCCGTGTTCTGAAATCAGCGCAGAAGCTCTAGGCAGCAATGCTGCAAGGCGGGGTTTGGCATTATGAGTAAGTAAAATCGCGCCGTCAGGAAAATTCAACATGTCTTCATCTGTTTCGACCATGACAACTTCACCGCATGCAAAACCATGACTGGCCGGAATGCAATCGCTCAAAATTGCAAGAGATTCATGTTCATCCTCTTCAGAAATGCGGCTGACTTGGGCCAGTGATTCGGCAACTGACAATGGACGGCATTGAAGTATATAAATACGACCGTCTTTCGATTTAACCCATTCAATATCTTGCGGACAATTGAAATGATCATCAATACGCAAAGCTATTTCAGTCAGTTCAATAATTATTGAATATGAGATTGAAGGAGCTATGCGACCACATTCAGACATTTTAACTTTAGTGAGTTCACCTTTTGCTGAACTCAGGCTTTGCCATTCTTTATCTGCAATAAAAACATCACGGATAGTAAGATCTGTCCGGTCCATAATCCACGTATCCGCAAGCGCACTTCCGTCAACAATTGAACTGGGGTGCCCCGGAACTCCGCTTATTATCAAAACATTCTCATGTATTCCCATGGGATCGCGAGTATATATGACGCCGCCGGCTACGGCATCAATCATTTCAAGGCACCCTACACACATAACAAGCTCATCTTCACGAAGACCTTTATTGAGCAGATAAGTCATTGCGGTTGCCGAATACATGCTTGCAATAACAGAGCGATATGAATCTGTTATATTTTCGGGATAAACTCCAAGGACAGAAAGAAATTGCCCCGCAAAACTAGCCTCTCCGGAATCTTCACCCAGCGCGCTGCTGCGAACTGCCAGCCGGAAATCGTGTCGGCCTTCTGAAAAATTAGAACTTGAAGAATCAATAGCTTCTTCAAGTTCTGGCGGCATAGCCGCAAGATCTATTGCATGCTTTATGTTTTCTTCCAGAGTATAAAGGTCATTCAAATCGTTACCGTCAGCTATCTGGATTAGACGGTCTATCTCGTCATCCAGACCGGAATTCTCCATAAAAAACGAAAAGGCGGACGCTGTTATGGAAAACCCTTCAGGAACTCTTATACCCAGCTTGGAGCTGATTTCTCCGAGCATAGCCATTTTAGATCCTGTTTCTGAAATTGAATCCGCATTGATTTCATCCATAGTTAAAATCAACGGCCCCTGGGCCTGACCTGCGCGGCAATCAGAGGCTTTATCCATCTTCATAACAATATTATTAAAAATATCTTTTAAGATGTCATATTTACCTGGGTTCATGCGGCATAGACGTTCGACCATCTGGCGGACATTTGCTGAAGCCTTAAGGCTTTGTGATTTGACATGTGACATCCCGAACAGGCCGCTGGAATCGGCTTCTTCGGTCATCTCCGCCATAATTTCCAGAGCCTTGCTGTTTGCGGCAAGCAGAAGCCTGAAATTTTCACAGCGCGCAATGAAATGCTTTGATCCATCATCCTTCCCATTTGAAGGATTTCTTACAACTCTTGATATAACCTCAAAAATAGAGCGCATAATGATATCTCCGGCAGATCAAACGAGATCAAGTGTCCGGGACCGGACAGCATCCAGCATTTTGTAATACAAGTCCTCGGTCCCGACAGGCTTCAGCAGATAATCAAAAGCCCCGCAATCCATACCTTCGACAAGAGCTTCAGATTTCGCGTGCCCTGTTAAGATGATGACTGGAAGAGCTGGCGAATAAGCCTTAATCTGTCTGAGAGTTTCAATGCCGCTCATCCCGGGCATCATTACGTCTAAAACAACAACATCAAAGTCTGCGGCTTTAATCGCTTCAACCGCATCCCGCCCGCTGCACGCCACACTTACATCAACATTACGACGAACCAGTCTCCGTACATAGGCGTTGAGGAAATCGTTTTCGTCATCTACCAGCAGTAATCTAATTTTTTTCACTTCCTGACTCCTTTATTACCTTTCTTACCAGTTGGACCGGGGACTCTTTGCCCCCGGTCCTGGCGGGTGAGGGGGTAGTGCAGGTCATGTTGCGGTGAGATCAAAATATTTATCAGTTATAATTCTACAAAAAAGCTGAACGCAGTTCTAAAATAACCGGAGCAGCCGTCCAAAAAAATATCAAAAGCAAAACGGCTGTCAGTAGGACTAAAAGAGCCGCTTGCATTTTTCCAAGTCCGCATGCTTTCACCAGACCGATTCCGACAAGCACGGCGCGAACAGGTTCCATAACCATCGCCAGTCCGGGGATCCATGAAATGACCATGAGAGCCCCCCCGGCATAAGCATAGACATTAAAAACTTTACCGTATGGCACTCTGCTACATGTCGACATGCTGATAATGCAAAAGGTGAAAGCAGCTGCGAGCGCAGGCATAAAAATGGCGTTAATCATCATAATCACGCCCATAATAAGAGAATTTTCAAAGAAATATGTCATGCTCACAGAGCAATAAAAAATTCCTGAAATCATTAAAAAGAAGAGCGCGCGTCTAGATCCGCTCTCATCTGCAACACTTTCAAAATATTTAACAGGGGAACGCATAATCGCGAACAGAGTATCCATGTACTCTCTGACTCCCATCTTTTCAGCATGCGCGCATGTAGCTTCCATGACCTTCCCTCCTAGCCTAAAAATCTATTTAAACCTTCAACCATGCCCCAACCGAGCATGATAAGCGTCATTATAAAAAGGATGCGTCTTTCAGTTCTCTTTGAAAAATATGTAGTTCCATTTTCAAACACAAAGAGACTTTCTTTTTTTTCGTTACTTTCCATGAAGTTTCTCCCCTTTATAGCCCGGCGGTCGGACTTTCCATCCGACCGCCGGGAATAATTTATTTTACCCTATTTAAAATCCGGGCAGACTTCCGAAACCGATATTACACCAGTACAATGAGGTAAGAAGGACTATCATAATGTTGGCAATAAACCACATCGGCACACCGACTCTCAAGTAATCCTTAGGCTCCAAATAACCGGAAGCGTAAACAATTGCGTTAGGAGGAGTTCCTATAATGAGACAATATGCGAACGATGAAGCTACTGCTGTTGCCATTGCCATGAACGGTAGGAACGTGGTTCCGGGATGGACAATACTTGCCATATTCAATGTGATTGGACCGACTGCTGCTGCGGCAGGACCGTCAGCCATTAAGTTTGTTAATACAGCTGTCAAACCGTTAGATGTCAGCATCAGCGGAATACCCTTGTCCATACCGAGCGGAGCAAGCATGTCGATTACGGACTGAGCAAGCCAATATGCCGCGCCGGTCTTATCCAAGGTGCGTCCGAAGATAATTGCACCGGCATATAACCAGACTACACCCCAGTCGACCTTCTCCTGATAATCACGCCAGTTAACAACACCGGCCAGCAGATAAGCTACAGCTCCGGCAACTGCTATTACACCGATACCAAGGCGGATAGGATAGATACCGAGATTGTAGAATTCCTTTTCAGTGAACCATCCGAAAACCATAACTACGAAGATAATCATGGCCCAGATCTGATGCTTGTTCCACTTACCCATCTTGACTATTTCGCCTTCAAGATGGCGCATAGCAGGAGCAAGCGACCTGATTTTCGGCTTGAAAACCATATTGGTTACAATCCAAGTGAAAGGAATCATGACTATAACGAAAGGCATACAGTACATAATCCACTGAGCGTAACCGATATCCATGCCGAACATGTCGGTAAGATAGGTCATCATGATAACGTTTCGTGCGCCGCCCGAAGGTGCGCCAGGACCGCCGATGTTACATGCCATGGCAATCGTTATCATCAGCATCTTTGCTAATTCCTTGTCTTCAGGAATTTCGTCAGTAAGGCTGTTCTGATAAAGCAACATACCGATAGGCAGAAACATTGCTGCAAGCGCATGGTCAGAAATAAATGCCGCAAGCGGGCTGATTACAAGGAAGAAAATCATCGTAATCCAGCGGACATTCGGCACAGCCAGTTTCCTGAACATGATCAGGCACATTCTCTTATCCACTCCCGTTTTGACGAAAGCAGCTGCGAACATGAGCGAACCCATAATAAACCAGCAGGCATCATCCCAATAAAGTCCTGCCACTTCACTTCGGGAAACAACTCCTGTGAAAACAAGAATCAGTCCTATACAGAAAGCAACACCTGGAAGCGGCATACATTCTGTCATAAAACAGAAGACCACAAAGATGACCATCGCGATGGAAACTTTAATCTTCCATGCGCCTGTGTCAGCACTCTTCTGATCAGATGACGAAAGATCTGCGTACGAAAGATTCTTATTCCTTTGATCGAACGCACCTTTCATCACTGTCAGGAAAGCAGCATCAGTAAAATTGGTATTTACGTATTCAAGTGCTTTTTTAAGGTTGGCGGAATCACCGGGGATTTTATACTGCTTCAACCACTTAGCATCACGCTTCATAAATCTGGCCTTTGATAAGGCTCCCATGCGCATGCTTTGTTCCATCATTTGAGCGGTCAGCTTCTGCCACTGCTCAACATTAGAACTTTTTTTGTTAAACAACTGCTCACAGATATAATTAGTGACAGCCTTGGGGCCTACCGAATACTGCATACCGACCTTCTTCATTCCTGAAGAAGTAGGAAGCATAATGACGATACAAAATAATACTACCGGGATTATTAACAGCTTCCAGTTGACATACTTGTCATACCCGGTCGCTTTCTTTTTTTCTTGAGCCATGTTTCACCTCTATCGCTGAACTTCAGTATTATTAGCTCGATGAAATTATCCGGGCGATCTCATAAAAGAGTTCCTGTTCCCGGACGATGCCGATGTCCCTGCCGTCTTTCTGAACAACCATGCGCCTTGCAGGAATAGTCACCATGTTGTTGGCAACATCCATGAGGTTTGCATCAAAACTGATGACCGGAAGAGTTTCAGACATCAGTTCATGCACAGGTTTGTTCATGATTTCTTTTACGCGGGAAGTGAAAAGCCCTTCCCAGAACATGGCTGAATATTGAAGACTGTCCGCCATTGAAGGTTTAGGAGCCGTCAGATAAGCCGGCCTGATTGCATTGATAAGATTCAAAGGATTAAGTATGCCTGCAACGCTACCGTCAGGATTGGTAACAACAACCGAACGATGCCCTGTATCCATCAGCTTGTTAGTGGCCACAAATTCACTCATGGCTTTTTTCAAGGCTGCAATGGCGTCAGACACGGTGCTGTCAACAGAAATCATGGTATAATCATCCAGAGGAATCATTACCTCCCCTGCCAATTTTTCACGATAAGGCTTTTTAGATGCAGAAGCGTAAGCGTCCTGAATCTTATCAGCCAGCAGATCGATGTCACATGGCTTTGCAAGAAAATCGAACGCGCCTGTTTTATGAGCTTTCATAGCTCCGGAAAGGTCCCCATGACCTGTGAGCATGATAATAGGAAGATCCGGCACAATTGCCTTGATCCGTTCCAATGTCTGATGCCCGTCCATCCCGCTCATTTTAACATCCAGAATGACCACATCCGGATTTTCCCCAAGTTTTTCCAAGGCTTCTTCGCCACTAGCAGCAAGGATTGTCTCAAATCCTTTGCGAGACAGTATCTTAGCTGTCGTGGTGCGGAAGCGTTCCTCATCGTCGACCATGAGGACCGTAATTTTACTCATTATCAACCTCCTTGAAGTTCAATCAATTCTTACTTTCTACCTTCGGCTGCATCAGCCATCTTAGCGGAAAGAATTTTTTGCTTGTGTCGTGAAACTTTTTCAAAAGCCTCCTCAACCTTCCCGAGAATGTCCTTCATGCTTACAGGTTTAACTAGAAAATCCATCGCACCGAGCTTCAGACCTTCCACTGCAGACTCCATAGTTGCGTGCCCCGTTAGAATGATCACTTCAATAAGCGGGTAATCTTTCTTGATACGTTGCAAAGTCTCCATGCCGTCCATTCCGGGCATTTTAATATCGAGAAAAATCACTTTTACTTTTTCAATCTTGAGCAGTTCCAGGGCATCTTTTCCGGACGTTGATGTAACAACATCAATCCCCATCTTCTCGAAAAGTTTTTTTGTTGTGCTGAGCAGACGCTCTTCGTCATCTACAAGCATGATTTTCATCTGTTCCATAGCTGTCTCGCATTGTGTCTGACTTCTTTTAAGGTGAAGCCAAACACCTTAATCTGGTTGCTTGTGACTTCTCCGTGCCTTTTCCCAACTTGTTTTTACAAATTTCTTACGATCCCTTTTGCAACCCGCGTGCCAAGCGTAACTATATGTAATAAAAAGGTTAAATCACGCAAAACACTATTGCGTGATTTATTAATAGAGCAAAAAAATCCTTCTTGCTCAGCACGCGTGTGCGGATCAAGAAGGATTTTCAAAAGAATCAATATTGTAATCAGCGTAAGTTTATGAACTTTAAACTCATAAATATTTATACGAACTGTTTAGAGTTAAGAATTAGTTTTAAGTCCGGGTAGAGTAATAGTAAAAACAGTACCTTCATTCTTAACACTTTCAACAGCAAGGTCGCCGCCAAGCGTGCTTATTATTGTATGGCAGACAGACAGACCAAGCCCAGTCCCCTGCCCCGGTGCTTTTGTTGAAAAGAAAGGAACAAAAATTTTAGTCAGATTGTCAGGACTTATGCCCGTTCCGTTATCAGCAACTTTTATTACAGCACTTCCGTCAGCACCGAGAGTAGCATCAACCTTTACTTTTCCGCCTTCAGAACCATGACGGTCAATCACTGCATAAATTGCATTGTTCAGCAGATTAACCATTACCTGTTGTAATTGTCTGGGGTCAGCCTCAATCTGAGGGGTTTCAGGACTGATTTCGCACCCCATTTCTACTCCATGAACGGTGGCTTTCTTTTCAACCATGGCCCCCACTCCCGGTAAATAAACGGAAAGATCAATCTTCTGTAATTCCGGCTTACTGCTCCGTCCGAAATTTAAGATTTCACGTGTTATGCCGGCGCAACGGTCTATCTGCAATTTTAGCTGATCCGAAATATCCTTAACCTCATCACGTACTGCAGGTTCACAGTTACTTGGTAATGCATCCTCAAGAACCAATTCCAATAATGCCAGATCGCTCTTCATTATCTGAAGCGGGTTATTTATTTCATGCGCAAATCCTGCCGACATTTCACCGAGCTCTGCAAGCCTTGCAGCACGCATAAGCTGATTTTCTAAAGTACAGACAGCTTCAGCCTGCCGCTCAAGAGTTTCATAAATTTTACGGCTGGTAAAAAGAGCCAGAACAACAATCACAGCCCCGCCGCAAAGCAGAACAAGAAGAATTGTATATCCTGCAATATTTGTTGACCGGAAAGCATCTGCTCTCTTTTGCCGCACAATAAGCCGCCACTTGCCGTCATTCATGAGGGCGGACGCAAGCAAATAGTCAACCCCGTCATCATTTCCAAGAAACGTAATTATATTTTTTTTCTGATAAGGATAATTAAATAAATCATTCTCGAGAAGTCCGCCGCCGGATCTGCGCGCAGTCTGAAACTTACCGTCCTGACTGACAATATATGCCTCACCGGTATCTCCAAGCTTTACGCCATCAACAAGCTTTCTAAAAATATCCGAATTAATCGTACCGCGCAGCACCCACGGCTTCCCATCGATAATCCGCGTAACCGCAACAACAAAATGCGGAACGTTGCGGTATCCCAAAAAAACATCGCTTACATGATAACCGTTTTTTATTGTATCTTGATACCAAGGTGCATCAAGATAGTTTTTTTCAGTCAATTCATATGCTCCTGAATATGAGATCTGTACCCCATCAGGGGCAATCAAACCTAAATCCTGAAAGACACCTCCTGCATTTTTAAACATCAAAGCGATGTCGCCATGATCCATTCCCCATTGCAAATGATCAGCAGGGATTAAATTCAGATATGACTGCAGATCAGTCTGCCGTTCTTTCAGGAATGCCGAAATTATATCCCGGTGATCTATCGCAGATTGTCGAATAGCACTTACAACCAGCTTTTCCGTTGTTTTTGAGTATGAATAATATCCGATAAACATCGCCAGAAGAAGTGGTATTGCCGGAACAACAATCATGGAAATGAGAAGGAGCTTATGAACTCTGCAGTCAATCAGTTTTTTCATTACTTTGTCCTTTTGCACGAAATTGCCGTATTTTTTTATTACTACCAAAAAATTACAAGGTACTATATTATCAAATAAAAAACATGCTTACACCACACGCATAATAGACATATTAAGCAAGGCTTATGCCAAAAAGTTATTGACAAAATAAAGTAAAGAGACATATCGCAAAAGATAGTGAAATTTTGAACTATCTACCGTAAAATGATCAGAACTCTAGGAGAGCGGCATGGCTGAATCCTTTTCAGATAAAAATTCCAAGAAGGAAGGCTTGCGAAACATCACAAGCAAAATATCTAGGAAACTAGGGCTCAGGGGCAAGTTATTGCTCACTCTCCTTCCCTCCATTCTAGCAATTCTTCTATTCGCGGGATATACATCTTATCGTGTTGCTGATGAGTATATTCACATTGCCCTGACTCGAACAGTCAAAGTTCACACTTTAGGCATTGTTCATGAAGTCGAGCAATACATGGAAAGATGCAAAACAGATCTGCTTTTCATTGCGCAAGGCGATATGCAGCCAAAATCCTTGCGGGATATGATGAAAAGACACATGCGGGCTGGCGGTAACAACTATTTTGAGCTTGCTTATCTCCCCGCCTCAGGAGGACAGCCTGTCGTCCTTGTGCAGAAAAACGGTATAGTTAATGAAATGGGCTTAACTGAATTATCCCAGATACAGCCAAACCCTCTTTTAGAACTAGGTAAAATCAATTCCCTGAAACAAGGAGAAGTTCAGCCTTCGCAAGTGATGGAAGTGGTATATCCTTTGCCGGATGCCAAGGCTTCGAACATGCATGTCCGCACTCATGTTATCCGTTTTTACACATATTTTCCCGGTGACAATGCTAACCCTCCAGGAATTTTATTTCTTTCAGTAGAAGCTTCTCAGATTCGTAATATTCTTTCACTTTATAACTCGGAACAATCCCCCTTGTGGGCGTTTCCCAGAAGCCAGGAACTGCGCTTCAGTTACCTTTTAAATACTGAAGGCTGGATTCTTTTTCAGTCTGCTTCGACTGCTGAAAAAGATAAAGAACTCACCACATTTCTTGCCAGAGAAAACTTTGAAGGAACACTTGGCAAACAAGGGCAAGCCTCTGCATTCAGGCCAAATAAAAATCACGCAATATTCTGGCAAGCACTCGAAAAAATCAAAAACAATGAAAACGGTCTGTTCCAAATTGCCGAAAAAAATAATGCCAATTCAAACGTTAAATCATTCTACTTTTCCTACGCTCCTGTAAAATTTAAAACTGCAAGTAACACGTCGCCTGTGATTTACGGCGGCGTTGTTTTTATAGATCGAAGCCAGCTTCCAATCATCGCGGGATATAAGCATTTTGATATAATGCTCATGGTCACAATAGTTTCAATTGCGATCATATCAATCCTTATCTTCTGCATCGGACGGATACTGACAACCCCGGTTCTCAAGCTGGCTACTAAAATGAACGAACTTAGTTCACTGGAAACCTTGGAAGAAATTAATCTCCCGTACTGCGGATTTGATGTGGAGATGCTGCAACGATCTATTAATAACATCATCCGGCGAGTTAAACAGCAAGTTACTGAGTTGCAGGCAAAAGACGAAGCCATTTTCAATGTAAACAAGCGTGAACCGGCAGACCTTAAACGGGAACTGGATACTCTGGTGGACGTAGAACTGAGCATCATGCCTGAAATTATTGGTCATGGACCAATAATTTCGCGTCTTAAGTCAGATATATTAAAAGCCGCTCACGTTGATGTTGATGTTCTCATTTCCGGTGAAACAGGAACAGGTAAACAACTCGTAGCAGAGGCAATTCATAATCAAAGCAACCGCAAAAAAATGCCCTTTATTTCTATCAACTGCGGCGCACTTGATGAAAATCTTTTATTGGACGTATTATTCGGGCACGTTAAAGGAGCGTTTTCAGACGCGAAGACGGACCGCAGCGGGGCCTTTAATGAAGCGAATGAAGGAACATTGTTTCTGGATGAAATTCAATCAGCCTCACCGAAAGTTCAGCAGTCCCTGCTTAGAGCTATTGCATCAAGAAAAATCAAGCCGCTCGGCAGCGACAAAGAACTCGATTTCAACGTAAGAATAATTGCCGCAACGAACGTTGATCTGCCTTCGCTGATTGAACAGAAAATTTTCAGGGAAGATTTATATTACAGATTAAAGGTTGTCTCAATTGCAACACCGGCCCTGCGTGAACACCCTGAAAATATACCTTTGTTGAGTATTTTTTATCTCAAGCAGGCCGAACAGCTTACAAGTCGTACTGATATGGGCATAAGCAAAGGCGCATTAAGCAAACTGATATCTTACCAATGGTCAGGCAACGTTCGCGAGTTGGTAAACTGCATTACAAGAGCAACCGTCATGGCTGAAGGAAAGATTATCCAGCCGGAAGAAATAAGACTTGAGGGTGAAATTGAATCAAAAGTATCATTTTCCGATGCAGAAATGCCCACTTTTTCAGGAGTAGACGCAACTGTCAGCACAGTGAAAGAAAAACCTTCTGAAAATAGTAACTACAAAGAAAAGAATCAGGTTGAAGATCCAGCTCCTTTGAACGAGCGGCAAAACTTGGCATGGCCTAAGATCAGAACTAAAAAAACAGTCACCCGCAAAGAATATCAGGACATAGTAGGAGGACATCTTCCAACGCGCACAGCAATTTACGATCTGCAAGATTTTGTAAGACGGGAAATGCTCACGAAACAAGGCCGCGGACCTTCTACCAGATACATCGTCTCAGCCAAATAACGATTTAATTAATCAGTACATTAACAGTTTTCAAACAAAGAAATGCCGCGCAAAATCGCGCGGCATTTCTTTGTTTGAAGAAAGCAGTCTTTATATATTAAAGTGATTCAACTAAAATTTTAGGAGCAGGAAACGGATCTCCCTTATGCTCTAATGATCCTTGAGAAAGTTCCATCCGGACCTCATCCAGATCTATTACCTTCGGCGGAACAAGTGTAAAACCGGAAGCTTCACACCAGTCATGCCGACTGGCAAACTCACCATCATATCTTACTTCATCCAGAATAAAGTAATTATCTTCCCCCATAATCCTATCCCATTGATGCACCATGAACTCAAACTTGCTAGGATCGAAAGCGCTTATATTATCCCATGTCCATGAGAACTTACACATTTCATTATCGTACCCGAGAACGCACAAATACTTGGCCTTGCTGTCCAAGTACATTCTGCGCCTGATCTTTACTGGAGTGGCTGTAATTAAATTCCGGTCAAATTCACATTTTTTACCCCCCAGTGAAGCCTGAATTACACATTCATCATCGATACGCATTCCCCATGTGGTAGTATTACCCTTGCGCCACCAATCCATAGGTTTCATAGAATATACTTCAGATCCGTATTGACTGATTGTGCGAACAGTTTTCTCTGACACTGGATGCAGCGCAAGATCACAAGAATGGCCATGCGTGGAAAAAACGAGTTTCATTATAATTCCTCCTAGTTGTTTGTTGTATCCCCATCAATTAATTTTAATTTAGTTTGCATAGCCCATGCCACATGTTCTATTTTTCACTATCATAGCAACGTATTTAATTTAACAATTAATTACAGCTTGTTATTTTAAAAAAAATAATATTTAATCGCGCAAAAAAAGATGATTGCGCAATAAATTGTGCAATCATCTTTTTAAATATTAGAAACACTGCTCTGAAAGAAGTTATGTATTCGGAAATTAAATCAGGGCTGATCTTTATACAATTTTTCAGGAATATTTCAGACTTCCGGCTCTTAAACTAGTTTTAAGGCTCCATCGCCCCCTTGCGCTTAGCGCCTGTTATAGAGTTCTGCGTCATCAGAATTATTGCTGAACTATATTCTAAACGGTGATACATCTTAGAAGGAAAATATTTAAATCTTAAAACCAGTTCTAAAAACACAGCCAATCATAAAAGACTGAAGGTGGTAATATGAAATTATCAATACGTGACAAAATAGTACTGATGGCAGTCGGGACAACAATCATAACAGGAATAGCAATATTCTTAACAGTTACCCACTACGTTGCTAAGGGGTTCGCCACTGAAGCAGTTCGCAGTGTTTCAACTATGAACAAAGTCGTTGAACATGACATTGAAAACCGTTCGAAAGCATTTCTTGAAAAAGCAATACTTATCGCTCAAGAGGCAGAATTGACTGATGCCATAAAGGCTGGAGATAAAGATAATTTATCACAAGTACTTAAAAGAATGATGACCGAAACAGAGTCTGACTTCGTAACCGTTACTGATGCAAATGGAAAAGTTATTGCACGTGGACATTCAGATAATTTCGGAGATTCTGCAACAAATCAAGAAACTGTCATCAAAGCGTTAAACGGACAAAGCTGCTTCGGAATAGTGAAAGGAAAAGAAGTAGTATTTACGTTACGTGCCACCGCTCCTATTAAAAATAACAATGAGATCATTGGCACAATTTCAATTGGAATTTCTTTATCTGATGCAAAATTTGTTGATAGCATCAAAGGCTATACCGACCTTGAAGTAACAGTCTTCAACGGTAACACTCGCGAAATGACAACTATCATAAACTCCGGAAAGCGAGCCGTTGGAACCAAAATTAAAAATCCTGAGGTTATTCAAACAGTAATTGATGAAGGAAAAATTTTCCTCGCCCGTAATAACATTCTCGGCGTTGAATATCAGACTGCTTATTGGCCTATAAAAAATTTAAACGGTAAAAATATAGGTATGTGGTTTATTGGAATGCCGGTTGAAACCATGATTAAATCCCAAAATGCTGTGCGCAATTCTTCACTGATAATAATTTCAATAGTTCTTCCTTTTATCATCCTAATAGCGTGGTTAATAGCCAGAACAATGGCCAAACCTATTGTTGTAGCAACCAACTATGCAACCAGTGTCGCTGAAGGCGATCTGAATAATGTGCTTAAAATTAAAACTAATGATGAAGTAAGCCTTCTTGCCGATGCTCTTAATACCATGGTCGTCAACCTGAAAAATAAAATTAACGAAGCCGAAAAGCAAACAAGTCTTGCAGCTGAAGAAACTAAAAAAGCACAACAGGCTACCAAAGAAGCGGAAGTAGCACGTCGTCAGGCTGAAACCGCTAAAAAAGAAGGAATGCTGCAGGCCGCACGGGAACTTGAAGATGTTGTTGAAATCATCTCTGCTGCTTCAGAAGAATTATCCGCGCAAATAGAGCAATCTTCCGCGGGCACAGACGTGCAAAGCCAGCGTGTCAACGAAACAGCGACAGCAATGGAAGAAATGAACGCAACAGTCCTTGAAGTGGCAAAAAGTTCTGGAGAAGCTTCTGAAACGGCTAACAAAGCCATGCAAACAGCAAAAAAAGGATCAGATGTCGTCACAACTATGATCACTGGAATCGGTACAGTGCTTGGCTATTCTGCAATCTTGGAAAAAGAAATGGAAAAACTCGGAATAAGTGCAGAGAAAATTGGTCAGATTATTGATGTCATTTCTGATATAGCAGATCAAACCAATCTGTTAGCTTTAAATGCTGCCATTGAGGCTGCCCGTGCGGGTGAAGCAGGACGAGGATTCGCAGTGGTTGCTGATGAAGTACGCAAACTTGCAGAAAAAACAACTACAGCAACAAATGAAGTCGCAAAGGCCATTTCAGAAATACAAAACGGAACGAAAGTAAGTATCAGCCAGTGTGCCAACACTGTTCAAGGAATTAATAATGTTTCCGGCATGGCCGAAGATGCAGGTAATTCTCTAACTGAAATTCTTTCTCTAAATGACCAAGCTTCAGATCAAATTCGCGGAATTGCTACAGCTTGTGAAGAACAATCTGCAACTTCAGAAGAAATTAATCGCGCCGTAGATGAAATCAACCACATTGCATCTGAAACCGGCGATGCAATGCATCAATCATCTGAGGCCGTCATGGATCTTGCGGCTCAGGCACAAAAATTAAAATCTATTATTGATAATATGAAAAACGATAATTAGATTTTGAATCATGGGAGCGTGTATAATATAATGCACGCTCCCATAGTGATTTTTTTAGGAACTGACTCGTTTAGAATTTCTCAAAATCATTATCAGCTTCCATATCCATATCCAGACTTAATCCTGAATTCCCAGATAACGGAAGACTCTTGACCGGTTTAGATCTCACTCTCGAGGCTTGGGGCAAGGCTTTCATAGAGCCTTTTCTTCTTATATTGTGAACTTCCCCGTTAATCTGAAAAAAACTCGATGTTGACTGAAGTTGTTCCGTCGCACCCTGGGACATGTTCTGAGCCGAAGAGGAAAGCTCTTCGCTGCCGGAAGCAACATTGTCGGCAGCGGCTTGAATCTCGCTGACAACATTTTGCAAATGTCCGACCATACCTTTGATAGCACCGTAAACATAAATACGAAGCAAATATTTCATAAATATATATATATCGTATAATTCATAACACTATTATGTTAATATCGCATATTAATATTACTCTTATAAGATAAGAGTAAATAATTAAATACTATACGTGGAGATTATATCATGAACCTGAAAGATGTGAAGCTAGGCAAAAAATTAGGACTTGGATTTGCGGCAATTTTAACCATAATGACAGTACTCGGGGTTACAACCATTATCAATATGAATATAGCCGGTGCTGGAAGCAACGATCTTGCTAGAATGTACATTCCGGAGATGTCTAACGCCATCGAAGTGCAAAAAACATCTCTGCTAACTATGCATGCTATGCGCGGGTTTACTATGTCTGAGGACGAAGCCTACTGGACAGAAAGCCAAAAACTACTGTCTGAACTAAATACTCATTTAAATGACGCTAAGGCGTTATCTGACAAATTCCCACAACTGGTTGAGCTTCGTAAAAATGTTGAAAAAGCCACAGCTGCGGTAGATCAATACGCCAGTTTGGCAACCACGACCCGTGAGATTCACGACGAATTGAAAAAAGCACGTGTGATTATGGATGAATCAGCCAAAAAATTCATGAAAAGTGCATCTGAATACCTACAAGGTCAGAATATAAAAACATCCGCACAAATTACAGCCCAAGCCTCTCCTGAAAAGTTGAACTTGAGACTTTTTAAAATCACATCTCTCAATAATGTCATCAACATCGGAAACAATATTCAGATAAATAATTTTAAAGCACAGGCAGAACGTGACCTGACAACACTAGCTGAAACCATCAAAGAATTCCCTAAAATAGATAACATACTGGAGGAAATAAAGAAAGTTACAACACAGGAAGTAGACATTAATTCACTTAACAGTATTAAAGAAGAGTCTGGCAAATATCACAATGCCATGATTTCCTTCTACGACAACATGCAAAAATCCCGACAACTGGACCTTAACCGCGAAGAAGCCGCCAACCAAATAATTGTCGCTGCTCAGGCAACTACTGATACTAGCCTGGGCCAAACCCAAAAAGTCGCAAGCAAAAGTGCTCACGATCTGGAAATAGCCACATGGGTAATATCTATAGGACTTATAGTTGCAGCTCTTATAGGAATTCTGGTGGCGATATGGCTCACCAAATCCATCACAGGCCCCATGACTAAAGGTGTGATTTTCGCCACCAAAGTGGCTGATGGTGACTTGAACCAGACTTTAGATATCCACCAAAAAGATGAAGCAGGACAGCTTGCGCTGGCTATGTCAAAAATGGTGGCCAATCTAAAACTGAAAATTTCCGAAGCTGAACAGAAAAGTAAAGAAGCAGATCATGAGTCGAAGCGGGCCACGATAGCCATGACCGAAGCCGAAGCAGCAAAAAGCAAAGCGGAGTCCGGCCGCAAGGTCATTATAGACGCAGCAAAACGTCTGGATATAGTGGTGGAACGTATGACTACCGCCTCCGAGGAACTTGCCGCACAGGTTGAACAAGCCAGCCGTGGAGCAAAACTTCAGACTGAACGTGTCAGCGAAACAGCAACAGCCATGGAAGAAATGAATGCAACCGTGATGGAAGTATCCATGAACGCAAGCAACGCCGCTAAAGAATCTGACAAAGCCCGTGGCAAAGCACAGGAAGGCTCAGCGGTGGTCGGGAAGGCAGTTAATTCCATCCAGAACGTACAGATTCAGATTGGTGACCTAAAAGGACATATGTCTTCCTTAGGCAAGCAAACAGATGATATCGGCAGCATTATGCATGTTATTTCTGACATTGCTGACCAGACCAATCTGCTGGCTTTAAACGCAGCCATTGAAGCAGCTAGAGCCGGTGATGCCGGTCGTGGTTTTGCGGTAGTCGCAGATGAAGTACGCAAACTAGCTGAAAAAACCATGGATGCGACTCACGAAGTAGGTGAAGCCATCAAGAACATTCAGACAGGTTCACACAGCAGTATAACCAGCATGGACAAAGCCGTGCAAATGATCGAAGAAAGTACAGAACTGTCCAAACTTTCAGGAGAATCTCTCACTGAAATAGTAGCACTGGTAAACCTAACAACCGATCAGGTACAAGCCATCGCCACCGCCGCCGAGCAGCAGTCTGCGACCAGCGAAGAAATAAACCGGGCCGTAGACGAAATAAACAGTATTTCGAGCGAAACATCAACAAGCATGGGCCAGTCAGCTATTGCCGTAGAAGAATTAGTAAGGCAGTCACAAGAACTCAAAATCCTTGTTGAGGAAATGGTACATAGCGAAGATTAATCGTAAGGTATTAACATCTGCTTTCCCATGTGCGGTCAACTTCACGAATGATGAATCAGATGATCAGATTTCATCATTCGTGAAGGATAAAGCCGCCAACTGTTCAAAAAAAATAGACTTTCGAGTTATATAGGATATTTTATTGCCTAAAAATAAAACTAATTTGATCACTAATGTTTTTTCGATTCAGCAGGAAATGTACAATAAAATTAATCTATACCTACACATTGCAATAGTCCCACAATGATAATAAGTAGAAATATAATAATACTAAAAATTAAAAGCGACATTAAGAAGTAACAATAAATGATACTGATACTGATACTGATTAAAAAATTCTAAAATATTTTTTTATACAATTTAAGCATTATTTATATTATTATAGTATTAAATACTATCCACGCACGGGTTCTAATATCACAATATAATAACAATTAATATAATTTATCATATCCTGGGGAGGATTTTATCGTGAACTTAAAAGATGTGAAGCTCGGCAAAAAGCTTGGACTTGGATTTGCAATTATTTTAGCAATAATGATAATACTTGGTGGCACTGCTATTATTAACATGAATTTATCCAGCGATGGTAGCAACAAACTTGCTAAAATGTATGTACCCGAGGTAGCCGAAGCCATTGATGTGCAAAAAGCCTCTATGCTAACAATGCATGCCATGCGTGGATTTACCATGTCTGAGGATGAAGCCTACTGGACAGAAAGCCAAAAATTGCTGTCTGAACTCAGAAACAGCCACTTAAAAGATGCTAAAAAATTGGCTGACAAGTTCCCGCAACTGGAACAACTTCGCGAAAATGTTGTAAAGGCCACAACTGCGGTGGAACAATATGCCGATTTGGCAGCCAAGACCCGAGAAATTCATGAAGAACTGCAAAATAACCGGTCAATCATGGATGAATCCGCTCAGCAGTTCATGAAAAATGCCTATCTGTATCTCGGAGACCAAAATAAAAAACTATCTGCGCAAATTGCCTCACAAGGCTCGCCGTTAACAATGAACGACAGATTGATTAAGATTACAGGTATCAATGACGTCATAGATCTTGGCAATAATATCCGGGTAATGAATTTCAAAGCACAGGCAGGAAGTGATCTGACAATACTTGCTGAAGCCATTAAAAAGTTCCCGGAAATAGATGAAATATTAAATAAATTAAAGGCCATGACAACACAGAAAGAAGACCTGCATGCCCTCGACCTTGTTAAAAAAGAAGCTGATGACTATCATAAAGCTATAACTTCTTCCTACAATGATATGGATCAACTTCAAAAACTGAACAATCGTTTAGATGCTGCCGCCAATCAAGTCATTGCCGCGGCTGATGCAACTGCTGAAGCTGGCATGTCTCAAACACAGCGCATCGCAAACGAGAGTGCGGACACTCTGAACATGGCCACGTGGATAATAATTTTCGGCCTCACTGCTGCAATTCTTTTGGGAATATTAGTAGCGATATGGCTTACCAAAGCCATAACCGGCCCCATGACCAAAGGTGTAATTTTCGCAACCAAAGTGGCCGATGGAGATCTGAACCAGACTTTAGATATCCACCAAAAAGATGAAGCAGGACAGCTCGCTCGGGCCATGTCAAAAATGGTGAACAATCTAAAACTGAAAATTTCTGAAGCTGAACAGAAGAGCAACGAAGCAGACCATGAATCGGAACGTGCCAGAAAAGCCATGATCGAAGCCGAAACAGCGCAAAATAAAGCTGAATCAGGCAGACAACTCATTTTAGACGCAGCTAAACGTTTGGAAAAAGTGGTTGGAAAGATATCTACCGCTTCCGAAGAACTGGCCGCGCAGGTAGAGCAATCCAGCCATGGCGCCGCGATTCAGACTGAACGAGTCAGCGAAACAGCAACAGCCATGGAAGAAATGAACGCAACCGTGCTTGAAGTCTCCAGAAACGCAAGCAATGCTGCCTCAGAATCCGACAAAGCCCGTGATAAAGCACAGGAAGGTTCAAACGTCGTCGCCAAGGCTGTAAATTCCATTCAGGATGTACAGAATCAGATTGGCGACCTGAAAAAACACATGTCCTCATTAGGTAAACAGACAGATGACATCGACAGTATCATGCATGTTATTTCTGACATTGCGGACCAAACAAACCTGCTGGCATTAAACGCAGCCATTGAAGCTGCCAGAGCAGGTGATGCAGGTCGCGGCTTTGCGGTGGTAGCGGATGAAGTTCGCAAGCTTGCTGAAAAAACTATGACGGCTACTCAGGAAGTAGGGGAAGCCATCAAAAACATACAGACAGGTTCACGCAACAGCATGGACAGTATGGACAAAGCAGTACAGATGATTGATGAAAGTACTGAACTGGCTAAACTTTCAGGAGAATCGCTTAATGAAATAGTGACGCTGGTAAACGTAACAACCGATCAGGTACAAGCCATCGCCGCCGCCGCTGAGCAGCAGTCTGCAACCAGCGAAGAAATCAACCGGGCAGTAGAGGAAATAAATAATATCTCTACCGAAACATCAACAAGCATGCGCCAGTCAGCTACTGCCGTAGAAGAACTTGCAAAACAGTCGCATGAACTCAAAAACCTTGTTGATGAAATGGTACATAACTAAGATTAACCAACCGGAACAATCCCCGGCATCCACTGGGTAACATTTCCGGAAGTCGAACAATTTAAAGGGTTAACTCAAAAACTGAGTTAACCCTTTTTTTATATGATGAATAAGTTTGCTGGCTATGTCTGATAATCTTGTACTATTTTTTGCCTACTTTGCAGTAATTTTGTACAAGAGTAGATCTGTTGCTGTTTATTCTATTTTTTGAGGACAATATTTATGTCTATGCTTGCTAACTAAAGGAGATTTCCCTCATGCCCAAATTTTTTTATACTTTATTGATTTGTGCTTTAGTACTTATCCCCGCTCTGAACTGTCAGGCCCGCAGCTTTGATGAAATTGTTACCAGCGGAACACTACGTGTTGGAACAACTGGGGACTACAAGCCGTTTTCATTTAACAATGCAGGCAAATACGAAGGGTTTGATATTGCGGTAGCAGATAGTTTTGCCCACAGCCTGGGTCTTAAACTTGAACTGGTGGAAACAACCTGGAGCACCCTTATGGGTGATTTGAAGGCAGACAAATATGATATAGGTATGAGCGGAATAACCAGAACTATAGCTCGTCAGAAGGAAGCACGATTTTCACAGGGTTACGTAATGTTTGGCAAAACTATTCTGGTTAACAAGGTTAACGAATCCCGCTTTAAATCTCTTGCCGATGTTGACCAAAAAGGAGTTCGCATCGGAGTTAATCCCGGCGGAACAAATGAAAAGTTTGTTAAAGCAAATATTAAAAATGCTGAAATTGTAATGTTTAAATCAAATCTGGATATCCCTCTGGCTGTTGCCGATAAGAAGGTTGATGTAATGATTACTGACAGCGTTGAAGCACTTTATTACGCAGCAACCAATAAAAAATTGTCAGCTCCCATAGCAAATGATCCTTTCACTCGTTCTGAATTAGGATACCTGATGCCAGCTGATGCTGAACGTCTTCAAGATACTATTAATTTCATGATGGACCAGATGATTCTTAAAGGTGAAATGGCTTCTCTTAAAAAGCAGTATCTCCATATTGGAAAATAAACAGGCTGTCAGCAACAGCTCCCACCTACCACGTTAATAACAAAAAAGGGTTAACTCATAAACGGAGTTAATCCTTTTCCAACTTGCCTGTTTCCATAAACGGCCTTACAACTTATTCTTCACTGATTCCAAAATCAACATCAACCCCCTAACCTCCAATTCATGATCAACAATGTTCACTACCTTACAAAAATCTACTGGATGGTTAATCCTCACCACCTTGATACTTTTTCTTGCCAGCGGATTCACACCTTCTTTCGTTATCGGCGTTGCCATAATGGCCTGGCTGGTAGTCATCATAGAATGGAACAGACTTCCAGCAACTTCTCGTAAACAGGCGTGTTTTCTTCTTGTCGTCGGTATCGCTGCGTTGTTATTCTCAGCTCAAAACGGAATATTTCTTGGCTGGCAAAAGATCATGACCCAGAATTTGCAATTACTGCCGATGTTTATAGCCGTATCCTTTCTGGCATTAGCCAATCCCGCCGCCAAAGATGATAACCTGCCGACGGGAAAACGGGCCATGGTAATCACCGCATTCGGCACCAATCTGCTTGGCGCGGTTATCAATCTCTCAATTCTTTTTGTTTTCGGGGATAGATTGGAGCGCAATAATACTTTGACCAAAGCGCAGGCTATTCTTCTCGCCCGCTCTTTCTGTGCGGCGTCATGGTGGTCGCCGTTTTTTATCGCCGCAGGCGTTGCCCTCACCTACGCGCCGGAGATGCAATATCACCGGATACTCCTACCGGGTCTCATCCTCTGCGTGATTTCAATTTGCTATTCGATTGTGGAGGTTGGATTTATTCGCAAAAGCGAATTTACAGGTTATCCGGTGCGGGTAGAAAGTATGACCGTACCTCTAATACTGGCGGTAGCAGTAATCGCCGGACATTATTTTTTCCCCGAACTGGGCATGATTATGCTGATCTGTATAGTTGCGCCTCCGGCTGCGATTCTGCTGATGCGCGGCAGACCTCGTTTGCCATATCTCCATGAGTTTATTACCTATCGAATCAACTCCACGGTCAGCCAGTTCGTACTATTTATCACTGCCGGAGTTTTTTCCGTCGGTATCACATCGGTGATTCAGGTTTATCCTGAACTGTTCAACTTCGCAGGAAATACATTCAGCCACGGGATGTTTGCAATCATCTCAGCGCTGCTCATCGTTCTTGGGCTTATCGGCGTACATCCGCTGGTAGGGATCTCCATCGTCAGCCCTCTGCTATTACCGCTGCATCCTGACAATTCAAGGCTCGCATTCTTATTTCTTACAAGCTGGTCAATCTCAACCGGCAGCAGTCCGTTATCCGGAGTAGGTTTAGTCTTGACCAGTCGATATCATATATCACCTCGCTCGATACTGACGAGCAACTTTCACTATGTCGTAGCCATGTGGCTTATCTCCAACGCAGCGAACATACTTTACTTCGGTTAAGTGACATCACCAGACCCAGCACCACTCATCCACAAAAAAAGGGAAGCTGTATAAACAGCCTCCCTTTATAAAAATCAATAAACCTTCGTACTACTTAGCAGCCTTAACTTCACGCCGTTTGGCATGCAAAATAGGCTCGGTATAGCCGCTAGGCTGTTTGCAGCCTTTAAAAATAAGGTCGCAGGCGGCCTTAAAAGCAATGCTCTTTTCATAGTCAGGAGCCATATTATGGTAATGAGGATCGCCTTCATTCTGGCGGTCAACCACAGCGGCCATCTGTTGCAAAGCCTTCATAACCTGAGCTTCGGTGCAGAGCCCATGGTGCAACCAGTTAGCCAGATACTGACTCGAAATTCGCAGAGTTGCCCGGTCTTCCATGAGTCCCACATCATTGATATCCGGAACCTTGGAGCAACCGATGCCCTGCTCGACCCAGCGGACCACATAACCAAGAATACCCTGACAATTGTTTTCAACCTCACGCTGCACGACTTCCGGAGTCAAAACACCTTCCAAAAGAGGTATAGTCAGCAGATCGTCAAGAGTCGCTCTGGGTGATCCGGAAAGTTTAGCTTGTTGCTTGAATACATCCACGGCATGGTAATGCATGGCATGCAATACCGCAGCAGTAGGCGAAGGAACCCATGCACAATTGGCTCCGGCAAGCGGATGCCCTTGTTTGGTTTCCACCATTTCGCGCATGCGATCCGGCATGGCCCACATGCCCTTGCCTATTTGCGCTTTGCCGGAAAAACCGCAGGCAAGCCCAACATCAACATTCCAGTCTTCATAGTTGGTCATCCAGCGTGCATTTTTCATGTCCGCTTTACAAACCATGGGACCGGCTTCCATGCTGGTATGGATTTCATCACCTGTGCGGTCAAGGAATCCGGTATTGATAAAAATAATCCGATCTTTTGCCGCACGGATACATTCTTTAAGATTAACAGTAGTACGCCGCTCTTCGTCCATAACCCCGATTTTCATAGCCCCTGCAGCCATGCCCAGAGCTCTCTCAACTCTTGCAAAAAGTTCGCAGGTAAAGGCGACTTCTTCCGGTCCATGCTGCTTGGGCTTAACGATATAAACACTTCCGGTTTTACTGTTTTGAAAACGGCCCAGTTTTTTTATATCGTGCAGAGCAATAAGCCCGGTCATCATAGCATCAAGTATACCTTCAGGAATTTCAGTTCCGTCGGCAAGCATCACTGCATCGGTTGTCATGAGCAGCCCTACATTACGAATCAGTAACATAGACCGACCGGGCAATGAAAAAGTAGATCCATTCAGTCCGGTATACTCACGGTCCGCAGCCATACGGCGTGCAACCTCTTTACCGCCTTTTAAAAAAGTTGTTTCAAGATCACCGCGGATAAGTCCCAGCCAGTTACTGTACGCCAGAGCTTTATCTTCACCATCCACAGCGGCAACGGAATCCTCGCAATCCTGAATGGTGGTAACTGCGGCTTCCATAACAACATCTTTTACTCCGGCAGGATGATCGCGCCCGATAATATTTTCCGCATCAATATGAATTTCAATATGCAGCCCGTTATTACGGAAAAGGAGTAAAGAACCATTCTGCGCGTACCCTATAAACTGCTCAGAATCAGCAAGCACGGCTTCAGATCCGTCTTTCAGCACTACACTGAACTCAGTCTTTCCATTCAAAGCGACTTTGTATTCCACAACATCAGCATGTTTAGCATCAGCAAGCGGTATTGCTTTATCCAAAAAACCAGAAGCGTATTCCATAACCTTATGACCACGAACGGGATTGTAACTCTTACCTTTTTCTGCGCCGCCATCTTCAGGTATCACGTCGGTCCCGTAAAGAGCGTCATAAAGACTACCCCAGCGGGAATTGACAGCGTTCAGCGCGTAGCGGGCATTGGTAATCGGCACCACAAGCTGCGGTCCGGCAATGGTTGCCAGTTCAGGGTCCACCCCTTCTGTTTCTATGCTGAAAGGCTCACCTTCAGGAAGAATGTACCCGATATCATAAAGAAATTTTTTATACGCAGCAGCATCATGAGCCTGCCCTTTGCGGGATAAATGCCACTTATCAATACGGGCTTGCAGCTCTTCGCGCTTCTCCAGCAATTCCCTGTTCCGAGGCATCATATCAGTCAGAATATATTGCAACTCTTTCCAAAAAACAGTGCATGAAGAAATTCCTGTCCCCGGTATAATTTTATTTTCAACCAGCTCATACAAAGGTTTGGCAACCCTGAGTCCGTCAACTGTAATATGCTCCACAATCCTTCCCTCACTATTTTCTAATTATTAGCGCATCAAAACATTTTCCATTGGTCAGACCAATTAAACATCTGGGTATTTCTCTGTCAATGCGAATGGGTTCGGACGCTTCGCCTTGCATAATTATTGTAATTACAAGCAATTTAACTGAGTTGCTTTACAGCATACGAGTGATCTACTCCAAAGAACAGACAAAACATGCTTTTTGCTTATGACTCAGAAAAAATAAAGTATGATTCATTCTGCTCGTTAACCATTATTAATTTACTTGTGAGTGTTTTTAAAATAAACTCAACCCGCTTTACACTGATATGCTTTTGACTGCACTCTTCCTGCCCTGCTTTAGCTTATATATTCAGATTTAGATAAGTTGCCGGTGATGTAATCATTTTTTACAATACATATTGCGGAGTATACGATAGATAGTATGCCATATTTTCATAGTAAAAAATAAATAGATCGCTTAGTTTATTACGAATTATATCACCCAGGAGCTTCGATATGAAAAAAATATATATACCCGCACTGACTATTATTATTTTCCTCGTTACCTCCATAATTCCTTCTCAAATAACGTCATTACTGTCTGTCAGCACAGCTCAAGCCGAACAGCAAGCTTACCAAGATGATCCTAAAGACGGATTAAGAGATTGTTTTCTTAGCTTTCAAGAAGATATGATCAACTACGAAAAAGGTCAGCTTGAAAGTAAGGAAAATATCTTCGATCGCTTACAGCTTCCCGAACATATTAATACAGGTCGAGCATATAGCTATTTGCTAAAGAATGCGAAGCAGATCTTTCTTGTCGTTCAAAGTCTCATTTTAGATTACGAAACCGACATTCCAGATGCTCCTTTGGACAAGGACACTGCAGAAATTACAATGTAT
The DNA here is from genome assembly GCF_900177375.1 of Desulfovibrio gilichinskyi. NCBI lineage: Bacteria > Pseudomonadati > Thermodesulfobacteriota > Desulfovibrionia > Desulfovibrionales > Desulfovibrionaceae > Maridesulfovibrio > Maridesulfovibrio gilichinskyi. The sequence goes on along the minus strand of NZ_FWZU01000001.1, from coordinate 66,725 downwards.
ACTGAAGATCAAGACCCAGTTACTTTTGAGCTGATCAAGAACGCACAAGGAACATGGATCTTCAGTGCCAAGACCATTGAATCTCCGGAAATATATGCATTGTACACACGCATTCATGACAGATTTCTAAAACTTACCCGAGCGAATATGGAGGGCGAAACTTTCGACATTAATTTAATGTCACCATATAAAACAATGATCAGACTTCGCTCCGGCGTTATGGGAAGATACGGACTGACTTTAGATGACGCGGCTCAGACCCTTGATTTGTCGGAAATTGAACCGGCACTTCGTGAGGACCTAGGTAAAACTCTTGCTGTTCGTCTGTACCGTATCCTTCATTTTGAATCGCCTCTTAACATCGAACAACTTTCAGTTCAGCCAAATACTGAGACCATCCCGGTATTCCTTGTTGACCCCGGTTTCGGCGTAATTTCCATGCATCTGATTACTGATACAATGGGTATTAAATCATGGAAGTTTACGCCTAAAAGTCTTGAGGTTGTCAGAAACACCTATGATGATTATATTAAAAGCATTATTGATAAAGGCAATCATCCATTTATCGGCAAAAATCTAACAATAGACGTAAAGTTCGATGACCTTATTCAGAGTAGATTCAGATACCTGAAAAAAGAATTACTCGGAATCGATATATGGAAATTCATAAGCCTGTTTATTCTCATTATTCTTACTCCAATTGTTAGCTGGGTTATCTCATGGATTTCTAATGGAATCATGAACGTACTGCGCAGAAAATCTCCTAATAACAGCCTTGCAGCTTTTACCAATCAACGTGTCTCCAGACCTCTAACAGTCATATCCATAGGCTATCTATGGACATCCGGATTGCTCTTTATGATAACCAGCGAGGATGGCGCCGCCTTCCTTTTAGTTATCATGAATATCATAATGATTATAGCCGAAGTCTGGCTCGCAACAACCGTTATTTTGGTGGGTGCCCAGTTGGTAGCAGGAAGTTCCAAATCCCAGACAGGCGGAACCGTGGTATTGGTGATTGGGCAGGTTTTAAAAATTATTGTCATTATCATTGGAATAACAAAGATAGCTGGCATATTTGGACAGGATTCAACCAGAGTAATTGCAGCTCTTGGTATCAGTGGTGTGGCAATCGCTCTTGCTGGGAAAAATACGGTGGAAAACATCTTTGGCACGATGATGATTGTCACAACTCGACCGTTCGCCATCGGCCATTTCATTATCATTGAAAAAATCGAAGGTGAAGTTGAACATGTCGGACTGCGTTCCACCACTATCCGTACTTTTTATAATTCCTTGGTAACCGTACCAAACTCTCACTTCATAACTTCGCCTGTAGATAATATGAGCAAGCGTGACTACCGGCTCTTCAAAACATCAATCGGAGTCGCCTACGATACTCCGCCGGAAAAAATGATTGCTTTCACTGAAGGGCTCCGCGAAATTGTTATGAATTCTAGCAAAATAGATAGCAAAAGACCTCATATCAGAGTAAACGATTTTGGATCGTCCTCCATCGATATTATTGTCTACTTGCACCTCCATGTTTCGAATAGAGAAGAAGAGCTTATACTTCGTGAAAAGTTCATTCTGGATGCAATCAATCTGGCGAAAAGGCTTGAGATCGAATTCGCATTCCCAAGTCGCACGGTATATATGCGAAACGAAGAAATGCCCAGCCATCAACCGATGGGCGGGGAGCAGCGTGCCGCGAGCCTGGGCAGAGAGGCAGCCAGCTTGCTGCTCAAAGAACAGAAAGATGCGACAGAAAATGAAAAGGATTAACTAATGTTATCTACGTCAAAAAAAACAGCATTCATCTCAATAACAGCTATATTTATTTTTGCGTATTTTGTTCCAATAGCCCACACACAAGAGCTTTTAATATCCATAGTAATCAGATTAACTTCATGTATCTTAGCTATTTATATTTCTATTAAATATAGAGAATGGAAAATTATTTTTCTTGCAGTAATGTTTTTTCTAATGACTGCAAGGCAACTGCTTACTTTTTTAATATGGAACAATTTTATTGCACAAACTTCAAATACAAAAATGATAAGCGAACTACCTGGATTTATAGTAACTTTGCTATCACTAATTTCAATCATTTATATAGGAAAAATCTTATCTAAAAATAAAAAATTAATTGAAGAGCAGCAGCAAAACATAAACACTTTACAAGCCCTATTACCTATATGTTCTCTTTGCAAAAAAATTAAAGACGACGAAGGCAACTGGAGAAAGCTTGAAACATATATTGAAGCTCGAACAAATTCTCAATTTAGTCATTGCCTCTGCAATGACTGTGCAGATGAACTATACGGCGATCAGGAATGGTATAAAAAAAGCAAAAAAAGTAATTAGTATACTCATGGATTCGACCTGTAGTGCTCTTCCCTTCGCCTTCGCTTGAGCTGTCACATCAATCAGATTGCTATCTTCGACAGCTTGTTTCCGTGTATATGCGTAGATAAGATTAAACAATGGATCGCTATTATTAACCATCAGAATCTCCTTCAAATTTAGTATGTTGTTAAATTTGGAGGTTATCCTGTGGTGTGGGAGGTGGTGGTCACGCCTAACACTCTCCTGCATGTCTTTCCGTATCCCTCAAACATTTACTGAAACTACCTGTCCAGTTTAACACTTCTGTATGGAATTCAAAGTTATTCAAAATCATGATCAAGAATATTTATATTAAAGTGCGACTTCAGTTCTTGATAAGCTCTCAGTTCATTTTGAAAATACAAATCCTTGCTAAACATCGCGCTATGTCCACCTATATGTATAAATTCTGATTGCGAAAGAGTAATATTTTTACATGTGAAGCCACGTAAATGCACATCATGAAACCAATTACACCCTATATCTAACAAGTATCCTCCACATGATCCATACGCTCCGAAAGGATGACAGTCACCATACGGAGTTGTAGTGCTTCTATATTTATCTAAGTCAATTAAACACGAAAATTCATTGACCCGACAACATGGTAATGGCCATGGATTCTCTCTGAATTCTTCACAAAAATCTTCAAGATGATACATAAACCCTTTCCAGCCGCTAGGAGGATCAGCTTCATTGTATATTTTACGCAACTCATCAATTCTAGGCTGATACGACATATATTTGTCTTTCGAGCACTTTTTTGACCAAAATGCAGGACAATTATGGCACATCCCAATATTACCAACAGCTATATGCCCTTTGATAGCACTATGATAGATTTGTAAAACATCTGTATAATGAACAACATCATTATGCATTACATAAATGAGTTTTGAGTCTGAATTTTCGAATGCGAATTGATATCTTAATCCATCACGTATGTCTTCCTGCTTAAAACCTCGCCTATCAAGAGGATAGACCCAGTACCAATTTTTCGGAGTATAATACACAATATCAACTTTTAAATGATCTAATAATGACTTAATCTGCTTTACATGGCTAGCTTTGTTGTTTTTTTCTAATATGATATATATTTTAGAAATATGTGTCGCGGAGTATTTTAACAACGACAAAATGCTTAGTGCGGTTTGATACGGTTTTCCCAAAACGTTCACACAAACATCTACACTGAAATGTTGACTCGATTTCATTAATTTACTTCCCCGTACATCGTTTATGCTTCAGCCCATATCTTTCAATCTTACGAGTGGTTATTTTAAGATTTTCAATTCCCTATCATATTTGAAACTAAAAATTATTGAAGCGAGACTATGTATTATATATCATCTGTCTTCCAACGGAATTGTCACTAATATTTTTCACACTGCTTTCCATACCTCAACTAATCGACTTTCAAAAATAGAAATCTAAAAGAACAATGTACACTATTTAAATCATATAAATACATTCGGTCAACCGATCCCACCCATCATAAGTCAACACATCAAAAAAACTATACAAACAATCATAACAATACTCATCTAAACAGGTTGGCATATCCGGTTGGCAGCACCCCGAAAACAACCCCATAAAACGCAGAAAAGGGTCAACTCAAAACATGAGTTAACCCTTTAATATAATTCAATATGGTGACCCCGACAAGAATCGAACTTGTGACACCAAGATTAGGAATCCGATGCTTTACATTTAACTACTTGAAATAATTATATTTATTTTGTGAAAAAAGTAACAATATCAACCTTTATTTCTAAGTTGGTTGGCATTTGGTTGACATGAATGTACTTTTTTATTGCGGGTGACAACATTTAAAATTTAGTATCCAAATGACACATTCAACAACCTAACTAGGATCGCGGTTCAAAACCATCTCTGAGGACCATTGACCAAGTTTACGATCTTTATCGTCATAAAGCTTATACTGCAAGGTATACTGAATTTGCAACTTTCCTCCCTCTCCTCTCTGAGGAGGATTAGCATACAACGTTGGTCGAATAATGTAATCAAAAGGTGGAGATGTTGTTATTATAGCCATTTCTCGTTGCAGAAGCCTTTCATCGATCTTATCTTGCAAAGCATCCATTTCAAAATTTTCATCATCGGTTTTATTTATAGGAGTAGCTACACATAAAACGAGGTTCTTAGGCTTATCGTTTGCATCAAACCACTGTATACGTTTTGAATCAACCATCTTATTTGTTACATCTTTAGCAAGCTTCGAAAAATCAGAAAATGTAAGCTTAGCTTCCAAATGCCTAGTCGTACCAACCTCACCTATAGAGACATTACCCTGAGTGTAGTTCCTCTTACCAATACATCCAGGCAAAACTATTAATCCAATAAGCACTAACCCAAAAATACGATTAAACATGAGAGCTCCTAATTGTTTTCGGGATATCTAATCTTAATTATTACACTATACGCTTCAGCATCGTCACCAACACTTGCTAACGTCGCAATACTTGCAGGAGCAATATGTACAATATCCCATGCATCCGTAATTCTCATAGGAAACCCGGACTCCTTTTTCCACTCGACACGATATTCAAGAACTATATTACCATCTGTCAAGTTCTGCAAAACAAAAACGGCCTTGGTTAAGGCTCCTGATTTTTCAAACGCTGGAACACTAACAGTAATGTCTTCTGGCAAATATTTACCAGCATATATAACCGTTGCCCGTGGAGAGAGTTTGTATACGTTAGAATTAGTATTAACATCTGAACTGTGCGTCTTCCCCTCAATCACGCAACCTGTCATACAGACCATCAAGACGCTCAAAAGCAAAAATACCGCTATTCCTCTCAAAGTAACCATAATTCCTCTACTTGTTAAAAGCTGAAGCATAAAGCTGAACACCATCATCATTTGCTCGACCATAAATAATTACAGGAGCATTGCCCTTAGGAAGCTTAACCGAAGATCGTGTCAAAATTTTTCCATTCGGCTTTGTAATGGTGATCGTTGCACTTGAAGTATCATTTTTTACAAAAATCCTAGTCGCATAAACCTTTTTTGGCAAGGAAAGCCAAGCTCTACTATCAGGCTCTGCTAAAAGTTCTTTTGCAAAACTAAGACCTGAAACCAAAATATTCATCTGTTTCTCAACATAGGATTGACCAATCTTCCACACAAGATTTGATGTTCTCACAAATGAGCAATCTTCATCATACCTAAATGAGATAGCTTCGATGTTGGAGATTTCAGACAGAGAACGAGTTGGTGAACCTTTAAATGAGACTTTCGGTGTACCAGCTACACACGAAACAGTCCTCAACTCAGTAGTTTTCACCTGCATAGGTGGAATTGTAACAGGAAGCATTATATTTTTTGTCCACTTTTGGGGGGCAAAACCCTCGGACACTATTACATGCACCAATCGCTTGTTTGAATAAGCCTTCGCAGGTTTACCCATATCACTTTTTGCCTGCAACAGCATTTTCTTTGCTTTAGGCTGAAGCTTAGCTGCTTTACGGTAAGCGATAGCTGCATTGCTTCTTAACGATGGCTTATAGTAGCTTTCACACTCAAGAATAAGACCATGGAGATAATCACCAAATGGGTTGATAAATGCATTTGACGTCTGACGTAAGACAGCAGATCTTTCTTTTTTGTTTTTGGGTTCAAATAAAGTCATGTCGACTTTAGAATAGAACTCTTTCAAAGGATCGTTTGCACCTATCTTATTCTTCTTCTCTCTTTCCTTTATCTCCAAATCCCTGATCATCGATTCAAACTCATCACGTTCTCTGTTCTGGAGAGCAATAGAACGTTTAGCAATATTATAAGCACCTTTCTTACCTGATAAAATTTCAGCAAGAGCCTTATAATTCAAAGAAAGGACTCTTTCATATCCTAGGATTTCATATTCACCAATCCCTTCCTGTCCAGAAACAGTTCCCAAGAAAGACAATCCTGTTTGTAATGCGTCTGCATCCCCAGTTCGAACATCTCTTTCATCTGCAAGCTTTTCAGATGCGCCAAAGAGCTTGCTGGCTTTATCAAAATCACCATTATCCAGAGCAAGAGTTGCTCGCTCAACTGTTCTCAACCAACCAATTTCATGAGCAAAATCTATTGCTTTTTTATAATCCTTGTAAGACTCGCCATCGTAATCATTACTGAGCTCACAAATTGCCCTATAATCCTTGGCCATACATGCTCTACGAACAGGCGCAAATTCGTCAGCATAACCTGTCAGGCTTGGCCGAACAATATCAAGCATCTCTTCTGGATCGACTTCCTTTTCTTCTCGATATTTATCTGAATATCTAGGCTCGTCATCACCCCACAAGCTCGAAAGACTAAAAGAACTCTCTTTTGATTCCTCTGATGAATCTACGACAGATTTCTTAGTCTCTTTCTTTTTAGCTACAGTCTTTTTGGGTTTGCCCTTAGGTTTTGACTTTACAGCAACAGGTGCAGCCGGCGCGTCAACATAAACAACATGAAACGGGGGAGTCACTTTCTCCAAGTCCAAAATAGAACTCTTAACTGGAACAAAACTGTTTTTCCCGTCGAGCTTAATTGTGTAGAAAGCTCCCTGCTTAGCAAGAGCTGTTATCTTTTTCCCAGGTCGAAAAGAAACCTTTGTTGCATTTTTTAAATTGGGTTGTGCGTATACTTTTGTAGACTTAATAATTTGTCCAGTAATCGAATCCACTCCAGAAAACTGAACATCAATATAAGGATAATAAACGTACCCAATCTTTCCGCTAGATTGCTGATTAACCTTATACCAATTCCCTTTTCGTCCTAAAACAACGACCTTTTCGCCTTTACGAAGGGCAGCGAGCTTCTTCCCCGATTTCCCGGGATTCTGCCTCATATTGACATCAGATACAGCAATTCCAGCAACTTGAGTCGAAACTTTTTTTTCTACTTTCTTTGCTGAACCATATGCTCCAGAATCTTTAGATTTATGAGGAATACATCCCCCTACAACAAAAAGAATTAATACCCCAACAAACAATAAGTTACGCATTTTCCCCGACAACATCCTAAAAACTCCTATTCTTTAATTTCTATATTGCTACGGTAAAGCATTATTTTGTTGAAACTCTTTTAAGGCCTTAGCACGTTTTTCCTTCTTCCTCTGAATGGCGGCATTACGTTGATTAATAGCAGTCTTCATTTTCTTAGCAATTGTCGAAGAAATATTATCAGCTACCTTTCTGAACTGGGATACCGGCACAGGAGGATTTATTCCTTTCAATCTTTTTGTCCACTCAGAACTATTGATAGCTGACACACGCAGCTGAACAGACTTACCACGTTCATCTGTAAGCTGAGTTTCAACGTTAAGAGTCAGACTTGTAGTACAATCATAAATATTTTCTGTATTTGGGATTCTTCTACAATCATTTTCAGCACTATTCAGGAGGACCACATTTTTGAAGGACATTGCCTTGCCGCCATTCAAGCCATTGAGTTTAGAACTCAATAACCCTTCAAATATTCCTTGCTGTGTTGCAGTAAACGGATGGACTCCCTTTTGTGTTTCTGTTCTCATTGATACTTCTGCGGCAAAGACAGATGAACAGAAACAGATGCAACACAACGTTAACCCCATTATAATCTTCAGAAAAAAAATTTTCATTACATTCATTTATCCATTTTTTTTACATTCTCATTCAGAGCATCCAAAACCTCTTTGAAAATTTGCAATGAATCTGACAATAAAATTATTGTCTTAGTATATTGCTTAACCATAGTTTTTAATTCAGTATGCCCTGAATCACGCCAGCCTAGTGCAGTAGATGAGAGTATACTTTCCATTTCCGACTTTGTTTGGGAAAATTCGTCAATTATGATAGATAATCTAGTTGTAAATTTTTCAACATCAATGCTATGGACATATATCTTCGGATCAATTTCTTTGATAATATTTCGAAGAGAATTTGTAATAGCGTCCTCGATTGTGTCCCCTAATGCTCTAAGCTCAAAACCAAATTTTACATTGCTCATTTTCTCTGACAGAACCTTTTCACCTAACAAAGCACTATCTTTCGCTGGCGGATAATTAGGGTTTATCCCTTTAAATGGTGCTTCTGGATTCTTTGAGCGCTCATTCATACTATCAAAAGCTTGTTTCCCTTCATTGATTCCGCTAAAAGAAGAATCTCCATGTGGGTCAACATCAAAAGTTCTATTCTTAGCTTTTTTTATAAAATTTATAAATCGCATACCCTACACCTTTACCATTTTCATCATTTTGCGATACAGGCTACTCACTTCATCAGTATAACTTAAAATACTCACATCAATTCCATCCCTTGCGTTAAGCAATAAAGACTTATGCTTACCAATTGTATCCAGTAAAAGATCACTAAATTGAATAGAAAAGGCCCCTAAATTAATATTCTCTAAATCTTTAGTCGCATTTTCTAACTGATCAAGTTTTGCAACAAGTTCTTCATGCTTTTCCCTAAATTTTGCATACCCTTTTTCTATTGCCCTCAGATTTGCATCGACTTCAGCCATAACATTCCTCCATATACTATTTATCAAAATAGGCTACTGTCATTTTCTTATTTGTTTCTATTCTCTTCCCAAGATTATGTATACACTCTCCGATATCCAAACCCACAGCAGAATAATTGTATCGCCCTAACACAGCAGAACTATCCTCATCTTCTGTTGCGCTAAAAGAAATTCTAACCCCACTATTTTGTTCAACAGCTTCAGGAAGAGTAAACCCTCTACTAATATCAAAAGATTGCGTCGAAAGAATAAAATGAAATCCGGCAGCTCTTCCTTCGGCAAACAATCTTCTGAGTAAACCTGCACATTTTAAAAGACTATCTCTCGTATTATCTTTATCAAAAAGAATTTGCACTTCATCAATAATTATCAAAATCCTCGGTAAATTACGACCAACTTCATTTACTATATATCCCTCACGAAAATCTTGGTAATTATCGAATGAATATTTAGTAAACAATCTAATTCTTTCTTCAAATTCAATATGCAAATTTGAAAAAATATCCAATACAGACAAAATCTCATGACTTGAAATATCTTCACCAACTGTTTCGGTCATTCCTTCTTTATAATTTTTCTCAAAGGAAGTTAAAACTTTATCCAATATAGATGATAAATCTTCGCCAGAAATTATCTTATCATTAGTCGGTGTATCCTTTTCATCAGCACCAACCGGAGGAATATTGCACTCTTCATTTATTACTATATTCTCGTCGTTAAAAAGAACTGATTCTGGATTCGTATCACAATACATCCATATATTCTCTTCTAGCTTAAAAGGATTAAACGCAGCACCTTGCTTCAAATCAATTAGAACAAGTTGCAGTTCATCAGGAGAATATGAATGTATACAGCTACTCACTAGCGTTTTAAAAAAATTACTTTTACCTGCCCCTGTTGTGCCAGAAACCATTGTGTGAATCTTAGGATGCTTATCTAATTCAAAATAACAAGTCTCTCCATCCTCATCACGTCCAATAGGGACCTTAATCCCTGTTACTGCAGACTTATGACGTTCTGCATCCTTAAGTAGATTTGTTAGCGTATTCGACGCCTTATACTTCTCTCTTTCTTCCAAAATTTTATCAGTAAAGAATTTTAATATTTCCTTATCTGAATCTAGATCAATCTGCCCGAGAGCAACTGGCTTCTCACCAAAACGCTTAAAATCACGCTTAGCAGACCAAAGCGTATCCCAATGGACACTGTCCTGCTGGTAAAACACATCGCCGTACTGATTATATACATGAAACAACTGCACATCAGAAAAGACCATAACAATAAAAATTCCCACCTCGCGACCATAGCGCAAGAGATGGGAAAATTCAGTTGTTCCTAATATCGAACAGCAATCGCCAGATAAAAACAGAAATGTATTCTTTAGAGTAAAGCTGAAAGTCTTTTCCTTTTGGACATCATCTTCCCTGAATCGACGATCGCATACATTAACAAGCTCTTGCACTTTATCTTGCAACAAGCTTTCGTCAGTTATTATCTTTGAGATAGCAGGTAGTATTTCAGCGAAATGTCGACCACGATCATAGTAGTCAGCAACAACTATCTCCAATTTACTATATTCAACAAAATTATCAGAAATAAATTGAACAACCAATTGCTGAGCAAACCTAGTATAAGCGGGGGTTCTCTCGCGACTGCAAAAAAAACCTATATGACCATTGCTTAAAATTGAGCTTAAACGAGAACAATCTGTTGACGGATGACAATTCATAACAATTACTCTTCCAATCCCAGTGCCAGCGGCTCAATTACGCCATATATTCCTGGAAGATTATGCCTAACCACCTGTCTATGCTGACTATAGTATTTCAACATTTGGTCAAATTCCATTTCATTCCCAGGAATTTTTGCAAGATAGAACATAGCCTCCATTGTATTGCATATATATATGTCCTTCTTGCTAGCTGGCGCATTCTTATAGGATTCAATCGCGCCCCTTAAAGAATTTTCAGCTTTGTCATATTCACCTTTTTTCATATATATTTTACCTTGCTCAAGAGAAGACAGCTGTGGCTTGGCAGGTATATTAATTTGTTGCTGCGAAACAACGGACGGACTTTCCACAACTTTTGCTTGCTCTTTCGGTTCTCTATTTTCAACATTCTTTACAGATGGTTGCTTCACATCTTTTGCAGAAATCTCTGTTTGCCTATTGGATCTTTGATTATTAGCTCTTTGAAACCTAGCTTCTTGATCAAGGTAAAGTTTTATCCCGCCCCCTATACATACTAAGAATAAGACAGTAACAACGGAAAAAATTACAACTATTTTTCTACGGTATTTTTCTTTATCCTCTAACAGTTTTTGCAACTCGTTTAACTGTATGTTGCAGCTAATAATTTTATTTTTTGCAGTCTCGCAAAAATATAAAACATTATTTTTATTACTTTGAACATCTTCAAGTTTTTTATTCAAGTCTATTTGTATCGCATCAAATCCACGTACACCGGGACTGATTGATGAAGCACTAGATTTTAAGTCCATAAACGCACGAAAGTCATGTGTAGCTTTCTGAATATCCCTCATTGTCTCATCAACAGATATCTGTACGGAGCCGGTCAACGGAATCTTCCCTGCGGCTTTCTGCATTTCTGTACATAGTGATTCAAGATTTAAGCCCTCAAACCTATCCTGAGCCTCTTCAAAGACTCTCTCAATACCCAATAACTTTGCTTTAATTATTTGCTCCAATTTATCATAATCATTCTCAACCAAACCACTCTTTGTCTCAGCATCCTGAGCCAATGAGAAAAAAACGCTTTTCTTTCTCTCCCATTTCTCTATTCGTTCATCAATTTCAGCACATATTTTTTTATAGTCATGGCCAGTTATATTTTCTGGTAAGATCAAAACATGATCAAGAGCAGGCTCCATAGCAGAATATGCATTTAAAGCACTATCAACAGCTGAAATAGCTAAATTTACTCTCGACTCAAGGGTTAAATATAAAATCCGGTCCTGAGCAACTAATCTAAGACGACTCATAAGTTTCTGAAGTTTTGCTACCGAATATCTACCTTTAATACTTCCAACAAGATCCTTTAACTTCATTACGTAAAATTGTAGCTGTTCTCGAATACGTTTTTGAACAACTAAATCAAGCTTAGAATCAACAAATTCTTGGCCAATGTCTTTCAAATTTAATTCAATGGATTCTGAGACATTTTCAAGATGAACAGAGACAAACTTAAATCTATTTTTCCCAACAGGCAGAGCAAAATGCTCAGAGACACCTTTTTCAAAATTTCCAACATCAACACCATTGAGTTCAAGAGAACAATCTTCTGTAAAATTAATGCTTACAGGAACACCTTTTTCAACAAAAAGTCCCGGCATCTGTTTCTTCAAAAAAAACTCACAAACGAGCTTACCTTCAGGGGCAACGCTTATGACTCTACTATCATACTTGGGAGGATCATACGATTTGACTTCAACAAAATGCTCACCAACAGGAAGTTTGTGAGTGAATGCTCTTTCCACAGAATTTGCGACTAATTCTTTATCCACAAAGTAATCAGCCTTTATATCGCAAACAAAGGTTACAGAACAAAAGTCTTTATTTGAAAATTTGAATTCACAGACATGACCACTTTCTTGGGTCAAATTGACAATAGCACTTTCATACTGATCTGGATCAGAAGTCTTAACCTCAACAAAATGCTCACCGAGAGAAACTTCATGAGTAACTAAAGATTTAGATATAGCTATCGGCTTTTTATCTACGTAAAAATCGGCAACTGTATCGCAAACAATAGTTAATTTAGCATACTTCTTATCAGAAAGTTTTAATTCACAAACATGAGTCCCTTCTTGAGACAAAGTAACGACAGCGCTGTCATATCGATTTGGAACATCAGTCTTAGCCTCAACAAAATACTGACCAAACGGCAAAGCCACTGTCTTGTAATGGTCAACTTTTTTTTTTTGAATTTTTTTGTCTACATAGATGTCAGCTTCGACATCACAAACAACAGAGATAACAGCTTTCTGCTGCTCACCCAAAATATCTTTTATATGCTGATCGTATTCGTACATTTGAAATTTATAATAAGAAACATCAATTTGAGCAATAACTGATTGTTAAATTTTTAGATATTCGCCACAAATTTCGATAAATTCTACTCAATACAATAGTAACACTTCGTCTTCATAAAGGAATATTTATTCACTTAGATCAACCGAACGTCACCATCACAGGAGAAATCAAATGAGAATCATAAAATCAATAATTCTAATAGCATTAGTCTTGAGCTGTATCCTTATAGCCATCACCGCAGGAGCAACAACCATCGAAGAAGTAATCCATAACACGATCAGAGAACAGTTTCTGGAGTTAGCAGTAACAACCGCAGCTGAATCCCAAACCATAGAGGTACTCCCCAATGACAACGAAATCAAAATCAGTACAGGAAAAGGATTCCAGAAGATCATATACTCCCCTGCGACCAGAACGATCTCAATAACCAGTGAAATTCCTGATTCATCGAATTATGTGGAAACCTTTCTGGTGAAACTAAAGAACGGGCGCAGCCTGAAACTATCTACAGAATATGAATTCGAGGATAACCAGATACTGAATATGGAAGTGGCTGGGTAATCCCCCAAAAACAACCCCGTAAAACGCAGAAAAGGGTTTACATCAATATTGACGTAAACCCTTAATATTCTTGGTGACCCCGACAAGAATCGAACTTGTGACACCAAGATTAGGAATCTTGTGCTCTATCCGACTGAGCTACGGGGCCACTTTATATAAAAACAAGCTGGATAATGAATTACCCGCCTGAGCTGAGAACATATATACAAGTCGGTTTTCTATTGCAAGATTTTTCTGCTGATAATTCAAATATGCTCTGCACAGCTTCAATTCCGTTGATTAGCTCATAATTTTTACGCAGTTCTCGCATAAAAAAAGTAATTCTTTAGGTTACAATTTGTTGACAGTCGTATACTTTCATGCAAAAGAAAGCCACAGCTTAACACTGTTAAGTGGTGGAGATTAATTACATGATTACACAAGCTACAATATTAGACAGCCCTCAGCTTCCATTAAAGATGCTGATACTTGATGCTGCGCGCAAATTATTTGCCGAGCACGGCTATGCGCAGGTATCAATGCGCAAGTTAGCGACGACCATCGGTTACTCGCCGACTACTATATATCACCATTTCAAAGATAAGAAGGAATTATTTCTTTGCCTGACAGAAGAAACATATCGGGACTTTCTGCAAGCAATTAACGAAATTCTTTCTGTCTCCAAATCTCCAAAAGGTGCTTTAAAAGATATTTTATATACTTTTGTAACCATGGGACTTGAAAACCCCAATGCTTACAGAGTCGGATTTATGATGGAAACAGACATGTGGAATGCCGGCAACTCACATTTTGAGCAGAATCCACTTGGCAAAACCATGTATGAACGCATCAAATCATGCGTAAAAAAATGTATGCCGCCGAACTCATCTGATGAAGATATTCTTGTAACATCAAATTCAGTCATAGCAGCGGCGCACGGGCTTACTTCCCTGCTTGTAACCTATCCTCACTTTGAGTGGGGCCCAGTTGCTAAACTGAAAAAACAAGTCATCGACTCAGCAGTAGACGCAATAGTCTAAAGAATTAAAAGGATTTATTAAATGAACAATACAAAGACTGCAAAAACCAACGCTAACAAGAAAAAAGATAGAAACAGCAACTCAGTTGTAGCGTTATTACAGCCTAAAGATGCGCTCAAAAAGGTTGTCAGCCGCTTCCGCACACTACAGAGTCCTGAAGGCTACTGGGTTTTTGCTCTTGAAGCTGATGTAACTATTCCATCAGAATATATAATGTTTCAGCGGTTCTTAAACCGTGAAATGGACCCGAAGGTTGCTGAAAGACTCGGCAACTATATTCGTTCCAAACAGATGCCTGACGGCGGCTGGCCTCTCCATGACCACGACGGCCCTGTAAATATCAGCGCATCAGTTAAAGCCTACATGGCTCTTAAAATACTGGGCGATGACAAAAATGATGAACACATGGTGCGTGCCCGTCAGATAATTCTGGCAAAAGGCGGAGCAGAATCCGCAAATGTTTTCACACGCATATGCCTTGCGACTTTCGGCCAGATTCCGTGGCACTGCCCTCCAGCAATGCCTATTGAAATAGTGCTGTTGCCGAAATGGTTTTTCTTCCATTTAGATAAGGTTTCATACTGGTCAAGATCAGTTATCTATCCGCTGCTGCTTATTTATGAAAAGAAACCTGTCTGCTCATTGCGCGTGGACGAGTCTATTCCTGAACTTTTCTGTAAACCGCAAGAAGAACTGGTTCATATAGACAGGTATAGAGACAAAGCACTTCGCAAAAATTTATTCATCCTATTGGATAGAGTGCTGAAAAGGACAATACATCTGATACCGGACTCCATTCATAAAAAAGCGGTTAACTTCGCTGAAAAGTGGACCCGTGACCATATGGCCGGACGCGGCGGAATCGGTGCGATTTTCCCTGCTATGGCAAATGCAGTCACAGCTCTCAGCCTGTCCGGTTATGACGAGTCAGACCCGGATTACGCGCGAGGCTTGCAGGCGGTTGATGACCTTATAGTAGACAGATTTCAGGTCAGTGAAAAATCTCCTTCTGAATTCACTGTCGTAACCGGAGGGCGTGAGCTTTCCGCAGCACCGGAACTGGATATTTCAGCGGAAAAAGGGACTGCTGAAAACATGGAACAGTGCATGTGCCAGCCCTGCAACTCCCCTATCTGGGATACATGCTTGGCCCTTTCCGCAATACTTGAAGCCGGAGAAGACAAAGACAGCGGCTTGGTAAAAAAAGCTGTCGACTGGCTATTCGAGCAACAGATATTTGTTCAGGGGGACTGGGCTTCCAAAGCACCGACCCTTCAAGGTGCAGGCTGGGCTTTCCAGTTTGAGAACACTTTCTACCCAGACCTTGATGACACTGCTATGGTGCTCATGGCTATGGCCCGTGCCGGCGTTCTGGAAATGGAAGAACACCGCGAGAATTTCGTCAAAGCTGTAAACTGGCTTATCGGTATGCAATGCACAGGCGGAGGCTACGCGGCCTTTGATATTGATAACGACGCCTTATATTTAAATGATATTCCATTTGCGGATCATGGAGCATTGCTTGATCCTCCTACGTCAGACCTTACAGCCCGCGTAATCGAATTACTCGGTGTTATCGGGTATAATAAAAGTTTCCGCCCGATCAAAGAAGGAATTGAATTCCTTAAAAAAGAACAGGAAGACGACGGATCATGGTTCGGTCGCTGGGGCGTAAACTATATTTACGGAACGTGGTCGGTTCTCTGCGGACTGCGTCAGGTCGGCGAAGACATGAACTCTTCATATGTCTGCAAAGCTGTTGAATGGTTTGAAAATCATCAAAATAGAGATGGTGGCTGGGGCGAATCATGCCTGAGCTATAATGATAAATACTACGCAGGAAAAGGAGAATCCACTCCGTCGCAGACGGCATGGGCTTTACTCGGGTTGATGGCGGCAAAAAGAGTAAACAGCAAAGCCGTAAGCAGAGGTATCCGTTACCTGTTAGAGAATCAGAAAAAAGACGGAAGCTGGGATGAAAAATATTTCACTGGAACCGGATTTCCAAAAGTATTCTACCTTCGCTACCACGGATACAGCCAGTATTTCCCCATGTGGGCACTGGGCGTGTACGAAAGGTTTTCAGCAGGCGAAGATTCTCAGCAAATACTGATGCGCCGCCCTTCTCCGCTGGACCTGGGTAAGAAGTGGTAGGCATATTATGAATGATACCATGAATGTAAGCTCTGTGGTCCCGGCATATGAAACAGGACCGAACGATAGAATGCACTATCATTGGCTGATGTGGAGATTGCAGGAAGCTGCAACCATGCACGCCAATCGTGAAGGATTCGGAGCTGAGCAGTTAGACGCCAAAAACTGTTTCTGGATACTGACTTCCATGTGCATAGAAATTAGCGAACTTCCTAAACGTAATGATATATTTTCTCTTACCACATGGTCACGGGGAGCTAAAAAATTAAGAGCTCTTCGTGAATTTGAAGGCTGTGATGAAAGCGGAAACATAATTGTCCGTGCAAGCTCGGAATGGATGGTGCTTGATTCTGAATCAGGAAAACCGCTGAACATAGAATCATTAGGGATAGACCTGCTGCCGAAGACAAAATCGCTATTTTCAGAAAAAATTAAAAGAATCCGTCCCGGCAAACCGGAAGATGAGATCAGAACTTTCCGTGTCCCTTACAGTTCACTGGATGCAAGCGGACACGTAAATAATACCGAATACCTGCGCTGGGGCATGGACGCGCTCAGAATGCAAGCAGCAGTGCCGGAAGATATAAGCTCGATTCGCATAGCTTTTCTATCGGAAGTGTTTGAGGGTAATACAATCAGGCTTATGAATTGCGAAAAAACTCCACAAGGTTTTGAATTACTGGGCCATAACGAATCAAATAATAAAAATTCGTTTGCTCTTCAGGTTCAATGAAAACCTTATAATGTACCGCTTACGGCTTGACTTATAAGATTTTATTAGATAAAAAAACTGCCTTCTATGTAATATAAAATAGAAATATTTATGATTAACACAGAGAATATTTCTACTTTTTCTTATACTGAACTCAATGAAAACAGTGTGTTGCAAAATGCAGAACATTTTGGGTTTAGAATTAAGATTTTGTCCCCGCCAAACGGGATCAATATAAAACGTCTTCCGTTAGAGAGAGAGTTGTTATGCTAGTAGCAGGAAATGAGCTTGAAGTAGAGCAAGGCGCCATTGTCGGCGAGGTGCTTAAAGAAGCCCTGTCGAAAAAACAATTCAAGAGTGCAGTTGCTGCCAAATGCGGCGATACATTCATTGACCTTTCATCCACCGTTCCTGCGGACTGCACAACGCTCGAACCTGTCATGGAAACATCTGATGAAGGATTAGAAATAATCCGCCATTCCACAGCTCACCTTATGGCTGAAGCTGTAAAAAAACTTTTTCCGACAGCAAAAGTGACCATCGGGCCTTCTATTGCTAACGGTTTTTACTACGACTTCGAATACGAACGTCCTTTTACACCTGAAGACTTAGAAGCAATTGAAGCAGAAATGCTCAGTCGCGTAGGTGCTAACGAAGAATTTTCACGAATGGAACTTACCAGCGCAGAAGCCAGAGAAAAATTTGACAAAATGGGCGAAGCCTACAAAGTCGAACTTATTGACGACCTCGGAGCTGAAACAGTTTCTATCTATACAAACGGCGACTTCTGTGACCTTTGCCGTGGACCTCACGTTGCCCGTACAGGCATGCTTAAAGCTTTCAAGCTTCTGTCTGTAGCAGGTGCTTACTGGCGCGGTGATGAAAAACGTGCTCAACTTCAGCGTATTTACGGGACCGCTTTTGCGGATGCCAAAGAGCTGAAAAAGCATCTTAATCGACTTGAAGAAGCCAAGAAACGTGACCACCGCAAGCTCGGAACTCAGCTGGATCTTTTTTCAATCAGCAATGAAGTCGGCGCCGGCATGATCATCTGGCATCCAAAAGGTGCTCTCGTCAGAGCAATCCTTGAAGACTTCGAACGCAAAGAACATCTGAAACGTGGTTATAACTTTGTTCAGGGACCGCTTATTCTCAAAAGAGAACTTTGGGAACGGTCAGGACATTATGATAACTATCGTGAAAATATGTATTTTACTGAGATTGATGATCAGGCATACGGCATCAAACCGATGAACTGCCTGTCTCACATGCTGGTATTTAAATCCAGAATTCGCAGCTACCGTGACCTTCCACAGCGTTATTTTGAGCTTGGAGTCGTTCACCGCCACGAAAAATCAGGTGTTCTGCACGGTCTCATGAGAGTGCGCTCCTTTACTCAGGATGATGCACATATTCTTTGCCGTCAGGATCAACTCAGAGATGAAATTATCGGCGTAGCAAAATTCGTCGGTGATATAATGAATCTTTTCGGATTCAGCTATGAAGCTGAAATCAGCACCAAGCCTGAAAAGGCTATCGGTTCCGAAGCAGATTGGGAAAAAGCAACTTTTGCACTGAAAGATGCGCTAGAAACCATGGGCATGGAGTATTCTATTAATGAAGGTGATGGAGCTTTTTACGGCCCCAAAATCGACATTATTATCAAAGATGCACTTGACCGTCGCTGGCAGTGTGCTACTATTCAGTGTGATTTTACCTTGCCAGACAGGTTCGACTTAGTATATGTGGGCGATGACGGTGAACGACACAGACCAGTAATGCTGCATCGCGTCATCCTCGGCTCCATTGAAAGGTTCATTGGAGTACTGCTCGAACACACAGGTGGAGCGCTGCCCGCCTGGTTATCTCCTGTTCAGGCAAAAATTCTTACTGTTACTGACACTCAGAACGAATACGCTGAAAAAGTCTTGCGATTTTTGCAAGAAAAGGGCATTCGTGCTGAGGTTGATATACGCAACGAAAAATTGGGCTACAAAGTACGGGAAGCTCAATTGGAGAAGGTCCCGTACATGTTGATAATCGGCGACAACGAAGTCGCAGCGGAGTCGGTCAATGTAAGGGCCCGCGACGGGGAAGACCCGGGACTCAAGCCTCTTGATGAAGCGGCTGAGCTTATTTCGACCGCCATCAACGAACCATTCAAACGCGGAGGCATGAGCTATAGCTTTTAATAAAGACGGCAGGCGTCCCTTTCGTAGGGAAGACGGAGCCAGACGAAACGAACGTATTCGAGTTCCTCAGGTTAGAGTTATCGATGATCAAGGCGAACAGTTGGGAGTAATTTCAACTACTGATGCGCTTGAACTAGCTATGAGCAGAGGACTTGATTTGGTAGAAGTTGCAGAAAAGGAAGATCCACCTGTATGCAAGATTATGGACTATGGTAAGTTCAAATATCAGCAGCAGAAGCGCAAGCAGGAAGCCAAAAAGAAGCAAACTGTCATCCAGATCAAGGAAGTAAAGTTTCGACCAAAAACCGATGAGCACGATTACCAGACAAAGCTCAAGCATATTCGTCGCTTCCTTGATGACGGCGACAGATGCAAGGTCACCATATTTTTCCGGGGACGAGAAATCGTCCACAAGGACAGAGGGTTGATTGTTTTGGAACGCGTCAAAGAAGATACTAAGGATTTGGCCAAAATGGACCAGGCCCCTAGATCTGAAGGACGTACCATGAACATGATGCTAGCTCCCATAAAAAAATAAGGTTTTGTCCGACGCTCTAAGTAGTCGGTTATATCCCGAAGGAGGATAGAAATGCCAAAAATGAAAACTAGAAGAGGCGCTGCAAAGCGTTTCACTAAAACTGGTAGCGGAAAATTCAAACGCCGTAAGCAAGGTCTTCGTCATATTCTGACAAAGAAAAGCGCAAAGCGTAAGAGCAGACTAGGTCAGAGCGCACTCGTTGATTCAGCCAATTTAGGCCAAGTCAAACGCATGCTCCCTTATTCCTAAGGCTCTTTTTTAATTAATAGTATTCCTGCCCGTGCTTAGATGCATACGGGTGGCTTCGGAGGATTTCGGATGAGAGTAAAACGTGGTATTGCCGCTAATAAGCGTCACAAAAAATATTTGAAGATGGCCAAAGGTTTTCGTGGTTCCGGTAGCTCATTGTACCGCACCGCCAGAGAACGTGTAGAACGTTCACTTTGCATGGCCTATGTAGGACGTAAAGTTCGCAAACGTGAAATGCGTAAACTTTGGATTCAGCGTATTAACGCTGCAGCCCGTCTAAATGACATGTCTTACAGCCGCTTCATTAACGGTCTTTCTAAGGCCGGTATTGAACTCAACCGTAAGATCCTGGCTGACCTGGCCGTTTGCGACACTGTCGCTTTCGCCAAGCTCGCTGAGACAGCTAGAGCTCAGGTAAGCTAAAATGTCGGACGCAAAGTCCCTGTTACAGGAACTTGAAGGCCTGGTCCCAGAGTGTGAAGCTCGTTTGGACCAGGCTTCTTCTTTATCTGAACTGGAAGAACTCAGGATTGAATATCTTGGTCGCAAGGGTCGCCTTGCCAAGATTATGTCCGGCCTCCCCTCCCTTTCCAATGAAGATAAACCTGTCGCAGGAAAAAAAGCCAACGAAGTCAAGACAGCTCTCACAGAACTGATCGAGGGAAGGCAGTCCCAGCTTGAAAGAGCTGCCATAACCGAGAGCTTATCCCGTTTCGACCCGACAATGCCAGGCCGCACTCCCCACAAAGGCTCACTCCACCCTGTTTCACTGGTGATGGATGAGATTTGTGATGTTTTTGTAGGGCTCGGCTTTGAAGTCGTAACAGGTCCGGAAGTCGAAAACGACTGGTATAACTTTGAAGCCTTGAATATGCCTCCTGATCACCCCGCAAGGGACATGCAGGATACTCTGTATATTTCAGAATCTTTTCTGCTGCGTACACATACCTCACCTTTGCAGATTCGCTCAATGCAGGAAAAAACTCCTCCAATCGCAGTAATCGCACCGGGTAAAGTATACCGCCGGGATTCAGACATTACCCATACACCGATGTTCCATCAGATCGAAGGCGTTCTGATTGATGAGAATGTCAGTATGGCAGACCTTAGAGGCACACTTACCGCATTCGTCCATCAGCTGTTTGGACCGAAAACCGAAGTTCGCTTCCGTCCAAGTTTCTTCCCGTTCACAGAACCAAGCGCGGAAGTAGATATTTCCTGCGTTATGTGCGGCGGCAAAGGACATATAGACGGACAGCCTTGCCGAGTCTGCAAACAGACCGGCTGGGTGGAAATTCTGGGTTGTGGAATGATGGACCCTAACGTCATGAAATCCGTCGACTACGACACCGAGAAATATTCCGGTTTCGCATTCGGGCTAGGTATCGAACGCGTAGCTATGCTGAAATACGGCATCGGCGATCTGCGTATGTTTTTTGAAAACGATATCCGGTTTTTAGAACAGTTTTCCTAACCCTTGATAAGGGGTTGCAGGGCAGGATATTTATTCTGCCCTGCAATATTATTTTTTAAGGCTGTTCCCCTTTCACGAACACATTCATAAAAGTTTTCTGGTCCGAACACCTTAATCAGGCAAAATCGGACCGCCGGAGGCCCCCAATGCTTTTAAGCATGCAATGGCTACGCGATTTCGTACCTTACGAAGGCGAAATTCAGGAGCTTGGCGACAGGCTGACTATGCTCGGTCTTGAGCTGGAAGAAATTTATAATCCCTTTGAAGCAATCGCTCCCATAGTTGTCGGACACGTAGTTGAATGTGGACGCCATCCGGAAGCAGAAAAGCTATCCATATGCAAAGTAGACGTTGGCGAAAGCGAACTGCTGGACATCGTTTGCGGAGCACCTAATATTGCCAAAGGACTAAACGTCCCCGTAGCAAAAGTCGGTGCAACTATGCCCGATGGCCTTAAGATTAAAAAGGCCAAGCTTCGCGGCGTAAAATCACTCGGTATGATCTGCTCAGAAAGAGAGCTGAAGCTTTCTGACGCCCATGAAGGCATCATGGTCCTGCCTGAAACATTGAAACCCGGTCAGAATTTTGTTGAGGCTATGAACCTTGAAACAACAATTCTTGATCTCGGCGTTACTCCTAACAGAGCTGACTGCCTTTCAATGTTAGGAATTGCCCGTGAAACAGCCCTAGGTTTTAACTTACCACTGACACTGCCTACACTGAATCTTATTGAATCCGGCGGCAATGCAGCAGATATGCTGAAGATTAACATTGATTCTCCTGAGATCTGCCCTCTTTACCAGGCCAGAATTCTCGAAGGAGCTGTAATCAAACCGTCCCCTGATTGGATGCGCTACCGTCTTCTTTCTGTCGGGGTCCGCCCTATCAGCAACATTGTCGATGTTACAAACTATATTCTTTTTGAACTTGGCCAGCCCTTGCACGCATTTGACCGTGATCAGCTGAAAGGTGATTCCATCAGAGTCGGATTTGCTTCCGACAACATGAAGTTCACAACTCTTGATGAACAGGAACGCACACTTAAAGATTCCGATCTGCTTATATGGGATGCACAGCGTCCAGTTGCTCTTGCCGGAGTTATGGGCGGCATGAATTCTGAAATCAGCGATGAATCCAAGAACATTGTTCTTGAAAGCGCAGTTTTCAAACCGGGCCTTATCCGCAAAACTGCTCGCAGATTGTCTCTGCCTTCTGAAGCTTCATACAGATTTGAACGCGGCGTAGATCAGCAGCTTAATACTTATGCCATGGACAGAGCCGCTCAGCTTATGAGCGAACTTTCCGGCGCAAAAGTTATTTCAGGTATTTCTAAAAACGAACCTGCTCCTTGGCAGACTCGTACTCACACATACCGTCATGCTCGCTGCAATGCACGTCTCGGCCTTGCCCTTGAACCGGAATTCAGCAAAAACGCTTTCACTCTTATGGGGCTGGAAGTTAATGACGCTGACGCAAACTCGTGGAAAGTCACTACTCCTTCATTCAGACTCGATCTCGAACGTGAAGCCGACCTTTACGAAGAAGTGGCACGCTACTTCGGAATGGATAAAATCCCTTCTGTACTTCCACGTATTTCCAAAAATTTTGAATCAGCAGTTACCGCCGATACTCCATACGGTTTCTACCGTCGCCTCAAATACTGGGGATGCGGCGTAGGATTACACGAAGCTATCAACTACAGCTTTGTAGGTGATGAAGATCTTGATCTTCTAGGACTGCCCACTGAAGGACGTGTTCACATAGCAAATCCTCTCAGCGAAGATCAGAACGTTATGCGTACTGCGCTCGCTCCTGGAATGCTGAACACAGTACGTCACAACTTGGCACAGGGTAACACTCACATCAGAATTTTTGAAATTGCTAAAAATTTTGTTGAAGACACAACCTCAGCCACAAATACCTTTGAACAGACCAGAATAGGCTTTATGCTCACCGGTCAGCGAAACGATGCCGAATGGCCTCATGAGCACGGAGATGCGGACTACCTTGATGTTAAAGGTCTTGTTGAACACCTTCTAAATGAACTGAAGCTTGAGAAACCGGAAGTATCTCTTGTCGAAGGTCATACATATCTTGAACCTTGCATCAAGATTGAGTGCGGCACTGACGAAGTTGGATTCATGGGTATGATCAAACCGGAAATTGCAAACAAATATCACGCAAGAAAAGATATTTGGATGGCCGACCTTAATGCCGACCTCCTGCGTGAAAAAGTTATGAATCATAAAATTCAGTTTGCGCAGTTGCCTGTATTTCCTCCATCAAGAAGAGATATAACTGCAATAGCACCTGTCTCCTTGCATGCTGAAACCATCAAGAAGACAATTTACGCACTGAAACTGCCACTGCTTGAATCAATCGAGCTGGTGACAGTCTTTACCCCGGAAGGACAGGAAAAAGAACGCAATATTTCTTTCCGCCTGACCTACCGTCATGCCAATAAGACTCTTAAAGATAAAGAAGTCGATAAAGAACATGCAAAAGTTCTTGCCGCGCTGGAAGCAACTCTTCCTATCCGCTTCTAAGACGACAACATAAATCTGAAATTAATGCCCGTGTGGAATTTTCCATACGGGCATTTTTAGTTAAAAAAAGCTGTAAAGAAACTTAACACCCCTTCAGTGCTATTACAATATTCTGCATGATGACAAAACCATTCAAATTTGTAATAATTAGTAATAATTATATCAATAGCGAATTTTATTTTACATACAAACGAGAGTAATTATGGCACGTAAAACTAAAGAAGAAGCAGAAAAAACCAGACAAGCTCTGCTGGCATCTGCTTTTAAAGTATTCAGCACCAAAGGATATGCTAAAACGACCCTGCAGGATATTGCCGAGGATTCCGGAGTAACCCGCGGAGCAGTATACTGGCATTTCAAAAATAAAATCGATCTGTTTGAAAAACTTCTCGATCATGCGTTTCTTCCCGTTCGGAATATTCTTTTTTCAAAATTTGAGGAAACATCCTCGCCTCAAGAGATTCTTGTAACTTTGATGAAAATATGGCTTCACCATGTAACTTCAGATCAGAACTTTCGTACAGCTTTTGAAATAATTTTCAATAAAACTGAGTGGTCCGAAGAACTGATGCCCTGTAAACTTAAATATAAAGACGAAGAATTAAGATTTATTAAAAAAGTTGAACTGATTTTTGAGAATGGAATCAAGGAAGGAGCATTCCGCAAAGATTTAAAGCCTGCGGTGGCCTCGTCTTTTTACTACTCAAGCCTTTTCGGACTGGCGCAGTATTCCCTATTTTTTAAAAACGAACTTGATATCAATAAAGAAATTGATTCGTTCATAAACATGTTTTTACACTCATGCATATGCGAAAATTAATACTATTTTTTTCTCTTTTCATCCTGTTAATCGCAACTTCCGCAAGTTGCGAAGATAAACAGTTGTTCCCTGCAAGCGAATTCAAACTAGGCTATCAGGGAATGTACATGTACTACGATGAACCTGATTTAATGCATGAAAAAGGCATTATGAACGGGGGATTCGGTTCATGGACCGGGTATTTTACTCAGTACAACATTATGACCAATGTCGAAGCTGAAGGAGTTATCGGCTCACTACGCTATGACGGGCAGTACAGTGACGGAACCAAAGTAAAATGTGATAACGACGATTACTTCATCAGCGCCAGAGCAACTATAGGGAAAGGATTCGATTTCGGAAATATCGGCCTGACACCATATACAGGAATCGGCGGCAGATACTGGTACGACAAAATTAAAACCAGCGGCGGTTACGAAAGAGAAATTAAACAGCTCTATATGCCTCTTGGACTGAATGTTGTAGCAAAAATGGATGACAATTGGTCTGTCGGAGGAACTTTAGAAGGCGATTTATTCCTAGGCGGAGAAGTTAAAAGCAAACTTTCTCAAGCCGGTTCAGGATACTCAGACGCCAAGAACACTCAAGAGTTCATGAATGGCGGAGGTGGAAGAGTTTCCATGTTCATGGAGTATGATTTCAATTCTTACTCCGTCGGTATTGAACCGTATTTACGCTATTGGCAGTTCGCTAAATCAGAAAGCGACAATGTTCTTTACGGCGGATCAATGCGAAACGTGGTTGAACCTAAAAATAAATTTTATATGTCAGGCCTGAGAGTTTACTTAAAATTTTAAGCAGACTTCGAAATATTTACTTCAATCACTGTTTAAAACATACTCATAAACTCAAAAGTCCCTTGCAAATAAAAACTTTGCAAGGGACTTTCTGCATACAAAAACTATAAGTTATCTCTAAAGCTGAAATTCACCTTTAGCATAGATAATTACTTCGCGTCCGTCTTTAAGCTTGGCGTATACTGTTTTATCAAGAGTATTTACTAAATCCCAATGCAACGCAGATGTATTGTAACCCAGTTTTTCTTTAAGCTCGGCGTTAAGCTTAGTCTGATCACCTGCATAAGTGTCCGCATATGACGCGCCGACGGCAACATGGCTGTTCCCGAACTCTCCGCCATAGTTTTCGTCATAAAGAGTGTTAGCCATAAACTTGTCAATTCTGGAGAAGCGACGATCAGTCAGTGAAAATTCTCCAAGGCGTGATGCGCCGGGGTCCATTGCAAGCTGTTTTTTAACGAACTCTTCACCCTGTTTGGCTGAAATATCGGTTACAATACCATTTTCAAAAGTAAGCTTAACCCCTTCAACATAATTACCTGATCTAAATGATGGCTGATCGGCGTAAAAAACTCCGGTTGTTCCGCGCCAGTCCGGAGAAATAAACAGTTCAAAGCTCGGGATATTATGCCCGGAAACACCTATCCACTGTCTCATTTCACCATGCAGAACTGTCAGATCCATTCCATCGGAAACAATGTGATAGGATTCAATATCAAGGCCGTTAAGCCAATCTTTAACTTCAGTAGCCTTATTAAAAACATCATTCCAACGGGCCGCAGGATCTTCATCATCAAGATAGCAAGCCTTCACTATCTGCGCTGAAAATTCTTCGATCGAAAGCCCGGCAGATTCGGCCATTGCTTTAGTAGGATAAGAACAAAGCGTCCAGCCAAGCTCGCCTTCCTGCTCACGCACTTCCATAATATCGCGAATAAACTTTCTTGCCACGGCAGACTTACCGATGCGCGAAGGGTCTACGTCCGCAAGGTGAGTAAGCGAAGAAGGAGCGAGAAGCGCAATAAGCCCGTTAAGTTTTTTATTTAATTCTTCATCACCCGGAGTGATGAAAGTAATCTGGTCATCATTTCCGGACCCGTAAAAACTTTTCTCCATGGAAGGAGTAAGACTCAGCCGGGGAACAGGATTCATCCCTTCGTCTATAAGCTTTTTAAAAACAAGTTCAGCTAAAGGCAGAGCCTCAGCCTCATAGCGGATCATAATAACGTCACCCTTTTCATAGGGTTTGGTTCTGGCGGTAGTTAGCCCCCACCACAAAGCTTCCACATATTTTTCAAGTTGCTTTTCAGTCAGCATAATATCTCCTGATTATTTTACTAAATATTTTATGTCGGCAGCAAATCAAATCCCTGTGTTTAATCACACTTAAGGGCACTTCTTCAATGGTAATTACATTAAATAAAAAAGCAATAACATTTAAATTTTTATCAAGCGAAACAGAATTAAATTGAATCAATAACAATGTTTCTTCCGTTTTTCCTCACTGGCTCCTTGACACAGGAGTTGCTTGTGGATATCCAAATTTCACAAGCCCTGTCTCGGGGTGTAAGTTGAATGTTTACATTCAGCTCGACCATAATGTAAAAGCATGCACAGCCTTTCAGGCTTTTTTGTGCAGGCTATCAGTGGCTAAAAATCAATCTTTTGGAGGGTAACACCATGGGTTATACTATCACTGTTGATACAGACAAATGTAATGGCGACGGCGAATGCGTTGATGTATGTCCTACCGAAGTTTACGAACTTCAGGACGGCAAAGCTGTAGCAGTAAACGAAGAAGAATGTCTCGGTTGCGAATCCTGCATCGAAGTTTGCGAACAGGGCGCTCTCACTGTTGAAGAACAGTAGACATTTATCTGTTTAGAGAAGTCTTTAAGGCGGGAGTCTAGGTTTACCCAGATTCCCGCCTGCTTTTTAGATAGTCCTGCATTTACGGCGCGCCCAGTTTATATCCTCTCGACGGGGCTTAAATTTCTTTTTTGCTCCTTCTAATTTCACCGCACACGGATTATCGATACATTTTTTCAGCCAAAAGATTGACTGCATGAATTAAAGACTTAGTTAATACGAGTTTACACGAAATTAACTTCGTAACTCTTTGATTAATATATTCTACGGAGGTTTAGCTTTGGACTTCACCAATATTTTCGAAAAATATGAAGCTCTTGTTGCAGAAGTGGACAAGGCTTTTAAAACAGTATCCGAACAGACAGATGACGGCATCAAATGTGGAAAAGGCTGCAGTGACTGCTGCCATGCTCTTTTTGATCTTACTCTGGTAGAAGCTATTTACCTGAACCGCAAATTTAATGAAACCTTCCGTGGAATGCCGCGCTCAATAATTATGCAGCGCGCAGATGTTTCTGACAGAGAGATCAATAAAATAAAAAGAAGAGCTTTCAAAGCCAGTCAGGCAGGAACATCTGCTCAGGAAATTATTAGAGAAATTTCACTTGCCCGCGTCAGGTGCCCTCTTCTCGGCGATGACAATCTCTGCGGACTTTATGAATTCAGACCTCTCACCTGCCGCATTTACGGAGTACCGATGAATATCGGCGGTGAAGCACATTCATGTACAAAATCCGGGTTCTCATCCGGCAAGTCCTACCCTACAATCAATATGGATACTCTTCAGACTAAACTCATTAAATTGAGTAATGAACTGACAGAAAGTATCAATTCCAAGCTCATAGAACTTCCGGAAATGATAATACCTGTATCGACGGCTCTTATCACCGACTATACTCCTGAATATTTGGGAGAAAATACAGGCAAAGCCAAAGAAGAAATTGAAGTCCCTGTTGCAGCCCCATCCGAAGCATGTTCCACATGTTCTGAAGATAAAAGTGCCTGTGCCAACTGTAATTATACAGTTTCGCTGGGCGGCACACCAGACTCTGAATAATTCATTTACGATTACGAGGAGGCTAGACAGTGAGCAACATGACGCTTGAAGAAGTAGAAGTACAAAAAAAAATGATGTACGACAAACTTTCGCCGCGCAGACGCAGATTTGTCGACAAGATCGGATATAATGAATGGGACCCTTTTCAACTCCCGCTTGACCCGATAGACTTACGCAAAGACATCACCGGCAGAACTTCTCAGCAACTTTGCGAAGAGTTCCTGCAGAATGTTATGGCCAGCAGAAACTCCGAATACGCGCAGGCGGCTTCTGAATTCGGCGTAACTCTGGTTATGAACTTCGAACGAGTCAGACCTATTTTTGACTTTTGTGTTTGGTACAACGAACTTCTTGAAAAAGAAGGAAAAAAGGCCTGATTTCCCCAATTTCAAACCTTTTTCTCAACTAAGAGGATACTCCTGTGCAGAAATTTGATAATCTTGATGACTATATTGCCGACCTTGAATCTCAAAAGGCCAAAAGCCCCAATTGCAGTAACACACGCTACAACCTCGGAGTTGCTTACCTTTCCAAAAGAGACTTCATGGAAGCTGAGCGTGAATTTTTAGCCGCAATTGATGAATCCCCCAAAATGGCTGAAGCATATGTCCAGCTCGGCGGAATTGCTCTTCAACGTGATGACCTTAAAGGCTGCCTGAGCTATAACATCGCAGCAACACAGCAGCGTCCTTTCTTTGCAGTTCCTTGGGGTAACATCGGATTCGTATACATGCAGCAGGGTGATGTTGAAAAAGCTATTTCTGCTCTGAAACGCGCTATCAAATACGATCACAATTTTGTACAGGCTCTTGCGACACTCGGAAGTGCATACTACCATCAGGGTGAAATTGAAGATTGCATCGAAGTTTGCGAAAAAGCAGTAAAGCTTGCCGACACTTTCGGACCAGCATGGAACAATCTTGCTCTTTGCGCCGCAGATAAAGGCGATTACGCTAAAGCGATTGAATACACTGATAAAGCTATCGCAACCGGATTCGAGGTCCCTGCCGATTTTCTGGCTGAAGTGAATTCGCACCGTTAATTACGGCTTATAAAATATTCATAAAATGCCTTCTGCCCTTAATTGGGCGGAAGGTTTTTTATTTGCAGAACTTTTTTTTTAGAAGTAGAGTCAAACTCGAAAATCAGAACAATCTGTGCTATAGAATTTATGAAGAGATTGGTACCAATCATATTTTGACTGTAACCGCTAGAAAATACATCAAATGCAATCAAAAAAATCACTGGATTTTAAAACACAAGATAACGTTAGTAATCAGACTATACAAAAAAATCTTATGGCTCCATGCGGTCTTGATTGCTCACGATGCCTGAATTGCACAGGAGGAAGCGTGGCAATACATGCCCGCGCTATTGCAAAAACAATGGGTGATAATTTTCAAACTTATGCCGACCGTTTGAAAGATTTTAATCCTGCCATGAATGAGTATCCGGCATTCCGTTCTTTACTGGATTCTCTTGCAAGCCCGAAATGTGATGGCTGCCGTTCCGATAATAGAACATGCCTACCGTCATGCAAAGTTGCCGAGTGCGTACAGAAACAACACATTGAATTCTGTTTTGAATGCGATAAATTTCCTGACTGCGAAAAAACAGGACTGACAGGTGCTCTATTGGAACGATGGGAGAAAAATAATAAACTCATGAAAAGTATCGGCATCGATAAATATATTACAATGTCAGCAGAAAAACCAAGGTATCCTTAAATGCTGATTACATTTTTTTTACCATTACAATCTAGTAAAGATATTTAAAAATAATTCTTAACGGTTGTTTTTTTATATTTCTTTGATATTCTTCAGCTACATATAAAAACTTGGAGGACGAAATGTCACTCAGTAATCTTGCCGGACAACTAGCTCCACCTGAAATACTTGAAAATATACCTAAACTTGTATCAGCTTACTATACTATCAGACCGGACACGTCCGTCCATTCACAGCTGGTAGCTTTCGGTACATCCGGCCATCGCGGTTCTTCACTTGACGGTTCTTTTAATCAGGAACACATTTGGGCCATTGCGCAAGCTATATGCGAGTACAGAGCGTCAATGGGATACACGGGCCCCCTTTTCATAGGAAAAGACCCGCACGCACTCTCTGAGCCTGCACAGAGCTCCGCTCTTGAAGTATTTGCCGCCAACGGCGTCACCGTCTTTGTAAACGACAAAGGGTACACGCCGACTCCTGCAATTTCTCACGCTATTCTTGCTTATAACAAAGGCAGAAAAGACGGCTGGGCAGACGGAGTTGTAATCACACCGTCTCATAATCCTCCACGTGATGGCGGATTCAAATATAATCCACCGAACGGCGGCCCTGCCGGTACAACATCTACCAGCACTATTCAGAACAGAGCTAATGAAATTCTGAAAAACGGCCTTAAGGATATTAAACGTATCCCTCTGAACCGTGCATTTGCAGCAGATACAACCCATGAATATGATTTCGCAACTCCATATATTAACGATCTCGGTAATATCGTGGACATGGAAGCTATCGCAGCGGCAGGACTGAGCATCGGTGTTGACCCGCTTGGCGGAGCTGCTGTGGAATTCTGGGAACCTATCGCAGAAAGATACGGACTGAACCTCAGCGTAGTTAATAAAAAAATTGATCCGGCCTTCGCATTTATGCATGTGGATAAAGATGGAAAGATCCGTATGGACTGCTCTTCACCCTACGCAATGGCAGGGCTGATCGAACTTAAAGATAAATACGATATTTCCTTCGCCAACGATCCTGATACAGACAGACACGGCATTGTAACCAAAAGCCGCGGTCTTATGAATCCGAATCATTATCTGGCCGTGGCAATTGAGTACCTCTACACCAACAGACCGTTATGGAAAAAAGACCTGCTTGTCGGGAAAACTCTTGTTTCAAGCTCCATGATCGACCGGATTGCAAAATCAATAGACCGCAAGCTGATGGAAGTTCCAGTCGGGTTTAAATGGTTTGTTGAACCTCTTCTTTCAGGAGCATGCGGATTTGGCGGCGAAGAAAGTGCAGGAGCCTCTTTCCTCAGAAAAGACGGAACTGTCTGGACTACAGATAAAGATGGTATCATCATGAATCTTCTCGCAGCGGAAATTACTGCCAAGACTAATAAAGATCCAGGCGAACACTATACAGATCTTGAAAGTCAATTCGGACATCCTGTTTATAAAAGGGTTGATGCGCCGGCAACCTTGGAACAGAAAAAAGCTTTCAGCATACTGACTCCGGAAATGGTTAAGGCAAAAACTCTCGCAGGAGAACCCATTGAAGCCAGACTCACCACTGCCCCCGGCAACGGCGAATCTATCGGCGGTCTCAAAATTGTTACAAAAAACGGCTGGTTTGCTGCTCGCCCTTCCGGAACAGAATCAATATACAAAATCTACGCGGAATCATTTAAAGGATTGGCTCATCTCGTAGCTATTCAGGAAGAGGCCGGAAGAATTGTTAATGAAGCTTTTGAACAGGCTCTTAAATAAAAATAAACTTAAAATACAGTTCATAAAAAAAGGAGCATCCTTATTAATAAGGATGCTCCTTTTTCATTTATTTTTTTTAAAATTTACACAGCAGTTTCATTGCTCGTAATTGCTAATCCCTTAGCTCTGCCCTTACTTTTTCAATCTCAGCTGAAATTTGTTCCATGAGATTGTAGACAGCCTCGGAATCTTTACCAAGCACAGCTTTTTCCAATTGTACAGCAACTTCATATGCGCGCGTTGCACAGATAGCGGCGCAACTGCTTTTAAGAGTGTGAGCAATTCTTTTAACTATTTCAAAATCATTTTGGGTAAAAGCTTCTGAAATTTTCTTAATATCCTGCGGTGCTTCAATTATAAACATATCACAAAGCTCATGATAGAGATCTTCATCACCATGATACATTTTAACAGCCTTATCACTGTCAAGAACGGAACTGACATGGTCGTCCGACTGTGCTTGGGCGGGGAAACTATTTACATTAACAGTTTGAAAAATAACTTCTTTTAAATCTGAAAACTGAACAGGCTTGGCAATATAGTTATCCATTCCTACCTGCTCACACCGTTCTCTCACACCGGCCATAGCATGCGCGGACATTGCAATAATTGGAATATTTTTCTTTAATTCACCGGATTCACCGCTGCGAATGTGTTTTGCAGCTTCAAAACCGTCCATTTCGGGCATCTCAAGATCCATCAAAACAAGATCAACATTCATTACAGAAAGTCGTCTGACAGCGTCTAATCCGTTAGAAGCGACATACACACTATGCCCCATTTTTTTCAGAAGGCTTGAAGCAACCCTTACGTTGATCGGATTATCCTCAACAACTAAAATCCTATACGATTTTCTTAAATTATCTGAAGTCTTTCCACCTTCGTCTGAATTATCCAAAGTAATATTCGCAGGGTCACCACGTTTTAAAACTACATCAAAAGTAAATACGCTACCGTATCCTTCAGAACTTCTGACAGTGATGAAACCACCCATCATTTCCACAAGCTCGCGCGATATAGCCAGTCCCAAACCTGATCCACCGAACTTTCTTGTAGTGGAATCATCCGCCTGCCTGAAACTTTCAAAGATGAGAGCCTGCTTATCGTCAGGGATACCTATTCCAGTATCCCGTACAGAAATCTGCAGAGTAACGTTTTCTTTATCAGCAGTGCCGTCAAGGGCTGAAACTTGAACAAAAACTCCGCCCTGTTCAGTAAACTTTACAGAATTACCAACAAGGTTATAGAGAATCTGCTTAAGTCTGGCTTCATCCCCGCACACAATCTCAGGAACTTCTTCGTCAATATCAATATTAAGGATCAAACCGCGACCGAAGGCCTGAGGTTCCATACTTTTGACAATTCCGCGCAACGAATCATGAAGACGAAATTCTTTCATTTCAAGAGTAAGCATACGGGCCTCAACCTTTGAAAGATCCAGAATATCGTTTATCAATGTCAGTAACTGATTAGCAGAAAGCCGTACAATTTCTAAATTTTCAGCCTGTAGCTCTGTCAAGTCGGACCACAAAGTCAAATCAGTCATTCCGACTATGCCGTTTAACGGAGTTCTGATTTCATGACTCATCGAGGCAAGAAAACGTGATTTAAAACGGCTTGCTTCTTCAGCCGCATCGCGGGTTTTAATGAGTTCACGTTCCATTTCCTTGCGTGCGGTAATATCAATAAAAGAGGCCACAGCTCCACCGGATCTGCCACGCATGGGGGTCACTTCCAGCATATGCCAGAAACTTTCTCCATTTCCTTTACCCTCAATTGCAAACTCAAGTGAAAAACGCTCGGTATTGCCGCTTACAACCGCACCTACACCTTCAAATAATATATCGAGTTCGTTAACAAGACACCCTGATGAAGTTACGGCTTCACGAAAATCAAGTCCCTCAATCTCCGCTTCCGAGCGTCCCGGCGCAAACAAATCGCGCCACGAATCATTAGCGACAATCAACTTTTCATCCGTATCAAGAACCGCTATTTTAGCTGACATGGATGCCAAGACGGAACTGAGCTGTTCTTCTCTGGCAATTAATTTTTGATTAGCAACATCAAGTTGACGGGATTGGAGCAGTGTATTTTCATAAGTAGCAAGAAGTAGGTGAAAAACCTGCCCGAAATCGGCCTTAAGCGAATGTTTTTCACCGTGAAATTCAAAATCAACTTCCTGCATTATTCCACTATCAGAATCAAACGAACTCTGCTTGATAACAGATTCTATTCGAGAAAACAGAAAAGCTTCGTCATACGGTTTTGTTACAAAATTTGTTGCGCCGCTTTTAAGCCCCCTGACAATGTCACCAGGGTCGGAAAGACTTGTCAGCAATATAACCGGAACCGTTTTATGCTCCCTGTTACTGCGGATTTTTTCACACAGCTCATATCCGTCCATACCGGGCATAACAACGTCACTTATAACCAAATCTATTTTTTTATCACCAAGAATACGGAGAGCCTTCTCCCCGTCAGAAGCAAGAGATACACGAAAACCTTTTCCAAAAAGGAAATATTCAAGTTTTACGGCCTGAGTAAGGCTGTCTTCAACCACTAGAATATGATAATTACTCAAAGATTTTCTCCATAACTGTCGAGAATGTAACGGTTGATATCCTGTCCTATTTTTTCAAGAGGAAGTACAGACACGGCTGCACCTAACTTTACAGCTTCACCAGGCATTCCGAAAATGATTGAAGTTTCTTTATCCTGCGCAATCGTATACCCGCCATTGCGTCTGATTTCCAGCAACCCGTCCGCACCGTCACGCCCCATACCGGTAAGCAGAACTCCGACACCACCTTCTCCGAAATTTGCGGCAATGGAACTGAACAATTTAGCAATTGTAGGACGGATACCATTTACAGCAGGGTTTTGTAAAAGAATAACCCGTCTCTTAGATGACACCTGTATATGACTATCTTCGGGTGCGAAATAAATTACCCCTGCTTCTAAAATTTCATTTTGGGCAGCAATTTTTATATTATGCCCGGTCTTCTCGTGCAGCCAATTAACAAGACCTTCCAAAAAACCACTGGAAATGTGCTGCACAATCAGAACAGGCACAGGCAAGCTCTTTGGCAAATCAATCAGAACCTGCTTGAGAGCCTGCGGCCCTCCGGTCGAAGCACCTATACAGACAATTTTCGCCTTTGCATTTTTCATATTCTGCCGAAAATTTTTCATAGTTTCAGTATCTAGGTGTTCAACATTTTTCTGCACTCTATTCCGGCGACGGACAACCCTTACTTCGGACATCAAACGCACTGACATAATAATTTCATTCATCCGCTCACGAAAGAATTTATCATTTATAGACGGCTTGTTATGAAAAGCAAGTGCGCCGGTATCAAGCATTCTGAAACCTATTTCCGCATCGGAAGCACTGTACACAGCACTGATAATTACTATGGGAACAGGATTCTCTTCCATAATGCGTCTGGTTACCGCAAACCCGTCATGATCAGGAAGATTCACATCCATTGTCACAACATCAGGGTTTAATTCTTTAACCATCCTAAAAGCGGCTTCTCCGTCTTCAGCACACCCGACAACTTCTAAATCCGGCTCATTAGAAAAAAATTCCGAAAAAAAATTCCGGACAGAAGCTGAATCGTCAACAATTAAAATTTTAATCACTGCAACTCCACCTTAAAATTAAACAAATCAACGTACTGGATAATATATTGCATTTTAATAAATGCTTTGAAGTCACAATAAAAAGTAAACACTTGTCCAAAAAACTAAAAGCAAACTAAGCTAAACGTTGAATAACCTCAAGCAGATTACCTTGGTCAAAACTGGACTTAACTATATAAGCGTCCGCGCCAGCTTCAACACCTTTTTCGCGATGCTCGGCTGAACCTAACGACGTTACCAAAACTATGGGCAAATTCACACTGCCGGGCATTTTTCTAACCTCAGCAGTAAGAATAAAACCATCCATATGCGGCATTTCAACATCCGAGACAAGAATATCCGGCAGATCAGCTTTAATTTTATTAAGTGCATCAATACCGTTTACGGCAGTAACAACTCTATACCCGGCAGCCTCTAAAACATTTTTAAGAAGAGTCCGCGAAGTAATAGAATCTTCAGCAACAAGAACTGTTTTGACTTCCTTTTCTCCTTTCTGATGTGAAAAGGATTGAGCCTTTACGCCGGAACTTACACCGAAAGCAGTGCGAATCATATCAGGAGCATGCAAAATAGGCACTAATTTCCCTGAATCCAGCATACTGAATCCGGAAACATTGCGAACTCTTTTTAAAAGAGGGCCCATAGCTTTGGCCATGACATCATGTTCGCCATGCAGTTCATCCATACTGACTGCTACTGTATTTGATCCCTCTCCCATTATAAAAACCGGAAAGGTTTTTTTCTCAGATTTTCCAGAATCGAGTTCCAGAACATCAGAAAGATTAATGATGGGAATCGGCCTGTCTAAATAAAAAATAGTCTCTCTGCTGTTAACAGATTGAATATCTTCCTGCCTGACCAGTAAAACCTTTTTCACCCCCGATTTGGGAACAACAAACTTTTGCCCGCATGATTCAACAACAATCCCCCTAAAAGACGTTAAGGCAACGGGGATATTCAGAACAAAGGTTGTACCCTGCCCACAAACACTTGAAATGGTGATGCTTCCGCCTAAAGATTCAACCGTGTCACGAACTATTGCCATACCAAGACCTCTTCCTGAAAGGTCGGTAATTATCGCACTGGTAGACATTCCGGAAAGAAAAATCAACTCTGAAACAGATTGAGGATCCAGCTCAGAAGCCTCTTCTTTACTGATAATGCTCTGTTTTAATGCAAATTCTATTATTTTTTCTGAATTGATCCCCTGCCCGTCATCACCGATTACGACTTTAACAATATCGCGGTCACTTTGCGTAATATCAAACGAAATTTTACCGACAGCTGTTTTTCCTATCGCCAATCTATCCCTAGGAGATTCAATGCCGTGAGCAAGCGAATTTCGAACCATATGCATAAGAGGGTCATGAAGCATATCAAGAATTCTGCGGTCAATTCTAACATTTTCACCGCTGACACAAAATTCACATTGTCTACCTGTTTCCGCGCTGAGATTTCTGACAATTCGAGGGTAGTCTTCCAGTAAAGATGAAAATGGAAGCAGCATTGAATTTTTGAATTCACTTAAAAGAGTGTCTACTTTTGATGCCAGTTCCCACTGGGCTTTATGAGTTGCGGAGACCAGCAGGCTTAATCGCTTTGAAAAAGATTCAAGTTTCTGTTCCATCTTTACATAAAAATCAGCTTTGCTTTCATCAGCGCAGCTTTTAGCTTCGGCAATAATCACATTAATATTTTTTGAAAAATCTAAAAATTCACTGTTTAAAAAGGCAGCTTCCTGCGAACGCATTTTTTGAGAATTCCGCGAAAAAAGAAGCTCCTCAGTCTGCAATAGCAGCCCTGTAAGAAACGAAGAACTTATCCTGACAGTTTCAGACATGGACATTCTAGCCGTCGCGGCATGAGATTCAGTTGATCCTTCAGCAAACCTCCCCTCGTCCTTTACGCTATGATTTGGATCGGAACTATCACTTACACAACTGCCGGATTTTACTTTCGTCTCATCCGTACCATCTTCAGATGCGGGTGCATCAGTTGCAAAATCTGAAATTTGAGAATCAACAGAAATGGAAATAAGATCAGGAGATACAGTAAATTCCTTCATCTTTGCAATGGCTACAACCACAGGAGCGGAGGAAAGAGAAGCTTCTGAAGAGTCTTCCTTGTGAATAAGATTTTCAAGGATATCAAGCCAGCCTATCATCTGTCCGACCACATCCTTTGACGGGACAAGACTGTTCTTTTTGAGAACTGAAAAAAACGATTCTAAAGTCTGACAGAAAATCTCAACCGCTCCAAGTCCGACAGCTCTTGCCGCCCCTTTTAAACTATGGACTTCACGATATGACGACTCGACCAAGAGAGCCAAATCATTTGATTCTGCTCCTTTTTCCAATGCCATAAAATCTGAAGAAAGAACCTGAAGCCGTTCTCTACACTCACCTCTGAACGCACCAAGAAGTCTTTCGCGTAAATCTCCGTTTATCTGGGGCATCTATTATCCGAATAATTTGTAGATCTTACTATAGATCTGATTAAAAAATGCAAAAAATCATCTGAGGCTCATGGATCCGTTGACAACCTCGTTTACGATGAGTTCAGAGGCGTCCAAAAGCTTTACACCGTCAAGCACAACAACTTTCGCATTGATTGTTCC
Source organism: Desulfovibrio gilichinskyi (assembly GCF_900177375.1). Lineage (NCBI taxonomy): Bacteria > Pseudomonadati > Thermodesulfobacteriota > Desulfovibrionia > Desulfovibrionales > Desulfovibrionaceae > Maridesulfovibrio > Maridesulfovibrio gilichinskyi. The sequence goes on along the minus strand of NZ_FWZU01000001.1, from coordinate 28,030 downwards.
TACAGAAAACCTGTCAGAACCGGAATTTCCTGCTGCGCGCGGCTTGATATCATCATTTTGAACAGAAAAAACATCCGTAACTTCATCAATCAAAACAGCTAATTTCATTTCAGAAGAAGATAAAACAAGTACCTTTTTTACGGCGGCTAAAAAAGGTCGCTCAGGCCCGCCGGATAATCCAAGAAAAGCCCGTAGATCAATAACCGGACAGATATGACCGCGAACGCTTATCACTCCGGTAATAAAATCTGGAGTACACGGAACAGATACAATATCTTCTGTCTCCAATACTTCCTTCACTACGGATGTATCAAAAGCATAAGCATCCAGCCCCAGACTGAACTGAACATAGTCTTTGGAACGCCCTATCCTGGCAGCTTCAGCCCCAGCTTCATCCGAAGTTATCTTACGGGCAAGTTTTACAGCTCTTTCTTTAAGCAGTTCTTTGTCATTTTCTTGCCGGATATATTGCGCAGTATCATTCTTTTTCATAATTTTGCCATTGTTCAAATCATATTATTTTTTACGAGCTTTATCATTTCAGCAAGTCTTCCGGCGGTGGTTCCATCAGAATGCGGAACAGTAATATCCTTGTCAATTTTCCCGATTTCTTGCAAGGAAATGCTGAAATGACGCGCAGCAGCAGAATTATTCTTTTGAGACAAATAAATATTACCCAGAACAAAATGTGCCATAACAAACCTACTGTCCAAAAAAATTGCTTTACGCATCTCAGCTTGAGCTCCATCTAAATCGCCGTCAGACATTTTGATTTGCCCCAAAAGAAAATGAGGTGAAGGAGCAACACGGTCAGCTTCAATAGCTTTTTTGCACCAGTTCACAGCCTCATCCAGCAAACCGGAATCTGCCTTTATTTCCGCAACGGCAAGAAGGACCTCCGCGGCAACACTGCGCGGCAAATTACTATCAAGAGCTTTTTGCAGGCAAGACAAAGCCGCGGCGGAATTACCGCGTTTTCTAAGAGCTTGAGCCTCGTCAACAGGATTAAAAATCTTTGAATGTGAAGAATTCTCAAATGGAATCTCTACAGAATCAGATGAAACAAAAGGCTCCGCGAAATTAGGATAAGATAAATCAGGATCAGGGTGGCAAAAGGTAAAGTCATCACTTTCAATACTCAAATCATCTTCAAATTCAATCTCTTCTTCGATATCACTGTCTGGAAATTGATTTAATTTGTTATTGTAAAAATTATTCAGAGTTTCATTGTACTTTTTGGGACTGTATTTTTCATTCTTCCTGAAAATCAGGGTCGACCCTATATTTACAGGTTCAAATTTACCATAGGCCGTAATTAACGCTGATTCACTGGGAGTGACAACTAACCAGCCATCCCAATTAAGACTTCCCCAAATTTTATCCAGAACAAGCCGGACACCCTCTTCTGAAAAATAGATTAAGACATTCCGGCACAGAACTACATCCATGCCCCACAAATAAGAAGGTAGATTTTCGCCGATAAGGTTCAATCTGGAAAAACTGACCATGTCTTTAATTGTTTTATCTAACTGGAAAAAATTGGGATTGTAAGATTTGAAATAAGTTTCTTTAAAATTATTGGATTCTATCCGGAAAGACCATTTGCGATAATTTCCTTCAGCCGCTTTATATAAAGCTTCACTGTCAACATCGGTTCCGAATATTTCGGAGCGCACATTAGACCGGTGGCACATTATTGCAATAGAATAGGGTTCCTCCCCTGTAGCACAGGCCACAGACCAGACGCGGACGGCGCCAAATCTTCCGCTGCCCTTACCGTTTTTTTTAGGTAGAACATCCTGTTCTAAGGCATTAAGAGTTCCGGGATCACGAAAAAAATATGTTTCGCCGATGGTCAGTTGATTGACAAAAAGCTCAAAATCTTTTTCATCAACATGAGGCGACAGAAGATGATCGAGGCACTCTTCGGCTGATTTAAATTTACCTGTCGCATTTGTTACTTTTACAATTGCGGATTTCAAATCCTCCCACCTGTCGTGAGAAAATTTCAGACCGTAAATTCTTCTGACAAGCTGGGACAGAAGATCAATCTTATTATCAGCAAGAAAATCATTCATCCGAATCAATTTTTTCCTGTTCGTTCAGTGCGTCAAGAACTTCAAATAAAGTCTTTTCCTGTTCGTTGCTGAAAATGGAATTAAGATCCTGCATCAAGACAACATCATCCCCCAGCCCAGAAAAAGATTTCAAATAAAAAACACCGGGCCATATCTGATTTGAATCCTGCGACATTGCAGGAGGAATCTCAATAACATCATTTACTTCGTCTGCAAGAATGGCGATTTTCCTGTGGCCGAGCCTGCTGAAAATTAAACGGTCAGAAAGAATAACATCTCGTTCATCACTGCCTATCTTTCTGCGCACTCCGACAACCGGAACAATTGTTCCACCATCGTTTACAACTCCTAAAACAGGGTAAGGTGCATCAGGTACAGGCGTGAGTGAAACAGCCAACTCAACTTTATCTACAAGAAAAGAAGGAACAGCGAACTTGCAGGAGTCAACTTTAAATATAACGTAATCATTTTTGTTCATAGCCTATACCTCCACAACGATTCTAAGCAGCAACTTATAGTTGTCGTCAAAAAAGCTAATATAAACTCACTTTTCTTTTGAATGAGTTTTATCAAGTAATTTTTTATACTTTTGCATAACCCTGACAGCATATTCTTTTGATCGATCAGGAAGCTTATCCGGAGAGCCTGTATGATATGCACCGATTGCGCGCCAGTTATACCCGTACCGATCCAGACAATACCGCAAAATCCAGGCGCCGAGTCTGACATTTTCTTCAGGCTCAAGAGCTTTAGAAACATTCAGATCAAATTTTCTAAGCCAGAAAGAATTAACCTGCATCAAACCTATATCAAAACTTTTAATCTTATTTTTTTCCAGAATATCAAGGGCTTCTTCTTTTGATTCAGGATAAATGCTACGCCCTTCTATATTTAAAGCCCACGGGTTATAGCCGCTTTCATAATCAGCGATCGCGCGAAGTATTTCGGGTTGAAGGGCAAATTCCTGCGCTACCTGATTAAAAAGAGGAGGCACGGAGACATGCTCGCTGCTTCCTAATTTCACGCGTTGCTGAACATCATGCCTGAAAGTCTGAGAAAATTCTCTTTCTTTATTAATAGGAATAAACAAAAGGAACGTAATAGTACCGCATACAATAAGATATAATGCGATTAAAAATCTTGACACGGTCTTAAATTCTTGAGCGGACCTGCTCAGCCTCTGTATCTTTACCTTGAACTTCAAGAGCAGTGGCAAGAGTTTCCCAGAATTCCTCTTTACCCGGTTTAAGGGCTGCACTCTGACGGGCTAAAACCTCGGCAATCTGCGGATCTTCACCGCTTTCCAGATAAAGGCGGGCCAGCAGATTCATTGCATATGCATCATTATGATTGGCGTTAAGAGCCAGATGCAAATACTCGCGGGCTTTTTCCATATCCTGACGTGCGTAAGAAATTCTCGCCAGATGTCTCATGGTAAGAGAGTCACCTCCCTTAAGTTCAGAAGCCTTAAGATAAAACTGTTCCGCCTCATCAAGTCCGAGGTCATGCTCTGCAAGCACTCCGAGCCTTACAAGACTGAAAACATTGTCCGGTTCAAGCTTAAGACAACGTTCATAAGCATTTCTTGCTTCTTCACGATTCCCCAGCATCTGGCAGACCCACCCCAGATTATAAAGTGCCATTATATTACTGGGAGTTATTTCCAGAACCTGTTCAAACTGCTTACGGGCCTGCTCCGGCTTGCCAAGCTGTGCATAGCAGATCCCTAGAGAATTACGCGCTAAAATATTATCGGAATCAGCCAGAAGAGCCAATCTGAATTCTTCGACTGCTCCGTAAATATCACCATCGACGTAAAGCCTGTCCGCGGCGATATTGAGTGAAACAGAGTCAAACTGCGCGACCATAGGTTTTTCCATCATCATAGCATGATCGAGCCCCTTACGGCAGTTATCAAGTATTTCACTGCGCCTGTAATTCAGAAACGGGAAAGAAGCGACTCCAGCAGACAGAGCAATGTCAAAATCAGCTTCGCACTCTCTGACAAGTTTCAAAATCATTTCCATGACAGAATCAGAATCCTGCTTCGGGAAAAAATAAATCAGACTGTTCAGACTGTACCTTCCGCCGGTATGATCAACTTCAAAAATATTCTCAGCTCTTGATGCTATTTTTTGAACTTCCGCGTCGGTGATTTTTTGAAAATTTCCACCCTGATCAGTGACACCTGCTGCAAGCCTTAGCACGGCAACAGAAAACTTATCCATGTTTTGACGCAGGCGGCTGTATCGTCCGATAAATTCCTTATAACGGAAAAGACCTGTCACCATATCACGCTGAGGAGTTGCCGAAGTTTCAGGACCTGCCTGTGCATCAAAAAAGCTGTCTTTCTCGTCAAGCAGAGTCAGTCTGTCACCGGCCGTTACTGGCCACGCCGTATCACTTAAATGAAGAATTTCAGCAAACGCAATCTCTTCCTGAACTTCAATGATTACAACTTCGGCCTTATACATAGTAGGATAAGAACCGGAAATTCTTTCATCTTCAGTAAGTTTGGCCTGAGTACCGGACTGATAATCCGGAGACCATACGAGAAATCTTCCGCCCTCTCTGGCATCAACGCTCTGCCCGATGCTCAGCGCAATACGCTGCAGCGGAAGAACTTCAAGAACCTTCCCGCCCTTTTGTAAAATATCTGAATACGCGAAAACGCAATTTCGACCGAAATCTTTCGCAGTGGCAATGGCTTTAGCCGCCTTGCGCATTAGGATTCTACCCTGTTCTGCCGCGCTGCGCTTAAAATGGGGACCGGACAGACTTTGAGGATAATTTGCAAATCCTGCGCTGGTGCTTATTTTTAAGGTATCACCTGTCACAGGGTCCTCGACATGAAGCCGCTCGACAATTACCCGCATTTTTTCTGCAAGCTGTGCACAGACTTTGGGTCTGCCGTCAGGAATGAGAAATGCGAATTTATCTTCAAAAAGACGAGCACAGACAACTGATTCGAACGCAGCTTCGCTGACAGCTCTGCCGACTTCTGCTACGATAGAATCACCTAAAGTATAACCGTACCTATCATTGATTCGCTGGAAGTTATCAAGATCAAGAACAACTACTCCGACAGAACCGCTGAAAGTAGGAATTCCAGGATCTTTGCACCCCCTCGGGGCAGGCATCATGCAGTTTTGAATAAGATCCAACTCTTTAACAAGCTTAACCATGAAATGTTCACGGGTAGCCATTCCGGTAAGACCGTCTGTAATGGAGGTTTTATAGAGTAATATTTTTTCAAGCGCGCTTGTTGCCAACGCTTCCAGATATTGAGGCACAGTCTTAGGAGCTTTCAGGTTAATGCCTCTGGCGATGAAGTAGCAGAGATCACGACCTTGGAGCTTCAAAGGCAGCATCAGATGCTTTTCTTCCTGATTATAGCGCGTAACAAGGGGTTGCGGCGCGGCTCCACCTGCAGGCTTAGGAAAGTATAGACTGTAAGAGTCAAAAGGCAGAAACTCATTAATCAGATCCTTAAGCGTATGCTCATACCGGATCAGATCTTGCGGAGTCAGACATATTCCATCTTTAAAGAGGCTATCCTTGTTCATGGGAAATGCAATAACCCGCAAAGGGCTTCAATACAAGCAGCTATTTAAACAGTAAGGCAAAATATTTTTAAAATGTTATTTTTAGTCAAATAAAATGGTACTCAAACTCTGGACAGCTTAAACTGATGGTAGTAACTCGATTTTTCCGCATTTTAGTGTTTAGAAATTAATTTTAGTTTAAGCAACCTGCAAAAGGTAACCGAATATGATGATAATTATTACTGACCCTAAAGAACTGCAAAAAATGAGCATGGACCTGCGCCGGCAGGGAAAGACCATCGCATTGGTCCCTTCAATGGGATATTTTCATGAAGGCCATCTGACTTTGATGGAAGCGGCTAAAAAACGAGCTGACAAAGTTATCGTTTCGCTTTTCGTAAACCCCACACAGTTCGGCCCTGGTGAAGATTTAGACAATTATCCGCAAGACCTGAAAAGAGATGCAGACCTTGCCCGCGAAAAAGGTGTTGATATCCTTTTTACACCTCAAAAGAGCCAAATGTACTACCCTGACCATTCCACATGGGTGGAAGTGCCGGAACTGTCCGAAAATCTATGTGCAAAATCACGCCCGGTACACTTTCGCGGAGTGGCTACAGTTGTAACAAAACTTCTTATGACTGCACTGCCTGACATAGCTGTTTTCGGAGAAAAAGACTGGCAGCAGCTAGCTATAATTAAACGAATGGTAAGAGATTTAAACATTCCGGTCGAAATTGTCGGACATCCTATTGTCCGCAACGCAGACGGTCTGGCTTTAAGCTCCCGCAACATATACCTGACTGACGATGAAAAAAAACTTGCCCCTATGCTCCAGAAAGGACTAAGGACAATCAAAGAATCAGTCGATAAGGGTGAAAACGATGCCAAGGTACTCATAGGTAAACTTACGAAGTTCTATAATGAGATGATACCCGGCAGCGAAATAGACTATATACAGATAGTCCACCCAGAAAATATCTCAATAATTGATAAAGTTAACGGTCCGGCATTATGCGCTGTGGCTGTCCGCTTAGGAAAAGCAAGATTAATAGACAACTTGCTAATTAAAATGTAAGATTGAAGGCCTATTTGTTCATATTAATAAAAAATGAACCTAAAGCCTTATATTACGAAGAGTGTTAACGGAAAACGGTTCCGTTGAACTCGTTTTATTCACCTCAGGAGGAACTTTAATGATCAGCAGCAAAGGCAAGTACTTTTTTACCTCTGAATCCGTAACAGAAGGTCACCCGGATAAAGTGGCCGACCAGATTTCAGACTCAATCCTTGACGCCCTGTTAACACAGGACCCAAATGCACGAGTAGCATGTGAAACTCTGGTAACCACCGGTATGGCTTTTATCGCCGGTGAAATTACTACAAGCGGATATGCCGACTTTCAGGCAATAGTTCGCGATACTATCCGCGAAATCGGATACGTAAATTCAAACATGGGTTTTGACGCTGACACTTGCGCAGTTATATCTTCTATCGATAAACAGTCTGTAGACATCGCTCAGGGCGTTGACCGCAATTCCCCTGAAAGTCAGGGTGCCGGCGATCAGGGCATGATGTTCGGTTTCGCATGTAAAGAAACCGAAACTCTTATGCCTGCACCTATTTACTGGTCTCACCAACTTTCCCGCAAACTTGCTGAAGTCCGTAAAACCAAGGTTCTTGACTACCTTCGTCCTGACGGAAAAACAGAAGTATCCTTCGAATACTTTAACGGCAAACCTGTCCGCATTGCAGACGTTGTTATCGCAGCACAGCATGATGACGGAATCGAGCAGCAGCAGATTTACGACGACATCAAAAAACAAGTCGTCCTCGCAACTCTTCCTGCTGAAATGATTGATGAAAAAACCCACATTTACATCAACACCACAGGCCGTTTCGTAATCGGCGGTCCTATGGGCGACTGCGGCCTTACCGGTCGTAAAATCATCAATGACACATACGGCGGAATGGGTAACCACGGCGGTGGTGCTTTCTCAGGAAAAGACCCGTCCAAAGTTGACCGCTCCGGTGCATACATGGCCCGCTACATTGCCAAAAACATCGTAGCTGCAGGACTTGCAGAACGTGCTGAAGTTCAGGTTGCTTACGCTATCGGTGTAGCAGAACCAGTATCCGTTCTTGCAACATCTCACGGAACCGGCGAAGTTTCCGATGAAGTTTTGACTAAAGCAGTCAAAGACGTATTCGACCTGCGCCCATGGTACATTTCACAGAGACTTGATCTCAGACGTCCTATTTATAAAGATACCGCTTGTTACGGTCACTTCGGCCGCAACAACCCTAACTTTACCTGGGAAAAAACCGATGCAATAGCTGACCTCAGAACCGCCTGCAAAATCTAGCAGCAATCTGAATTCACTTTGTTTTGAAGATCCCCGGAAACCGTTTTGGTTTTCGGGGATTTTTTACACTTGAGGGTCTGGCTCGAACCATGTAAAGGACTCCTTACAAATTGAAAAATAAGCGAGGAATAACATATGAGTGCTCTTAAAGTTTCAGAAGTCACAGCAACTCCGGAATTTAACATATTCTATTTTGCAGAATTAAACGGTTCCACCCGCATTGAACAATCCCTCATGGAAAGCCTTGAAAAATATTGGAACCAGTGGCTGCCCCACCTTAAAGCTTACAAACTTGAAAAACCTGCAGGCGGAAAAGGAACTGATTTTCTGCTGTTATATCTTGAAAAAGAAGTTGAAGACGCAGTCGAAGAAATCTGGCAGGAAACTCCTACCGAAGGACTTGCTCATCACAACCTTGCAATAACACTGATCATGTCCGCGGCGCAGAGTCTGCTTCCAGAACTGGAAGAAGGTAAATGTGCTCCGCTTCCTAAACCTGGAGAAGCAGTGCTCGACACATTCAAATCACTTGGACTGGAATGGAATCAGGAAGGAACTGTAAACAGGCAGTACGCTGTATTCACTCCTCACCCTTATTCCGGCGGATGTGAAGTGTGTTACCTTGAAGAACATTGCCCGAAGAGCAAACTACGCAAATAATAGATCTTTAAGCAGCATATTTTCAAAAAAGAACCCCGCCGGAACAATTGTTCCGGCGGGGTCTTCTTTAACAATATAACGATAGACTAATCTGTAAAAGCGACTGATTGCAGGAGAGTTCTTTCGCCGAAAAACTCATTGATCTTTTCACGTTCCGAAGAAAGAATCTGCATTTCCGAAAGCCCGATATCACCGGCCACTCCGCCATACATTTTAAGAGCCTGATCAATAAACTCGGCTTCGACGAAACAACCGTTCAGTGCATAAGTACGCCCATCCCACCTAAGCTTAATCTTTATCAGAGGATTACGTGTACCCGGTTCTGAAACAAGATTCCCTGTACGGACCAGAGTATCCCGAACATTTTGCTTAAGCATTACACTGAATCTGCTTAAATGTTCTGTAAATGAAGGCTCGAAAGCCACATAATAATAGGGGTCGACCTTTAACGCGATTGACTTGCCGGGAATATTAAAAATAAAAGGACTTTCAGCAAAAGCCTTGCCAAGTCCCTTTTGCAGCCTGTCTATGCGAGTCTGATAATCTTGTAAGGACATTGAACAATCCCCCTTTGAAAATCCTAATACATCAAATTAACCAGTATTTCAAAGTATTTTACTCTCTGAAAGCCTGTTTCATCAGATGATTTCCAAGTCCGCCCAGATCTTTCGGAGTGTAGCCGAACACATCCTGCCAATTTTCGGTCGATTCCATGCAGAAATATATCTGCTTATCCATCCCATGTTTACGAAGTCTATCAACTATAAACTTAAATTGACGCACTCGCAGCGGCCTGAGCAAACGCATCTTATTATCATTGCCGATAATAAATTCATCAAAAATATAAGTTGTTTCAGGGAAATTACGTTCAATTATGGGTTTTAAATGGGGCATATGCCTGAAAGACCCCATGCTCAAATAAGCAATGTTTTCAGGTTTCAGATAATCAAATATCATATCAACAATTTCAGCATACCCTTCACGCCAACCGTCAAAACGAATAATCGGATCGAAATGCAGACACACTTTAAATCCTGCGTCAGCGCAGACTTTTGCGGCTTCAAGCCTTTCCTTCAGCGTTGATACGCCGAATTCTTCATGCTCATTAATAAAAGGTGCATTGAGTGACCACGCAGGCAGAACTCTGTCAGTTCTTTTAACGCTGTCCATCCACGAAAGGTCAATCACCTTAGATTTTAGTTCAAGGCAGACATTGGGATAATCACCCAGAAATTTAACAAGATCGCGGCTATATCCGGTGACAGCTTCAAGGGCCAGCGAGTCTGTGAATTCTCCGGTTCCGACACGGAATCTGGCCCCGGTATCAGCGGAAAAAGCTTTACCCAGTTCAGCAAAAAGATCTTCCTGATTAGCCCATACTTTCAAAACTTTGTCCTGAAAATATGCCTGCAAAATGCAATAGGAACAGGCCATCGGGCAGTTTTCGCCGATATGAATAATGCGATATCCGCAACAATGATAATAACTTGTGCCGGGGCAAAAACGCAGAAATTTCCCTTTGTACTCTTTAAGGTAAAGTGACTGCCCTTCGCCGAGTGATCCATGAGGAAAGTTTTCAGGATCGACAATTTCAATCGGGAGATCAGGAAGACGTCCCGTAACTCTCTCTGTCAAAGGAGCGTCTGCCATAGTCCGGTCTACATAAATTTTTTCAATTCCCGCAAGGTGTGATGGAATATGTATTTTATTCTCCATTACTTTTCCCTGCCGATTTCAAAAAGCTTACCCCAACCGTCTGACTTCTGAATAGAATTCAAATCTTCAACAGCCTTTTGCAGAACTTCCCGCGACTTGAAACGGGTTTGAAGCAGAACTTCACCTGTTTCAAAATTACCGACGGATTCAACCCGCCATTTTGTACCGGCGCAAATTTCAGAGACAATTGTTTCCTGAGTTTTAAGAAGCTTACTATATTCTGGAGAACGAAGCTGTTTTGCCGCCTTACAAAGACGCGCAACACCATCTTTAGGAGATTCGTTTTCCTTTGCAGGAGAAAGCTCATGCTCTGAAATTAGAACCGCTACAGATTTTTTATCTCTTCTGGATGTTTCATAAAGCCATGTTAAGAAATTTACAGCATTTGAACGGGACCAGCCTAATTTTTCAAAATAAGGCAGAACCGCTTTTTTATCATCAGCTGAAAGTTTTGATAAGATTGACACCGCCGCAAGAGGGAAATTACCGGACTTAAGGATATCATCAAACTCCTGCGGCAAAGACAGCCATTCGAGCCAGAGTTTCAGATCTCTATCCTTGAATTTTATACCTAATAGAGGTGCGACTCGTTTGGACAGTTCTTCTTCGGATACACGATTATGAAAAAATCTGAAAACAGTCAGTTTAAGAGCATCATCTATGACCCGTGTCCGGTTCTCTTCCATATGAACAAATGCCCGTGAAATATCTTCTCTGGCGTCCACAAAAACACCCGACACGTTCAGGCCCAGCCTTTCAGCTGCAAGAACCCTTGATCGTCCGGCAACAAGAACAACTTTATTTCCATTCTTTGCGAGAAGAACAGGTGCAAGCTGTCCCACTGTTTTTATAGAACTGATAAACTCTTCATCAAATAGAGAAGGATAAAGCAGCCAGCTACCGGAACAGTCTATTTCGTCCGGGTCAAAACTGTATATTTGAGCATCAGTCACTATAAGAACCTCCGAATAAAATCATTATTTTTTTTCTTGTTTAACGGGCATCTGCAAAACAACATTCATTAATTCTCTGTGCTTGACATGTTGGCAATGGTGTCACAATATGTGCTAACCATTGTAAAAGTATAAGTTGCACAATCGTACTGGGAGCAGGGACTTTTATCCCGGCTAATTGAACATTCAGAGAAACGGAGTTGTGAATGTCTGAAGCCTTGAAGAACCAACGGACTTATGCACTTGTAGGCCATAGCGGTTGTGGTAAAACATCGACCGCAGAAATGCTACTTTTTAACACAGGCGTAATTGATCGTCTCGGCAAAATCGAAGAAGGAACAACATCCCTCGATAACGAGCCTGAAGAAACTAAACGCCGCGGATCAATTCAACCGGGATTTGCCGGTTACAAATGGAAGAAAAACAACCACTACCTTATTGATACTCCGGGTGATCCAAATTTTTGCGGAGATCTTCCATACACTTTGACAGCATCTGACGGTGTTATCTTTACCATCGACGCAGTGGACGGAGTCAAGCCTCTTTCCCGCAAAATATGGGCGGCAGTTGAAAAAGCTGCACTTCCTGCAATAATTTTTATCAATAAAATGGACCGTGATCGAGCAGATTTTGACGCCGCGTTCAACAGCCTGAACTCTTCGCTCGGTATCAGCCCCGTACTGCTCCAGTATCCAATAGGAAGCAAGGAAAATTTTAAAGGGTTTGTGGATATGCTTTCCGGCACAGCATATATGTTCGAAGAAAACGGTAAGGTCGCCAAAAGCGATATTCCTGACGACCTTGCAGAAGAAATTGAAATTCTACGCGAAACCATGATTGAAAACATCGCCGAAAGTGATGAAAACCTCATGGAAAAATATCTTGAAATAGGCGAACTGACCGCTGAAGAAGTTACTGAAGGGCTCTCTTCAGGTGTAAAAAACCGTACAATCTTCCCTGTTTGTTTAGGTTCAGCTCTTGAAAACAAAGGGGGATCTTTCTTACTGGATATGGTTCAAACCTATCTGCCCTCTCCGCTTGAACACGCTGACTGGCAAGCAGAAGACGGTTCAACCAGAGCGTCTTCGCCTGATGCACCTGTTGCATGCTTTGTTTTCAAAACTCTGGCAGACCCGTTTGCCGGACAACTCACAGTCTGCCGCGTTTTATCAGGAACTGTAACCGGAGACCTGACCCTGACAAATCCCGGAAGAGATTCCAAAGAAAGACTCGGAACAATTCAATTGCTTAACGGAAAAGAACAGCGTGCTGTTAAAGAACCTGTCGGACCTGGAGCAATCATAACCCTTGCCAAGTTAAAAGAAACTTTCACCGGAGACACTCTTTGTGACGAGAAAAACCGGTTTGAACTTAAAAAGCCTAAAGTAGCTCCGCAACTTATAACCTTTGCACTTGCTCCTGCAGAAAAAGGTGACGAAGATAAGGTTTTCCAAGCCATTATGAAGCTTCTCGTTGAAGATATCAATTTAACACTTTCCCGTGACGGTGAGTCTGGAGACATTCTCCTTTCCGGCATGGGGCAGAATCATATTGAAATTTCAGTTGAAAAGGCAAAACGTCGCTATAAGACTGACATAATTTTAAAAACACCGAAAGTTCCTTACCGCGAGACAATTAAAGGATCAGCGGAAGTTCAAGGGCGTTATAAAAAACAGTCAGGTGGTCGCGGACAGTTCGGAGACTGCTGGATAAAACTTGAACCGCTACCTAAGGGTACAGGATATAAATTTGTTAATGCAATTGTCGGCGGCGTAATCCCTAAGCAATACATTCCTGCGGTTGATAAAGGCGTTCAGGAAGCTGCAACAAGAGGAGTACTGGCAGGTGCGCCGATTATCGATTTTCAGGTCACCCTTTACGACGGATCATACCACGCTGTTGATTCGTCTGAAATGGCATTCAAAGTTGCGGGGTCCATGGCTTTCAAAAAAGCATGTGAAGCTGCCGGGGTAACCCTGCTTGAACCGATTATGAATATTCTTGTTGAAGCTCCGGATGAATTCATGGGAGATATCATAGGAGATCTTTCAAGTCGCAGAGGGAAAGTCCTAGGATCAGGGTCAACTGCCGGAATAACTGAAGTTAAAGCCCATGTGCCGATGTCGGAAATTCTACAATATGCACCGGACCTGCGCTCTATGACCGGAGGACAGGGGACATTCACCATGGAGTTTTCTCATTATGAAGAATGCCCATCCCAGATAGCTGAAAAAATTATATCTGAATATGATTCTCCTGTTGAGGATTAACGAAGATCAAAATTGATTCTAATAGCCTTTATGAACCCTCTTAAAACGGGTTGACGGTTTCAAATTGTTATTGTCAGGCTGTGAGGTTAACCTCACAGCCTTTTTTATGAGCACCCTTTATTTCATTATACGGCAAGGGCTTTACACTCCTAACTTTTTCTTTTTAAGATCTGCTCTTGTTTCCCGTGCTAAATTACACTATCAAGTTAGTGGTTAAAGAACGCAAAGCTCCAAAACGTAGTTTTTTGAATTTAATAAACTTTTAACACTAAATATTTAACGATAACAAAATGCTAAGACTTATATATTTCTACTTACTATTTTTCCCGCTGACTATTTTTTACTCCCTCGTAATCATTTTTTCTAAAACTCAAAAAAATTTCCACTGGTGCGAACGCTCTTGGGGAAAGGCTATGATTAAAAACAGTGGATGCGAATTTGATGTAGACCTCAGTGCCCTTGATGAAAAGCAAACTTACATTTTCATGGTCAACCACCAAAGCTTTTTCGACATCCCTTTGCTGTTCCATTTTTTAAGTCCATGGCAGTTTAAATTCGTAGCTAAAAAATCCTTATTTAAATTCCCGATATTCGGTCATGCAATGGCTGCGGCGAAACATATTTCAATAGATAGAGAGAACAGCAGAAAAGGGATGAAAGACATTCAGCATGCTGTCGATGTCGCAAACAGTGGACATTCTCCATTAATCTTTCCTGAAGGAACACGGAATCCAAATCCGAACAAACTTTTGCCTTTTAAGATCGGCGGAATGATTCTGGCTTTAAAATGTCAAAAACCGATAGCTCCTATATTAATGGTCGGACCGGAAAAAGTTCTATATAAAGGCAAGCTTATAATGAACCCCTGTCAAAAAATTAAAATCAAAGCTCTCCCTCCCATCGATACAAGCAAGTACTCCTTAAAGGAAAGAGAGAAAGTAAAAGAAGATTTACAGGATATTATGGACAAAGCTTATGCGGAGATGAGGAATGAGTGAGCACCAGCTAACGGTATGCCCACTTGGTGGACTTGGAGAAATCGGCCTTAACTGCATGATGTTCAGTACTGAAGAGAATGTCGTTATTGTAGACTGCGGACTGCTCTTTCCAGATAATGCTCTTTTCGGTGTAGATGTTGCCATTCCACGCTTTGACCATATTCTGGCTCTGAAAGATCGCCTTAAAGCGATTGTTTTAACTCATGGTCATGAAGATCATATCGGAGCGTTGCCGTGGCTTCTTCCTTATATTAATGTACCTGTTTACGGGTCTAAATTTACTCTGGGGCTGGTTGAAAATAAACTGCAGGAACATAATCTCATTGATTATGTCGATCTGCGCGAAGTTAAAGCCTATGACAGAGTTCAGTTCGGTGATTTATTTTTTAACTTCTTTCCAGTCTGTCACTCGATAATAGACGGTTTTGCGCTCGGGATTGAAACGCCTGTAGGAAGGGTCATACATACAGGTGATTTTAAAATAGACCGCAACCCTCTTGACGGACATGGAACTGACTTAAATGCCATCAAAGAGTTTTCACGCCAAGGGATAACCCTGCTTCTTTCAGATTCAACCAATATTGAACAGGACGGATACGCCCTGACTGAAAGAGATATCAAAGGGGCCATGCGCAATATTTTTGAAGAAGCTGAAGGACGCATTTTAGTAACTCTTTTTTCAAGTCACATTCAGCGGATGCAGGAAATATTCGACCTTGCAGCTGAAACAGGCAGAAAAGTAGGAATCAGCGGCAGAAGCCTTGCCAGAAATATTGATCTGGCAAGAGATCTTGGGCAAATGCGCATTCCATCTTCTGCAATTGTCGAAATAGAAGACCTGCCCTACTATGATGATCACGAAATAGTTATACTGGTAACAGGTTCACAGGGAGAAGCTCTTGCCGCACTTTCACGGCTTTCAACCGAAGAACACCGCCAACTCAAGATACATAAGGGTGACCTTATCCTCATGTCTTCCCGCTTTATACCGGGCAATACGAAAGCTATAACGCGAGTCATCAACAGACTTTATAAGCTCGGTGCGGAAGTTCTTCATGAAAAGAAACATGGTATCCATGCATCAGGTCACGCTCACAAAGAAGAGCTGCGAACAATGCTTGAAACGGTTAAGCCCAAATATTTTATCCCGGTTCACGGTGAATACAGACATCTGGTCAAACATTCCAGACTCGCAGTTGAAACAGGAGTAGCTCCGGAAAAAGCTTTAGTTATTGAAGACGGCGAACCTATCACCTTTCTGACTCATGGAATCCGTGTTGAAGAAGTAATCCCTGTTCAATGCACACTCGTAGACGGCAAAGGTGTCGGCGATGTCGGGCAGTCTGTTATTAAAGAACGGCAGCTTTTAGCCGGAGAAGGACTCGTCATCGTAACCATAGTAATTGACGTTAACACCGGAGAAATTATTCGCGGACCGGAAGTAACTTCTAAAGGATTTGTTTTTGAGCAGCAGTATTCGCATGTCCTTGAAGACGCGAAATGTATAATTTTAGATGTTTTTGAAAACATTCCGCCGGGCCAGACGGTTAAACTCAAAGAAAGAATCCGCTCTGCATTACGAAGATTTTTCCGCAAGGTTTTAGGGCGCGATCCGGTGGTCATCCCGCTCATTATTTCTCTGACCGGAAACGAAGCTCAGGAAATAGAGTCCAAATGCGAAATTTAGATCTGCAACTACCTGTAATTTAGCCATAAAGAATACATGATATTTTTAAAAAATTGTGATATGTTGTCCCAATTATAATAAAAAAACTTAAAGGTTAAAATGAAAGTCTTCAGAATTAAACACAACGAGTCCATCTTTTACGCAACGATCGAGGATAATATTTTTTTCAAGCCGCTGCTGTCAAAAAATAACAAGAAGAATCTTATTCCGGTTGCGGAATGCACAATACTTCCTATAGCAGTTCCTTCAAAAATAATATGCGCCGGGCTTAACTATCACGAGCATGCCCGTGAACTGAATATGGAAATCCCCGAAGAACCGATGATTTTCTTTAAACCTCCGTCCGCTATCATCGGTAACGGTGATAAAATTGTTATTCCCGCTATGTCCGAGCATGTTGATTTTGAAGGTGAGTTGGCAATTATAATAGGTCAGACCGGGAAAAATATACTGCCGGAAAATGTGGCAAAACATATCTTCGGATATACCTGTGCCAACGATGTGACAGCCAGAGATCTTCAAAAAAAAGATAAAGTTTTCGCGAGAGCTAAAGGATTTGATACTTTCGCCCCGATTGGACCATGCATTGAAACCGGAATTACCGATCCCAATTCTCTGTCACTCAGAACAATTGTCAACGGTAAAGTCAGGCAGGAAGGTAATACCTCCGACATGATATACTCTCCGGCGCAGCTTATCAGTTTTATCTCACATGTCATGACTCTCACCCCGGGTGATGTTATATTGACCGGCACTCCTCCCGGAATCGGACCTTTATCACCGGGAGACGAGGTTGAGGTGGAAATAGAAGGCATAGGTATTTTATCCAATACAGTAATAAATTATGAATCTATCCGCACACCTGTGCAATAGAAGCATGGCTCTGCCGAAAGTTGGATTTACGGCACTTTCAAAGTATTTTATTTTTGCTCGCATCCGGGGTTGATTTCAAATCAATTTTCCCGTAGTTGTGCGTAGCTAAATTCGCACACCTCGGTCGAATAAGGGTGCTTCACAATTGTTGTGGAGTCTGTTGATGCCGAGGTGGAAGATAAAACCCAGGAGAATTATTATGGCTTATGTAACTATGAAACAAATGCTGGAAACAGGCGTTCATTTCGGTCACCAGACTCGCAGATGGAATCCTAAAATGCGTCCTTACATCTTTGGCGCACGTAACGGAATCCATATCATGGACCTCCAGCAGACTGTTAAACTTTTCCGTAAAGCTCACGATTTCATTTCTGACTCTGTTGCAAAAGGCGGAAAAGTCCTTTTCATCGGAACCAAACGTCAGGCTCAGGAAGCTGTTGCAACTGAAGCTGCACGCGCAGGAATGTTTCATGTAACACATCGTTGGATGGGTGGAACTCTCACCAACTTCCAGACAATCAAACGTCGTATTGATCGCCTTAAAAACCTTGAAGAAATGTTCGAAGACGGTTCCATCAAACGCTTCCCTAAAAAGGAAATCGTAATGATGGGCCGCGAGGTTAAAAAACTTACCCTCGCACTCGGCGGTATTAAAGATCTCAACGGATCTCCAGCTGTCGCATTCGTCATTGACCCCAAGCGTGAACATATTGCTATTCTTGAATGCCGCAAACTCGGTATCCCGGTAGTTGCTGTTGTTGACTCTAATTGTGACCCTGACCTGGTTGATTACATCATCCCAGGTAACGATGACGCTATCCGCGCTATCAAGCTGTTCGCAGCTCACATGGCTGACGCTTGCATCGAAGGCGCAGCTCGTCGCAAAGAAGACACAACTATGGTTGAAGAAAAAGTCAAAGCAACTGAAAAAGCTGTTGCTCCTGAAGTTGAAGCTGAAGAAACCGCTCAAGGGGAAGATTAATCATGGCTGCTATTACTGCCCAGATGGTAAAAGCCCTGCGTGAACTTACCGGCGTAGGTATGATGGATTGTAAGAAAGCTCTCGCTGAATGTGATGGTGATCAAGAAAAAGCTATCACTTACCTTCGCGAAAAAGGACTTTCTAAAGCTGCTAAAAAAGCCGGACGTGCTACAAGTGAAGGACTTATCGGTTCTTACATGCACAGCAACGGTAAGCTTTCTGCTATAGTTGAAGTTAAATGTGAAACTGACTTTGTTGCTAAATCCGACCAGTTCATTCAGCTTGCTAAAGACGTTGCTATGCAGATTGCTGCTACCAACCCTATCTGTGTAAGCCCTGAAGAACTTCCTCAGGACATTCTTGAAAAAGAAAAAGCAATTTATCTTCAGCAGTCTATTGAAGAAGGTAAACCTGCTAATATTGCTGAAAAGATCGTTGTTGGACGTATTCAGAAATATTACAAAGAAGTATGTCTTCTTGAACAGCCTTTTATTAAAGACGACAAGAAAACAATTAAAGATCTCGTTAACGAAACCATCGCTATTCTCGGTGAGAATATGCAGATCGGTCGATTCGCACGCATCAACCTTGCTGAAGCAGCAAGTGGTGCAGAAGAAGCCGAAGAAGAATAAGACGGATTATGAAACGGGCCGCAAGGCCCGTTTTTTTTGCCCGATTTTTTAGATACTTGGCAGCTCTCCTGCCGAAGGACGAGATAAGTAAAAAAAATTCCCTATATTGCCTTAAACCCACGCAGTAAACACCCGAGCCGGAAGAGAACAACATCCGGATTTAAGGAGACATCGCGATGGAAAATATTTCAGCTCAGATTCAATACGGAGTAACGACTCGTAAGAATTTGAGTTTTTTTAGGGAAGGATTTTACTATGCCGAGTTCATTGAAGCAGACTCTCTGTTATCAAAAAACTCACATATATTTTAAAAAATAGTTAATGCTTACCGGAAACTTAAGCGTGGAGAATCCCCCACGACTCAAGGCTAATCTTTTCCGGATCTGCTTCTACTCATAACCGGACAATGTCCGCGGAAAAACGGGGTAAACTATGGACAAATTGCACTATTCACGAGTAATGATCAAACTCAGCGGTGAAGCTCTCGCCGGGGATCAGCAGTTCGGTATTGAACCTGCGGCAATCAACAAGTTCTGTAGAGAAATTGCAGCTGTAGCCAAAACCGGAGTACAGGTTGCTTTAGTTATCGGCGGCGGAAATATTTTTAGAGGTTTATCCGCTTCTGCTAAAGGAATGGACAGATCTTCAGCCGACTACATGGGAATGCTCGCAACTGTGATGAATGCCCTTGCTGTTCAGGACGCACTTGAAAAACTTGACTGCGACACACGAGTTTTATCAGCTATCCCGATGCAGGCTGTTGCGGAACCATACATACGCCGCAGAGCTATCCGCCATCTTGAAAAAGGACGCGTAGTCATTTGTGCTGCCGGAACAGGTAATCCCTTTTTCACAACAGATACAGCCGCAGCTCTCAGAGCAATGGAACTTAAGGCCGAAGCTATTATTAAAGCTACCAAAGTCGACGGTGTCTATGATAAAGACCCAATGAAACATTCAGATGCAGTTAAATTTGAATCTATCACTTATATTGAAACCCTTGAAAAACGGATCGGGGTTATGGACTCCACAGCTATTTCATTAGCCATGGATAACAACCTGCCCATAATTGTCTTCAACCTTTTTGAAGAAGGTAACATCTCAAGGGTTGTCAGAGGTGAAAAGATCGGAACAATTGTTCATGGAGGAAAGAATGATTAATGAAGTTATGTCAGATGGCATTAAAAGAATGGAAGGAGCTCTAACCAGTCTTAGCGGTGACTTTGTAAGACTGCGCACAGGAAGAGCTTCAACCGGCCTGATAGATCATGTTAAGGTTGATTACTATGGAACTCCCACTCCGATAAACCAGCTGGCTTCAGTTGCTGTGCCGGATTCCCGCACAATTACTATACAGCCATGGGATAAAGGAGCATTCGCTCTGATTGATAAGGCACTCCTTAAATCCGACTTAGGACTTAACCCGGTTAACGACGGAAAACTTATTCGTATCAGCATTCCGCCTTTAACTGAAGAGCGTCGTAAAGATCTCGTAAAAGTTGCTAAAAAATTCACTGAAGATTCTAAAGTGGCTATCCGCAACGTCCGCCGCGACATGAATGATACATTTAAGAAACTTGAAAAAGATAAAGATATCAACGAAGATGAAATGCATAAATCACAAGATGATGTGCAAAAGCTTACTGACGACTTTATCAAAAAATGTGATGACCTCTTTTTAGCAAAAGAAAAGGAAATTCTGGAAATATAACATAATGATGCCCCGACACGTAGCCATCATTATGGATGGTAATGGTAGATGGGCAAAGGCTAGAGACCTTTCGCGCAGCGAAGGTCATAAAGCCGGCACTGAAGCAGCTAAAGCTATTGTAGAAAAAAGCCGTGAACTCGGTATTAAACATTTGACCCTGTACACTTTCTCCAAGGAGAACTGGGCAAGGCCAAAAGACGAAATAGCGCAGCTCTTCAATCTGCTGACAGTTTTTTTAAAAAAAGAACTGCTAAACCTGTGTGAGCAGGACATACGCTTAAAAGTTTTGGGAGAGCTTTCTGACTTCCCATTCGGCGTAAAGCAGGTTGTTGCCCATACCATAAAGAAGACTCAGCATTGCAGCTCAATGACATTAAACCTTGCACTGAATTATTCAGGCAGGGATGAATTGGTGCGAGCTTGTAAAAAACTAATATCTTCGGGACTGCGGGAAGATCAGATCACCCAGAAAGCTATTTCCGAAAATTTGTATACAGCCGGACAGCCGGACCCTGATTTAATTATCCGCACCAGCGGAGAGCAGCGGCTTTCAAATTATTTACTGTTTCAGGCTGCATATTCTGAGTTATACTTTACTGATGTGTATTGGCCGGACTTTACTCCAGATGAATTGGAAAAAGCTTTAGCCGACTTTACTAAAAGACAGCGTCGTTTCGGAAAAACCGGCGACCAGCTCTAAATATTACTTGAATTTATTTTTAACAACCCCTCGCAGTTAGCTGTTGAGGGGTTTTTTAGTGTGAAAATATCGAACATTTTTATGGGAAAAATTTCAAAATGCCGCCTGCGCTCAGAGCATTTAATGTGATGGCAATTCCTGCAATCATAACAAGCCCTCCGCTGGCGACAGGTAAATTTTCAATCCAGCGGTGTGAGCCTGAAAATTTTTCTGTTAATTTTGAAGCCCGAACAGTTAAAATACCGATTAAAATTAAAACCGCTGCAAGGCCGAAACTGAATGCAAGGATCAGCATAAACCCGAAAAAAATTCTTCCGAGTGCAACCGCCGCCAGCAAAACCACAAGAGCAGTAGGACAGGGAACCATTCCTCCCGCAATCCCCAGACTGAGCATAGACCACCAAGAGACCGCACCACTTTCCTCACTTGGATCATGATCATGTGTATGATTATGATGATGTCCATGCAAAGCACGTTTAGCGAGCATAATATATCCCACCAAAAAAACCAGCACTCCGGAAAAAGCACCGAGCCAAGGGTAAAGAGCTCCAGGCAGAAAATATCTCGATAGTAACAAAGCTACAACACCCAGCACAATAACACTTGATACATGCGTTATCGTAACAATTATTCCGAGCGTACATGCATCTTTAATCTTTCCGCTGCGTCCGATCAGATACGCCGCAACCATAGCTTTACCATGCCCCGGACTCAAAGCGTGCCCCATTCCAAGGATAAAGGCCATTCCCAAAGCAAACAAAACTGTTCCGGTTCCTAAATTTTCTCTTGAAAGGTATTCCCTTAAAGTGGCCTGACTTGAATTTTCCTTAGGTTCAGGTGCCAGCGCGTTGTTTGAGTCAATACCGCCGACACCTCTCAAAGTTGATTGAGAATTATTCGCTCCTGCAGCAAGATTTGTAAAAGCATAATCCAAAGTTCTGGAATTTCCTGTAGTCACAACTTTGCTTACGCCAGGCTCTGCCTGAACAAACCATTTTAACCATTTCAATTCTCCAGCTCTAAAATTATGATCAGTAATTTTAAGATTGTGGCTTACTGAATCCGGCGCAATACTGACGGAATAAATCAGATTCAAACGTAAACCATTATTATAACCGCCAACGGCCGGAGCTACAGAGTCGTAATAAAGATCAATCACGACGGGTTTACCATCTAAAACGACTTCAATATTGGGGTACAGAATTTTATGTATCGCCAAGGCCAGATCTGCTTCTTCCACTGATGTAACCTTGCCATCACGATTCGCATCCGGGACAAGAGTTGCAGTTATGGATGGACCTATAGCCGTTTTGTAAATAATAAGAATTCGCGCACCTTCATTTTGAACAGTTGTCTCTTGTACAACCTCACCAAGCGGATGTGCTGAAACTGGAAAAGAAGCAAAACAGACTGCAAGCAATATTAAACTAAGCCAAATAAATCTCATTTGATTTGAGCCTCTTTTTTTCAAAATTTATGAACTGAGCATTGCAAACAAAAGTACGAAAATCAAATTATCGAAACCTGTTAAAAAGACTATGGCAACCTTTTTAATTTGTAATTTATAATCCTAACCATCTTTCACATTACTATTTAGAATGATCTTGACAGTATTATACCTCAAAGTTATATCTCTGCAAAGATGACCGGCGGTCATTTTGTGACCATAGGCCGCAACATTGTTTAGGAGAAAGCCAAATGGCTAGAAAACAACAGGAAAAATCCAAACAAACTAAAGAAGAATTGATAAATTCTGCAGAAGAACTTTTCGGCATAAATGGGTACATGGCAACCACTGTCGCCGAAATAACAACTCATGCAGGTTATTCAAAGGGAAGTTTTTATCGGCACTGGGTGAGCAAGGACAAACTTTTTTTAGAAATAGTTGAAAATAAACTTACAGCATACCGCAACTCCAGAGATCAGCGGCTAGATAAAGCAAAAAGTCTTGCAGAAGTTATGCATATTATCTGGGATTTTCTGGAAGTAATTGTGGAAGACGATAACTGGGCAAAAGTTTTTTTAGAATTTACAGTTTATGCATCACGCATTCAGGAATTGCGCGATGATCTCAGTCTCAGTCAATACAGATTGTCCGAAAAAGTCTTTGCAAACTTAGTCCGCAAATTCATTGAAACAGACTACCCGCCTGAAAAATTAGGTGCATTCAATACCGTTCTTTTTGAAGGTTTCATGGTTCAAAATGCTCTTAAAACAGGTTTTGTAAGCTTAAAAGATGTTCGCGAAACGGCGATCTCCCTTGCTTTGGCAAATGGACTGAAAAAAATTAACAGCTAAAACTTAATTACAAACGTTTTAATGGAGAGAAAATGAAAAAGCTACTTCTTACCGTCATTGCCTTCGTAATCGGATTTTCCGCAATGCCTCTTTCAGCTGAAGCAGAAACCATTACACTCACCTACTCCAATTTTTTCCCGCCTACACATGTTCAGTCAAAGCTTGCTGAAGCATGGTGCAAAGAAGTAGAAAAACGCACAGATGGTAAAATCAAAATTTCCTACTTCCCCGGCGGCACTCTCACCAAAGCAAAACAATGCTATGACGGAGTTGTTGAAGGTCTCTCGGATATAGGGCTTTCCGCTCTTGCGTATTCACGCGGGCGTTTTCCAACAATGGCTGCACTTGACCTTCCATTAGGTTATAAATCCGGCGCAGCGGCTACAAAGGTCGCAAATGAAGTATTTGAAAAATTTAAACCCGAAGAATTTGATGATGTTGCTCCAATGTACTTCCACGCACACGGGCCGGGTCTCCTTTTCACAGCTAAAACGCCTGTAAAAACTTTAGAAGATATACAGGGATTAAAATTACGCGGCACAGGAAACTGCGCAAAGTTAATTCAAATTCTTGGTGCTGCGCCAGTCGCAATGTCCATGCCAGATTCATATCAAGCCATTCGTAAAGGCGTTGTAAACGGCGGAATGTACCCTATGGAAACTAATAAAGGCTGGAAAATGGCTGAAGTTGTAGACTATTGCACACTCGATTTTCCAGTTGGATATACTACCACTTTTTTTGTTGTAATGAACAAGAACAAATGGAAATCAATCCCTGCCGACCTCCAGAAAATTATCTTAGATATCAATAAAGAATGGGCTGTAAAACACGGTCAGGCTTGGGATGAAAGCGACGCCGTCGGCAGAGAGTATTTTGAGAGCAAGGGTGGAAAATTCATCACCTTAAGTGAAGCTGAAGGTCTCCGCTGGAAAGAAAAAGCCGCCCCTATGATGGATGAATATGTAAAAATGACAAACGATAAAGGATTAAACGGCAAGGAAATCCTAGACTTCACTGTCGAGTCACTCGCAAAGTACAACGACAAATAACGCACTGATATTATAAATAAATATTATTTACTGAGCTATAAGTTCAAGGCCGCAGACAATAGATATGCGGTCTTGAACTTTTTTAAGAATAAAATCAGACTTACGTTTCTATAATGGAGAAACCTGTGAGTGAACTAAAAATTTCAACCCTGATAAACAAACTTGAAAGCGTACTGAAAAATATTGCAGCATTTTGCCTTATCAGTATGGCCCTGCTGACGGGAGCAGATATCATATCCCGCGGTGCATTCGGTTCTCCGATCTTCGGAGTTGAAGAAATGATTGCGGTACTTGCGGTATTAACGACCGGGCTTGCACTCGGTTACACCCACTCGCAAAAAAGCAACATCGGAGTGGAATTCCTTGTCAGCAAATTTACGCGGAGAACTCGTCACAATATAAAATGCGTAACTAATATTATAAGCGCGGCTCTTTTCGCTGTGGTTGCATGGAGGCTTGTTCTATACGGGCAAAGCCTGAAAGAAGCTGGTGAAGTCACCATGACACTAGCACTGCCGACTTATATGATAATCTACACACTTGGTTTCGGGTTCGGATGTTTCACACTGACTCTGCTTAAAGAAGTAGCCGAGCATTTTTTGGGGGATAAGTAATATGGAACCGAGTACTGCCGGAATCCTCGGCGTTTTAGTAATGCTGGCTCTTTTCCTGACCCGCATGCCTGTTGCATATGTAATGACACTTGTAGGTTTCAGCGGATTTTCATTTCTAATATCTATGAAAGGCGGCCTGAACTTACTATCCAGAAGTTTTTACGATTCATTTTCATCGTACAGTCTGGCAACCGTTCCTCTTTTTATTTTAATGGGACAGCTCGCTTTTAACAGCGGTATAAGTCGTAAACTTTATAACACTGCGTACCACTTCTTTGGAAATATTCAAGGAGGACTGGCAATGGCGACTGTTGCGGCATGTACAGCATTCGGATCTGTATGTGGTTCAAGCCCTGCCACAGCTGCTACGATGGCTACTGTAGGCATTCCTGAAATGAAACGGTATGGATATTCAAATTCGCTTGCAGCAGGATCTGTAGCCTCAGGCGGCGGACTAGGGATGATAATGCCGCCCAGTGTAGTTCTGATTGTTTACGGAGTGCTAACCGAGCAGTCAATCGGTGAGTTATTCATGGCTGGAATAATCCCATCAATTGTTCTTACACTTCTTTTTATTGCGGCAATTGCTATCCAGTGCCACAGAAACCCTAATCTCGGCCCTAAAGGTGAGACCTTCACTTTTGCCGAGAAAATGCATTCACTGATCGGGCTTGCTGATACATTTATAATTTTCGCCCTGGTAATAGGCGGAATGTTTTTCGGTTTTTTCACTCCGAACGAATCTGCAGCAGTCGGAGTTCTCGGAATACTTGTTTTAGCAATCATCAAAAGGCAACTTACATGGCAGGCTTTTTTAAATTCACTTTATGAAACACTTCGTACATCCTGCATGGTTCTGTTACTCGTTGCCGGTGCGGTAATATTCGGAAAATTTCTAGCAGTGACAAGAATCCCGTTTAATGTAGCAGAATGGACTGCTTCTTTCGATCTTCATCCGCTTATCATTATGGCCATGATCCTCACCATATATTTTATAGGCGGCTGTTTCATGGATGCTTTAGCTCTGATAATGCTTACAATCCCTGTATTCTATCCTGTAGTGATGTCACTTGGATTCGACCCGATATGGTTTGGAATAATTATAGTATTGGTCACACAAATCGGAGTTATAACTCCGCCGGTAGGAATCAACGTCTACGTGGTCTACGGAATGGCTAAAAAGTTTGAACCATCCATAACTTTAGAAGAGATATTCAAGGGAACTATTCCATTTCTTCTGGCAATTATCGTAGGGTTAATTTTGTTTGCAATATTCCCTGATATCATTTTATTCCTGCCGCAGGCTATGTATTAAGCTTAAACACATATACAAACGTAGAAAATCCGCATCTCAATTTATATGGGATGCGGATTTTTTTAGGAGAAATAAAATATTAAAATGTAATTCCGAAGAGATTAGCAATGGCCAGAGTTCCAAGTAAGCATGGCAGATAGATTAATGTAGTAATTAATAAAAAAGTAGAAGTTTCCATTTCGAGTGTATTATATTCCTGCGCCAATACGCAGGTTAAGGCAGCCGCGGGCATTCCTGCTAACACAACTCCCATAAGAAACATATTTTCAGGAACCTTAAATAACAGCAATAAAATTGCCGCTATGACTGGCTGTAAAACCATTTTAGAAAAATTAACCGATAATATATTTACCCATTTAAGCTCAATTTTCTGCTTACAAAGAACAATTCCAACTGCAAAAAGTGCGCACGGAATAGAAGTCATTCCGAAACTATGCAAACTTTTACTTAGAAATTCCGGTAGCTGGATCTGCAGCACAGAAAACATAATGCCGACTAATGCAGATGCAATCAGCGGAGTTTTCAACATCGAAATCATTATTGAACATAGTATTGCGAATACAGATTTATCTTTATCTGCTCTATGCAAAGAAAACGTAGCTACCACAATAATAATTAGTACAGTAGGCAAGAGAATAGCGAGAGTAGTGGCAATAAGCACATCCTTACCACTACCGAACAAGGAAAGCATCACAGGCAGTCCTAGAAATGCACAATTCGGGAAACTTCCTGACAGGGCGCGCATAGAACTTTCTGTGTAATGAGATTTAAATACATACTTTGAAAATATAAACATCAGCAGATAGGACACAACCATTGAGCCGGTAAAGGCTGAGATAAATCCTAGCTGAGCTATTTCGTGTACCGGTGTTGTGGCAAGAGTTCCGAAAATAAGTGCAGGAAGTGTGAAGTAGCAAACAAATCCATTTAATACAGCAGCACTGTTTTCAGGCAAAATTTCGCGTCTATAGGCAAAACCGCCGCCGATTATCATTAAAAAGATCGGAATAAGTGCGCAAATAACCAAAGTAACCATAATTTCCTCGGAATCGATAAGTTAAATCGACATACTTAATCTAGCCTTAGTTAATTCTATAACTTCACTTAGACGAGAAAACCCCTATACATTTAACATGTACAGGGGTTTTTAGAAATAAAGTCCTTGCGACGACCTACTTTCCCACTAGCTACCTAGCAGTATCATCGGCGATGGAGGTCTTAACTTCCGAGTTCGGAAAGGGATCGGGTGTGGCCCCTCCTCAATGGTCGCAAGGACAAATATCAAAAATATCTTTATTCGCTCAGAGCGTAATTCTTAATGAACAATCCATGCCGAAGCAGGAGAAAAAGGTCTATAGAAAGAACTTCGCGCTGTCAACAGCTATTAACATATATAATCTGGCAGTTCCGATTTTAAAAAACTTGGGCTCTACCTCAACGAAAGGGGAGATGAAAATCCCCCCGCCAACGCAAGAAACCCCGTACATATATTATGTACGGGGTTTCTTTAAAAATAAAGTCCTTGCGACGACCTACTTTCCCACTAGCTACCTAGCAGTATCATCGGCGATGGAGGTCTTAAC